>JAFAFW010000110.1 GCA_023423275.1 Pseudomonadota bacterium
CGTTGCGCGCGTTCGGCCTGATGAGTGACCGGCAGGAGATCGAGACGCGCGTCGGGGAGCTGTTGCGCCTGGTCGGTCTCGATCCAGCTGACGGACGCAAATATCCGCACGAGTTCTCCGGCGGCCAACGCCAGCGCGTCGCAATCGCACGCGCGTTGGCGGCCAATCCGGAGTTTCTTGTCTGCGACGAGCCGACCTCAGCGCTCGATGTCTCGGTGCAGGCGCAGATCCTCAATCTGATGCGCGATCTGCAGGACCGGCTTGGTCTGACCTACCTGTTCATCAGCCATAACCTCGCCGTGGTCCGGCACATGGCGACGAAGATCGGCGTGTTGTATCTCGGACGCCTCGTCGAGGTCGCTGCCCCCCGGGATCTGTTCGCCAAGCCGCGTCACCCCTACACGCGGATGCTGCTCGATGCCGTGCCGGACTTGGAAATGACCGGCCGCGTGCGGCGGCCGGTAGAGGGTGAAATCCCCAATCCGATCAATCCGCCGAAGGGTTGCGGCTTTCATCCGCGCTGCCCTTATCTGAACGACCGCTGCCGTCACGAAACACCAGTGTTGACGGGCCTCGCTGATCGGCTGGTTGCCTGTCACGGCGTGGTCGAAGGTCGGATCTAGCCGCGTCGTGAGGCGGCCAAGGCTTTGTTTGCCTTGTTTCGGCATTTTCCGGATGCAGCCTGGAACCAAAATCCGTGCACGGCAATTCCCGCGTCGAAGCGCGCCGTGCATGGAGAGAATGAATGAGCGATCGACGTCGAATGAAGCTTGCTCCAGTCGGCCTTGCGCTCCTCACGCTGGCGACACTCGTTCCCGAAGCGATCGCACAGGCCGAAGACCCGCGTGATATCCTGGCCGTCCGGGTCCGCGCGGAGGGGCACGCGTGCACCAAACCCCTCAAAGCGGAGCGGGACCCGCAGCTCTCCACGGCCGACGTCCCAGCATGGATTCTGACGTGCGATGACGGGGTCTACCGCCTCATTCTGCACGCCGACATGGCTGACAGGATTACCAAGCTGAAATAGTCGTCCGCGGACGCGGCGACGTCACGGCCGGACGTTTTCGCTGAGGCTATCGATCGCTGCCTGGACCCCGCCCCGCCCGTGAGGCACGGAAGTCGCCGCCAGCGCCGTCTCCACCACGCCCAAGGTGCCCAGGACCATCGGCGCGTTGACATGTCCCATGTGCGCGATCCGGAACGCCCTGCCGCCCAGCGCACCGATGCCTGTGCCGAGCACGACGCCGCACTTCTCACGGGCGTAATCGACGAACTCCTTCAGCCCGCTATCGCGCTGCCAGAGGATCGTCGTCACCGAATTGGCGCGCTCCTCCGGTGCAGCGATGTTGAAAGCAATCGCCTGCCCCTCCGACCAGACGCCAACAGCACGGCGCACGGCTTCGGCAAGAATGCGATGCCGCGCGAAGGCGTTCTCCATCCCTTCCGCGAACAGCATATCGATGGCTTTCCGCAGGCCGAACAGCAGATGCTCCGGCGGCGTGCCGCAATATTTCTGATAGTGCTCCTCACCCTCGCGGAAGCCCCAGTCCCAGTACGGCGTGTTCAGCGTCGCCGTTTTATGGAGCGCAAACGCCCGCTCGCTCGCGGCGACGAAGCCCAGTCCCGGCGGTGTCATCAATCCCTTTTGCGAACCCGAAACAGCCACGTCGATGCCCCACGCATCCATCTCGAACGGCACGCAGCCGATCGAAGCAACGCCATCGACCATGAACAGTGCGGGATGCCCGGCCGCGCGGATCGCCTTTCCTATGGCTTCGATATCGTTTCCTGCGCCCGACGCCGTATCGATCTGCACGACGAGAACGGCTTTGATCGCGTGCTGCTTGTCGGCCCGCAGCCGAGCTTCGACCTCATCCGGTCGCACGGCGCGGCGCCAGTCGCCCTTCAGCACCTCGACGTCGAGACCAAGCTTGGCACCCATCTCGCCCCAACCCACAGCGAAACGGCCGCTCTCCAGAACCAGGATCTTGTCACCGCGCGACAGCACGTTGCACAGGGCGGCTTCCCACGCTCCGTGCCCATTGGCAGCGTAGATGTAGGTATGGCCGTCAGTGCGAAAAACGCGTTTGAGATCGGCCAGCAGGCTCGTCGTTACATCGACCAAGCCGCCGGAATAGATGTCCACGGCCGGCTGATGCATGGCCTGGAGCACCTGATCCGGAACGGTTGTAGGACCAGGAATGCTCAGAAACTGGCGGCCGGCGCTGACACTCATCGCACGCTCCACATCGGACTATTGATTGCCGCCACCGTATTCCCGCGGCGCGATGCGGACGTCAAGCTAGAGCTGATTATCAGCCTGCCTCATAGAAGCGCACTGGCTCGCCTCTCGCGGCACCGAGGATCTCGCCCTGCCACATGACGACACCACCGCGCACCAGCGTTCCCACGGGCCATCCCGTCACCGTAACCCCGTGATATGGCGTCCATCCGCAGCGGCTGGCGATCATGCTGTTATCGATGGTCTGTCGCCGCTTAAGGTCGACGACGGTCAGATCCGCATCATAACCAACCGCAATACGTCCCTTGTTGCGGATGCCGAACAGGCGTTGCAGACCGTGGCTGGTGAGATCGACGAAGCGTTGCAGAGACAGCCGCCCGGCATTGACGTGATCGAGCATGGTGGCGACCAGCGTCTGAACACCGGTCATGCCGGAATGGCTGCCCGGATAGGCGTGGTCCTTCTCCTCGTGCGTATGCGGGGCGTGATCGGAGCCCAGCACATCCACGACACCGTTGGCGATGCCAGCCCAAATCGCCGCCCGATGCCGCTCGTCGCGAACCGGCGGGTTCATCTGCGCATAGGTGCCGAGGCGCTCGTAGCAATCGGGCGCCACCAGCGTGAGATGATGCGGCGTCACTTCGACACTCGCCCAATCCTTATGATCAGCGAGATAGGCCATTTCTTCGGCTGTCGAGATGTGCAGAACGTGCACGCGGCGGCGATGCTTTTCCGCAAGACCGACGAGACGCTGCGTTGCGATCAGCGCGGCAATCTCATCGCGCCACACGGGATGAGATGATGGATCCCCTGCCCTGCGCAGTCCTGCACGCTCCTTGAGCCGCGCTTCGTCCTCGGCATGGAATGCGGCGCGGCGGCTGATGGCGGCGATGATGCGATCCAGCGACGGCTCGTCCTCGACCAGCAGGTTGCCGGTCGATGAACCGATGAACACCTTGATGCCTGCAGACCCTTCCAGTCGTTCCAAAGCAGGAATGTCGCCGATGTTCTCGCGCGTGCCGCCGACATAGAAGGCGAAGTCGCAGAACATGCGATGCCGCGCGCGGCGCACCTTATCCGCTAGCGCAGGCGCGTCCGTGGTGAGCGGGTTGGTGTTCGGCATCTCGAAGACCGCCGTGACACCGCCGAGCACGGCGGCACGGCTGCCAGTCTCCAGGTCTTCCTTCTGCTCCAGACCCGGTTCGCGGAAATGCACCTGGCTATCGATGACGCCCGGCAAAATGTGGAGGCCCTTGCAGTCCACGACCTCGCGGGCGGCGCTCGCATTCACTGTGCCCAGCGCGACGATACGGCCATCGCGGAGGCCGACATCGCGCTCCGCCGTACCGTCATGGTTGACGACGGTGCCGCCTTTCAACACCAGGTCGAACGTCTCGGCCATCAGACTCTCCTTCCGCTTGCCACGCCGCGGTCTCCTGCTTACCTAGCTGTCACGGCACGTTGGCCGCCAGCAGTTTCTTCGCATGGTGCAGGCCGGAACCAGGGTTCACACATGACGGACGCGAAAATTGCACGGCTCGCCGATCGTGGCGTGGTGCGTGTCACGGGCGACGATGCGGCCAAGCTGCTCGACAACCTGATCACGGCGGACCTCGAACGCCTCGACAAGGAGCCCGCGCTCTTCGGCGGCCTGCTGACACCGCAGGGCAAGATCCTGTTTGATTTCTTCGTCGTCAAAACCGCGGACGGCTTCCTGCTGGAAACAGCCAGAGACAAAGCGCCGGATCTGGCCAAACGGCTGACTTTTTACAAGCTCAGGGCCAAAGCGGTGATTGCGGACGCGTCCGATAGCTATGAAGTGTTCGCGGCCTGGGGCGGCGAGCCGCCTGAACTAGCCGGCGTCATTGCCTTTCCCGACCCGCGCAATGCCGAGCTCGGTTGGCGATTGATCGCTCCGGCTGGAACGGAAGCCGCGAGTTCCCAGCGGTTCGAGTCGGACTCCCGCTACCATCAACACCGTGTCGCCATCGGCGTGCCGGAGGGTGGGCGCGACTACGTGCTGGGAGATACCTTCCCGCACGAGGCGTTGTTCGATCAGATCAGCGGGGTCAATTTCGACAAGGGCTGCTACGTCGGCCAGGAAGTCGTCTCCCGGATGCAGCACCGCTCGACGGCCCGGAAACGGGTGGTGCCCATCGAAAGCACCGCCGATATCGCGGCTGGGTCCGAAGTGAAGGTCGGTGAAGCGGTCATCGGCATGGTCGGATCGAGCAACGGAACACGTGCCCTTGCGCTGGTGCGCCTCGATCGCGTCGGGGAAGCCATCGGCAAAGGTCAACCGGTGACGGCTGGCGGCACTGAGATCACCGTGAAGCTGCCGGACTGGGTGCGGTTTACAATTCCCATGAAAGAAGATGCCCCAAAGGCCTGAGATGAAGAAACCCGCGCCTCTTTCCGCTGATATCGTGCGTTGTGGCTGGGCCAGCGGCGGCGATGAACTTTACGCGCGCTACCATGACGAAGAGTGGGGTGTGCCGAAGGCTGACAGTCGCGCGCTGTTCGAGAAGATGGTTCTCGAAGGGTTCCAGTCGGGCCTGTCCTGGATCACCATTCTGAGGAAGCGCGAGAACTTCCGCCGTGCCTTCGCCGAATTCGACCCGGAGCGTATCGCCCGTTTCGGCGCCAAGGATTTCGCGCAGCTGATGGCAGATGAAGGTATTGTCCGCAATCGCCTCAAGATCGAGGCCACGATCGACAACGCGAAGGCTTATCTGAAGCTCGCCGAACGCATTCCGTTCGCGGCGTTTCTATGGAACTTCTTTCCCGAGGGTCCGCTCGTGCACAGTCGCGCGACGCTGAAGGATATCCCTGGAGCGACGGAGCTGTCGAAAACCATTTCCAAGGCCCTCAAGGCAGAAGGCTTCCGCTTCGTCGGCCCGACGACCGTCTACGCCTTCATGCAGTCGGTCGGCATGGTCAACGATCACGTCGCCGACTGCCATCGTCACGCGGCCTGCAAGAAACTGCAGCGCGCCTTCAGGCGGCCGGGTGCCAAGGCGTCATGAACCAGAAGCGCAATGCAAAAGAACCTCCGCGCGCGTGGCAGCGGATGCTCTCAGGCCGGCGATTGGATCTTCTCAATCCGTCACCGCTCGACATCGAGATCGAGGATATTGCCCACGGGCTGGCGCGCGTGGCGCGTTGGAACGGCCAGACCGTCGGACCGCACGCGTTTTCGGTCGCACAACACGCCCTCGTCGTCGAAGATATCACTGCGGCGCTCAATCCTGCGTGGCCCCGCGCTTTCCGGATGATGTCGCTGTTGCATGACGCGCCGGAATACGTTGTCGGTGACTTGATCAGTCCGTTCAAGGCGGCTATCGGCTTTGACTACAAGGCCTTCGAACTGCGCCTGCTGGAAGCCATTCATGCGCGATTTGGACTGCCGTTGCAGGCGCCCGACGATGTCGCCGCCGAAATCAAGCTCGCGGACCGGATTGCCGCCTACTTCGAAGCGACGTGTCTCGCAGGGTTCAGTGAGACCGAAGCGGCCCGCTATTTCGATCAACCGAAAAGTCTTCCCGATGCCCTCCGGCAAGGGCTGGGCTGCCTGTCCGGCTGGCCGACAGCCAAGGCGCAGGAACAATTTCTTGAGCGCTTCGTCACACTCTCGCGATGAAACCGCAGTTTGGCTTGCCAACGATACAGCTTTCCCGGCATGGTGCCGGTCGGCTGTCGCGCCGAGCCATCCGAATCATGATGCGATCCGATCCAGTCAGCGACCATACGCTCTCCGATCCGATTCCACATCGGGGCACGTCTTTTGGCGCACTGCATGTCTGTCCGTTGAGCCGCGTCCCCGAGACGCTGAAGCGCTCCGGTGCTCGTCATCTGATGACGCTCATCAATCGGCAAACGATGCTGGAAACCCCGGCCGGCATTGCTGCCGCAAATCATCTCAAACTGGCGATCAACGATATCAGCGCGCCACAGGACGGCTTGGTTCATCCGGCCGAATGCCACGTTGAGGAACTGATCCGCTTCTCCAACGCATGGGGCCGGAATGGCGCACTGGTCGTGCATTGTTGGGCTGGAATCAGCCGCTCGACCGCTGCGGCCTTCATCAGTTTGTGCACGCTCAATCCGGATACACCGGAGAAGATCATCGCTCAGCGCCTGAGGAGCGCTTCGTTGACCGCGACGCCCAACCGGCTGCTCGTTCGACTTGCCGACGACATGCTGTCCCGGCGCGGTCGAATGATCGGCGCAATCGAGGCGATCGGCATCGGGGAAGCTGCCAGGGAAGGAACACCGTTCGAACTGCCGACCAGCTTCGACTAGAAGCGCCGCGCCTCATTCTGCCAATGCGAGGCTTGCTGCCGCATGCGTTGGTTCCGAAATTCGCCATGATGTCTCACTAGTGCGCTGCCATGGGAGATCATCGATGACATTCGAAGCTCACCTGAAGCAGACAGACCGATCGGCACGAGATGCCGGCAACCGGGAGCGACACGACGTGGTTGCAGCTGTCGAAATCGGATTGAACGCGGCGATACTGGCCGTGCGCAAGGACGAGCCCGTCGTGCTTGTCGTGCGTCCGAAGTCGGAGAATGGCAGCGCGATCGATGCCTTGCCGTTTGGCCCCTTCTCGCCGCTGGAGCATCGCACACTCGATATCGGTTTGCGCCGCTGGGTTGCCGATCAGACCGGGCTCGACCTCGGCTACGTCGAGCAGCTCTATACGTTCGGCGACCGCGGGAGACATGCCCAGCCGGGCGATACGACGCCGCATATCGTTTCCATCGGCTATCTGGCGCTGACGCGGCCAAGCGACGATGCGGAGGCAGAAGATCGCGGCCACTGGCAGAGCTGGTACGATTATTTCCCATGGGAGGACTGGCGGCGCGGCAGGCCCGCCATCCTCGCCGACGTGATCGAGCCCAAGTTGCTGGCGTGGGCGGAGCGGCCGGCCCTGCAAACCGCGCCCGTAAGGCCGATCCAGAGGTCGGAGCGGCTGCGGGTGTGCTTCGGCATCGGCGGTGGCGGCTGGGACGAGGAGAAAGTTCTCGAACGCTTCGAGCTGCTTTACGAAGCGGGTCTGCTCGAGGAAGCCAGACGCGACGGCCGCGAGGCTGCGTTGACGTGGGGCGGCAGTCAGCGGCTGGGTGCTGCCATGCGTTTCGACCATCGGCGCATCCTGGCGACCGCGATCAGCCGCATCCGCGCGAAGATCAAATACCGCCCGGTGATCTTCGAGATGATGGCCGACGAATTCACGCTGTATGAACTGCAGAAGACCGTCGAAGCCATCCTTGGCCCGCATCTGCACAAGCAGAATTTCCGCCGTCTGGTGGAAAGTGCCGGACTGGTCGAGCCAACCGGAGAAGTGCGCGCCAAGACCGGCGGACGTCCCGCGCGGCTTTACCGATTCCGCCGCGAGGTGCTGTTGGAGCGACCGGCACCGGGAGTCCGTGTGAAGCCGGGACGCAGCTAGTCAACGTCCGGCGGACCGTCCGGCCCCGGATAAGTCCGTCAAAATCCGCATGGCAGCGTCCCACGATCGCGATAAACGACCCTGGAATTCGCGACCCAATTCACCTATGTTAGTTTTACACTATGAATGCTCACATAGAGCATATCAAGCTCGACTTACAATCGGGTGTTTTTTCGGCCCTCGTTAATGCTCAATGAGAGCATTAAACGGACGAAGAGGAAGAGGGAGAGAGCTCAATGGCCATGGTTCATGCAGAAACCCGCGCGCCGGTTTCCAGGCGGCACGACGTTCTGCCGATGCCCGACCTCACCTTCACGCCTGAACTGGCGCGGGAGATGGAGCCGCTTTACGCCAAGGTTTCCCGGGTCGTGACCCCGCTGGAGTGGCCGCAGTTCGCGCCCATCATCAAGGCGATCAACGACCTCAAAAAGCAGCGCAACGCCGTTATCCTGGCTCACAACTACATGACGCCGGAGATCTTCAACTGCGTCGGCGACATCCGCGGCGACAGCCTGCAGCTTGCCAAGGAAGCAGCCAAGGTCGATGCCGACGTGATCGTCCAGGCCGGCGTGCACTTCATGGCCGAGACGTCGAAACTGCTGAGCCCGAACAAGACCGTCCTGATCCCCGACATGCGGGCGGGCTGCTCGCTGGCCGAATCGATCACCGGTGCGGACGTGCGCCTGCTCCGCGAGGCTTATCCGGGCGTTCCGGTTGTCACCTATGTCAACACCTCTGCCGATGTGAAGGCCGAGAGCGACATCTGCTGCACCTCCGCGAACGCCGTGAAGGTCGTCGAAAGCCTCGGCGTGCCGCGCGTGCTGCTGATCCCGGACGAGTATCTCGCACAGTATGTCCAGACGCAGACGGATGTGCAGATCATCACCTGGAAGGGTCACTGCGAAGTGCACGAGCGCTTCACCGCCGAAGAGCTCAACGCCTTCCGCGAGGCCGATCCGAGCGTGCGCATCATCGCGCATCCGGAGTGCCCGCCGGACGTGATCGGTGCCGCAGACTTCACCGGCTCGACGTCCGGCATGATCGACTGGGTGAAGAAGAACCGGCCGCGCAAGGTGGTGCTCGTCACCGAATGCTCGATGAGCTCCAACGTCGCCAGCGAAGTGCCCGACGTGGAATTCGTCCGGCCGTGCAACCTGTGCCCGCACATGAAGCGGATCACGCTGAAGAACATCCTCGATAGCCTCATCTACATGCGGCACGAGGTGACGGTCGATCCGATGATTGCCGACCGCGCGCGTCGCGCCGTCGAGCGCATGATCAACCTGACAAACTGATCGGAACGACCGGCGCCGCCAGCGGCACCGGCCAAAGGCTCATCCCATGGCCACAGCCGGCCGCATCGACAAGCCAGCCGCGGGCGGTGACATCGTGGTCATCGGCGCGGGTCTGGCCGGGCTGTTCACGGCGTTGAAGCTCGCGCCGCTGCCCGTCACGCTCGTCTCGCCCGTACCGCTCGGCGACGGCGCATCCAGCGCCTGGGCGCAAGGTGGCATCGCAGCCGCCGTCAGTGAGCACGACAGCCCTGAACAGCACGCCGCCGATACCATTCTGGCTGGTGCGGGCATCGTCGATGAAAGCATCGCGCAGCTTGTCGCCAAGGAAGGTCCCGATCGCATCCGCGACCTGCTGGCCTATGGCGTTCCGTTCGATCGCGATGCCGCGGACGGATTTCATCTGTCGCGCGAGGCCGCGCATTCGCAAAGCCGCGTCATCCGCGTGACCGGAGACCGGGCCGGCGCGGCCATCATGCAGGCGCTGATTGCGCGTGTTCGCGAAACGCCGTCCATCACGATCCTGGAAGGCTTTCACGCCATTGGGCTGATCAAATCCGCTGATCGCGTGACAGAGATGCAACTGGTCCGGCACGACGATCCCGCCGCGGAATATCAGCTCAACGGTGTCCGCGCCACGATCCTGGCAACGGGTGGCATTGGCGGCCTGTACCAGGTCACCACCAATCCTCCGTCAGCTCGCGGCGATGGACTGGCGCTCGCCGCACAGGTTGGTGCCGCTGTTGCCGACGCGGAATTCGTGCAGTTTCATCCGACCGCCATCGACCTTGGAATTGATCCAGCGCCGCTTGCGACCGAAGCGCTGCGCGGCGAAGGGGCTGCCCTGATCAATACGGACGGAACGCGGTTCATGACGGCCCTTCATCCGGATGCCGAGCTTGCGCCGCGCGATATCGTGGCGCGAGCCGTATTCCGCGAGATCGCAGCCGGACGCGGCGCTTTCCTCGATTGCCGCGAGGCGGTCGGCGAGCGCTTCCCGCATGAATTCCCGACCGTTTACGCGCATTGCAAAGATGCTGGCCTCGATCCCGCCACGTCTCCGATCCCGGTCGCGCCGGCCGCGCACTACCACATGGGCGGTGTGCGGACGGACGTTCACGGACGCACGGGTGTATCGGGTTTGTGGGCGGTCGGCGAAGTCGCGGCAACCGGGCTGCACGGTGCCAATCGATTGGCCTCGAACTCCTTGCTCGAAGCCGTCGTGTTCGGCGCCCGGGTAGCAACCGATGTCGCGAAGCTCGACCGCGCCTCCACCACGCGCGCCCACCTGCAACGGAAGCGCACGACGCATCTGCCGGACTTCGGAGCGAGAGAGGCGGCAACCCAGATCATCCGCACCACCATGTCCCGCCACGTCGGCGTCGAACGCGATGCGGACGGTTTGGCGGCCGCTCTCAAGACGCTGGAAGCCGTCGGCGAAGCGGCCGACGGCGACCCTGTCATCGGCAACGCTGTCCTCGCCGCCCGGTTGATTACCGAGTGCGCCCGGCGGCGCAAGGAAAGTCGTGGCGCGCACTACCGGCGCGATTATCCGAGCCTGGATCCGAAATGGAAGCGGCGCAGCTCGATCACGCTGGCTGGCCTTGACTTGAGATCGGCGATGGCCTCTACCGGCCTTGCCGCCGCAATCGCGCAGAAGCGTACAAATGATGAGGAGCGGTCATGACAACGCGAAGCGTATTCGACGGGAACCTCCCGGCGGCGCTGATCGATCCTGCTGTCGCGAGTGCGCTCGCCGAAGATCTCGGCCTCGCCGGCGATATCACCACCGACGCGACGATCGCACCTGCCATCAAGGCGACAGCGGTCTTCGCCGTGCGCAAGCCGGGGGTCATCGCGGGTCTCGACGTCGCCGCCGCCACGTTCCGCCATCTCGATGCTTTAACGTCGTTCCAGAAGCTGGTCGCGGACGGCGCACGTGTCGAAGCCGGAACGGTTCTCGCACGTGTTTCAGGCGCAGCGCGCACGTTGTTGACCGGTGAGCGCGTCGCCCTCAACTTCCTCGGCCGCATGAGCGGTATCGCAACACTGACCCAGCGCTACGTCGATGCCATCGCGGGCACGCGCGCGCACATCATCGACACGCGCAAGACCACGCCCGGCCTGCGCGCCTTCGAGAAATACGCGGTGCGCGCAGGTGGCGGCATGAACCATCGCATCGGATTGTTCGACGCCGTTCTGATCAAGGACAATCATATCGCGGTCGCAGGCGGTATCGCTGCTGCGATCGAGGCGGCCCGCGCACGTGCCGGGCACATGGTCAAGGTGGAGGTAGAGGTCGATACGCTTGATCAACTCAAGGAAGCACTCACCCATCGGATCGATGCGGTCCTGCTCGATAACATGACACCAGCACAGCTTGCGGAGGCCGTAGGCCTCGTTGCAGGCCGCGTGATCACGGAAGCTTCCGGCGGTGTCAATCTCGAGTCGGTGCGCGCCGTTGCCGAAGCCGGTGTCGATCTGATCTCGGTCGGAGCGTTGACGCATTCGGCCTCAGTGCTTGATATCGGGCTCGACATCGACATGAAGCCGCAGGCCTGATAGTGGCACCATGCGCGCATACCCGCGACGGCTTGCTGCTTGCATAGAACTCTGATGTTTCAAGAGATTATGAACATCTGTTCCATTCGCGCGCTTCATTTCGCCATACTTTGCCGTCACGTGCTACAGTTGGAGGCTGCGGCAGCGCAGTAAATATTGGCAAGCGACATGACAATGGTTCAATGGGTCGTCATCTGGGGAATCACCGCAGTCGCCGCAACGGCGATTGCCGGGCTGCTCGCGGGCTGGAAGAACCGCGACTATTCCTTCTGGATGGGTTGGTCGTTCGTCGTGCCACCCCTTGTGCTGATCCTCCTTTTGCTACCTAAGCGCGATCAGCGCCGTCGACGTCCTACTCTGGATGAAGAAGACGCGGCGGAAGTGTGAGCTGAAACGCGACGGGCATCATGTCGCAATTTTCATTTCGGCACGCCAATCGCTCGTCAGACGAGAACCGCCTGATTGCGGGATGATGTGGAAATTCATCACCCCAATGACTGCGCTTTAGCCCTTGCCTGAATGCTCTGTTGAGCGCGTTTCACCCGCAATTTTCTCCGGAACTCTCCATTCGACGCACTGTTGATTCCGGCAACAGTTGTGCAGTGGAGAGTATGGAGGTTCGCGTTATGCGGAAGTGGTTGGTTGGGCTTGCCGCCTTGTCTGGCGCGGCACTTTTGGCAGCGCCCGCAGTCGCTCAGAGTGTGTATGTCGGCCCTGGCTATGGAGGTGGTGTCGGCGTCGGTGTTGGTGTTGGTTATGGTCCGAACTTCGATGATGACGGTGATGCATCCTATTACGGCCCAGGATACACACCTCCGCCTTATGCTTATTGGGGTCCACCGCGCGCGGTGAGGACACCGGCCCCCGGGCAAAGCTATTACGGACCACCTGTTGCCTCGGGATACTCGTACTACAGCGCGCCCGCCGCTCCCGGGGTTGATCGCATCGCCCGTGAATCTGCCCCTGGAGAGTGCGGCACATTCTTTTACTGGTCTGAAGGCCGTTGCGTGGACGCGCGCAACAAATAGGTTTGAATGAACGTCAAACGGCGCGGCCTGATGAACGGTCGCGCCGTTTTGCGTATCAGCCGTCCTTCGCTTTGACGCCGCCTGATATTGCGGCCTGCGCCGCTGCCAGCCGTGCGACGGGCACACGGAACGGCGAGCATGACACGTAGTCAAGTCCGACCTCGTGGCAGAACGCGACGGACGCCGGATCGCCACCGTGTTCGCCGCAGATCCCGACTTTCAGACCAGCCCGCACCTTGCGGCCACGTTCGGATCCGATACGGACCAGTTCACCGACGCCGTCTCGATCAATCGAGACGAAGGGATCAACCTCGAACACGCCATGCTTCACATAGTTGTCGAGGATCGGCGCAGCGTCGTCGCGCGACAATCCCATGCACGTCTGGGTCAAATCGTTGGTACCGAACGAGAAGAATTCCGCGCCTTTTTCACCGTCCGCAATTTCCGATGCGCGCAGGGCGGAACGCGGCAGCTCGATCATGGTCCCGACGTCATAAGAAAGCGTCGCACCCGTTTCCTTCTCAACGGCCGCGGCCGTATCGTCGATGACCTTGCGTAGAATGTCGAATTCGCGGCGATAGGCGATCAGTGGGATCATCACCTCCGGCCTGACCTTCTGTCCGGATTTCTTGGCGACGTTGACAGCGGCCTCGAAAATCGCCCGCGCCTGCATCTCCGTGATTTCGGGATATCGGATTGCAAGCCGGCAACCGCGGAAACCGAGCATCGGGTTGAACTCGTGGAGTTCGATCACGCGCGATTTCAAGCGCGCAACAGGCACTCCCAGCGCGGCGGCAACGGCTGTCGCTTCCTTGTCCTCATGCGGCAGGAACTCGTGCAGGGGCGGGTCGAGCAGACGGATCGTCACCGGCAATTCACCCATGATTTCAAACAGCGCCTCGAAGTCGGCACGCTGCATGGGCAGGATCTTGGCGAGCGCCTTGCGCCGCCCCTCCTCGTTTTCGGCGCAGATCATCTCGCGCATCGCAAGAATGCGATCGGCTTCAAAGAACATGTGCTCGGTGCGGCACAGACCGATACCCTCGGCGCCGAATGCGCGCGCCTGGCGTGCGTCGCGCGGCGTATCTGCATTGGTGCGGACACCGAGCTTGCGCACGGCATCGGCCCACGACATCAAGGTGGCAAAGTCACCCGACAACTCAGGCTGACGCATGCGCACGGTGCCGTTCAGCACTTCGCCAGTCGCGCCGTCGATGGTGATGACATCACCGGCCTTGAAGGATTTTCCGTCGATCATCATGATGCCGGACTTGGTATCGATCCGCAGCGCGCCGGCTCCGCAAACGCACGGACGTCCCATGCCGCGCGCCACGACGGCGGCGTGGCTCGTCATGCCGCCGCGCGCAGTCAGGATACCTGCAGCCGCGTGCATGCCGTGGATGTCTTCCGGGCTCGTCTCCACGCGGACCAGGATGACGCTGTGTCCCTTGGCTTTCAGCTCCTCAGCCGCATCGGAGTCGAACACGATCTCACCCGACGCCGCGCCCGGAGATGCCGCCAGTCCGCGGGTGATGACCTCCTTGTGCGCCGTTGGATCGATGGTCGGGTGCAGAAGCTGATCGAGCGCCGCGGGCTCGATGCGCATGACCGCTTCCTCGTGGCTGATAACGCCCTCCTGGGCGAGATCGACTGCGATCTTGAGGGCGGCCTCGGTCGTGCGCTTGCCACCACGGGTCTGCAGCATCCACAGCTTCCCGCCCTGGATCGTGAACTCGACATCCTGCATGTCGCGATAGTGGGCTTCCAGGCGCGCGAACACGTCGCTGAGCTGCTTGAAGACGTCCGGCATCAGCGCTTCGAGGGACGGCGCCGTGTCTTTGGCCGCGATCCTCGCCGCTTCAGTCAGATTCTGAGGCGTGCGTATACCGGCGACGACGTCCTCGCCCTGCGCGTTGACGAGGAACTCACCGTAGAGCTCCTTCTGCCCGGTCGACGGGTTGCGCGTGAAGGCGACGCCGGTTGCCGAATCGTCCCCCATGTTCCCGAACACCATGGCCTGGACGTTGACCGCCGTGCCCCACTCATCAGGGATATCGTGCAGACGGCGGTATGTGATCGCGCGCGCGTTCTGCCACGAACCGAACACGGCACCGATTGCGCCCCAGAGCTGGGCCTTGAGATCCTGCGGAAACGGCTTGCCGGTTTCATCCTCGACGGCCTTGCGATAGGCGGCAACCACCTCCTGCCAGTCCTCGGCAGACAGGTCCGTATCGGCGCTGTGGCCGTTCATGTTCTTGTGGTTTTCGAGGATATCCTCGAACACGCCGTGATCGACTTCCAGCACGACGTCCGAATACATCTGAATGAACCGGCGATAGCTGTCGTAGGCGAAGCGGGCATCGCCGGATTGTGCCGCCAGGCCCTTCACCGTCTCATCGTTGAGTCCGAGATTGAGGATCGTGTCCATCATACCGGGCATGGAGGACCGGGCACCGGAGCGGACGGAAACGAGCAGTGGCTTCGTGGCATCGCCGAAACCGGCCCCTACAGCCTGCCCTACGGCCGCCAGAGCGGCTTCAACCTGTACCCCGAGACTTTCGGGCATGGTCCGGTTGTTCGCATAATAGTACGTGCAAACGTCCGTCGTGATCGTAAAGCCCGGAGGAACCGGAAGCCCGAGCGATGCCATCTCGGCCAGGTTCGCCCCCTTGCCACCGAGCAAATTGCGCATTTTGGCCGAACCATCCGTCCGACCTGCTCCGAACGCGTAGACCCACTGATGTCCTGCCGTGGTTACGTTGCCGGAAGCCTTCATTCGGTTACCCTTTCCATGGTCACTCTTTTGCACGGGCCGAGGCTGACATAAACCTGTGGTGCGCTGCGGGCAAACGCGCAATCCTTCGCTTGCGTTCGCTTTCCTTTGACATTCGCCGTCCGGCTTTCCACTGTGGTGGCCCCTCAGACGACCAATCCATGGCGATCTCCCGTATGACCGACCAGCTCTCCAACGTCCTCAAAGTGTTGGACAAATCGCAAAGCGAGGCACTCAATCGGCTGTTCGCGCTGCTGCGTATCCCCAGCATCTCGACCGATCCGGCCTACAAGAACGAATGCGCGGCGGCGGCGGCGTGGTGCGTTGACGCGCTGCGCGACATCGGCTTCGACGCGTCGGTGCGCCCGACCACCGGCCATCCCATGGTCGTTGCTCATGACCGGCCGAAAGTCGCCAAGGGAACGCCGCATCTCCTGTTCTACGGCCACTATGACGTCCAGCCTCCGGACCCGCTCGAGTTGTGGAAGACGCCACCGTTCGAGCCGCGCATCGCCAGCGACAAGGCCAACGGCAAGATGGTCGTCGGCCGGGGCGCGGAGGACAACAAAGGCCAGTTGATGACGTTCTTCGAAGCGGCTCGCGCCTGGAAGCAGGTTGCTGGCGAATTGCCCGTCGCGATCACGGTGCTGCTCGAAGGCGAAGAGGAATGCGGATCACCAAGTCTTCCGGGGTTTCTGAAGAAGCACGCCAGGGAAGTGAGCTGCGATCTCGCCCTCGTCTGCGATACGACGCAGTGGGATAAGGATACGCCGGGCATCACACTGATGCTCCGCGGGCTTGCCGCCACGGAGGTGATTGTCACCGGCGCCGCGCGTGATCTTCATTCCGGGCTCTACGGTGGACCCGCCGCCAATCCGATCCGCGTGCTGGCCAGGATGCTGGCCGATCTGCATGACGACAACGGCCGGGTGCGTGTTCCTGGGTTTTACGACGACATCGTCAGGCCGTCTGCGCGTCAGCGCAAGCAGTGGCAGGAGCTCGGGTTCGACACCGCCGAATACCTGAACGATGTCGGCTTGAGCATACCCGCGGGCGAAAAACGCTATAGCGCCCTGGAGCAGATGTGGGCGCGTCCGACCTGCGAGTTCAATGGCATCACCGGCGGCTATCAGGGTGCCGGGACGAAGACCGTCATTCCGTCTCAGGCTTCTGCCAAGATCACCTGTCGCCTCGTCCCCGGGCAGGACCCGGACCGCGTCGTCGCCAATCTGCAGGACTTCCTGCGCGCGCGGGCGCCGGATGACTGCACCGTCGAATTCGTGTCATCGCGCGGCAGTGCCGCCATCGGCTTCGACCCCAATATGCCCCAGGTCAAGGCGGTCGCCGCTGCCCTGGAAGACGAATGGAAGCGCCCGGCTGCGCTGATGGGTTCGGGAGGTTCAATCCCCATCGTGACGACATTCAAACACCAGCTCGGCATGGATAGTCTGCTCGTCGGCTTTGGCTGTGAAGACGACCGCATCCACTCACCGAATGAAAAGTACAACCTGTCGAGCTTCAAAAAGGGCGCGAGGAGCTGGGCCAGAATCCTGCACAATCTTGCGAAAGCCTGAGAGCCCGTCCGGAAGGGAGACTTGATGATGAGATCAGCACGTATGTTTTATCGCTCCGTTCTGTCTGCGGCGTTCGTGGCGCTGCTGCTGGCAGCTCCGGTCCAGGCGCAGCGCGCGCAGCAATCGGCGCGCAACGTCGCGGGTGCCTTCGACTACTACACCCTCGTCCTGTCCTGGAGCCCGACCTATTGCGCGAGCCAGTCCTCCGACGGCTCTGATCCGCAATGCCGTCGCGGCAGTGGCGCGCGGCCGTATGCCTTCGTGTTGCATGGGCTTTGGCCACAATACGAGAACGGCTTCCCGGAATACTGCCGGACACGCGAACGCCCATTCGTTCCCCGTCGCACCATCGACGGCATGCTCGACATCATGCCAAGCCCACGGCTCGTGATTCATGAATACCGCAAGCACGGCGTCTGCTCCGGGCTCAATCCGGATGCCTATTACAACCTATCGCGGCGCTTGTTCGAGAAGATCAAAATTCCCGGGCAATTCATTGCGCCAGCCAATCCGTTCTTCATCAGTCGCGGGGACTTGGCCGAGGCCTTCATGAAAGCCAACCCCGAACTTGAGGCCGACATGTTCGCAATCGAGTGCCGGGGCTCGGGAAGCCGTCTGCGGGAGGTCCGCATCTGCTTCTCGCGCGAAGGCAATCTCCGGACTTGCGGCTCCAACGAACATCAGCGGCGGCTATGCCCGGCCAGCCGGATGTATGTTCCCCCGGTGCGAGGCGGCGCCTCAACAGTTCCGCGTGCGCCTGGTCAGCGCTCACTGTAAGCCCGTCACCGGAGAAATCGGTGGAAATCAGAGCCATCCGGCCTTGTTTCCGCCCATTTTGGATTGCCGCGCAGCGCCGTTCCGCCTCAAGCTCGATGTGTCAGAGAATCGGCTCCAGATGGGGCCAGGCAACGCGAGCGCGATATGTGGGGTCGCAGACAAGACAGCGCTGACGTCACGGGCGAGGCGGCCACCGGGTCCTTCATGGGCACACGGCCTCGCCGGAACGCCGTCGGCTGGACGGGTGTCGGCTTCGTCGCCGGGGCGCTGTTCTGGAATCTCGTCGGCTTCGTTCCCGGGGCGGGGCTTGTGCTCAGAGACTGGCCACCGTCGTCGGGGATTACCACAGCGTCCATCGAAGGCGAAAAGCGCCCGGAAAAGGTGCCAGGGTCGGAGGCTGCACCGGCCGATGTTCGCAGCGCGGGCGTGAATTGCGTCACGCTCGCTCTCGATCGCCGTGATCAGATGACGCGCGCACTGCCCTGCGATCATCATCACGACCTGCATCATTCGGCTGTCTCCGATCGCGAGGACTTCGCTCGCCTGGATCCGGATTTTGCCGCGGACATCGCTCGCGCCATCGAGCAAGTCGTGGAGGATTGACGGTTTTCCCCAGGGTTGCCCACGCATCCCTTTTGCGAGTTGATCCCGCGCGCAACCCGAGTCAGGGTCTCCCCGATTGGGATAACCGGAGTCGATGTGCGTGACAGGTTCACATCAGTTCACGGCTGGCGAGCGATGGGCGTATCGCCCGCCCCAGGGCTTTGAAAATTCTCGCATCATCATCGGCGCAATCGTTTCGTTCACGGATCACGAGCCGGTGATCTGCTGCGCCGTGCACGGCGCGCCGCGCCGGCTGCCTGACGGCCGCATCGAGAGTGTCACGATCCCGTTTCTGCCGATGTCAGCCACCGCGCTCGCCGCAAGCGTCGCCACAAAGGATGGTGACGGAGCCGTGCCTCCAGGCTTCGATGCTGCGTTCGCAAGTTGGCAGGACGATCCGCGGGGCCTGTCCGTCTTCACCGTTCCTTTTGAGGGCAGGCTCGATGCCCTCATTGCGCGACAGATGGCGCAAACCCAGGAGATGGCTTCGTAGCGTCATCGCTCCTTGAGATCCGCCGTATCATTGGTCGCGCGCGTGAGAATCAGATCATCGATTGCCGCGGCGACGCCATCTTCGTCGTTGGAGCGCGTCGACGTGACGGCGCACTGCTTGACGGCGAGGCTGGCATTGCCCATCGCAATCGAGAATCCGCTTTGCCGAAACATGGGAATATCGTTTTCCATATCGCCGAGCGTCGCAATCTCCGGCATCGTGACGCCCGTCCGGCGACGGATCGCGGCAACGCACGTCCCCTTGTCGACGCCCGGCGGCGTGACATCGAGATAGTACCGCTGAGAACGCGCCACGGTCGCTTGCTCACCGAGCATGCGCCTCAGAACCGGCTCGCAAGCGTCGAGTTTACCGAAGTTGTCACTGACGCCGATCACCTTCATGACACCATCGAGGTGCCCCTCGAGGCGATCGACGAGGCTCGGTTCAGATCCGATTGTTCGCGTTTCCAAATCGACGTACGGCGCCTGCGGGTTGTCGAGTATCCAGCGGTCCGCCGTGAAAGCCCAGACGTCAACACCGGACGCGCGAAAGGTGGTCACGGCGCCGACGGCAGCCTCACGTGACAGGACATGCTGATCGACAAGCGTGAAGTCGGGCAGCACAAGCGCCCCGCCGTTGAAGGCGCCGAACGGCAATCGCAAGCCGAGTTCGGCTGCAAGGCTGCGCAGGCCAAAGGGCGGACGGCTGCTGATCACCGAAAACCCGATACCTGCAGCAGCAAGCCGTGCAATCGCCGCGCGGCTGTTGGCCGTCAGGGTCTTGTCCGTCGTCACGAGCGTTCCGTCGACATCGGAAATGACAAGCCGGATGCCAGTCATGATGTTATCAACGCACGCCGCTGACAGATGCCTGCGCGCGCGCCTTCGACACGTCGCGACGTTCGCCCCCTCTCGGCTGGGCGGACGCATCATCCGCCCGGCCGCAAATCCCCTTCCAGACGCTGTCTTCCCAAAGGCGAATGCCACCGGTGATGCCCGTATCGTTGGACGCCGTTCGGACGTTCTTGGGCAAATCGGCTGACAGGTGCCGCGTGTTGCCTCCTCCGAGATAGAGCATGTCATAGTGCAGCAACGTCTCGACGATCGAAATCATCTTCAGAACGCGTTCACTCCACTTCTTCACGCCGTGGTCATGGAGAGCTTGGTTGCCGACGTATTCGTTGTACGTTTTGTCGTCGTGCAGGGGATGCTGCGCAAGCTCGAGATGAGGGGCCAGACACCCCTCCGTGAATATGGCGCTCCCGACACCTGTGCCGAGTGTCAGAACAACTTCCAGCCCACTCCCCTTCACGATGCCGAGCCCCTGCACCTCCGCGTCGTTGAGGAGGCGCGCCGGGCGCGCAAAGCGCTCTGCCAACCTGGCTTCAAGCGGGAAGTCGCGCCAGATATCGTCTCCGAAATGGGGCGCCGTCAAAGTACGTCCATTGCGGACCACACCCGGGAAGCCGATCGAGATCCTGTCGAAGGCCGGCAGCGGAGCGACGAGTTCGGAAAGCGCCTTCAGCATGACTTCGGGTGGACATGGATAAGGCGTCGGAATACGAACGCGATCCGCGATCATCTGGCCGCTGCTATCCAGAACCGAGGCCTTGAGAGCCGTTCCGCCGATATCGATCGCAAGCGTAAACGGGCCCGGCCGTTCGGATTGCGCGCGCTCGGCGTTTGTTTGTGCCGAAATTGGGCTGTTATCGCGTGCGGTCATGAGGCCTCTCGTGGTGCTGCCGCGCTATCCAGGAAGAAGTGCAGCCCCCCATTGACCGGATGGACATGTGCCGCGGGGAGCTGTTCATCGCCTCCGAAAAGTTGCCCCAACACCGGTTGCTTGTCCTTCCCCGCGACGATGAAAGCAACGTCGCCGCTGCTTTCCAATGCCGGATAGGTCAATGTAATCCGGGGTTCAGCTTTGGCCCCGATGACGGCCCCGACCCAGTGGGTCCGCTCCTTCAGGATTGCGGTGCCTGGAAACAGCGAGGCTGTATGTCCTTCCGGGCCGAGACCAAGGAACGTGACATCGAACAGCGCCCGATCCGCCCGCAAGACCGGTTCTCCGTAGAAGCTTTGGAGTTCGCGTTCATAGGCCGCCGCCGATGCCGCAGGCGTGAGGTTTTCCGTCGGGATAGGATGAATGTTTTCGGGCGGCGCCGGCACATGCGAGAGCATGGCCTCCCGAACCATGCGATAGTTGCTGTCGGGGTTGTCCGGCGGCACAAACCGCTCGTCTCCCCAGAACCAATGCGTGCGCGCCCATGGAAACGCCTCACGATACGGTGAGGCAGCCAGGAGCTGATACAGGTGTCGTGGCGTCGAACCGCCCGACAGGGCAACCGCAAAGCGGCCGCTCTTTGCGACCGCCAAAGCGAGCAACCAATCAGCCACCCGGCGCGCCAAGTCGTTTGAATTAGGGAGAATCTCGACGCGCGCTTCAGACAGGCTGGTCATGATGGACAACTTCGACGTTTAACCGCAAGCGTGGGGCAGTGCGCATTATGCGAAACTAAAACGCGTCTCCCCGGTTCACGATCCCAAATACCTTCGCTCAGCGGCTGCGGCGGAATTGCCGGCAGGAGTTAACGAAATCATCATGCAGGGACGACTCTGATCGATCCCGGCTGCCCACATCAGCGCATCGAGGTCGTAGGCTTGCATGCCCGGACGCATTGAGGATTACGCACTTATCGGCGATTGCGAGACCGCGGCATTGGTCTCCCGCGACGGCTCCATCGACTGGCTATGCTGGCCGCGATTTGATGGCGGCGCGTGCTTTGCCGCGTTGCTGGGCACGCCGGACCATGGCCGCTGGCGGATCGCTCCTGCGGACGTGAATGCACGCGCAACCCGCCGGTATCGGGATAGTACGCTCATTCTGGAAACGGAGTTCGAAACCCCGGACGGCGCCGTTACGCTGATTGACTTCATGCCCCTGCGCGGCGAGGCATCGGACGTCGTGCGTATCGTCGTCGGTCGCCGAGGCAAGGTCGCCATGCACTGCGAGCTTATTCTCCGTTTTGACTACGGAGCGCTCGTGCCTTGGGTGACGAACCAGGACGGCCTGTTGAAAGCAATTGCCGGTCCCGACATGACGGTGTTGCGCACGCCGATCGAGTTGCGCGGACAAAATATGAAAACCGTCGCAGACTTCGTCGTCGCCGAAGGCGAGACCATTCCATTCGTCCTCACCTACGGTCCTTCGCATCGCGCACCGCCCGAGCCCATCGATCCGATCGCAGCGCTCAGCGACACGGAAGTGTTCTGGCACAACTGGTCAAAGAGCTGCAACGACATGGGCGAATGGTCGGGCCTTGTGCGCCGCTCGCTGATCACGCTCAAGGCCCTGACGTACCGCCCGACAGGCGGAATCGTTGCGGCCCCCACGACCTCGCTTCCCGAGCAACTGGGCGGAGTCCGCAATTGGGACTACCGCTATTGCTGGCTTCGCGACGCGACGTTTACGCTGCTCAGTCTCATGCACGGCGGCATTTATGACGAAGCGCAGGACTGGCGTCTTTGGCTGCTCCGCGCGATCGCGGGCCATCCCTCGCAAGTCCAGATCATGTACGGCATCGCCGGCGAACGTCGTCTGAGCGAACTCGAACTCGATTGGTTGCCCGGATACGAAGGAGCCGCGCCTGTCCGCATCGGCAACGACGCCTCGCATCAGCTTCAGCTCGACATCTACGGCGAGGTGATGGATGCCCTCTATCACGCGCGGAAAGGCGGCCTCGGCCCGCTGGACTCCAGTGCGGATCTCCAGAGGGCGGTGCTTGATCACCTGGCGGAGGTATGGCGGGACCCCGACGAGGGGATGTGGGAGGTGCGCGGCCCGCGACAGCATTTCACGCATTCCAAGGTCATGGCATGGGTGGCTTTCGACCGTGCCATCAAAAGCGCCGAAGAATTCGAACTCGGCGGGCCGGTGGAGAAATGGAAAGCCCTGCGCCAGGAGATTCACGAGGACGTCTGCGCAAAGGCCTATGATGCCGAACGCGGCGCGTTCATGCAGCATTACGGCGCAAAGGCGCTCGACGCCAGCGTCCTGATGATGCCTCTCGTCGGCTTTCTGTCAATCGATGACCCGCGGATGCGCAGCACCGTGGAGCAGATCGAACGGCATCTCCTGGTCGACGGCTTCGTGCTGCGTTACGACACGGGGCAAGGGCATGATGGCTTGCCTCCCGGTGAGGGTGCATTCCTCGCCTGCAGCTTCTGGCTCGCCGACTGCATGCTGATGCTGGGCCGCACGGAGGAGGCACGTCGATTGTTCGAAAGACTTTGTGGTCTGTGCAATGATGTCGGCCTGCTGGCGGAGGAGTATGACCCGCGGGCGCAACGTCTGGTCGGCAATTTCCCGCAGGCGTTTTCCCATATCGCGCTCGTGAATACGGCCCACAATCTGATCCTGGCCGCACAACCGGCCGGCGAACGACCGGACGACCGGCCGGGAACCCGCACGTGCCGTCGCCAGGCGACGCGGCCAACGACCTCCCGGAAACAACTCCCTCCTCTCCGCGGAACCCGCTGCTGAGCGCTCTCGTTGCTAGGGTCAGATGAGTGACACCCGGTCTCGGAGCCGGCGTACCCCAGCGCGCATTGTTCACGGAATATGGAGTTCAGGCGACACCATGCCATTCAAGGTCGAAGTCGGCCCTCCTCAGATCGCCATCCATCACGGGCATACGGTGCTGGTCACCGACCTTGATGCCCAGATCATCTGGCCGAGCGAACGCGGCTTGTTCTTCTTCGACACGCGCGTTCTCAGCAGTTGGATGATTTATGCCAACGGCGTTCCATGGGATCTACTGAGCGGCGGCGCGACGACGTATTACACGTCACACGTTCATCTCACCAATCGCAGCATTCTGACGGAGGACGGATTCATTCCGCCGCGCACGCTCGGTCTGGTGGTGAGCCGCTCCATCGCCGGTGGAATGCACGAAGACATCGACATCACCAACAACGGCATGAAACACGTGATGTTTCAGCTGGAGATTACTCTGCGCTCCGACTTCGCCGATATTTTCGAGGTGAAGTCAGGGAATATCGTTCGCCGCGGACGCATCACCACGGACTGGTCGGATTCCCGCCAGCAACTGCGCACAACTTACCGCAATGCGGATTTTGTACGGGCGCTTCTGGTCGAGCCCAAGCATCGCGAGCCGCGGGCCGTATATGCCAATGGACGCCTCAGCTTCGAAGTTTCGCTGGCGCCGGGGGAGACATGGCATTGCTGCCTCCTCTATGCCTTAACGGATGGCGAGCAGCATTTTGCGCCGCCGCATCATTGTGTGTCGGATAGCCACAAGCTCAAGCATGCAGAGACACTCGCCGATTGGCTGCACACCGTTTTAAAGATCCGCACCAGCAATGAGGAATTCTACCGCCTTTATCGCCAGGCCGTGGAAGATATGGCGGCTTTACGCCTTCCCATCGGCGGCACAGACAATATGGTGTTTCTTCCGGCGGCGGGTCTGCCATGGTTCGTTGCACCGTTCGGCCGGGACAGCCTGATCGTCGCGCTGCAGAATCTTTTCATTTATCCCGGGTTCGCCCGTGGGACGCTGGAAATCCTCGGCTCTCTGCAGGCCAAAGAGAGGGATGATTTCCGCGACGCCGAGCCGGGCAAAATCCTGCATGAAATGCGCTACGGGGAGCTGGCTCATTTCAAGCTCATCCCGCACACACCTTATTATGGTACGGCGGATGCGACGCCGCTCTATCTGATCACATTGCATGCAACGTGGCGTTCCACCGGAGATCGGAGCCTTCTCGAGCAGCATCTCGAAACAGCCGAGGGCTGCTTGTCGTGGATCGACAATTACGGCGATCGCGACGGCGACGGCTTTCAGGAGTATCAGACACGCTCACCGGTCGGTTACGAGAACATGAGCTGGAAGGATTCCGGCGACGCCGTGATGTATCCGGATGGATCGCTCGTCAAGGGGCCGAAAGCGCTGTGTGAGCTGCAGGGCTACGTCTATGACGCGTGGTTGAGAATGGCCGAAGTTTTCGACGAATTGGGAAAGCCCCAACGCGCGCGCGAACTCCGCGAGAAAGCGGCGCTGCTTTACAGACGCTTCAACGATGCGTTCTGGGACGAAGACATCGGCTTTTACGCTTTTGCCTTGGATGGCGACAAAAAGAAGGTCCTGACCATCGCGTCGAATCCCGGACATTGCTTGTGGTCCGGCATCGTTCCTCCGGATCGCGCGCAGAAAGTCGTTCAACGCCTGATGGCGCCGGATATGTGGAGCGGCTGGGGCATTCGCACGCTGTCGAGCGAGAACCCGGCCTTCAATCCGTACAATTATCAAACCGGATCCGTTTGGCCGCACGATAACTCACTTATCGCGATCGGACTCAAGCGCTATGGGTACCATGTGGAGGCGGCGAGGGTTGCCCGCGCGATCAGTGATGCGGGAAGTCATTTCCTGTTCAATCAGCTGCCGGAGCTCTATACCACGTCCGAACACAGCGGCGCGGAATTCCCGATCCAGTATCTCGGCGCAAACGTTCCCCAGGCCTGGGCGGCCGGCTCCGTCTTCACCTTGATGCAGGCGATGCTCGGTTTCCTGCCCGACGCGCGCCGCGGCAAGCTGTTTGTCGATCCGAAACTGCCGAGCTGGTTGCCGGATCTCACCGTGATCGACTTGCGCATGGAGCGGCACAAATTCGACATCCACTTCTGGCGTGAAGGAGACGAGACGAAATTCGAAGTGCTGCGCGGCGATCCGAAAGCTGTCGAGCGTAGCGGCATGGGCGATCAATTCGATCGTCTCAAGCGCGAAATGGAACAGCTCGTTTCCTGAAATTCCGCGGTCTCAAACTGCCGGCTTTTCCAGATGACCGCCGAATTGAAAACGCATCGCCGATAGAAGTTTGTCCTGGAATTCCGCCTCGCCGCGGGAACTGAAGCGTTCATAGAGCGCGGTCGACAGCACGGGCACCGGAACGGCTTCATCGATCGCCGCTTTGATGGTCCAGCGGCCCTCGCCTGAATCCGAGACGCGACCCGAGAAATCCGACAAGGTCGGATCTTTCACCATCGCTTCCGCCGACAAATCCAACAGCCACGACGCGATTACACTGCCTCGGCGCCAAACCTCCGCGATATCGCGCAGATTGAGATCGTACTGGTAATGCTCCGGATCGCGCAGCGGCGTCGTCTCCGCGTCGGCGGCGTGCTCCATCTTGCCGACGTTGGCTTTGCTGAGGACGCCAAACCCCTCGGCATAGGCGGCCATCACGCCGTATTCGATCCCGTTATGGACCATCTTGACGAAGTGGCCGGCGCCATTCGGCCCGCAGTGGAGGTAACCGCTTTCGGCGGTACCGCCGAGCTTCTCGCGGCCCGGCGTGCGCGCGATGCTGCCCACACCGGGCGCCAATGTTTTGAAGACCGGATCGAGACGGCGCACCGCCTCATCCGGTCCGCCAATCATCATGCAATAGCCGCGCTCCAGCCCCCAAACGCCGCCGCTCGTGCCGACATCGACGTAATTGATCTTTCGGGCTGCAAGCTCCTTCGCGCGCCGGATATCGTCGATGTAGTACGAGTTGCCGCCGTCGATGATCGTATCGCCGGGCTCCAGATGCGGCAGCAGATCCGCGATAGTTTTGTCCACTACGGCGGCGGGCACCATCAGCCAGACGGCGCGCGGCTTTTTGACTTTACTTGCAAGGTCGGACAGCGATGACGATGCTTTTGCGCCCTCTTCCGCCATGGCCTTGACGGCCTTCGGCGACATGTCGAACACGACGCAGTCATGTCCACCCCTGAAAAGACGGCGCACCATATTGGCACCCATCCGGCCCAATCCAATCATCGCCAATTGCATAGAGCTCTCCGCTGCCTCTCGGTTTACATCCTCCCCCGCCGATAACGCCTGATCAGGTTATTGGTTGAGCTGTCGTGGTTCAGTTTCGGGTTATCCGTGCTTTCAAGCTCCGGAATGATCCTCTGTGCGAGCACCTTGCCCAGCTCGACCCCCCACTGATCGAATGAATCGATGTTCCAGATGACGCCTTGCGTGAAGACGCTGTGCTCGTAAAGTGCGACCAGCTTGCCGAGCGCTGCCGGGGTCAGCCGATCCATCAGGATCATGTTCGAAGGACGATTGCCCGTAAACGTCCTGTGCGGCACCAGCCAATCCGGGGTTCCCTCCGCCTTCACCTGCTCCGGCGTCTTTCCAAACGCGAGCGCCTCCGCCTGCGCGAAAACGTTGGCAATCAGAATATCGTGGTGGCGCCCCAGTGAATTGAGGGCCTGGCCAAAAGCAATGAAATCGCACGGGATCAGGCGCGTACCCTGATGAATGAGCTGATAAAACGAGTGCTGGCCGTTCGTCCCCGGCTCTCCCCAGTAGATCGGGCCCGTCGGATGCGTCACATGCTGCCCGTCAAGCGTGACGTGCTTGCCGTTGCTTTCCATGGTCAATTGCTGGAGATAGGCGGGGAAGCGTTTCAGGTACTGCTCATAGGGCAGCACCGCGACGGTCGGGGCGCCGAAGAAATCATTATACCAGACCGACAGCAGCCCCATCAGCGCCGGAAGGTTCTCTTCGAACGGCGCCGTGCGAAAATGCTCGTCCATTTCGTGGAAGCCGCCGAGCATCGCGCGAAACTGATCCGGTCCGATCGCGATCATGGTCGACAGGCCGATCGCGGAGTCCATCGAATAGCGGCCGCCGACCCAATCCCAGAACTCGAACATGTTGGCCGTATCGATACCGAATTCGGCGACCTTTTCCGCATTGGTCGACACCGCAACGAAGTGCTTCGCCACCGCCTTATCGTCACTGCCCAACCCGGCAAGAGACCACGCGCGCGCCGTATGCGCGTTGGTCATCGTTTCGAGCGTGGTGAAGGTCTTCGATGAAATGATGAACAACGTCTCCGCCGGATCGAGGTCGTGCGTCGCTTCCGCGAAGTCCGTCCCGTCGACATTGGAAACGAAGCGAAACGTCAGCGCGCGGTCGCTATAGAACTTCAAGGCTTCATAGGCCATGACCGGGCCGAGATCAGATCCGCCGATCCCGATATTGATGACGTTGCGAATGCGCTTGCCTGTATGCCCGGTCCACGCGCCACTGCGAATGCGTTCGGCGAACGCGGCCATCTTGTCGAGCACGGCATGAACGTCCGGCACGACATCGTGTCCATCCACAACCAGCCTGGCACCACGCGGAGCCCGCAACGCGACGTGAAGCACCGAGCGGTCCTCGGTCGTATTGATCCGGTCGCCGCGGAACATGGCGTCGATCCGTTCACGCAGCTTGCTTTGCTCGGCAAGCTCGACGAGGAGCTTGATCGTCTCATCGGTGATGCGATTTTTCGAATAGTCGAGAAAGACGCCGGCAGCCTCAAGCGTTAGCCGTTCCCCCCGGCCAGGATCGGACCGGAACAGTTCACGCAGATGCAGCTTCTTGATCGCATCGTAATTCGCCTGCAGGTCCTGCCAAGCGGACGGCGTGCCTGCCGACGTTTCCCTGGTCTTTGACATCACCGCCATGATCCCGTTCCTTCCCTTGTCCGGCCACTCGGCTTAGCCAGCCATCGCATCAGCTGGCCTTCTGCAGGGCGGTGGACTTCTTCGCGATCACATCCATAAGATCATTCCATGACTTCACGAAGGACTTCGCGCCGTCTTCCTGAAGACGGGCCGCAAGCGCGTCGATATCGACTCCAGCGTCTGCGAACTTTGCCAGCACCTCTTCGTGATCACCGCCGTCCGTCGGCAGAATGCCGTCAATCTCGCCGTGGTCGGCCAGAGCCTTCAAGGTGCCTTCGGGCATGGTATTGACGGTAAACGGTGCCGCGAGTGCCTTCACGTAAAGCGTATCCGGGAGCTTCGGATCCTTCGTTCCGGTGCTCGCCCAAAGCAGCCGCTGCGGCCGCGCGCCCGAGTTGTAGGCGCGCTGCCAACGTGGCGAATCGAGCAGTCTCCGATAGGCGTCATACGCACGCCGTGCGATGGCAATCCCGAGCTGGCCGTTCAGCGCGTCAGGCATCTTACCTGACACCGCCACATCCCACCGGCTGATGAACAGCGAAGCCACCGACCCGATATCAGCCGGAAGCCCGGCCGCGATGCGCCGCTCGATGCCGCGCATGTATGCCTCGGCAGCCGCCACGTACTGCTCCCGGGAGAACAACAGCGTGACGTTGATGGGCACGCCCGCAAAGATCGCTTCTTCGATCGCCGGCAAGCCTTCCTTCGTACCTGGAATCTTGATCAGCAGATTCGGCCGTTCACCACGGCTGTGAAGCTCCTTTGCGCTCGCGATCGTCGCCTTCGTGTCGTAGGCAAGCAGCGGAGACACTTCCAGCGATACCCATCCATCGACCCCGCACGTGCGGTCATGGACAGGGCGGAACAGATCCGCCGCCTGCCGGAGATCCTCCAGGGCCAACTCGAAGAACAGCGCCTCGCCCGATTTTCCCTCGGCGACCTTCCGGCGGATACTCTCGTCGTAGTCTGCGCTGCGGCTGATCGCCTGATCGAAAATCGTCGGGTTGGACGTCAGCCCTGTCACCGACAGCTCATCGATGTAGCGGCGCAGCGTGCCGCTGTTGAGCAGGTTTCGCGTAATATTATCGAGCCAGATGCTCTGGCCGACATCATGCAGTTTCTGCGTTGCCCTCATGGTATCCTCCATGTCTGGCTCAGCCGAGGAGGTAGCGCTCCACGGCCTTGGCAAATCCTTCATCATCGTAGGAGTCGGTCGTGGCGCTGGCCTGGCGCTTCACGTCGTCACTCGAATTGCCCATCGCGATGCTGAAACCGGACTGCTTGAACATCAGCACGTCATTGGGTTGATCACCTATCGTCGCGATCTCGGCCTGCGGAATGCCGAGCGTTCGCGAAAGATACAACGCGACAAACCCCTTGTTTGCATCGCGATGCGTCACGTCGAGATAATAGGGCTGGGATCGCGCTGCCGTCGCGCGATCGCCAAGCGCCGCCTGAGCTGCCGCCTCGCAGTGTTTGACGAGATCCAGATCGTCGCTGATGCCGACGATCTTCACGACCTCATTCAGCGAATTACTGAAATCCTTCACGACCTTGGGTTGGAACTTCACTGTCCAGGCCTCGCGATCCACATGCGGCGCCTTCGGATCGCGGATCAGCCAGTCATTGCCCGAATACACCCACACATCCAACCCGCGAGCAGCGATAAGATCGATCGTTTCGGCAGCAATACCCGGCGGCAGCGTGCGCTCCTCGATGATGGAGAGATCCGGTTTGACGAATAATCCGCCATTGAACCCGGCAATCGGCGTGTCGAGCGCCAGCGGCTCGATCAGCATCAACATACCCTTGGGCGGACGCCCGCTCGTGACGGCAAACTTGATGCCGGCGGCGCGCAGCCGCTGCACGGCCTGTTTCGCGCGGTCGGTCAAAATCTTGTCACGGGTTACAAGCGTGCCGTCCACGTCGGCGAGAAGTAGCGAAATCTTGCCAGGCTTCGTCATCCGCGCGCTCTTTTCTGTCCACCCTCGCCTATCGGGCGCCAGGCGTGGCCGTCGCGGGCCAGAAGGCGATCCGCAGCGGCAGGACCGGCGCTGCCTGCTGCATAGTTGGGAAAATCGTCCGGCTTTTTCGAGCCCCAGGCATCGAGAACCGGCTGCACCGCGCGCCATGCCGCTTCCACCGTATCCGCGCGCTGGAACAGCATCGCATCGCCAAGCAGGCAGTCATAGATCAGCGTTTCGTAGCCTACGGCTGAAAGCGGCTCGAAGTAATCGCGATACGAGAAATCCATCGCCACACCCTTGATTTCGATATCCGGGCCTGGACGCTTTGCATTGAAGCTGACAGACAGCCCTTCGTCCGGCTGTATCCTCAGCGTCAGCAGATTGGGCGGAAGCCTGTCGATCGGTGTATCGCGAAACAACGCATAGGGGGCCTGACGAAACTGGATCGTGATCTCGGTGGATCGCGCAGACAGATATTTGCCGGTACGCAGGTAGAACGGCACGCCAGCCCAACGCCAGTTTTCAATACCGAGCTTGAGCGCGACATACGTTTCCGCCGAAGAATCCGGCGCGACATTGGGCTCATGGCGATAATCGCGCACTTGCCGGCCAAGCACGGTCCCCGCGCCGTATTGCCCGCGGACGGCGTCATCCGGCGGGATCGGACGGATGGCGCAGAACAACTCGGTTTTCTTGGCACGCACCGCGTTGGCGTTGAAGGCGACAGGCGGCTCCATTCCGATCATCGCCAGGAGCTGGAACAGGTGATTTGGAACCATGTCGCGCAAGGCGCCGGTATTTTCATAAAACCGGCCGCGCGTTTCGACGCCCACGGTTTCCGCGGCGGTAATCTGCACATTGTCAATATGCATCCGGTTCCACATCGGCTCGAAGAGGCCGTTGGCGAAACGCATCACCAGGATATTCTGGACCGTCTCCTTCCCGAGGAAGTGATCGATGCGATAAATCTGATCCTCGGACAGCACCTTCAGGATCTGCTGATTGAGTGCCTTCGCGGACGCCAGATCACGCCCAAACGGCTTTTCGACGATCACGCGCCGCCAGGCTTTGTCCGTCTGCCGCGTCAACGCTGCGCGGCCGAGTTGCTCGATCACCGGGGCGAAGAAACGCTCCGAGACTGCCAGATAAAAGAGAACGTTGCTGCTCCTCGGCCGCCCGCCGACGTCCTCGCCCAGCATCTTGTCCAGGCGGGCGTAGGTTTCGGGGTCGTTGAAATCACCGCGCATGAACGTCATGCGGTGCATCAGCCAGCTCCACGCCTGCTCGTCGAGGCCCGCAGCGTGGAACTCGCCACCGCCACCAAGGACAAAGGACTGCATCATTTGGCTGAGATTGTTGCGCCAGGATTCACTCGTCAGATCGTTATGATCGACGCCGATCATCGAGAAGCCGTCGGCCAATCTTCCGGCCCGGACAAGGTTGTAGAGGGCGGGCACGACGAGGCGCTTGGTCAGATCGCCGGCGGCACCGAACAGAACGATGGTCGCGGGTGGGGCCTGCCGGTCCTCCGCGGATCGCATCTGGGCGACCGCAACTGGCTTCGTTAAGGTTTCCGTTGCATTCATTCCGGGACCTCCTCGCCTGCGCGCCGCCAGCATATCCTCAGCGCAACCAGCGCCGCGCATAAAAGTTCAGCCCTGCGACGCGGAGATCATGATGCCTTTTCGACAGCTGCTTGCCTGACCCGTTCGACCTGCTCCCGCGCCGCCTGCGCAACGCGATCGGGTGTGAAGCCGAACTTGGTCAACAGAGCCTTCAGCGGCGCAGAAGCGCCGAAGGTATGCATCCCGATCTTCGCGCCGTCCATACCGACATACCGTTCCCAGCCGATGGTAGCTGCCTGCTCCACCGACACGCGTGCCTTAACGTCAGAGGGCAGCACTTCACTTCTGTAAGCTGCGTCCTGCTTCTCGAACAGATCCCAGCTCGGCATCGACACGACACGGGCCTTGATCCCTTCGGCGGCCAGTTCTTCGGCCGCGGCAACGCAAAGACTGACCTCACTGCCTGTACCGATCAGAATGACATCGGGTTTCCCGCGTTCTGGATCCGAGAGGATATACGCTCCGCGTGCCACGCCGCTGGCCGATGCAAAGCGCCCGCGATCCAGCGTCGGCAACGGCTGGCGCGACAGGATGAGGCAGGCAGGCTGGTGCTTGAGCGCGACGACGATGCGCCAGGCTTCTGCCACCTCGTTGGCATCGCATGGACGCAAGGTCAGGAGGCCCGGGATCGCGCGCAGGGAGGCCAGTTGTTCGACCGGCTGATGCGTCGGACCATCTTCACCGACGCCGATCGAGTCATGAGTGAAGATGTAGATCACGGGAACTTCCATGATCGCCGACAGCCGAATGGCGGCCCGCATATAATCCGAGAAGATCAAGAATCCCGAGCCAAAGGCGCGGATTTTAGACAGCGACATCCCATTGCAAATGGCACCCATGGCGTGCTCGCGGACGCCGAAATGAAAGTTCCGCGCGGCATAATTTTCGGGCTGAAAATCGCCGCTGCCCTTGGCGGTCAACCTTGTCTTGGTTGACGGCGCGAGATCAGCGGAGCCACCAATCAACCAGGGCAACCGCAGCGCGATGGCGTTTTCGATTTTTGCCGAGCTGTCGCGGCTGGCGATGCCTTTCGGATCGGCGGGGAACTTCGGGATGTCCGCATCCCAGTCTTTCGGAAGCTCCCGGCGCTGCATCTGCTCCAAAGCGGTTGCGAGATCCGGATGGTCCTGCCGATAACGGCCGAGCATGCTCTCCCATTCCGCGCGAAGCTCGGCACCGCGTTTGCCAACGCCGTCGCGGAAATGCTCGTAGACGCCATCGGGAACCAGGAATTGCGCATCTTCCGGCCAGCCGTAGGCTCGCTTGACGAGCTTCACTTCGTCGGCCCCCAGAGGCTCGCCATGGGCGGCCGCCGTGTCCTGCTTATGCGGCGAGCCATAACCGATATGGCTTTCGACGACGATGAATGTGGGCTGCCCCTTGGTCTCGCGAAAGCGCGCCAGCGCCGCGGCGATTTCGGCGATGTTATTCGCGTCCCGGACGCGCAGGACGGACCAGCCATAGGCCAGAAATCGCGCCGCAACGTCCTCGGTGAAGGCAAGCTGCGTGGACCCCTCGATCGAGATGCGATTGCTGTCGTAGATCCAGCACAAATGCTCGAGTTTTAGATGCCCGGCCAGCGATGCGGCTTCGCCGGAAATCCCTTCCATCATGCAGCCGTCGCCGCATAGCGCATAAACATCGTAGTCGAAAATCGGGTAGTCCGGCCGATTGAAGTATTGCGCCTGCCATTCGCGGGCGATGGCCATACCGACGCTCATTGCAACGCCCTGCCCCAGCGGCCCGGTTGTCGCTTCGACGCCGGATGTCAGATGATATTCCGGGTGCCCCGGACATTTACTGCCGAGCTGCCGAAAATTCTTAATGTCATCCAGAGAAACAGAAGGCCGGTTGAGTTCTTCGTAGTCGGCGTCCACCGCCCTCACACCGGTGAGATGCAGCAGCGCGTAGAGCAGCATCGATGCGTGACCGACCGAAAGGACAAAGCGGTCTCGATCCGGCCAGATTGGATCGGCGGGATCGAAGCGAAGCTGATTCTGCCACAGAGTGTAGACCGTCGGCGCCATGCCCATCGGCGTGCCGGGATGCCCGGAATTCGCCTTTTGAACGGCGTCGATCGCGAGTGTGCGTATGGTATTGATGCTGAGTTGGTCGAGATCCGGCATCTGATTCACCTGGCCGCGCGAGTGCAAAAAGGTTCGGGTCTTTCGCGGTATAACGCGACCATCGCAATCGGGATCATTCCATCCTGTCAGAGTTTGTCGTTCGACATGAATTGCTGCTCAGCGAAGAATGCGAGCGGAGCAGACAATCATCTGCCAGACGCGATGACCGTTCCGGTCCCGGCACCGATTACGCCCAACGAGCAAAGACGGGCTGACAAATGTCCTCTCCGCCATCGCGGTGAGATGCCAGGTCCGCATCAGACGCGGACGAGGGGGCGATGCTGTCCACTTGGTTTGAGGCGGCTCTGTTTTACGCATCACGAATGCCAAAGCGTCGCGGCGTGAAACCAACTTGGCAGGTTGAGCGTCATGGTTGCAGGCTTCCACGGATGCACCATGAAAATCGCACAGATCTCCCCACTCATCGAAAGTGTTCCTCCGCCGCTTTACGGCGGCACAGAGCGGGTCGTGTCCTATCTCACCGAGGCGCTGGTCGCCCAAGGTCACGACGTAACACTGTTTGCCAGCGGCGACTCGATGACCGACGCCGAGCTCATACCCTGCACCGACAAGGCGTTGCGGCTCAATCCGGACGTGAAGGATATCATTCCTTACTATATGATCATGCTCGATCGGGTGCGGGATATGGCGTCGGAGTTCGACGTTCTGCATTTCCATATCGATCAGTTTCATTTTCCGATCTTCCGCCCCATCGCAAATCACACCCTGACGACCTTGCATGGCCGCCAGGATCTGCCTGACTTGAAGCGCATTTATGCGGCGTTTCCCGAAATGCCGCTGGTGTCGATTTCCAACACGCAGCGCGAGCCCATTCCCGGCTGCAATTTCGCCGCGACGATTTATCATGGCCTGCCCAAGGCGTTGCTTGAACCCACATTCAAGCCGCGTGGCGGTTACCTGGCCTTTCTTGGCCGCATCGCCCCTGAAAAAGGTGTCGACCGTGCAATCGCCATCGCACGCGCGTCCGGATTGCCGTTGAAGATCGCTGCAAAAGTTGACCGGGTAGACCGCGAATACTTTGATCAAACGATAAAGCCGCTGCTGGGGCCTGGTGTCGATTATATCGGAGAGATCAATGAATTCGGGAAGCAGAAGTTTCTCGGTGAGGCAAGTGCCCTTCTGTTTCCGATAAATTGGCCGGAACCTTTCGGCCTCGTCATGATCGAAGCAATGGCGTGCGGAACACCAATACTGGCGTTTAACAATGGATCCGTTCCGGAGGTTATCGATGAGGGCATAACCGGCTCCATCATCCGATCGATCGACGAAGCGCCGCGTGCCTTGCGAAAAGTGCTGGCGCTCGACCGCCGAAAGGTGCGTCATCGTTTTGAGGAACGATTTTCCGCAGCGCGCATGGCCAGCGACTATGTGGATATTTACGAGAAACTCCTGATCCAGCGCCGCCATAAAGCCAGCGCCAGCCTGCCGTTGCCCGTACATGCGACTGTTTCCCCGTTGACGAGCCCTGTGCACGCGCTAGGCCATAACATCGCTGGGCCGGCGCCACTCGCTACAGCGCCGGCCAACGGCGGGATCGAATTGACGCGATCCCCGCCGGCGAGTTGACGAGTCGGTACTACCGGTTGCCGGCCGCGAGACAACTGCTCAGGGGGTGCGGATGACGGCGCCAAACCGCAAGTTAAACCAGCAACACGCTTCGGCGCAGGCTGTCGAAGAAGTGGAAACGGCTTATATCGCTTCCGGCGCATCTCATCCGCGCGCCAGCCGTGCGCTCAAGCATAACGATACTTTTGCTGTTATCGATGCGCACGGCGACATGAACTGTCAGGCGCCCGGGGCTGACGGTCTATTCCATCATGATACGCGCTATCTCTCCTATCTCGAACTCGCGGTCCTTGGCGTACAGCCGTTGCTGCTTGCCTCCAACCTGTCGGAGGATGCGACTTATCTCCGCGTCGATCTCACCAATCCGGATATCTATCGCGACGGCCGGATCACGCTGCTGAAAGATCACGTCCATTTCGGGCGCACCGTTTACGTCCGCGGCGGCATGCTGCACCAGCAGATCACGATTACGAATTATAACGCGATGCCCGTCGAACTCGTCCTGACGATCGGTTTTGACAGCGACTTTGCTGATCTTTTTGAAGTTCGCGGCATGCGGCGTACGCGTCGAGGACGCATTGAGCATCGCGTCTGTGGGCAAAATGAAGCTGAGATCTCCTGTTTGGGCCTCGATGGCGTCGAGCGGCGCACCCGCCTCACATTCGATCCAAAACCAACGCTTCTTTCTCCGACCCTTGCGACGTTCAGTCTGTCTCTTGCACCTCAGGAACGGTCGCACATCATTGTCGAAGCCGCTTGCGCCGCGGATCAGGATACCCTCCAGCGGCTCCCTTATCTGCCGGGACTGATTGAGGCGAGGCGGGATTTCCGCCGGAAAATCCAACAGCAGGCCGTCATCGAAACCGGCAATCCCACGATTAATGAAGTGCTGCGCCGTTCGGCCGCCGATCTGGCGATGCTCATGACCGAAACACCGCATGGCCATTATCCCTACGCGGGCATTCCGTGGTTCTCGACTGCCTTCGGCCGTGATGGATTGATTACCGCCATCGAAACACTCTGGATGAATCCGGAAGCCGCCCGCGGCGTCTTGCGCTATCTGGCCGCGCATCAGGCCACCACGTCCGACCCCGCCTCGGACGCCGAACCCGGAAAGATCCTCCATGAAACCCGCGGCGGAGAAATGGCTGCTCTCGGCGAGGTCCCCTTTGCTCTCTACTACGGCAGCGTCGATTCAACGCCGCTATTCATCATTCTGGCAGGGCTTTACGTCGAGCGAACGGGAGACGAGGAATTGCTGGCCGCGTTGTGGCCGAATATCGAAGCGGCCCTGCAATGGATGGACACCTACGGCGATCGCGACGGTGACGGCTTCATCGAATACCTGCGCGGTGCCGAGACGGGACTGGCCAACCAGGGCTGGAAGGATTCGTATGACTCGGTCTTCCATGCCGATGGCACATTGGCCGAAGGGCCGATCGCTCTGGTCGAGGTCCAGGCCTATGCGTACGAGGCCAAACGGCTCGCGGCCAGAGCAGCGCGACGCCTCGGCAAGACACTGCGCGCGCAGCAGCTCGAGACAAGCGCTCAAACACTGCGGGAGAAATTCGAACGCGCGTTTTGGTGCGATGATATTGAGATGTACGCTCTTGCGCTCGACGGTGACAAACGCCCCTGCCGCGTCCGTGCCAGCAATGCGGGCCATGTCCTTGGCTCGGGACTTGCCGCGCAGGATCGGGCACAGAAAACCGCCACGCAGCTTCTCGACGCGGCATTCTTTTCCGGCTGGGGTGTCAGGACCGTCGCCGATACCGAGGCGCGCTATAATCCCATGTCGTATCACGACGGCTCGATTTGGCCGCATGACAACGCACTGATCGCCGCGGGCCTTGCACGATCCGGCCGGCGCGACGGCGCCGAGCGTATTCTCAAAGCCTTGTGCGATGCCGCGGCCGTCATGGATCAGCGCAGGCTGCCCGAACTGTACTGTGGTTTCAGGAGGCGCCGCGGACGCCCGCCGGTTCTATATCCGATGAGCTGCGCGCCACAGGCATGGGCAAGTGGCGCCGTTTTCTATGTCCTGCAATCTTTGATGGGACTTGAGATCGAGGGACGCAGATCAACGTTGCGCTTTAATGCGCCAATCGTGCCCGACTGGCTTGGGCATATCGAAATCCGCCATCTGGCCGTCAATGCGAACGCTCTGGTCAATGTCCGACTGGAACGCATGCGGGACGGCGAGGCGGAAATCGAGGTGGTCACGAAAAGGGGTCAGGTCATCGTCGAATCCACCAATGCCGTATCGCGCATCATTTGAATTTCGGCGCAAACAATCATTTCCGTGCGGCATCCGTGGATCGCGCTGTCACCTTGCTGCCGTCCGTGAGGTCGGACGGATTGAGGATCACATCCTCACCTGCCCGCACACCTTCTCGAACTCCAGGGCCGTTCCGAGATCTCGTGCAATAACAGAATGAAGCGGAACTCCCGATGGGCGCTTTATGGATATTGCGGTCGTTCGTTTGCAATTGCGCCAACGCGAATTCGACATCTGCGGCCACCAGAATTTTAAGCAAGACCACTTTATTCAACTCGTCTTCAGGAACGCGCTGCTCGCAAGGACGTTTCGCGGTCGGCTGCGCCGCGCCCCGGTGATGGCGTGCGGTTGCTTGCCATGCGTTTCCATGGAGCAGGCGATGACGGTTGTGCGTGACGTTCTTTTATCGGCGAGCCTGGGGGCCATGATCGCCTTGCTGATTCCCAGCGATGGAAACGCGCAAACTCGTCGCTCCACGCCAGCGCCCGCACAAACCGACCAAGGTCTTGTCGAAGGCGAGCGGCTTGAGACGTTGTCCCAGTGCATGTCGTATTGGGATCCGACCACGCAGATGAGCAAAAGCGAGTGGCGTGATACCTGCCGCCGCACACAGAACGGAGCCAATCCGTTGGGGACGTCCGAGCAACCCATTCGGGATACGACGAAGCGGCGCCGCGATCGCTAGGATACGCGCCGCCCCCGAGGGCGCGATGATGCCTCCCGCGCGGTTGCGGTTTCGCCCTATTTCCTTTCCCGGTCGCGCTGCCAGTAAACCAGCAGCACGCTCACGATCGCGGTCAATATCACCGTGGCCTGGATATCGGGGCGCTTGATGAAACCGAGCCACGTTGTGATCGCCTGAGGAACACCCCCGCGACCGAGCAGCATGCTGTTGGCAACGATAAACGTCAGCGCCACGGCCGCAGTGAGCCCAACCGCCATCGAGATCTGCAGCGTCCTCTTGAAAACGCGAGGAACCGACACCTTTTTGCCTGGCAGCGCCAGAACGGTCTTATCAGACATTGGCCAACCTCCAATTGAAGCCGAACAAAGCAACCGCGCCTCTGCGACGCGGAAACTGATGCGCGACTTTGCGCAAAAACGCGGTACGCCAATTCTACGCCACTCTTCAGCCCCGGCCCTCCTTCGTTGCGACATCATCGAGCGCCCACTCGAGTGCCGCATCAACGTGGATCAACGTGGTATCGAAGACGGGCATCGGCACGTTGCCGGCATTGAGCAGCATCCCGACTTCCGTGCATCCGAGGATCAGACTGTCCGCACCCGCCGCACCGAGCCGCTCGGCGAGCTCCACATAGCGCTGACGTGATGTCTCTTTGGTGATGCCGCAGCACAGCTCGTCAAAAATGATGTGGTTGATCTCTGCCCGCTCCGGCGCATCGGGCACCAGAACATCGAGGCCGAACCGATCACGCAGGCGGCCGATGTAGAAATCCTCCTCCATCGTATAGCGCGTGCCGATCAGCCCGGGGCGGCGAAATCCGGAGGCTTGTATCTCGTGCGCGGTCGCGTCGGCGACATGCAGGAACGGAACGGACACAGCCGCCTCGATCGCCGGAGCAATCTTGTGCATCGTATTGGTCGCCAGAACGATGACTTCCGCGCCGGCGTGGACAAGTCGGACGGCAGTCTCCGCCAGCAGCTGCCCGGCGTCATCCCACCGGCCGGCGGACTGCATCTCCTCGATCTCCGCAAAGTCGACGGACCAAATCACGACCCTGGCGGAATGCAGCCCTCCAAGCCTCCGCCGGACCTCAGCATTCAGCCGCGCATAGTACAGCGCCGTCGATTCCGCGCTCATGCCCCCAATGATACCGATGATTCGCATGTCGCCCGCCCCGACGTCACGTTGGCCATGCACGATAGCATGGATGCATTGCAGCGCCCTCGTTCGCTGCCCGGTAGAGATCCGCGTCAAACGCTGATATGGGTCAGCCTGCCCTGGCTCATACGCCGAACGCCAGTGATACCTAACTCGTTATGAATACAACAAAACGGGATGCGCCGCCGCAAGAAAGCGGGTCCCAGGGGAAATGCCTTAAGATGACGGACGCCGCCCTCGTCAAGAAGGACACACGCGTCGCCTATGCGCTGGCGTGGATGTGCGTAGCGCTCGCGTCCTTCTCGACCATCGCCATCACCGGCCGCCTTGCGGCACATGGCGCCACGACGCTCGAGATGATGTTTTACCGCAGCCTGATGTCGCTTGCCATCGTCCTCGCCCTCGTCATGGCGGGACCTGGTCTGTCGCAGATGCGCACCGAGCGGCTAACGCTGCATACTTTGCGGGCCACGATGCATTTCATCGCGCAGTACAGCTGGCTCGCAGCGCTGATGCTGATCCCGATGGCGCAGCTTTTCGCATTGGAATTCACCGCGCCGATCTGGGTGGCGATGCTCGCGCCGTTATTCCTGGGAGAGCGTCTGACGAGAACGCGCGCGATCGCCGCGGCGCTCGGCTTCGTCGGACTGTTGATCGTCGCCCGCCCCGGAATGATCCAATTCAATTCCGGTGTCGCTCTCGCCCTCGTTGCTGCGGTTGGTTTCGCGCTGTCCATGCTGTGCACCAAGTCTCTGACAACGCGCAACGAGGGGGCTCTCCGCATTCTGTTCTACATGTTCCTCATTCAGGCGATTCTTTCGCTTTTGCTGTTGTTCGGCGGCGTTCGTCTGCTGGACTGGGCAACGATGGGCTGGATCCTGGCACTCGCGATCGCCGGACTGAGCGCGCATTACTCCCTGGTGCGCGCCTTCACGCTCGCCGATGCGATCATCGTCGCACCGATGGATTTCCTGCGTTTGCCGTTGATTGCAGTCGTCGGCGCGCTGTTTTACGCTGAGCCGCTTGACCCGATCGTGTTGTTCGGCGGTCTGTTGATCATCGGCGCCAATGTGGTCAATCTGCTGGGAGAGCGCCGCGTCCAACGTGGCTGACAGACATCGGTCCGCTGCGTCTCAAGACTTCCGCCTGATGCCGATGCTACGTCCTGCGCGCTCGGGGTTCGGCAGGACGGCCGCCGTCTTCCGGCAGGCTTCGGCACGGGCGAAAACGTCAGAGCCCCAAGACGCGACCCGCCGCGCATTGGCATCAAAACTGAGGAACATCCATTCGGACGTCGCCGCGACCCACCCGTCAGTGGCGTGCACCATCTCACAATAGACGTGCATGCGTTTGGCATCGACATCCAGGATCCGCACGATGACGCGCACGCTGTCCGTTCCGAGCACCTCCCGCAGATAGCAGACATGCGCCTCAGCGGCGACATAGGTGAAGCCGGTTGCCTTGATGTACTCCGGGCCCAACCCGACACGAACAAGCACTTCATCGAGCGCGCGATCGAAGATGACGTTGTAGTACGCCATGTTGAGATGATCGTTATAGTCGATCCATGCCGCCTCGATCTGCATCGGCGAAGATATCAGCAATCCGGCATTCTTCGGCTCGGTCGTCACGTGTTGCCTCTCCTATCCTCTAAGGCTTGTCGTCTGCCGCCGCGACAGAGGCTTGAGCAGACAAAATCCGGCAACGACCAGAACGATCGGCCATAGCAGCGCAATCCAGCTCCAGGATGCCGGCCCCAGTTCGAACAGGTCGGCGCGGACAGCCAGAATCGGCAGATTGGTCAAGAGATGCGCCAAGAGGCCCGCGAGCGCTGCAAGGACGAAATGCCGGCCGATGGCAAGCGCATAAAACAGCGGCACGACAAACAGTCCATGCAGAATACAGACAGCCGTCCGCTCGACCACGAAACCCCAGAACTGTGTCGCCGGAGCAGCCTGCAATGTAGGGATACGTGATAACTGCTCCGCGATGAACCAGATCTCGCCGATCCCGAAGCCAAGACCTACGGCCATCGCCAACCCAAGCGCGCTGCCTGATCTGACGGCGGCTCTCACACCGACCGATGCCAAAGCCAGCCATTTGGCAGGCTCCTCCGTCAAGGGCGCCGCCAACAATCCGGCAGCGATCATCGCATCACCGCTCCCAAACAGGGTCTGCAGCGAAACCAGAAGCGGGGTGCGTAGCAGATAAAAGACCAGCGGTTGAATGGGCAGCATCACAATCATGACAAGCATCGCAAGCTTGCGATGCTCCGGGCGCACCCAGCGCAGAACGACACTTCCGACCGAGAAAAGAGAAATTACGGTCGCGCCGACCGCTGCGATCCATACGCCCGTCGGCACCTCGTCACGCCCGTCGCGGGAAAGCGCGGCGATAGAGGGCAATCGTCGCCGGTAGAATGAACAACTGGGCCAGCAGCGAAGAGAACAGACAGACCGCCGCCAAACGCCCGAACAGCCGCAGCGACGGCAAATGCGACAGCATGGTCACGCCCAGTCCCAGCGCAAGCACAATGGTCGTCAGCACGATAACCGGACCAATGTGATGCATGGTCGCGATGAGCGCGGGCGTCTCGCTCCCGGGACCTGGAGGGAACCGTGCTTCCTCGATGCGATAGCGGTTCAGGAAATGGATGGTCGAGTCGATCGCCAGCGCGAATGCCACCGTAATTGCGATGATCGACGCGAACTGCAGCCCCTCCCCGGTCGCCCAAAGCAGCGCACCGGTTGCAAAAATCGGAAACACCGACGGCAGGATGCTCGAGACGCCTGAGAGCACCGAGCGCAACGCGATTCCGAGGAAAATGAAAATCACGAACATATCGCCGACGAGACCGATATTCAGCTCGCCGATCAACTTGGCCGAGTTGCGCGCCGCGATAGCCGGCAATCCGGTGACGGAAATCTCGTAGCCGGGATGCGCGAGGCGCACGGGCTCCAAGGCGTCATCGATCTTTTCCACCACCGGCAGAATTTCGCTGGCATCGATATCAGGCAGGCGCCCCGTGACCAGAACCGCGCGCTCCTCCTTGTCGACAAAGCGCCGCACCAGATGCTCCGGCAAAACGCCGACGTACTTCTTGACCGTCTCGATGCGTGCGTCACCGGCGTCGGCCAGCCAGCGCCGGAGACTGTCCAGCGACCAGACATTGCCCAGCCCGGCGACGTTTTCCAGAACGGCATGAGCCTGCGCGATCACCTCGAAGGTCGCCGGATCATAGAGCGATGCTCCGTCCTTCAATTGCACCATGACGTGCACCGGGTTGGCGCCTGTCAGCTTCATGTCGAGACGACCGGTTGCGGCCAATGCGTGCTCTTTGTCGGGCACCTGATCGGCAAGCCGGTATTGCGGTTCAAGCTGAACATAGGCCGCACCGGCAAGAATGACGGCAATCAGGCCCGCGAGGAAGAAAGGCAGCGGCCTGCCCGCAACCACGCGCACAATCGCGTCCGTCACCCGGGTCAGCACACCGACACCGTCATCGCGCTCCATCTGCGCTTCGCCAGTCGGCGCCTTTTCCTTGCGGATCAGCAACGCCGCGAGCGTGGGCACGACCACCGCCACCGCAATATACGAGATGCAGACGGCCAGCAGCGCCGCCTTTCCGAATGTGCGGATGAGAGCAGATTCAGCCCACGAGAACGACAGCAGGGCCAGTGCGGCGTTCATCGCGGTCAGAAGACAGGCCGGCGCAACATCCCGAACGGCGTTTCGCGCAGCCGTCAGCCGATCCACGCCTGCCATGATGTCCCGGCGGATCGAGAATACGAGATGCATGGAATCGGAGAACCCCGACACCAGGATCAGCGGCGTCAGCACGTTGATGAACAGGTTCAGCCGGAAGTCGAGACCGCCGACGGCCCCGAGTGTCCAGAGAATGGCCACCGTCGGACCGAGCACGGCAATGAGCGTCAGTGAAATGCGGCGGAAGAACAGATAGGCGATCCCAGCTCCGACGAGGAACCCCAGGCCATTGTAGACGAGCCGGTCACGCTCGACCGCGTTGCGGATCTCAAGTTGCATCACCGGAGCACCGGTCAGCTTCACCGAGAGACCGGACCCTTGCAGCGTGTCCTCGGCTGACTTGAGAATACCGCCGATGACCTCCTTGGCACCGCGCTCTTCGACCAGCTTGCGGTCGAGCGACATGACGATCAGCGCGAGCTGACCGTCATCGGAAAGAAACTTGCCGGCCACAATATCATTGCTGCGCAATGCGGAAATCACGGCATCGAACGCTGCGCCGTCCGGCAGCTCATCAGGCACGAGCGGCGGCGCATATCCGGTCGCGTCCGGCTTACCGCGCGCCGACAGCATGGACACGAGACCATCGACGCCGTCCGCGAGCTGCAGCTCTATGACGGCGTTCGAAAAGGCTTCGAGTTGCGGCTTTTTCAGGAGGTCGGGGCCTTCGACAACGGCGAGCACGTCGTACTCGCTGGAGGGAAAGCGCCGATCGATCTCCTCATACTGGTGGAATTCGGGAGTGTCGGTGCGGAACAGCTCCGACAGCGAGTCATCGACCTTCAGCCGCATGACGCCGACGACGGCCAGCGCGCTGATGACAAGGATGAGGAACGCTGTGACGTAAGGCGCGCGGAGAGCTACAAGCCCCAGCCGTTCGAGACCAAAACTCAGCGCAAACCCACGCTGCGGCGTGCCGTCCTCTGGCATACGGGCTCCACTAGATCCTTGCTGCTGAGATTTGGCTCGATCCTGCATCCGATGACCAAACGTCTTCGTGACGATTCAGCCGATGCTCCGACTCAAAAGCGCCCCGGCGGGGATGCTTGCATCGCTTCCGCCGTCGGGGCAAGTCGGCTGGCCGACGCATCCGATCTACAAGGTCATTGCACAAGTATCTCGAAAACAAAGAAAATCCCCTCACGCAAACCTTCCGTGTGTGGCCGAATTGAGACATCGAGGTCGTTCTCGCAGCTCGACGCCAGATCGTATGCACTCCGCAAACCATGGGCACCGGCTTTCCATGGGAGGCATGCCTCGACGGTCTGCCTATATTCACCTATACGGAAGTACCGATATTCAGACTTAGCGGACATTCCGCCGGAGATCGCCGATGGCCGATAAAACGCTCGACGCCCAGGGTTTGAACTGCCCTCTCCCCATTCTCAAGGCCAAGAAGGCGATTGGCGAAATTCCCAAGGGCGGCACTCTTGAGGTTCTGGCCACCGATCCCGGTTCGGTTGCAGATTTCCAGGCCTTCTGCCAGGCAACGGGCAACACGCTGGCCGAGCACTCGGAGGCAGACGGCGTCTACCGGTTCGTCATCCAGCATACAGCCTGAATATTATGACTTGGGGCCACGGTATCGTCCGCGCCCAAAATGAAGTTGGAGGATCAGATGCCGGATATGCGCTACAGGGTTCTGGGACGTTCGGGCCTTCGCGTTAGTGAACTATGTCTGGGCACCATGAATTTCGGCGGGCCGACCGATGAGGCTGAATCCCGCCGTATCATCGATCACGCTCTCGATAATGGCGTCAATTTCATCGATACAGCGAACGTCTATACGGAAGGGCGCTCCGAGGAGGTCATCGGCCGCGCGCTGAAGGGCCGCCGCGACGGCGTCGTCCTTGCTACCAAGGTCGCCCAGGTGGTCGGTTCGAGACCGAACGATCGCGGCTTGTCCCGCACGCATGTCATGAAAGCGGTCGACGACAGCCTGAGGCGGTTGCAGACGGACTGCATCGACCTCTACTACACACACCGCGTCGATCCCAACACGCCGTGGGAGGAAGTCGCCGAGACGTTCGGAAACCTGATTCGCGCCGGCAAGGTGCGCAATTGGGCGCTGTCCAACGTCCGCGCCTGGCAGATCGCGCATGTCACTCATATCTGCCGAAATCTCGGCGTTCCCCAGCCGGTCGCGCTGCAACCTTATTACAATCTGATGACCCGCCAGCCGGAGGTCGAAGTTCTGCCTGCCGCCCGCGAGTTCGGCCTGGGCGTGGTGCCGTATAGTCCTGTGGCGCGGGGCATCCTAACCGGGAAATACCGCCTCAACGTCGCGCCGGATGCCGACAGCCGGGTCGCCCGGCAGGACACGCGCATGATGCAGACGGAGTGGCGGCCGGAGTCGCTGGAGATTGCCGAGCAACTCAAGGTCCACGCCGAGAGCCGCGGCACCAGCCTGATGGCATTCGCAGTAGCCTGGGTGCTCAACAACCGGGCGATCACGTCGGTGATTGCAGGTCCGCGGACGCTGGAACAGTGGAAACCGTATCTGACGGCTCTGGAGTTCGCCTGGAGCCCCGAGGACGAAGCAGCCGTCGACCGGCACGTCACTACCGGCCACCCCTCGACCCCCGGATACAACGACCCGGGCTACCCGATCGAAGGGCGATTCCCGGCCATATCCTGATGCCCCGCGGTGGTGAGCAGCGCGCTAAACCGTGACGCGCGCTGCTCAATCCGCGATACGTCAGTACGATGAAGCGAATAGGCCGTCGAACCTATAACTGACGCCCAGCCGAACCACATTGAGAGTCTGGTCGACCTTCTCGCTGGTCTCACCAAGGACCGGAACGTCCAGTATAAGTGTCGCGTCGCCGAGATCCGCGTAGAAATACTCGAGCTTTGCGGTCCAGTTGTCCGCAAACGCGTACTCGACTCCCGCGCCGATCGTCCAACCGACGGACGTGCTCGAATCCGATAGCGAGAACGGCCCCGTAGTGCTGCAAACGGTAAATACGGGTGCACCATCAGGACAGCTCATGCCGCCTTTTGCATGGGCCCACGCCATGCCGCCGGTCACGTAAGGAAGAAAGCGGTCGAACGCATATCCAATGCGCAATCGCACGGTACCGAAATAATCCATCTCGCTGGTGAGCCGGAGAGCTGTCCCGTCGAGTCTGGAATCATCGAGATCGGCAAACGATACGTCTGCTTCAACGCCGACCACGACATTGCTCGGAAGCTGAAAATTGTAGCCGATCTGCGCACCGCCGAACCCACCGTCCGGATGCTGTGTAGGTGTGCCGACCGTCTGTGGATCACCTGTTCCCCAGCCGTATCCGGCATGGGCACCGACATAGAGACCGGTCCAATTGTATGTCAGCGGCGCCACCATCGGCTCCACTGCCATGGGATAGTTCAAGTCTGCGGCGCGAGCGGAAACCGAGCCTAACGCCACTACAGCAATCGCTGCAAAAAAGCGTGCGTGCATGTAGTTGCCCCCAAAATGGTTGGTTCCACCCTCCCCCATTTCAGGCTGGCACAAGGTTCAAATGATTCGCCGAATCACACAACCCGCAAAGACGGTAGCCAGAACACATGCTCGCCTTAGACGAGTATGAGGCTGTGCCGCGCGAGCGTCCTTTGAAGACATCCGATCCGCTAACCGGGTCGTTTTTGCGCGACGACACGCCGCACCGACGTGACGCGCACGGCATGAGATGAAGCGCGCTCTCCGGCCTCTGAGGGGTTTCAGAGTCGTGTCGTCTAAAAGGCCGTGAGGACTGGAACTTTTACCTGTTGGGTGATAGGAACCAGAGCGGCGGGCGGTTAGCTCAGCGGGAGAGCACACGCTTCACACGCGTGGGGTCACTGGTTCAATCCCAGTACCGCCCACCATTCGCTTGGTTCATCCCCGCGACAAGCTGATCGTCACGCCCTTCAGATTCGTGCCCTCTGTCGAGATCGAGACCGCTTGCGTCGAGGATCCATAGGACACGGACATCGAACCCGACAAGCCGCCGCCGTTGATCGACATGCTGATGTTGCCTCGCGAGGCCTTGCCGGTCACGTCTCCCGAGGCATTGAAGGTGCGCTCTTCCCAGCGGCCGGACAAACGGCCGTTCGCATGCTGGAGGTTGGCGCGGATTTCAATTTTGTAGCTGGTTGACGCGCAGCGGATCGCGAGCCCGAGCTCATCGCCGCCTTTTGGATTGTAGTAGGCGCGGCAGCTGATGCGTTCGGACTTGCCGTCGGCGAACTTGACCTTGCCGCCACCACTCCAGCTCCCGCTCAATTGGCCGAACGCACCCGATGCCTGTGCCACTTCGGTCGTCTGCGCAGAACCCGCTGTTGCACCGGCCACAAGAGCCAGCATGCCGGCGAGCGCCGACCCAACGATCCTAATTTTCAAGGTCACAAGCTGTTCCCTTTCCCAGAAAGCAAGCTGCCGACCGCCACACTGCTATTTGGACCGCCCAGGGGATGCTCGCAAGACCTGATTATCTCTCATAGGCAACAAGCTCGTGTGAAACAGCCACACGGTTCTGCTCTCATATGTTCGTTGCATTCATACAAAAACGCCGCCAGCGGACCGGCGGCGTCAGCAGATGTCCATCAATGAGGCGGCTTGGCGCTTAGGCCAGCTCGACCTGCCCGGCCTGCTTACCACGGCCGCGGCGATCATCTTCGAGTACGAACGTAACCCGGTCGCCTTCGTTCAGCGAGCGAATGCCCGCCCGCTCCAGAGCGGTTGCGTGTACGAAAACGTCATTGGCGCCGTCTTCCGGCTTGATGAAGCCGAAGCCTTTGGCAGCATTGAAGAACTTAACAGTTCCGGTAATCCGCATAGGGTAACCTTTTTCTCAGTCAAATGCGTGCAGAAAGCCAGTCATCGGGCCTCACGCGTGGCCCAGAGATCTCAGTCTTGGGGAAAGAAACGGCCGGTAATGGCGCGGCTATCCTTAGATCATGAGGGCGCGCGCCACAGCAGCGAGCACCGGCGAGGTTGGATATGGCGCGTTTACGGTAGGATTGCAAGCTGCCCCCAATGGTTTAAGCCTGCCGCCCGAAAGCGGCGGAAGCTTCGTCCCTTGGATGTGGAATGCAAGCCCATTGCAAACGACGCCGCTGTGAAAGGGATGCCGCGGGAAAAGGGATCAATCCCGGGCACCCCTACTGCGCGGCGCGCACGAGGAAGGGAGAGTGCGCACCCTGCAGCAGGGAGCGAACGCGCAAGCAATCGTTCGGTTCCCGTCGGCAATACTTTTTTAACGATTGCGGGCAGGCACAAGCTGCCCGATCACATTTCAGGCTCGCCGGAACAGATAGCCGACAGTGGCCCAGACGAGGCCAAACAGCATCTGCAGGACGAATAGGCCAGCTTCGCCACCTATGCCGCGGGCAGGCAGAATGCGCAGCCATGCGCCGATCCAGATGAGCGCCGCGCCGACGATAGCGGCCGCGAACGCGGCCACGATGAGCTTCTGCCACTGGTCCGCACGACGGCCCATCATGAAGCCGGTTATGATCACGGCCGGATTGAGGGCCGCGATCATGACCAGCGCCCCCGGATGGAAAGGCTGAAGACCTTCCATCAGTTTCCCTTGCCCTTCTCTTCAAGCTGATCGCGCAGCTTCTCTTCCTCGTACTGGATGAACCAGCCGATCATCTGCCGCCACAGAGCCTCGCACAGATCGGGTGGCACGCCACGCTCTTCAGCCCGCGCGCGCACGCGGTCGATCACCTGCTGATTGCGCCACGGCACATTGGCCTGCTGCTGGGCAGCCAGCTTCAACTGCCAGGCCCGCTCCACATAGCCGAACCGCTCTCCAATGATATCGACAAGCGCCGTATCGAGACGGTCGATCTGAGCGCGGACGTCCGCCATGGTTGTGCAGTCTTTGGGTAGCGGATTGCTCATAGGACGCTTGCCTTCTTCATTTATGGAGTGGACCACCATCGCTCGGGCACGGTGAAGCGGCCCGCGGCGTTCTCGATCACCTGACCGGCACGGAAGAGCGTGCCTTCATCAAACGGCTTGCCGATCAACTGCAAACCAAGCGGCGTCCCCTGCCCTGACAGCCCAGCCGGCACCGAGATCCCTGGCAGACCGGCCATGTTGACCGTGACCGTGAAGATATCTTCGAGATACATCGCCAGCGGATCACCGGATTTCTCGCCAAATGCGAACGCGGGCGACGGCGTCGTCGGCGTCAGGACGACATCGACATTACTCCATGCCTCGTCGAAATCGCGCTTGATCAGCGTCCGCACCTTCTGCGCCTTGAGATAGTAGGCATCGTAATAGCCAGCCGACAACACGTAGGTCCCGATCAGAATGCGGCGGCGCACTTCCTTGCCGAACCCAGCTGCGCGGCTGTTCTCGTAGGTGTCGACCAGATCCCTGCCGGGCACGCGCAGTCCATAGCGGACACCATCATAGCGGGCGAGGTTGGACGACGCCTCTGCCGGTGCCACAATGTAATAGGCGGGCAGCGCGTACTTGGTATGCGGCAGGCTGATCTCATGGATTGTCGCCCCGGCGTCCTTCAGCCAGGCGATGCCTTTCTGCCAGAGATCCTCGATCTCCGAGGCCATGCCGTCGACGCGATATTCCTTCGGGACACCGACGCGCAATCCCTTCACGCCTTGCGACAGCAGCGATTCATAGTCCGGGACGGGCTGATCAACCGAAGTCGAATCCTTCGGATCATGGCTCGCCATCGCCTTCAGCATGATGGCGCTGTCGCGCACCGTCTTGGCGATCGGACCGGCCTGATCGAGCGACGACGCGAACGCCACCGCGCCCCAGCGCGAACAGCGCCCATAGGTCGGCTTGATGCCGACGGTGCCGGTCAGCGCAGCAGGCTGGCGAATGGAACCGCCCGTATCCGTGGCCGTCGCCGCCAGACACAGATCAGCCGCGACCGCCGCGGCCGAACCACCCGACGATCCGCCCGGAACCAGTTTGGCATTGGAGCCGCCCGCACGCCGCCACGGGCTGACCACCGGACCGTAATAGCTCGTCTCGTTCGACGAACCCATGGCGAACTCGTCCATGTTCAGCTTGCCGAGCATGATCGCACCATCGTCCCAGAGGTTCTGGGTGACGGTCGATTCGTACGTCGGCTTGAAACCGTCGAGCACATGGCTGCACGCCTGCGCGTGAACATCCTTGGTGCAGAACAGATCCTTGATTCCGAGCGGCAGGCCTTCCAGCTCTCGCGCCTCTCCGGCCGCAATCCGCGCATCGCTGTCCCTGGCCCGCGCGAGCGCCTGTTCCGGCGTCGTCGTGATGTAGGCGTTGATCGCCGGATTGGCGGTCTCGATCGCCTTCAGGAAAGCCTCGGTCAGTTCGGTCGCGGAGAACGTCTTGGCCTTCAGGCCATCGCGCGCCTCGGCAAGGGTGAGTTTGGTGAGATCTGTCACGTTGCGTTTCGCTGGTCTCGGATCATCAATGACATCCCGCCGGGGCGGGATGCGGCCAATTATTCGACTACCTTCGGCACGACGAAGAAGTGGTCCTCGGTCATCGGCGCGTTCCTGACGATGTCGTCGGGAATGTCGCCCGCCGTCACTTCATCCTTGCGCCTCGTGAGCTCGATCGGAACCACGCGTGTCATCGGCTCGACCGAGGCCGTATCGACCTCATCGAGCTGTTGCACCCAGTCGAGAATGCCGGACAACTCCTTTTGCAGCCCCTGCGCTTCCTCGTCGGTGATCTTGATCCGCGCCAGCCGCGCGATACGCCGCACGGTCGCTTCGTCGACCTGCATGATTCCTCGCTTAATGTTCCTGGAGTTGCGAGCCAAGCCGCACTCTTAGCCCGCCATCGGCATGCCGCGCAACCGGGCTGGCATCGAACGTGCTCCACACGGCGGACGAGCGCTAGCGATCGGATTGCGACACTTGTGCCCGGGTGGATGTGCTCTCGATGAAAACGTCGACCTGCTGGCCCGAATAAGCCCGTCCCGCATCCGGCGGCAGGGCGTAGATCACGCGCAAAACCCGTGTGTCGACGCGCTCCCCGGCCGCGCCCGTCAGCGAGCGTTTGGGAACGATGATCGGTTCGACGCGAACGAACTTGAGTTGCATGCGCTCATTCGACTGCCCCCTCAGACTCGCAAAGACCCGTGCGGTCGGGCTGAAGCGCGCAACGTCACCCTCGTCGATATCGACGCGGACGTGTAGCGGATCGAGATTGCCGAGGATGATCAATGGCGTCGTCACAGTGCCGGCGAACGCATACTCGCCCGGCCGGACGTTCACCTGCAGCACGGTCGCAGCGACGGGCGCGCGCACGGTCAGGAGAGCCAGATCGATCTCGGCCGTCTCCAGGGTCCGCCGTGCCTGCTCCACGGCTGCCTCGTCAACGGCCAGGGTGGCGCCGCTCGGCGCCGCGATCAGTTTCAACTCTTCTTCGAGCTGCACGATGCGGGCGCGGGCCTCCTCGAGCCGGGCCTGGGCCGAGCGCTCCGTATTCCGCCGCCGCGTCACCTCGCGCTGGCTGATGGCATTGCCGCCCTTGGCAAGGAGTTCTTCCCCCGATCTCAATTGGTCTGCCCATTCCTCCATTTCCGCCTTCGCGGCATTGGCCGCAGCGCGCGCCGCCTCAACCTGCGCTTTAAGCGAAGCCGTCCGCGCGACGGTCTGATCGCGGCGGCGCTCGGCGGCGAGCAATTCGGCGCGGCGCAGATCAACCGTTCCCTTCGCCGCGCGCTGATCGAGCACGAACAACGTCTCGCCGGCTTTCACCGATTGGCCCGGAATGACCATGACCGTCTCGACGACGCCGGAGCGATGCGCCCCGATTTCGATTTCCTGTCCATTCGGCTCGACCAGTCCGGCGGCGCCGATGAACCCCTGCGCAACAGCACCACCCGCACCACCTTGGCTCCCCGGTTGCACGGGAGGCGAGACCACCGGCACATTGGTGGCCGGATGCGGCTGCGTCCGGCTGATGGACAGGATGGCTCCGGCTGCCGCGACGACGGCGGCCAGCGGAAGACCATAGATCAGCAGTTTAGAGCGGCTGGCCATCAGTCGGCCTCCGTAAATGGGGGGAGATCGATCCCCGTGATCCGTCCGTCCGACATGCGCACGATGCGGTCGGCGAAATGGAAAATCCGGTTGTCGTGCGTGACGACGATCACGGCCCGGTCCTTGGCCATGGCGTGATCCCGCAGGATTTCCATGACACTCTGCCCCGCGCTGGCATCGAGCGACGCGGTCGGCTCGTCGGAAATGACGAGGCGCGGCTCGTGTACCAGCGCCCGCGCGATCGCGACGCGCTGCTGCTGACCGCCTGAAAGCTCGGCGGGAAACTTGTCGAGGTGCTTTTCCAGGCCCACTGCGGCCAGCAGCTCCCGCGCCTTACGGTTGGCGATCGCTTCCGACGCGCCATTGACGAGCAGCGGCACCGACGCATTCTCGGTCGCGGTCAACGCTGGCAGCAGATTGAACTGCTGGAAGATGAAGCCGATGGTGTGCGCGCGAAATCTGGCCAGACGGCTGCCGCTCAGGCTGTCGAGGCGCGTGCCGAAAACGTCGACCTCCCCCGCCTCGGCCGACAGAATGCCCGCAATCACCGAGATCAGCGTCGTTTTTCCGCAGCCCGATGGCCCGACGATATACGTCATCGCACCTGTGCCGATCTCCACATCGATACCGTGCAGAACGCGAATGCGCGTCTCACCGGTGCCGAACTCCTTGACGATCCCGGAGCAGCGCACCGCGATGTCGGGATCGGCTCCCGCATGAGGTTTTGGTTCGGCGAGTGTCAGCATGCCATCACCCGCGGAACACGACGGCAGGGTCGACGACCAACACCCTGCGCAGACTGATCAGCGCCGACGTCAGCATGATCAATGCCGCCAGGATGCCGACACCGATCGCGACCTGCCAGGGCAGATAGAAGCCGCGAAAGAAGGATGTCGGATTCGAAGTCACCGCCTCGAAGAACACCGACGTCAGGCCAAGGCCGATCGCGTAGCCGATAGTGCCGACCACGGCCGCCTGCAAAACCACCATGCCGATGAGCTGGCCGTTGGTCAGTCCCATCGCCTTGAGCGCGGCGTACTGCTTGAGATTCTCGACCACGAACATGTTGAACGTCAGCCCAACGACCGCGATGCCGACGATGACACCAAGCAGCACCACCGTGCCGAAGTTGACGGGAATACCGGTGTTGAACAGGAAATAGCGCATGGTCTCGCGACGGAACTCGCCGGAGGACAGCGCCTTGAGGCCGGTCTGCGTTTCAATCCGGCGCGCGACTTCGGCGGGTGCCAAGTCGGGTGCAGATCTCGCCAGCACGTAGGAGAGTTGATTGCGCCCGTTATTGGTGAACGATAGCGCTTGCGAATAGCGCGTATAGATCAGCGGCTGTGTCTGGAACGGCGGCGCGGTGCGCACGATGGCCGTGACGACAGCGCGCCGGTCGTTCAGCTCCAGCGTCCGGCCGAGCTCCAGCGGTTTCTCCGGCCAGATCTTTTTGAAACCGGATTCATCGATGGCGATCGCGTCCGGGTTTCTCAGCGCCTCGCGGCTTCCCAGGATGATTTCGGGCGGCAGGCCGATGAGGGTCATGTCGTCGAGGCCATAGACGAACGACGACTGCAGGCCGCCGGTCTCGATCGTCACCACCGCCTGCCCCTTGAAGAACGGCACGGCCCACGCGACGCCAGGAACACCGCGCACACGCCCCAGCTCCGTATCGCGCAGGGGGCGCACGGCATCGATCTGCTCGATGGCGGGGTCCATGACCCAGATGTTGGGCTCGCGCGTCTCCGTGATCAGGTTTGCGGTTCGCTCCATGATGCCGACGAACATGCTCGCCTGCTGGGTGATCAGCAGCGTCGAAAACGCCATGCCGAAGACCAATCCGAGCAGCTTGGCCGGATCTCCGAACAGCATTTTCAAAGCAACGCGGTTCACGAGCGATCCCTCGCGGCATCGGAACGTGCGCCGGGGCTCTGCTTGAGCGCGGCGAGCAGAATATCGACATGTGCTTCGAGCATCCTGTCCGCATCCAGATGCTGGTGACGATCCATCAGCATTTTCCAGATGACCGACATCAGCACCGGCGCGACGATGAGCTGGGGGAAGTCCATCACCGGACCCGGCCGAAATTCCCCTCTTTCGACACCGCGCGCCATGATCCAGCGCAAAAGCGCCATGCCCCGGCTTACGACCTGCTCATGATAGTAGGCGGTGAGGTCGGGATGCTTCGGTCCCTCAGCGACCATCAGCCTGATGACAGACCCCAGGCGCGAGCCCACCACCTGCTTCATCAGACCGAGAAGCGGTCCTCGGATCAAAGCTTCCGAGGACTCGTCGGAAGCCTCCAATCGTCTCCGCAAGGCTTCGACGCGAGGCACGAGAAGCGTACGGATCGCCGCCTTGAACAACTCTTCCTTGGTGCGGAAGTAGACGTAGACCAAGCCTTTTGAAATGCCGGCGCGGCTGGCCACATCGTCAAGACGTGTCTCCGCATATCCGCGCGTGGCGAATTCCTCGATGGCAGCTTCCAGGATCTCCTCCGGGCGCTGCTCCTTGCGGCGTTCGTTGCGAGCCATGCCACCCAACTCCTCCACAGACAGTACAAATATGCTTTATTGACTTTTGGGTCAATAAGCGCCCGCCTGCTTGCACGGCAGCGGAAGGGTCGCGGACAAAGCCCAGGGAGCCGCAAACACGCCATGATGCGGCCACATGGTGCGACAAATCAGTGAACGATGAGATTCGATACGCCGCTCATGACATCAGCCGCCAACCGCTTGGCACGCGTCGCGCAGCAGATGGCTCTGGCCGCCTTGCTCGGCTTTATGGTAGCCGCTCTCCCCATGTCGGCATCTCCGGCTCAGGCCAACAGCAGGGTCCAGGCCATGATCGAGCGGCTCGACGAACGTCAACGGCGCGAGTTCCTGGCATGGCGTGAGGCCCAGGACGCTCACGATGCCGCCCTCGACAGATACTGGGGTCAGGTGGAGCGAATCCGGTCGGCACGGCGCAAGAAGTTGCGCGCCGGTCAGCAGGCGTCCGCCGATGACTACGTTATGAGCTTTCCGCCCGACTACTCCGGACCAACGCTGTCAGCTCCGCTCGCCCGTCTCTGGGATGAACTGAAGCCTCCCGTCGAGGCGAAACCGATCCCCGACCTGTCCGATTTCCTGGAAAATGCGGCAAAGCATTATCAATTCGTTCCTGAGCGGATCCCGGAAAGCGAGTTCAAGCGGCGCTATGCGCTGGAGGCGCTCTCGCACGGTCTCACCAAGGATCAGGTCGTTCGGGTCTACGCGCTCGAAACCGGTGGTCAGGGCACGCACGACATGCAGTCCGGAATCAATCCGATCACCAGGCGCGGCAAGCCGATTTCCACGGCCCTCGGCTATGCGCAGCTTCTGCATGCCAACTCGGTCAACGAACTCGTCAAGCACGGCAATACCTTCATCGCGCGGCTTGAGAGCACAGCCCGTGCACCGGGTGTCTCTGCCGAACGGGCTGCATCGTTGAAGAACAAGATCCGTGCCCTGCGGCGCATGCAGGTGAACCTGCGCGGCGTTCGCAACGACTGGGGCGCGCACATGCGCTTCGCCGCCACGCCCAAAGGTCTTGGCATCCATGCTCTCAACCTGGACGGCGACATCGGCCCGCTGCTTCAGGTCATCAAGCTGCGCGGTGTGCGGGAGGTCGCCGAAAGGGCGGGACGCACATCGCTGACCCCGGCTGAACTGGAGTTGATGAACCTGGCCGGCCCCAGCACGGGGCTGGAAATGATGACGCCGCTGGGCCGCAAGGCGCCGTCCAGCAACTTCTTCTCGCGCGGCGGCTATACCCGCAACCCGATCGTCCACAAACGATCCGGCGCGGAGTTGCTGGCGCAGCTTGACGTGCGGATGGATTTCCACTTGCCGAAGCCCGGCGCCGTGGAGTTCGGAGCCATCTTCGACCAGATTCTGGCCCAGCGCGCGGCCCGTCGATAGACCGCGCAATCAGCCCTGATATCGCCGCGATCATGGGCGCTTGGCCAAAAACACGCTGCACGCGGACGGAACACTTCGACGTATTTTGAAAGACCTTCCGAGGCTTATCCGCTTTGGTTCAGCGTGTCGCTCAAGCCACACGAAAATCCAACCTCTACTTTAGAAGTGTTCGTCTTCTGGCTTTCGTGGTGTGAGCCGGTATGCTGCGCCGCCGTGGTCCCGGCTGTCCCGGGAGCATGATCAGTTAGCGGCATGTGTGTGGTGGGAGTGCTTCCGATGCTCGGGGGGGCAAACGAGGAAAGGGATATTCGCGCCCTTCCGACGATGGTGAAGTGGTACAATCCCCGGCAATTGTCGGAGACGGCCCTTCGCCATATGATCACCGGTGTTTTCGGTCAGTATGCCGACCAGCGCATCATGCAGGCGACGATCGACGGCTTCGCGCCGCGGATCCTGCAGGACGTCGTCATCAAGCGATACGACTATTCCAAGAGGCCGGAGTTCCGCGACGGCGAAGCCTTCTGGCTCGACTTCGTGGCCGATCTCGGCGACGGCTTCGATTCCACCTATGCCATCGCATCACTGATTTCCGCCGACAAGCTCGACGTGCCAGGCGCAGGCGTTCTGCCGGGCAGCAAGTTGCTGCTTCTCGGCGGCGATGAGGTCTATCCGTTCCCGAGCCGGTGGGATTATGAGAACCGGTTCGTCACGCCTTACGAAATGGCCTTGCCGGGCGATCCGAAGACGGAGCCTGAGAAGCGGCACATGTTCGCGCTTCCGGGCAACCATGACTGGTACGACGGCCTCAACTCTTTCGATCACGTGTTCTGCAAGGCGCGGTATGCCGGCGACCAGGACGTGATCCTGGATAATCGCATCGGCGGCTGGATGTGTCCGCAACATCGCAGCTACTGGGCGATCCGCCTGCCGCATAATTGGTGGATATGGGGCGCCGACATCCAGCTCTCGCGCTATCTCGACGCCGGACAGGTGCTTTACTTCCGCGAAGTCGCGCGCGAAATGGCCCGCTCCAAGACCGAGCCGCCCAAACTGATCCTGTGCATTGCCGAGCCGAGCTGGAACTATGACCAGCGCCGCGAACATCACGGAGAGGATAATCTCGACGTCGTCGTCAACATCGCGCTCGATCACGGTGCGCGCATCTGCGCCATCCTGTCGGGCGACCTGCACCACTACAGCCGCTACCGCTCGGAAGAGCTTGGCCTCAACCTCATCACTGCGGGTGGCGGCGGCGCCTATTTTTCGCCGACCCATTGGCTGAAGACGGAGCGCCAGCTCAATTTCGCAGGCCAGAATTACGAACTCACCCTGCAGTGCAAACCGCAGCCATCTGGCCAGGAAACCGAAGCCTGCTGGCCGACACGAAACGAAAGCCGTTGGCTCAACCTCGCGATCCTCGGCTTCCCGTTTCGTAATTATGCCTTCTGCGTCGGTCTCGGCTTCATCTATTGGCTGCTGTCGTGGGCCTATGCCGTCACCGAAGTGGCGTTCCTGCCGGGACGCCGGGCGCACTCGGTGGCCGAATGGCTGTTCGGCTTTCCTGAGCCCGTTCGCGATAATCTCCGACGAGCCGCGCGAACAGCGCCCGAAACTTTAAGTTCGGTCAGCGATATCGCCATGCTGACGCTCTATGCCGGTGTGCGAAATCCGGCACTTGCGCTTGCCGCCCTCGCAATCCTGCTGGTGCTCGTCCAATACGCCGACAACAAGCGCAGTGCGGTCGGGAAGTTCCTGATGGGATTCGCCCATTGGATCGCGCACATCGCGATGGCGATCATCGCGTATATTCTCATGACTCAACTGGCGCAAACCGCTCTCGATATGGGCAATACGCTGTGGTCGAGCGTGGTGCCGGATTGGCTCATGATCCGCGAGACGTATCTCGAGCTGGCGCCCATCTTCATCATGCCGCCGCTGATGATCTTTGTCGGCGGCTTCCTCGGCGGGCTGGTGTGGGGTGTCTATCTTCTGATTTCCAGCCTGCTCAACCGACATTGCGATGATGCCTTTTCCTCCATGCGGCTGCCGATCTACCGGCACTTCCTGCGCATGAAGGTCGAGCCCGATCGGCTGACGATCTATCCGATCGGTCTCAAAAGTGTGCCGATCCGCTCGATGTGGAAAAAGAACAAGCCCGATCCGGATGGCGTCGTGCGCGGTCCGGAGTTCGTGCCGCGCCGCCCGCTCAAGCCGGAGCTGATCGACGGCCCGATCGTCATCGACGCATCGGCTGTGCGCGGACGCGATCCGATGACCCGCAGCGTGAAGCCCAACGTCCCAGGCTAAACCCAGGACCGATTGACCAGATGGCGTCAGCCCTCGCCAGACACGTGTCCCAGCTGCAGTCCGACTACGACGTAATCGTGGTCGGCTCCGGCTATGGCGGCGGCGTTGCGGCCAGCCGCCTCGCGCGCTGCGGGCGCAGGGTGGCCGTGCTGGAGCGCGGGAAAGAATATCTGCCGGGAGACTTTCCAACCGGACCGCTGGAAGCGACCCGCGCCTTCCAGATGCACGGCCGCAAGATGAACATGGGCGCCAAGGACGCGCTGTTCGAATTGCGTCTCGGCGACGGCATTCATGTGCTGCAGGGCTGCGGTCTCGACGGGACGTCGCTCATCAATGCCAACGTCTGCCTGACACCGGACGAGCGCGTCTTCAGCACACCGGCCTGGCCGCAAGATATTCTTCAAGGCCAGTCCCTGGCTGAAGGCTTTTTCCGCGCCCGCGCCATGCTGCGCCCCAGGCAGGAACCCGGCTGGCGCGCCCTGGCAAAAGTCCGGGCACTGGACGCCGCAGCGGCCGTCTTCGGCAAGCTGCTGGATCCGGCCCCGATCCACGTCTCCTTTACCGCCGGCCTCAACGCAGCCGGTGTCGAGCAGCCGGCCTGCAATTCCTGCGGCGATTGTTGCGGCGGCTGCAATGTCGGAGCCAAAACGACCGTTGCGAATACCTATCTTGCGGATGCCGCCGCGCACGGCGCGGAGATCTTCACCGGTGCCTGCGTCCGCACGGTTATGCGCGCGACTGACGGAACATGGCGCGTCGCCCTCGATCCCGACGGCGAACGGGGCACTCCCGTAAGCATCACAGCATCCTTGGTCGTGATCGCGGCGGGAACGCTCAACAGCACTGAAATCCTCATGCGCTCCGCCGCCGAGGGGCTGGCAGTCTCCGACCGGCTCGGCGAGCGCTTTACCAGCAATGGCGATGCCATCGCGATCGCCTATAACAACGGCATTCCCGTCAACGGCATTGGCCGCGGACATCCACCGAAAGCCGAAGTACCGCCGGTGGGAGCCGCCGTCAGCAGCCTGCTCGACCTGCGCGACACGCCGGATGTCCGGGAGGGACTGGCGATCGTCGAATGCGCGTTGCCGAGTTCGCTCGCCGCACTTCTGCCTGTCCTGCTGGCGCCCGGCAGTGCGATGTTCGGCAAGGATGGTTCGCGCACGTTTTCGAACGAACTGGCGGAACTTGCGCGCTCCACGCAAAGCCTGGTCGGCGGCGCCTACAAGGGCGCGGTTCACAATACGCAAACGTTCCTCGCCGTCGGGCATGACAGCGCCGATGGACGCCTGCAGATGGCTGGAGACCGGACCATCGTGTCGTGGCCCAATGCAGCGAGCCAGGCCGTCTTCCAGCGCATCGAGGAGGCGCTGACAGCCGCGGCCCATGCCACTGGCGGCACGTACATGCGCAACCCGGCGACTGAAGCACTGCTCGGCGGTAATCTGATGACAGTCCATCCGCTCGGCGGCTGTGTCATGGCCGAGGATCGCAGCAGCGGCGTTGTCAACCACAAGGGACAGGTGTTCGACGCACGCGCCGATGCGGAGCCGGGTGCCGTTCACGACGGCCTTTATGTGTGCGACGGCTCGGTCATTCCCTGCTCGCTCGGCGTCCATCCGCTGTTGACGATCACCGCTGTGGCGGAACGCGCGATGCTGCATCTCGCCCACGATCGTGGTTGGGACATGCGCGAGGGCGCACCCCCACGCCGCGTCGAGACATCCGAACACGTTGAAATCACGCCCCCGCTGCCTCGCCGGAAGGGCTTATTCGGCTGGCTGTCCAGATGACACGCACCGCACGTAACACAGGAGGCTGGAGGAGACGCCATGCGGCGGCTATCGCGCCCGATCGCTGATCTGAAAATGCAGTATGACGCCGTCGTTGTCGGCTCCGGCTATGGTGCCGGTGTCGCGGCGTCGCGTCTGGCCCGCTCCGGACTGCGCGTTGCCGTGCTCGAACGCGGCCGCGAATTCCGTATCGGCGAGTTTCCGGACCGGTTTGCCGAAGCCCGCGAGCAGATGCAGACGCGGATCGGGGATCGCAAGATCGGGTCCGATCTCGGCCTGTTCGATCTGCGCCTTGGCCGCGATATGCACGTCCTGGTCGGCTGCGGCCTCGGTGGCGGTTCGCTGATCAACGCCAACGTCGCCCTGCCCCCCGACGAGCGCGTCTGGGACGATCCGGCATGGCCAAAGGAACTGGGTGAAGGTCCAACCCGCCAGATCGGGTTCTCGCGGGCTCGAGAGATGCTGCAGCCCGTGCCCTACCCCGGCCACCGCGCGCTCCCTAAGCTGAAGGCGCTGGAAACGGCCGGTGAAGCGCTCGGGAAAACCGCCCAGCGCCCACCCATCAACGTCACGTTCCAGCGGCACGTGAACCACGCCAACGTCGAACAGCCCGCCTGTACGCTATGCGGAGACTGCTGCTCGGGCTGCAACGTCGGTGCCAAGAACACCGTGCAGGTCACCTACCTCGCGGATGCCTTCAATCACGGTGCGGAGATATTCACCGAACTGCGCGTGAGCCACGTCAAGCAGGAGCGCGGGCGCTGGCGTGTGTATTTCGAGCCGGCGGGCAGCGCGCGCGACAAGTTCGGATCACCGGAGCAATCGCTGTCAGCCGAGATCGTCGTACTTGGCGCAGGTACACTGGGGTCGACCGAAATCCTCATGCGCTCGCGCGAGCACGGCCTCAACGTGTCGGCCGAGCTCGGCCAGCGTTTCACCGGCAATGGGGACGTTCTGGCCTTTGCCTATAACAACGATGTGCCGATCAACGGCATCGGCTTTGGTCATCCGCCGACAGCCAATCCGGGACCGGTCGGCCCGTGCATCGCCGGCATGATCGACCTGCGCGGAACCGAAAAGCTCGAAGACGGCATGGTCATCGAGGAAGGTTCAATTCCGTCCGGCATCGCCTCCATCCTGCCGACGATGATGGCAGGCGGCGCGGCGGCATTCGGCGTCGATACCGACTTTGGAGCCGAGGACGAGATCAACGAAGCCGCGCGCGTATCCCAGAGCCTGATCTTCGGTGCCTACAAAGGCGCGGTGCACAACACGCAGACGTTTCTCGTCATGACGCACGACGGCGCATCCGGTGTGATGACGCTGAATGACGACCGGCTCGAGGTCTCCTGGCCCGGAGTTACCGGTCTGCCGATCTTCGAAACCGTCGGCGAAAAGCTCTACGCCGCGACCGCCGCGACCGGCGGCACCTTCACGCGCAATCCGCTGACCACGACCTTCCTGGGCAACAACCTGATAACGGTACATCCGCTCGGCGGCTGCGTGATGGGTTCCGACGGCGAGCGTGGCGTCGTCAATCACAAATGCCAGGTCTTCGATACCACGCCCGGCGCGTCACCGAAGGCCGTCCACAAGGGGCTCTACGTTTGCGACGGCTCGGTGATGCCGCGCTCGCTCGGCGTCAATCCGCTGCTGACAATCTCCGCGCTGTCCGAACGCGCGATGATCCATCTCGCGGCCGATTACGGACTATCCTTCGACAGCGCCGCCAAGAAGGATGCGCCGGTCATCATGGCAGGTCCCACCGATCCGGACGCGCCAAAGCCGGCTGGTGTCGAGTTCACTGAGCGGATGTCGGGCTTCATCGCACCGGAACCCAATATCACGCACGAGACCGCCTATACGAAGGGCAAGCAGGCGGGACACGCATTCAGCTTTACCGTCACGGTGATGATCGACGACGTGGATCAGTTCATCGTCGACAAGGCTCATCCCGGCCGGCTGATCGGAACAGTCGATTGCCCGGCCCTGTCACCGGAGCCGCTCGATATCTTCAACGGCTCGTTCAACCTGATGCGCTCCGACCGGGATTCCGTCGAAACCAAGCGCTTCGAATATGCCTTCTCGCTGGCCGCCCGCGACGGCAAGACCTACCGCTTCAAGGGCATCAAGACTGTGCGCTCCGACGCGGAGCTCGACCTGTGGCGCGACACCACACAATTGTTTGTCGATCTGTTCGAAGGCATCGAGAACGATGCCGGTCCAGTCGCCCGCGGCGTGCTGCAAATAAAGCCGGCCGATTTCGCACGGCAAATGCAGACGCTCAAAGGAACCGACGGCCGCGATACCGCGGACAGGATGCGCGCCGCCGCCAAGTTCGGGCGGTTTTTCGGGCGCGAGTTGTTCGATACCTACGGCGGCATGCTGGTCCGCTCGGGGCGTTACGACACGGCCATCCAGCGCAAAAAACGCAATCTGCGCGTCCCGGAACCGGAAGTGCATCTGGTCAAAACCAAGGACGGCAAGCTCCTGCGCCTGACGCGATATCAGGGCGGCAACAAGGGTCCGGTCATGTTCGCGCATGGCCTTGGCGTGTCGAGCCTGATTTTCTCGATCGATACCATCGAAACCAACCTGCTCGAATACATGGTGACGGCCGGATACGATTGCTGGCTGTTCGACTTCCGTGCCAGCGTCGATCTCGTGCACGCGACGGAACAGTGGACCGCGGACGATGTCGCCGTCTACGACTTCCCGCCCGCGGTCGCCAAGATCCGCGCGGTGACCGGTGCTCCGTCGATCCAGGTCATTGCGCACTGCTTCGGGGCAACGACCTTCTCTATGGCCATGCTGGCCGGGTTGGAAGGCGTTCGCGCGGCCGTCGTTTCGCAGATCTCGACCGACTACGTCGTGCCCTTCTATCCACAGAAGCTGCTCGCTCACCTGCGCGCGCCATCGCTGTTCGATCTGATCGGCCTTGACGTCGTCAATGCGCGCGCGACAACCGACGATCCGATCTGGCAGCGTGCCGTCGACTGGATGCTGCGCCTGATGGCCCCCATCCCGCGCAAGGAACGCAACCAGAGCGCCACCAGCGCACGCATTACCGCACTTTACGGCCGTCTCTACGATATCGATCAGCTCAACAAGGAGACGTTCGAATTGGGACTGCCGGAAATGTTCGGCGAGGCCAATATCGCCGCGTTCCGGCAGCTCGCATTGTTTGCACGCAAAGGCACGCTGCTCGACAAGAATGGAGAGGATGTTTACCTCCCGCACGTCAATCGCATGGCGGTTCCGACGCTCTTCATTCATGGCGCCAATAACGTCTGCTTCCGGCCGGAAAGCACGGTGCGGACGGTCCGGCGTCTGACAGAAGCCAACGGCAACGGTCTTTATGAGCGCCGCGAAATTCCAGGACACGGACATATTGATTGCATCTTTGGAAAAAATGCAGCGGTCGCGGTCTTTCCGATGATCCGCCGCCACCTGGACGCAACGGCCGAAACCTAGGCCCCATGATTTGCCGTCTCTCGGCGTGATTGGAGAATGTAAGCGCTTCCGGCTTTAAAGCGGTCAACCACGACTTTATTGGCATTGCACCGAGGCTTCCCAAGCTCCGTTTTCTGCGTATGCTGCCTACTCCATCCGAGCGCTGCCTGCGCCTCGCCGCGCTGGCTTTGCGCTGCGTAACGATAAAGAAGGGGCAGGTACATGCGGTTATTCCGGACGTTGCTCGTTTCCCTTGCGATCGCGGCGGCCTCGCCGGCGGTTGCTGAGGATCTCAGGATCGGACTGGCCGCTGAGCCGTCAGCGATGGATCCGCACTTTCACAATCTGACGCCCAACAGTGCCCTGCTGTCTCATGTTTTCGAGCGTCTCGTGGAAACTGCACCGGACAACAAGTTGATCCCAGGGCTGGCCGAAAGCTGGAAAACGATCAGCGACACGGTGTGGGAGTTCAAACTGCGCCCAAATGTCAAATGGCACGACGGCTCGCCGTTCACCGCCGATGACGTGGTGTTCACCTTCGAACGCGCACCGAACGTCCCCAACAGTCCCTCAAGCTTCGCTGCGGCCGTGAAGGGCAAGACGATCAAGAAGATCGACGACCTGACCATTCAGATTTCGACGGCTTCCCCGCACCCGCTGATGCCGAACGATCTGTCGAACCTTCTGATCATCTCCAGGAAGAATGGGGATGGCGCCAAAACCGAGGACTATAACTCCGGTAAGGCCGCGATCGGCACCGGTGCCTATAAGCTCGTCACGTTTGTGCCCGGCGACCGGATCGAAATGGCCCGCAACGATGACTATTGGGGTGGCAAGCCGGCTTGGGACAAGCTGCTCTTCAAGCCGATCAAGGCAGGCCCGGCGCGCGTCGCGGCCCTCCTCGCCGGTGATGTCGATTTCATCGAGGATGTCCCGACCGCCGATATCGAAAAGCTCAAAGGCGACAGCAAGGTTTCCTTGAGCCAGGGCGTTTCGCGGCGCGTGATCTATTTCCACATGGATCAGTTCCGCGACGAGACGCCGTTCATCACAGCCAAGGACGGGGCGGCGATCAAAAATCCGCTGAAGGACAAGCGCGTCCGGCTCGCACTGTCGAAGGCGATCAACCGCGACGCCATCGTCAGCCGCGTGATGGAAGGCGTTGCCATCCCCGCCAGCCAGCTTCTGGACGAGAGCTTCTTTGGCACGTCACCCAAGCTGAAGCCGGAAAAGTACGATGCGGAAGGCGCCAAGAAACTGCTGACCGAGGCCGGGTTTCCCGATGGTTTCAAGCTGACCCTGCATGGACCGAACGGCCGCTACACCAACGACGTCAAGGTGGCGGAGGCCGTGGCTCAGATGTTCACACGTGTGGGTGTGCAGACTTCGATTGAAACGCTGCCACCGGCCGTCTTCTTCAACCGCGCATCGATCGGCGCCAAGGGGCTTCCCGAATTCAGCTTCATCCTCGTCGGCTGGGGCGCGGATACTGGAGAGACCTCGGGCGCGCTGAAGCCGCTGCTCGCGACGTTCGACAAGGACAAAGGAACCGGCACCGCCAATCGCGGACGCTATTCCAATCCGGATCTCGACAAGCTGATTGCCGAAGCGCAAGCGACGGTGGATGACGGCAAGCGTGCGGATCTTCTCGCCAAGGCCAGCGAGATGGCGATGAACGACGTGGCGCTCATCGTGTCGCATTATCCCGTCAATACCTGGGGCGTGCGCAAGGGATTGAAGGCGACCGCCCGCGCCGACGAATACACGCTGGCCAAGAGCGTGACCAAGGAGTGATACTGTTCGGCATTCCGACTGCAGGTGCCCGCCTTGTCGGGACCTGCAGCCGCACCGCGGTCTCCGGACATTCAGCGGAAGACTCCAGGCCAAACGATAAAGGGAGCGCATGACCGCCTTTATCATCCGCCGGCTCATGCAAAGCGCCATCGTCCTGCTGGCGATGTCGTTGATTGTTTTCTTCGGCGTGCATGTGGTTGGCGATCCGGTCTATCTCCTCATCAATCCAATGGCCGATCAGGCCGAGATCGAGCAGACCATCAAGGCGCTCGGCCTCGACCGACCGATCTGGGAGCAATACTGGCACTTCCTCACCGGCGTCTTCCAAGGTGATCTCGGCCGGTCGTTCGTGTTCGGAGAGCCCGCGCTGAAGGTCATCCTTCAGCGTATGCCGGCGACATTGGAGCTGGCCTTCGCCGCGCTTCTGATGGCGATTGTCATCGGCATTCCGTTCGGCCTTTACGCTGGGCTTTATCCCAACCGCTTCTCGTCGAAGACCATCATGGCCGGCTCGATCGTCGGCTTCTCGCTGCCGACATTCTGGGTCGGCATCCTGCTGATCATGGTGTTCGCGGTGATGCTCGGCTGGCTGCCATCGACCGGTCGCGGACCGACGGCGACCTTTCTTGGCATCACCTCCAGCCTCTTCACCCTGGAGGGGCTGCGCTACATCTTCCTGCCTGCCCTGAACCTGGCGCTCTTGAAGATCTCGCTTGTGATCCGCCTCACGCGCGCGGGCACACGCGAAGCCATCCATCAGGACTACATCAAGTTCGCGCGCGCCAAGGGCCTCTCGAATGCCCGCGTGATCGGCGTGCATCTGATGAAGAACATCATGATCCCGGTCGTCACCGTGCTCGGCCTGGAATTCGGCGTTCTGGTCGCATTCTCGGTGGTGACCGAAACCATTTTCGCCTGGCCCGGAATGGGGCGCCTGCTCATCAGCTCGATCCAGAGTCTCGATCGCCCGGTGATCGTGGCTTACCTGCTGATCATCGTCATGATGTTCGTGCTCATCAATCTGCTGGTCGACATCCTGTACTCGGTCCTCGATCCGCGTGTCCGTCTCGGGGAGAAGGGCGCATGACCGTGACCTCGCCCCCTGCCGTGACCACGAAGGCCGACGCCAAACGGGCTGCCACCGAAACGCCATTCCGCCGTTTTGCATCCGATTTCTGTGAGAGCCGCGTTGCAGTCGTCGGCTTGGCGCTGCTCGCGATCATCGTCACCCTGGCCGTACTCGCGCCATGGCTCGCGCCGCAAAACCCCTACGATCTCGCCCAGGTGGACGTGCTCGATAGCCGGCTGCCGCCTGGAGAAAAAGGCTTCGGCGGCTACACCCATTGGCTCGGCACCGATGGCGCGGGCCGCGATCTGCTCAGCGCAATCCTCTATGGTCTGCGCATTTCTCTCACTGTCGGCGTAATGTCCGGGCTGATTGCCATGGCGATCGGTGCAGCAGTCGGCCTCACAGCAGCTTATGCGGGCGGGCGGGTCGAGACGCTGATCATGCGCGTCGTCGATCTTCAGCTATCGTTTCCCGCCATCCTCGTGGCGCTGATGCTGATCGCGGTGCTGGGCAAAGGCGTCGACAAGATCATCATCGCGCTCGTCACTGTGCAGTGGGCCTACTACGCCCGCACCGTCCGCGGCACCGCGCTCGTCGAGCGGCGCAAGGAATATGTCGAGGCGGCGCGATGCCTCGGCCTCAGCCATGCCCGCATCGTGTTCCGGCATATCCTGCCGAACTGCCTGCCGCCGCTGATCGTCGTTGCCACCGTGCAGGCCGCGCACGCGATCGCGCTTGAAGCGACGTTGTCGTTCCTGGGTGTAGGCCTGCCGCAGACCGAACCTTCGCTGGGCCTGCTGATCTCCAATGGCTTCGAGTACATGCTGTCGGGCAAGTTCTGGATCAGCTTCTTTCCCGGCATCGCGTTGCTGGCGACGATCGTCGCCATCAACCTCGTCGGCGACCAGCTCCGCGATGTGCTGAATCCAAGGCTGCGCCGATGAGGACTGCAGCCACGCTGGAGCGAAACGAGCCATCCGCACCATCTGCTGTGCCGACCTTGCAGGTCGAGAACCTGCGAACCCATTTTTTCACGAAGGCCGGGGTGGTGAAAGCCGTCGATGGTGTCAGCTTCCACGTCGCCGCGGGAGAGGTACTGGGACTGGTCGGCGAATCCGGCTGCGGCAAGTCGATAACCGGCTTCTCCATCCTCGGGCTGATCGATCCGCCTGGGCGGATCGTGTCGGGCGCAATCCGCTTTCGCGGTGAGGACATCGCCGGACTAACCTACGACCAGGCCCGCCGCCTGCGCGGTAACCGCATCGCGATGATCTTCCAGGACCCGATGATGACGCTCAATCCGGTCCTGCGCATCGATACGCAGATGGTGGAGGCAATCCAGGCGCATCGCAGGGTATCCCGCGCGACAGCTCTGGAGGAAGCGCGCGCCGCGCTCGCCCAGGTTGGCATTCCTTCGCCGGAGCGCCGCCTGACGGCCTACCCGCACGAACTTTCCGGCGGAATGCGTCAGCGCGTTGCGATCGCCATCGCGTTCATCAACAAGCCTGACCTCATCATCGCCGATGAGCCGACGACCGCACTGGACGTGACGATCCAGGCGCAAATTCTGCACGTTGCCCAGCAGCTTTGCCGGACCAGCGGCACGGCCATGATCTGGATCACGCACGATCTGGCCGTGGTGTCCGCCCTCGCCGATCGTATCGCCGTGATGTACGCCGGCCGCATTGTCGAGCAAGGCCCCGCCGCCGACATCATCGGCGCGCCGCTGCACCCCTATACGCATGGTCTGATCGGCTCGGTGCCCAGTCACAATGCGCGCGGCCGGCGCCTCGTCCAGATCCCCGGCATGACCCCATCGCTGATCAACCTGCCCGAGGGCTGCGCCTTCCGCACACGCTGCAACCGGTCGCAGCCGGACTGTCAGCAGGAGCCGCCACTCACCACTCCCGCAGCAGATCGCGAGCTGCGATGCTTCCATCCCGTACCGATCGAGGCCGCGCCATGAGCCTCGATGTGACGGCCCCGGTGATCGAGGCCCAAAACCTCAGCAAGCGCTTCATCAAGACGGTGGATCTTGCGGGACGCATTGCTGCCCGCCTTGGCGCGGGCGAGGGCGAGGAAGTCGTCCATGCCGTCGACAACGTCAGCCTGACCGTCTCCAAGGGCGAGGTTGTCGGGTTGGTCGGCGAGTCCGGCTGCGGGAAATCCACATTGGGCCGCATGATCGCCGATCTCATGACGCCGACCGAGGGCAACGTCTTCTTCAAAGGATGCGACCGTGAAAACCTGACATCCCAAGACGCGAAGGCCGCGCGGCTCGCGGTGCAGATGATCTTCCAGGATCCTTATGCCTCGCTCAATCCGCGTATGCGTGTGGAGGCCATCATCGGCGAGGCGCCACTGGCCCATGGTCTCGTCACACGCAGCGAGCTCGCCGACTACATTGCCGACGTCATGCAACGGGTCGGGCTCGACCCGGAGCTCCGCAAACGCTATCCGCACCAGTTCTCGGGCGGTCAGCGCAGCCGCATCGGCATTGCACGCGCGCTGGCGGTGAAACCGGAATTTCTGGTCTGCGACGAGGCCATCGCCGCGCTCGACGTTTCGATTCAGGCGCAGATCATCAACCTGTTCATGGACCTGCGCGAAACTCTCGACCTGACTTATCTTTTCATCAGCCATGATCTCGGCGTGGTCGAACACATCTCCGACCGCATCGTCATCATGTATTTGGGACGTATCGTCGAGATGGCACCAGCCGCCGAGCTGTTCGCCGCGCCCAATCATCCCTATGCACAGGCGCTTCTCGCCGAGGTGCCGCGTCTTGGACGCGTGAAACGCGATTTCAAGCCGATCGAGGGCGAGATCCCCTCACCGCTCGATCCGCCGCCGGGATGTCATTTCCATCCCCGCTGTCCGCATGCCTTCCAGCGCTGCCGGGAACAGGCCCCGGCGCTGAAGGAAATCGCGCCGGGCCGCCTGGCGGCCTGCCATCTCAACGATGCCGCCTGATGGTTGGCTTCAGGCCGTCTCCAGCCCGAGCGCAATCCGGAAGCGCCGTGCGATCGCCGCGCCATCCTTCACCGGCAGCGACCATGGATCCTCGCTGACGGCGATCTTCGCGACGGCGAACACCGGTCCCGGCGTCTTGAACAGATACTCCGCAAGGTCGTCCACAGCACCCTGCTCCGTCACGGTCCGAGTCTGGCGGATGCCGAAACCTTCCGCCACCTTGCACAGATCGGTGCGTGCCGCGGTCAATCCCGTCTGCCGGCCGGTCTCTCCGAACTTCTCGTTATCGAGCACCAGGATCGCGAGATTGCTGGGAGCCTCCGCTGCGACCACGCCCAGCGAGCCGATGCCCATCATCATCTCGCCGTCGCCCGTCAGCGCCAGCACGCGACGGTTCGGCTGCGCGAGTGCTATGCCCAGCGCAGTCGATACCGCGAGACCCATGCCGCCCCACGAATACAGATATTCCGGACTGTCACCCGCCGCCGAACAATCCCACGTCGGCGATCCGAGCCCGGGAACAACAAGCGCGCCGTTCCGTTTGGCCAGCAGAGAAGCCACGAACGGACGACGCTGGATCTTGTTTGATTTTGTGTCAGCCATGCTCGCCTCCCTCACTCCTGCCCGAAACCCTTGGCGCCGATCACCCGTTGGCTGACCAGCACCGCGCACGAGAACCCGCCATTGAAGGCGAGATCTGCGGCGCCGATAAACGCCGGCGTGACCTCGTCCGGCGTGTCGGCGGGGAAGCATTTGACACCGACCGCCTCGAGGACGTCCCGGGTCGCCTGCCCCATCTGTACCTGCCACGGGTTGAACTCGCCCCACTGGCCGCGCATCGTCACCAGCATCAGGCACGGCGCGCACATGATCGACGGCAGGCCCAGGGCATTGATGCAGTTGCCGACACCCGACGACTGCATGGCGATCATGGCACGCTTGCCGCCCAGCCACTGGCCGGTCACAAGCCCCATGCCTTCCTCCTCGGTCGAGAGCGTGACGAGCCGTATCTCGCCCTCGTCCTTCACCAGGTTGAGCAGCCGGGTCAGGCCGCCGTCCGGGACCGTACAGAGGGTCGCGATCTTGCGCTTCTTCATTTCGCGATAAACCGCGTCTGACCAATGGCTTTCAGCCGTCATGAGCCGTATCCTCTAGTAGCGAGCTCCCATGACTTTCTATCCGAGACCTGGACGGGCGGAGCAAGCGTTTTCGGCTCGATATCGTGCATGCCACCAATACGCAGCCAGGGGTGGACGCTTCCAGCCCGCTCCTGCCAATATCCGGCAACATGTCTAGGGAGCCGACAAGAATGAAGCCCACGATCCTGACCTGTGCCGTAACCGGCACGTTTCCGACACGCGAGCACAACCCGAATTTACCCGTCACACCCGCCGAGATCGCCGATCAGTGTATCGGCGCGGCCAAGGCTGGCGCTGCAGTTTGTCATATCCACGTCCGCGACCCCGCGACCGGCAAGCCGAGCATGAAGCTCGAATACTACCGGGAAGTCGTCGAACGGTTGCGATCCAGCGGCACGGACATGATCATCAACCTGACAACCGGTCCTGGCGGGCGTTACCTGCCCAGTGATGACGATCCTGCCAAGGCTGCTCCCGGGACTCTGCTGACGACGCCTGAGATCCGTACCGAGCATATTGTCGAGCTGAAGCCCGATCTGTGCAGCCTCGATCTCAACACCATGTGGTTCGGCGGCGGCGCGGTCATCAATACACCGCGCAATATCCGCATCATGGCCGAGCGCATGTACGCCGCCGGCGTAAAACCTGAACTCGAGGTCTTCGACACCGGTGATTTCATGCTCGCCAATGACCTGTTTGCCGATGGCACGCTGAAGTCACCGGCTCTCTTCCAGATCGTGACGGGCATCAAATACGGCATGGCCGCGACGCCGCAGAACATGTGCTACGCCAAGTCTCTGCTGCCGAAGGATTGCGAATGGGCGGCGTTTGGCGCCGGCCGCATGGCGTTCCCGATGCTGGCGCAGGCGTTCATCCTCGGCGGACATTGCCGGATCGGCATGGAGGATACGGTTCACATCGCCAAGGGCCAGCCCGCACCTCACAACGCGGCCCTGGTGGAAAAGGCAGTGCGCATCATCGAAACACTCGGCGGCAAGATCGCCAGCGCCAACGAAGCACGCGAAATTCTCGGGCTGAAGAAAGCCTGACGACGGCAGCATTCGTCTCCCGCCGCGTCGCGAACACGACAGGCGGAGAGACGATGGCCGATTGTCAGCCCGCGGGTTGATCGAAGAACTTGTTTGGTCTGAGGAAAAACGACAGCACCAGTGCGCCATCCGGCGAATGCGCGACATGCCGGCTGCCAGGTGGCCGCCAGACGTAGTTGCCCGCTGTCGCCACCCCCTCGCCGTCCGCGAGGCTGCCTTCGAGCACGTAACTCTGCTCGATATCGACGTGCTCATGATCCGGCAGAACCGAACCCGGCGCGAGCCGCGTCAGCGCGGTCAAAAGCCCGGTGTCCTTGTCCTCCATCAGCACCTTGATCTCGACGCCAGGAAATCGCGTCGGTGCCCACGGCAATTCACCCACGGTGACATAGCGTGACGCGAGGGCCGACAGGCCCTCGTGATTTTTCGCATTCGGAGTCGTAATGGGCATTTGGTTTCCTCCAGTTTGTTTTGAAACCGCCAAACGACTGGATTTCGTCCGACGATGTTATTTGGCAAGCAATCCGCGTCCGGCGAGGTTTCGCATCAGATCGCCAACACCGAAGGTCCACTGCGGCGCCTGATCCGACGTCGTCATGCGGTTGGTCAGGCTGCCGAGTTCCGTCGACTGGATCGTGACAATATCACCGACCTTGTGGGTAAAACCCTGTCCCTTGTCGCCGCGATCCTCGGTCGGCGCAAACATCGTGCCGAGATAAAGCACCGCGCCGTCCGGATACTGGTGCGTCTTGCCCAGCATCTCCGCCGCGAGGTCCGCCGGATCACGCGCGATTTCCGACATGCTCGACTTGCCGGACAGCTTGAATCCGTCAGGTCCTTCGACCGTCAGGTTCACATCCATGCGCCGCACCGTATCCAACGTGAATGAGCCGTCGAAGAACCGGATGAACGGTCCGATCGTGGCACTCGCGTTGTTGTCCTTCGCCTTCGACAGCAGCAGCGCGGAGCGGCCTTCGAAATCGCGCAAATTCACGTCGTTGCCCAGCGTCGCCCCGACGATCTTGCCTTTCGACGTGATCACCAGCACGACCTCCGGCTCGGGATTGTTCCAGGTCGAGCGCGGATGCAGGCCCGCGTCCATGCCATGACCGACCGCCGACATCGGCTGCGCCTTGGTGAAGATTTCCGCGTCCTCGCCGATGCCGACTTCGAGATACTGCGACCACGCGCCTTGCGCGATCAGCACTTTCTTCAGTTCCAGCGCCTGGGGTGAACCGGGCTTCAGGCTGCGCAGATCCCCACCGAGCTGCTTTTGCACCTGCGCGCGGATCGCTTCCGCCTTCTCCGGCGCACCCTTGGCCTGTTCCTCGATGACCCGCTCCAGCAGCGACCGCGCAAACGTCACGCCCGCGGCCTTGATGGCCTGGAGATCGATCGGCGCCAGCAGCCACGGCTGATTGGAATTGCGTCCTGCCTCGGGCGTGTTGGCGAGAAGGTCCGCCAGTGCCCCGACGCGCTCCCCGCCGCCCGAACGGACGATATCGGCAGCATTGTCCATCTCGCACAGGTCACGCATGGTTGCCGCGTGCCGGGTGATGTCAAAAACGCCATCCTGACGGATCGCCACCACTGAAGGGCCCTTCGCGTTCGGACGCCAGACGCGTCCCGCGAGTGCCCCGGCCGTGCCATCGCGCGGCAGCGTTGCCTGCTCCGACATCTGGTCTTGCATTTGGATCATTCCTCCGTGGTGGTCCTGCGCGAGCCGCTCGAACGGGGCTGTCGCATATCGGCCGTGGCCGGTGTTTGACTTTAGGATAATCTATTACGTATACATTGTTGCAAGCCAGTACCGATGGAGGCACATGGTAGGTTGTCCTGCCGGAATGTGCAAAGTCGGAACCCTGGCCAAAAAATGCACACGATGGAGTTCCAAGGATGCCCTCGAACGCACTGCAGATTGCCGTTTTCGCCGGTGACGGCATCGGGCCCGAGGTCATCTCACCTTCAGTGGAAATACTCAAGCTTCTCGAAGCCCGCGTCGGTGACTTCCATCTCCAGTTCACCGACTACCCGGTCGGCGCCGGCTGCTATCTGGAAACAGGCAAGGATATTTCCGACGAGTCGTTCGAGGCTGCACGTGCTGCCGACGCCATCCTGCTCGGCGCCATCGGCCTGCCCAACGTGCGCTTCCCGGACGGCACCGAGATCCGGCCACATCTGCGGATGCGCGACGAGTTTGGACTTTATGCCGGCGTGCGGCCGGTCAAGGCGTATCCCAATATCCCACGCCGCCTGCTGGACGAACGCGCCGCCAACATCGACCTGATCGTTTTGCGCGAGTCCACGGAAGGGCTGTTCTACTCGCAGGGAAAAGGCGAAGTCAGCCATACGGAGGCCCGCGAAACGCTGCGCATCACCCGCGCCACCAGCGAGAAGCTGTTCGATGCGGCATTCAGACTGGCGCGCCAGCGTAAAGCCCGCGGTGGCAAGGGGCGCGTCACCTGCGTCGACAAATCCAACGTGTTCCGCGCGTTTGCCTTCTTCCGCGAGATCTTCACCGAACGCGCGGCGCTCTACCCCGACATCGAAGCCACCTACGCCTATGTCGACGCCATGGCGCTCGATCTCATCCGCAAGCCGTGGGAGTACGACGTGCTGGTGATGGAGAATATGTTCGGCGACATTCTCTCCGACCTCGGCGGCGGTCTCGTCGGTGGTATGGGCATGGCCTCATGCGCCGAAATTGGCGACAACCATGCGCTGTTCCAGCCTGCGCACGGGACGGCTCCGGATATCGCCGGACAGGGCAAGGCGAATCCGCTCGCCACCTTCCTGTCGGCCGCGCTGATGCTGGACTGGCTCGGAGAGCGCCATAATAATCCGCAGCTCACGGATGCTGCGGGCATCCTGAATACCGCGATCGAGACGGCTTTCGCCAACGGCCGCCTGCGCCCGATGGAATTCGGCGGCGATCAGGGGTCAAAAGAGGTTACACGGGAAGTCATCGCCGCCGTCGAACACATCGTCAGCTCGCGGCCGCGAAAATCCTAACCCAGCAAACACCATGCCCAGAGCCAGCCGACCGGGGTCAATCGCCGAGATAGTGGCCGACAATCGCGAGGCGCTTGACCGCCTGCCGCAGACACAACGTGCGTACCGGGAGATCAGGCGGCGCATCCTCGACAATGATATGCCGCCGAACGCGCAATATCTCGAGCAGGAGCTGGCGGACGCATTGGGCATGAGCCGCACGCCCGTGCGCGAGGCCCTGATCCGGCTGAGTGATGAGCGGCTGGTCGAGGTCCGACCTCGCCATGGCGCGCGCGTGCTGCCGGTCTCGGTTGACGATATGCGCGAGATCTACGAGCTGATGACGGAGCTCGAGGCCCTGGCAGCCCGCATCGTCGCAGAGCGTGGCCTGACGCGCGACGAGCTTCGCAAGCTTGAGCATATCGTCAGCGATATGAACGCCGCGCTGGACCGGGAGAACCTCCTTGACTGGGCCAGACACGACGAACTGTTTCATACGATGCTCGTTGAACTCGCAGGCAACTCGCGGATGAGCCAGGTCGTCTCGACCTTTCGTGACCAAGCCTACCGGGCGCGCATGCAGACGCTCAAACTGCGTCCCAAACCGGTGGAATCCAACCGCGATCATGCAGCACTTGTCGATGCCATTCGCAATCGCGACGCCGATCACGCGGCGCTGATTCATCGCCGGCATCGCCAGAAGGCCGCGTCCCTGCTGCTCCAGCTTCTCGCGCGCTGCGGCAGCGAAGGGCTTTAGCTTTCAGTCCTTCGCGGTCTCCATCGCCGCCAGGCGCCCGCGGTGCTCGGTCACAAACGCCGCAAAACGTCCTTCGGCGATCGCCTTGCGCATCGCGGCCATCAGTTCCTGGTAGAACCAGACGTTGGCCCACGAGAGCAGCATCGCGCCGAGAAATTCTCCTGACTTGATCAGGTGATGCAGATAGGCGCGCGAATAGTCACGCGCGGCCGGGCACGCACTTTGCGGATCAAGAGGCCGCAAGTCCTCGGCGTGCCGTGCGTTACGCAGGTTCACGCGACCGCCCCACGTGAACGCCAGACCATGCCGCCCGGACCGTGTCGGCATCACGCAATCAAACATATCGATGCCCCGCGCCACGGCTTCGATCAGATCGGTCGGCGTGCCGACACCCATGAGGTAGCGCGGCTTTCCCGCCGGCAGATGCGGAACCGTGTGTTCCAGCGTCTGCAACATCATTTCCTGGCCTTCGCCGACAGCCAGTCCGCCGATCGAATATCCCGGCAAGTCCATCGCCACGAGCGCATCGGCTGAACGCTTCCGCAAATCCGGATACACGCCGCCCTGCACAATGCCGAACAACGCCTGCCCCGGCTTGCTCATATCTGCAAACGCGATCTTGCAGCGCTCGGCCCAGCGCAGCGACAGCTCCATCGCCCGCCGCGCTTCATCTTCTCCGGCCGGGTACGATATGCACTCATCAAGTTGCATCTGAATATCGCTGCCGAGCAGGCATTGGATTTCAACCGCGCGCTCCGGCGTCAGCATGTGCCGCGATCCGTCGATGTGTGACTGGAACGCGACGCCCTCCTCGGTCAGCTTGCGCAATCCGGCGAGCGACATGATCTGAAAGCCGCCGGAGTCGGTCAGGATCGGTCCTTGCCAGCGCATAAAGCTGTGCAACCCGCCCAGCCGCGCCATGCGTTCCGCACCGGGCCGCAGCATCAAGTGATAGGTGTTGGCGAGCACGATATCCGCACCGGCTTCCTTCACCTGCTCCGGATACAGCGCCTTCACCGTCGCCACCGTCCCGACCGGCATAAAGGCGGGCGTGCGGATCATGCCGCGCGGCGTCGTGATTTCGCCGAGACGCGCGCCGGCATCCTCGGCAATCAGCCGATACCCGAACACGTTGCTCATGCCGTCCACGCGCTCTTACTGTCATCCCGGCCGTAGCGCGTCAGCGCGGAGAGCCGGGACCCAGAATTTGAATTCGAATGCCAGAGTATCTTGCCCTGGGTCCCGGATCGTGCTGCGCGCGTCCGGGATGACACGATTTTTGGACGTCCCGTCATGCCGCCATCTCCTTCGCCGGAAACAGCAGAGATGCGTCGCCGTAGGAATAAAAGCGATAGCCGCCCGCAATCGCATGCGCATAGGCGCGCTGCATCAGCGGCAGGCCGGAAAATGCCGACACCAGCATGAACAGCGTGGAGCGCGGCAGATGGAAGTTGGTCATCAGAATATCGACCGCACGGAAGCGATAACCCGGCGTGATGAAAATCGAGGTCTCGCCTGAGAACGGCTGAATGCGTCCGGCGTCATCGGTGGCGGACTCCAGAAGGCGCAACGCTGTCGTGCCGATCGCAACGATGCGCCCGCCCTTTTCCCGCGCGACGTTCAACGCATCAGCGGTTTCGGCCGTGATCTCACCCCACTCCGCGTGCATGCGATGTTCGCTGATATCGTCGGCTTTCACGGGCAGGAACGTTCCCGCTCCGACGTGCAGCGTCACCAGCCGCCGCTCGATGCCGCGCTCCTGCAGTTTCGCCAATAGCCGGTCCGTGAAGTGCAGCCCGGCGGTTGGCGCAGCTACTGCCCCCTCGCGTCGCGCGAACACCGTCTGATAGGCTGCGCGGTCATCATCCGTGACCGCCCGCTTCCCGGCAATGTACGGTGGCAGCGGCGTGTCTCCGAGTGCGTCGATGGCCTCATCCAGAAACGCGCTGTGCAGCGAGAAGGCCAGCTCCACCTCGCCCGCCTCGCCTTTCTCAGCCACGGTCGCATCGAGCGTTCCGAGAAGGCACACCCGCCCCTCATGCCCGAAGCGCACGCAATCGCCGACCTCAAGCCGCTTGGCCGGACGCGCAAACGCGCGCCAGCGGCTCTCGTCGACACGCTTGTGCAGATTGAACTGCACCTTGGCCTGCTGATCACCGCGCAGGCGCACCCCGGTCAGCGCAGCAGGAATGACGCGCGTATCGTTACCGACCAGCACGTCGCCCGCACGAAGCAGGTCAGGAAGATCGGTCACGTTGCCGTCGGTCAACTCAGGCTCGGCTCCGGGCCGAACGACCAGCATACGCGCGGTATCGCGCTCGGGCAGCGGGTGCAGCGCGATGCGGTCCTCGGGCAGATCGAAGTCGAAAAGGTCGGTGCGCACGGAAAGCCGTTCCTGAGTGGTCGTGCCGGCGCCAGATTATGCCAGCACCGCCCCATCCTTGAGCAGCTTGTAGTTGATGGAGTCAACCAGCGCCTCAAAACTCGCATCCACGATGTTCGGCGACACGCCGACCGTGAACCAGCGCTCACCCGACGCCTTGTCGTGGCTTTCGATGAGAACGCGCGTGACGGCCTCGGTGCCACCCGTGAGGATGCGCACCTTGTAATCCACCAGTTCGATGTTGTTGATGTGCTTCTGATAGCGGCCGAGATCCTTGCGCAGCGCCTGATCGAGAGCGTTGACCGGACCGTTGCCTTCCGCGACCGACCACAGCGGTTCCTCATCGCCGGAGACGAACACCTTCACCGTTGCCTCGGACACGGTTACGAGGTGGCCCATGGCGTTGTGGCGCTTCTCGACCATCACCCGGAAGCTATCGACGGTGAAATACTGCGGCACTTCTCCCAGCAGCCGCCGCGCCAGCAACTCGAAGGACGCCTCCGCGCCTTCATAGGCATAGCCGACGGCCTCGCGCTCCTTCACCTCGTCGAGCAGGCGCGCGACGCGCTGATCGTCCCGGGAGACATCAATGCCGATCCGCTCCAGCTCGGCCATGATGTTCGACTTGCCGGCCTGGTCGGAGACGAGCACACGACGGCGATTGCCAACGCTTTCCGGCTTCACGTGCTCGTAGGTCTCCGGCTCCTTCAGAATGGCGGAGGCGTGAATGCCTGCCTTCGTCGCAAACGCCGCCTCACCGACGTAAGGTGCCTGACGGTTGGGTGCGCGATTGAGGATTTCATCGAGCACGCGGCTCGCCTGCGTCAGCCGCATCAGCCGTTCGGGCGTGACGGCTGTTTCGAAATGATCGGCGAACTCTGACTTCAAAAGCAGCGTCGGAATGATCGATGTCAGGTTGGCATTGCCGCAGCGCTCACCGAGACCGTTGAGCGCGCCCTGGATCTGCCGCGCACCAGCGCGCACTGCGGCCAACGTATTGCCCACCGCGTTTTCCGTATCATTGTGCGTATGGATGCCGACGTGGCTTCCCGGAATAACCTCGCACACCTCCCGCACAATGCGGTGGATTTCATGAGGCAGCGTTCCGCCGTTCGTGTCGCAAAGTACGACCCAGCGCGCGCCCGCGTCATAAGCCGCCTTAGCGACGGCCAGGGCGTAGGCGCGATTGCCCTTGAAGCCATCGAAGAAGTGCTCGCAGTCGATCATCGACTCCCGGCCGGCTTCGCGCACGCCCTGGACGGATTGCGTCACCCCTTCGAGATTTTCCTCGTTGGAGATGCCGAGCGCGACGCGCACGTGATAGTCCCAGCTCTTCGCGACCAGACAGACCGCATCGGCATTGGCCTGCAGGATTGCCTGAAAACCCGCATCATTGGACACGGAACGTCCCGCGCGCTTGGTCATGCCGAACGCCGTAAAGCGCGCATTCTCGAACGCCGGCCGGTCACCGAAGAACATCGTGTCGGTGGTATTGGCACCGGGATATCCGCCCTCAATGTAGTCAATCCCGAGAGTATCGAGAACATGGGCGATGCGGCGTTTGTCATCGACGGAGAAATCGACTCCGGTCGTCTGCGCACCATCGCGCAATGTCGTGTCGAAGAGGTACAGGCGTTGACGGCTCACCGGGGGACCTCAGATGACTTCAGCATAGCGCAGCGCGATGGCCACAGCCGCTGCTACGACAGCGATCTTAAGGATCAGATAATAAAGCCAGTGCCGCTGGAAGGGTGGCCGTGTCTCGGGATCAGGATTGGTCATTGTACGCACGATTACTCAGGTCGGTGACAGACAGCCTCGACGTTGTGGCCGTCGGGATCAAGCACAAAAGCGCCGTAGTAGTCCTTGTGATAGTGCGGGCGCAGGCCCGGCGCGCCGTTGTCCTTTCCGCCTGCTGCGACTGCCGCTGTATAGAATGCATCGACCTCTGCACGCGAGTCGGCAGCGAACGCGATGTGAACGGGTGCCGTCGCTGCACTGCCGGAAATCCAGAAGTCCGGTTTGCCTTTACCAAACCCTGCGCCTTCGAAACCGCCGGTCATCGCGCGGTCCAGTTCCATGACGAGCGAAATGCCGAGCGGTTGCAGTGCGGCGGAATAGAACGACTTGGCGCGCGCGTAGTCGCTGACGTTCAGCCCAACGTGGTCGAGGATATTTGCCATATCAGAACTCCGAACTCGTCTTTGACGTAACGCTCACCGAAGCGTTGGGCTCCGGATGAGTGACCTCTGGTCAACTGTCATCCCGGCTAACGCGCTCCGGCCGGGATGACAGGGTGGATGGTTACATCACTGCTTGACATCCCAGGTCGTGACGATTTCACCCGTCGCAGGATCCTTTGCGTCCTTCAACTGCACGCCCATCCCGGCGAGTTCATCGCGGATGCGGTCGGCTTCCTTGAAGTCCTTGGCCTTGCGCGCTGCGAGGCGAGCAGCGACGAGCGCCTCAACCTTATCGGCATCAACTTCGCGCGCCTCATGACCGACGTTCAGTTCTGCCTGCGTCTCGTTATCGTAAACGCCCAGGAACTGCAGCGTCGCCTTCAACTGACCGGCGACATCCGTATTGCGGCGCGCCGACTTGGCGAGACCATGGATGATCGACAGGGCGCTCGGCGTGTTGAGGTCATCGGACAGCGCCGCGACAACATCCGGATGCGGTTCACTCGCCGCAGGAACATCGTGAAGGATCGACGCCAGATCGAATAGCGTGGACCGCGCCTGCGCGAGCCGCTCGACAGTCCAGTCAATCGGCTGACGGTAATGCGTCCCGAGCATCGCTAACCGCACGACACGGCCATGCCATGGTGTGCCGCCGAATTTGTCGGTAGCCAGCAGTTCGTGAATCGTAATGAAATTTCCCAGGCTCTTGGACATCTTCTCGCCCTCGACCTGCAGGAACCCGTTGTGCATCCACACTTGCGCCATGATCGGCGTGCCGTGCGCGCACCGCGATTGCGCCAGCTCGTTCTCGTGATGCGGAAACACGAGGTCGATGCCGCCGCCGTGAATGTCGAACATCGGCCCGAGATGCTTCTCCGACATCGCCGAGCATTCGATATGCCAGCCGGGACGTCCCGGCGTCGCAATCCCGCACGGGCTTTCCCACGACGGCTCGCCGGGTTTGGACGGCTTCCACAGCACGAAGTCCATCGCACCCTTTTTGTAAGGCGCAACATCGACACGCGCACCGGCTTCCATCTCATCGAGGCTGCGGTTGGCGAGGCGGCCGTAATCGGGCATCGCGCTGACGTCGAACAGAACATGCCCGTCAGCAACATAGGCGTGACCCCGCGCCACGAGCGCCTCGATCAGCCGCTTCATCTCCGCGATGTGCTCGGTGGCACGCGGTTCGACCGACGGCGGAAGAACGCCCAGCGCCGCGATGTCCTCGTGAAACTGCCGCTCGGTCTTGGTGGTAACTTCGCGGATCGCCTCGTTCAACGGCAGGTTCGGATACTCCTGCGCCGCACGTGCGTTAATCTTGTCGTCGACGTCGGTGATGTTACGGGCGTAGGTGACATGCTCCGCGCCGTAGATCTGCCGCAGCAGGCGGAACAGCACGTCGAACACGATCACCGGGCGCGCGTTGCCGATATGCGCGTAGTCGTAAACGGTCGGCCCGCAGACATACATGCGCACGTTGGCCGGATCGAGCGGCTGGAACGATTCTTTCCGGCGCGTCAGTGTGTTGTAAAGCGTGAGCGTCACTGTATTCCCCTGACCTGCTGGCGGGGCGTGGCTCTGATGTGGAAAGCGAGTTGAGCGGCCGCGCGCCAGCGTTGAGCTAGCTCGAAATGATGCGAATGATAATGCCGCAACAAATGTTGACGGCGGGTGTCGGCCGACCATGTTCCATGGCGCTCATATGCGCGACGGTTCCAGTCGCCGTCAAGCCGATCATCAACATGCGCGCGCCCTGCCGCATTTGCGCTGCATTGACCGGATAGCCCGAGGTTCCGATAATCTGGGCCAGAGGGGCTTCCGCAGATATCGATTCGATGTCTCGGCCCTCTCAGAGGGTGAAGTCAAACCATGCACCTCGTTCCCGGCGGAACATCCCGGAACCGCAGCCTGTGCCTGATAGGGGCGGTCGCGCTGACGTGCGTCCTGGCCGTCGCCCCGGCGCTGGCTCAGGGCTGGCCCTGGAATGGATGGGGCAGCCAGCAGCAGCGGCCGCCGCCACAGCCGCGGGAGCCGGTCTATCGCGGGCAGGGCGGGGACCAAGCCCAGGGCCGATCGGCGATCTGTCTTCAGCTTGAGCAGCGGCTGGCCCAGGAGGCCAATCGCGGCTCGCAGTCCCGCGACCTGCTGCCCAGAATCGAACAGGATATCCGCGTCGCCGACCGCCAATATCAGATGTCGCAGTCGCAGCTCGAACGGGCCGACTGCTTTGAGTACTTCCTGTTTTCCAAGAGTCTGCGCCGCACCCGGCGCTGTGTCGATCTCAACGCGCAGGCCGAGTCCGCAGGCCGCCGGCTTTCCGAACTGAACGCACAGCGTCAGCAGCTCGTGTCTTCCGACAGCCGCTCATACCAGGATGACATCGTTCGCGAACTGGCGCGTAACAATTGCGGCGCCAGCTATCAGCAGCAGGCCCGGCAATCCAATAATCCGTTTTCGTCATTCTGGCAGGACGAGGACAGCGGCGGCTCCTGGGGCGGCCAATACGGCAACCTGCCGTTCGCCACCTTCCGCACTGTCTGTGTCCGGCTGTGCGACGGCTACTATTTCCCGGTCAGCTACTCGACGCTCCCGAACCACTTCGATCGCGATGCACAGGTGTGCGAATCCAAGTGCGCCGCCCCGGCGGAACTGTTCTATCACCAGAACCCCGGCGCCGACATGGATCAGGCGGTGTCCGTTCGGACGCGGCAACCCTACAGCGCGTTGAAATCGGCCTTCCGCTACCGGAAGGAATTCGTGCAAGGATGCTCGTGCAAGCAAGCGGAATATACGCCGCAAGCCGACCAGCCGGACCGGCGCGCTGAAGCGCCCACATCGGCGACGCCTCAACCTCGGCGTTAACGGCTTGACCTGACGACTGGATCGTGAGGTAGTCGGTCGTGCTAAAAACAGCACGTCACCGAAGCCGGAACGCTTGCCGTGACAGCGGATATCGCCGAGGATGCTGAAATCGGACCGGTTGGTCCGGATGACCTGGCAGACGTGCGTTCCCTGCACGCGACCTCCTTCCGCGTGCTCGCCGGCAACAGCTTCACCGACAGCGAAGTCTCAGCCCACACTGCTCACGTCTACGCGATGCCCTACACGGCTGCCCTGTCGGAGGCGATGCAGCGCGGGCAACTGTTCGGCGCGCGGCTGTCCGGCCAACTGGTCGGCACCGCGGGCTGGTCCACAGGAGACGGCAGCGCCGCGTCAGCCCGCATCCGTTGGGTGTTCGTGAGACCGATGTTCACGGGATTAGGCATTGGGACGCGGCTCGTTCGCACCGCCGAAGCGGCCGTACGCACCGCTGGCTTCGACGTCATCTCGGTCGAGGCAACGCTCAACGCGGTCGAGTTTTTCGTGCGGAATGGGTATGATATCAGCTCACACGGCATGCGCGCGCTGTCACCGAACGAGGGGCTACCGGTAGCCTTCTTGCGCAAGACCATAGCTGGTCCCACATCGGCCCGTTGACCATCCATCACCAACGACAGCGCTGCTGTCGGTTGCATATCGCTAGCATTCAGCAGCATTGCATTGACCAGGTTGCGCCGGATGCCGTACACCGCCGCGCCGGTCGTGGCACGGACTTCCGCTGCCGCACTGCCGACAAGGACGCCGCCCGCCTATGATCCGCTTTCGCCGCATCTTCGAGCTCTCGACGCCGATCGATCAGCAGCGCTTTTCCGAGGCTGCCACTCTGTTCCGTGCTGCCTTTCCGCACGAGCCTGAAGCCATCGACCATATCGCGCGCATGCTGAGCGACCGGCAGCGCCTCGCATTCGACCCGATTTTCCTTGTTTCGTCCGACGAGAAGCGCCGTGTTACCGGGCTGGCCTTCGTCTACTACTTCCCCGAGCTACGACACGGTTATCTGCAATACATCGCCAGCGATCCGGCACTGTCGGCGCGCGGGATCGGCGCCGCCCTCTATGAAGCCCTGCGCGAACTATTGGCGGCGCGATCGGCCCACGGATTGTTTCTGGACGTACCGCCGGCCGATCCTGCCAAGCTGAAGGAGCCCGAACGGCTTGCCCTCAATCGCAAGCGCCTCAGGTTTTATGCGCGCTATGGTCTGCACGAGGTTCAGGGCACCCACTGGGACGTCGATCCGAACCCGCGCAATGAAGGGTTTCTGACGACGCTTCTGTACGATCCGCTCGGCCGGCGTCCCCATCTCGACCGGCCGACGGCCCGCCGCGTCGTGCGCAGCATTCTGGTGGAGCAGTATCACTACGATTCGAACGATCCGTTCGTCGTGAAGATCGTGCAATCGATCGCCGACGATCCTGTGCGTCTGGCGCCGCTTGCCAAGAGTGCAGCCGAGGCGACCCCAACCAAGGCCCGCTATCTCACACCGATCAAACTGGTGACCGTGGCGCGCCATACCATTCATCACCTACGCGAAAAGGGATACGTCGAGCGGCCGGTTCGCGTGCAGGCGATCCTGCGGGGACTTGAAGGGCTGCCGGTGGAGCGCGTCTCCACGCGCCGCTTTCGCGAGGATCATCTGACCGCAGTCCATACCCCTGCCCTCGTGAATTATCTCAAGGCCATGAGCCACAAGTTGGACGAGAAGGCTCTCGTATACCCGGAAGTCTTTCCGATCCGTCGGCCCGACCGTATTCCCCGCGATCTCGAGGACCGTGCCGGATATTTCTGCGCCGATACCTTCACGCCACTGACGCGCAATTGCTATCCGGCCGCCCGCGATGCCGCCGATGTCGCCTTGACCAGCGCCTCATTGCTCCTCGACGGAGAGCGTCTGGCCTACGCGCTCTGCCGTCCGCCGGGTCATCATGCCGAACGGCGGATCTATGGCGGGTTCTGCTATTTCAACAATTCGGCCATTGCCGCCAACTTGCTGTCGAAGCATGGCAAGGTCGCGCTGCTCGACATCGACTATCACCACGGCAATGGCGGCCAGGATATTTTCTACAACCGCGCCGACGTGCTGACCGTCTCCATTCACGGCAATCCGCGTCACGCTTATCCCAACTTTTCCGGATACTCGGACGAACGCGGAGAGGGCGAAGGCATCGGTTTCAACCACAACTTCCCCCTCGATCCTCCAGTAGACGACGAGCGCTATCTTTCCGTCCTGGACAAGGCACTGGCCGTCATCAATCGTTTTGATCCGCGGTTTCTTGTGGTTTCGCTCGGCTTCGACATCATGCGCGGCGATCCGACAGGGTCGTTCGCGCTGACCGCAAAGGGCATGCAACGCATCGGCCGGCGATTGGGGCGGATCAAGCCGCCGCTTCTGATCGTTCAGGAAGGCGGCTACTCGGTGCGCAACCTGCGCATCGGAGCGCATGCGTTTTTCGAAGGTTTGGCGAGTGCGTGGTACGCGAGGTAGCCCGCGCGCTTCAGAGGAGAAGCCGCGGGCGCGCGATCCACGCCCGCGGCCGTGACATGGCGTTTGTCAGCTCTTCGTCGCTGACCAGTCTCCGCCGGATCTTCCGGTCGCCGAGCCCTTCATGCTTTTGCCGTCGACAGTGCCCGTGTACTGCACGCCGTTCGCGGTGAACGAGATCTGGTCACCGTTGAGTTTTGCATCCGAGATCGGAGCAGATCCGAGCGTCCCGGAGATTTTCTGGTAGCGCTGCGTCAGGGTGAGATCCTGATCGCCGAGTTTCCAGGCTCCATCGACTTTCGCCGGTACGATCCACAGCAGCGCCTTGCAGTAGCTCGTGCAGTCGCCGCCGATGGTCGAAATCTCGTCGGCCTCCCAATCGCCCATCTCGAACGTGTTGGAGACGACGCGTGTCCCCGGCTTGAGATCGAGGATTTGCGGCCGAAGCTTTTCGTTGATCGACGGCAACAAGAACAACGTGATGACCTGAGCCTTGGAGAAATCGCTTTCGAACAGGTCAGCCTTCTCGAAAGTCGCCTTATCACTCACGCCCGCTTCCGCGGCGTGCCTCTGCGCCAAAGCCACCATGTCAGGATTGTATTCGATACCGTGCGCCGTGAGGCCGCGCTTGGCTGCCGTGATGACCGTGCGACCATCTCCGGAGCCGAGATCGATGAGATAATCCTTCGGCGTGGCCTTGGCCATGTCGAGCATCCGATCGACAAGCGCCTGCGGTGTGGGCACCCAAACCACATCCTTACCGGCCTGGCCGGATCTCGGCTCGTAGGTCGATGAAGCGGCGGGCTTTTCCTGTGCGCTTGCGGAGACGGCCCAACATACGCTTGCGGCAAGGGCAAAAAACGCCGCAAGCAGGTTTATCGAAATCCGGTCACTCACTCTTTCGGCCCTCGACGCATAACCCACTGACGACGGAACAGATGAACTGAACGTCCGATGCATAGTACGACTTTCCTCTTCACAGGTCTGAACGGCCCAAGATCACACCGTAGAATTTACATCGCCTCGCAGCGATTTCGTGTCAGATGACAAACTTGTGTTCACGGTTGGCCGAGCCGTGATGACATGACCGTCGTGCCGGCGCATCGTCCGCAGGGCGCATTTCACCCGCTACCACCGCCTTTGGGCGAGAAGGCGCGGCGTGCCCAGCATGGATAATCCGAATAGTTGCGCGCGGGATCAGTGTTTCCGCACTCGGAGCCTTGTCCTGAATTCGGGCTCTGAGACGCGGGAGGATACGCCTGGTAGAGACGTGGAGCCGGTGGAGCATAGTAATAGTTGTATTGGTTGTAATTCGTCTTCCGTTTCTCCTTACGCGCCTCGGCCTGAGGCGTCGCAGCCATCAGGCACCCAAAAGCAAGCAGCAACCCAAGCACGATCCGCGTCATGATCAGCACCCGCGTCATCTCGATGGCGGGGCGATGTCCCGCGCCACTCCGCCCGAAGCAACAGGCTCCCATCCGCTTCGTTCCATGCGGAGGCCTCGCAATCCGGGAAACGCAGCCAGCTCGCCACGGAGGCCCGGGTCCGGGCCGCCAAGGGAAAGCGAAACCGCAGACCACCTCGGCACGCTGCAGAGGTTATCTTCTGATACTGAATATATTGCGTTCCGGGAGTGTCGAGAAACAGCTAAGCCATTGAAAACAATGGCGCGAGAGACGGGACTTGAACCCGCGGCCTCCGGCGTGACAGGCCGGCGCTCTAACCAACTGAGCTACTCCCGCAAAGCAAATGGGCGGACCGTGTGCGATCCGCCGTCACGGGCGATCCTTTACGTGAGACCGGCCGGTCCGTCAAGGTGATGACGTGTCATTCAGGCGATTGGTCTGCGACCAAGCAGCCGCAGGGCGAAATTCCGGCCAGCCCTCAAGGCCGGATAGAGGAACGTGGCCCGCGCCGGGCTGGCGAACAGCGATGCCATGGCCCGATTCATCATCCCTGAGCGCGTCGATAGCAGCGACAGCAGCGTCATGGCATCGCCGCCCGCATGGATCTTCGATCCGTAGATCGCCAGCATGCCCTCGTTGATATCGAGTCCGCGGGCCAGGATCGCGGCAGTGACATCGGGCCGCTCCCGGGCATCGACGAGCGTCACGGGCTCCACGTTCTCCTTCAGCCGGAGCAGGCGGACGTAAGCGGTACAAAACGGGCATTCACCGTCGTAGACAACGACGAGGCCCGGCGCGGCGAGCCACGCCTCCAACGGATCGGCCTCGACCCGACCTACCACGTCAGCACCCATTCCCTCCAAGGAGCCTGATAGGCAAGGACGGCGAAAAAAGCCGCCGCATAGGCCAAGGGAAACAGCGGGAACCGGTTCCGCGCGACTGTGAACCCATAAATGCACAGCGTCCATCCGAAGCCGAACACGGGAGCCGGCAGATAGGTCGTGAAAATGAAGAACAACAGCACCAGATGGCCGAGACGGTCCGTAATCTTGCGCGCCGGGATGAACAGAAGGCCGATCGTGAACTGCACGAGCAGGTCATACCACGTGATCAACAGCGCCAGCGTGCGAGACGTATCGTTTGCCGGCAGCAGGACAGCGTTGCCGGTAAACTCATTGAGCGGACTTTTCAGCTTGGCGACCATCATGCGAGCCGCGTCGGCGATCGATTTATCGAAGCCCAGCAGATGACCGAAAGCCTTGAAGCGGTCGTCGAGCAACAGCTTCAGCTCAAACATCTCGCCCGACATGTACGTCGGTGAAAATAGCTTCTGGAATGCCGCCACCGTGAACACGAATACGAGGAAGAAGCGCGCATGCCATGACAAAACGGCTGCAGCAGTCTCCTCGTCACGGACCGACGTCGCGAGCGTCATGACCCAGAGCCAATAGGCCAGCAGATATTTATGATTGTCGGCCGAACTCCAATCCTGAATCAGAGCGATGCTGCTGACTGAGGCAAGGATCCCCCACAGGACTCCATTCTTGAGCAGCGCCGGTCGCAGCAGAACCACCAGGAGGGCCGCTTGCCCGACAAAGCGCGCCAGAGGCTTCTCAAATCCCCAGACGGCCACCAGAAACAGAGACAGGGCCGCAACGGCATCCAAAAGGGGGATCCGCAGCACCGCGGCGGCGATCCTGTCAAACCACGGTGTAGGCCTGGTGAGAAGCTGCATGGGTCAGGCTCCTTTCGGCCCGAACCGCAGGGTGTCACCCTGTTTCGCGGTCACCAGCCGGGTATTGGGATCGAATGACAGCGTCCAGTATTCGATCACCAGCGTCCAGGCGGGCTCGTCTTCCCTGAACCGCGTGCTGTCGGCGTTCAACAGGTAGTGGCTGCGGCCTGCCGGACCGATCCGGTTGCCGTTCACGTCGTTCCGGCTGACCGGATTTGGCTGATCCGCCGCGACAAACGACGTATGTCGGAGCGATCTGGCCAGCGCCTCGAAATTCCCTTCCGTCGGATACCACATCGCGCGCTGCAGCATGGCATCCTGAGGCCCCGTCATGCGAATGATCGGTTCACGGCGGCCATCGGGCGTCTCGATGTAGATGCGGGTGTACCGCGTATCGCCGCTGTCCGCACTCGCGAACATACCCATCCCGCCACCCTTCCAGGTCGATAGCCCGAAATAGGTGTTGAGGTAGGCCTGGCGGGCCGCGATGCCGATGGCGAGCACAGGGATCGCACCGAAAAGCGCAAAGCGAAAAAGTCGTTCACGGGTTTGCGACATTCCGCCCCCCTTTGGGCTCTACATCCAAGTCATGCGACTCTTATATCCAGGGGAAGCTATCTCTCGCTCTTTGTATCAGCAAGAGATGGCATAAAGAGTGTGGCCGGCGTGTCAGCCGTCCTTGGGGATATCGTATCCCCTCGGAACAAGGCTTTCTGAAAATGGGGCGCTCCCGTCATTGTTCCTACCGGAACACGCGCACCCAATTCGCACCCGTTAAAAGTCCGCCCGATCGCGAAGCCTTGCCCATGGACAAGCCAAAGGGCGAAGCCGCTCCGGTCGTGGCTTGTTTCGCGTGCACTGAACGACAACAAAATAAGGAATGATCCAATGAGCACTACGCAATCCGTTTCGCCGGCGGCAGGTCGAGAGATCGGCGACAGCACGACACTCACCGCCGGCCTTTCGGCCTGGGTCCGGGCGAAGGTAAAGCGCTGGCGGGAGCGATACGAACACCGCGCGGCGTTGGCAGCGCTCCGGGCGCTTGATGACCGCATGCTGAAGGATATCGGCCTTCATCGATCGCAGCTGGCGTCGCTGACTTTCAGGCCTCACGACGACAGTGTGCGGCCGCGCCGCTAGAACTCCGGCGGCTGACGCATGTCCTGAGGCGGCGGAACGGGGCAACGCCCCGTTTCGTCTTCAGCCGTTCAACAGGACATCCTTGGCCATATTGATCCGGGCGGCGAGATAGCCCGATCCCCCGCGATCGGGGTGAAGTTTCATCATCAGTTCCCGGTGCGCCGTGCGAATCTCTTCCTCTGTCGCACCGGGTTTGACGCCAAGGATGTCGAACGCCTCCTCGCGCGTCATGCCGCCTTGCGAAGGCTCTGCTCCATCCGCGTGCGCACCCGAGTTGCTGTATCGCTGATCCTCGCGCCAGTCCGGGTGCAGGCTATCGAGATAGGCTTCGATCAACGTCGCCGATTGCATGTCGCTGAAACGGCATTCCCGCCAAAGCTCGGCGAGATCCGCCGGTGACATCTTCTCGATCGAGCGGTTTGCGAAACGTCCCTTCAGCACCCGGCCACGCATCATGCCCGTATCGTGATCCAACTCCATCTCGAGATGGTCGGTCACAACCCGCGACGCCTGTCCGGGCGATTTCTGTGCACTGCCAAGCGATGCCCCGCGTCCCCACAGCAACCATCCCCCCAGCATCGCCAGCGGCATGGCGTACGACAGCATCCCCCGCAGCATGAATGCGAACGCGCCAGCCAGCGCCGCCACACCGCCGATCACGCGGATCTGGCGCGCCAGAACGGTGACGTCGGCACGGCTGAACCCACGCAGCAACAATAGCCCGAGAGCCAGAGCCGCCAGTCCAAGCAAGAGATACGGCATCGTTCGCGGGCTCTCACTTCATCTGTTCGAGCAGCAATCGCGCGCTTCCAGGGCGATCGCGGCCAAGCCGTTCAAGCGCCGCCCGGCCACCCGCAGCATAGACCGCGACAGCGGACAACAAATCGCGCAACTGCGCGGCAGACCCGGCATCGAAGCGGCAATAGGCACCGCGCGTCAATCGCGCCAGTTCCCGGAAAGCGCGTTCAGCTTTCGCGTCATAACCTTCCTGGAAAAGGAACGCGGGCGTACCCAGCAGCGCCAGTTCACCCGCCCGGCTGCACAGATCGTCGATGTCTTCCTCCATGCAGTCCCCGACATAGACCAGCGCATTGACCCGCTTCTTTTCCGCCTCCTGGCGTGCATGCGACAGCACCTTGCGGATCTGTGTGTAGCCGCCCTGGCAACTCACGGTCGTCATCAGGCGTGCCAGTGCGTCGGGATCCGAGACCCATTTGGATGCGAGACACTCTCCGGTGCCGCGAAAGAAAACGAGTTGCACATCAAGCCCTCCGACGGTCTTGACGGCTTGGAACATCTCCGCCTGCAGGCCCAGCGCCATATCCCACGTCGGTTGCCGGCTCATCGTCGCGTCCATCGCGAAAATCAGCCTGCCATGGCCGGCCGCTGTGCGTGGTGCCAACGACTTCATCCGCTTGACGAATTCCGCGACGTCCCCGTCGGAAGCTGCCGTCGCCGGGGTCTGCCCCGGTCGCGCTTCGCCGGGAACACCAGCGGTCGGATTCGCCTCCGCCGGGGCGGAAGCGGACCTCTTCGAGGCTGTCGGAGTGTCTTTGGTCATCGCCTAAGCCTATCGTCCGGGACGGGCATCGTGAACGCCTAAACGATAAGGTGGCCATTGCGGGATACACCTGCAACGGCAGGATCACCTTGAAAGCCGTTGCCAAAGGCTGCGGTGTCTGCGAGGGAGGCAGGATGAGAACACGTGCCTGATGCTGAATTTCCTCCTCCTCGCCTTGATGCCGGTCGCATTCTCGCTCAATGCCGTCGTCGGACGCGCCTTGACGGGGCTGTTCCTGCCTGCCCAGTTGACGGCGGTACGCTGGTTTGGAGCCGCTGCACTCGTCGCCCTCGTGGCCATTTTTGTCTCGCGCCATGAACGCTGGCACCCCGGCAAGCAAGGCTGGGCGCGAATCCTGATCCTCGGCGCGTTCGGCATGGGCTTTTGCAGCTATGCCGCGTTCGCCGGCGCACAAGCCAGCAGCGCGACGAACGTCGGCCTGATCTACGCGACGACCGCCGCCCTGGTCGTCGGGTTCGAGATTGTCACCCGCCAGGCGCGCCCCGCCCCCTTACTCTTACTGGGCGTCGGCCTCAGCATTGTGGGCGCGGCTGTCATCGTCACGAAGGGCCATCTGGGCGAGATCGGGCGCTTGGCTTTCAATGTCGGCGATCTGTGGGCTGTCGCCGGGACCATTAGCTGGGCCGGCTATACGGTGACGATGAAACGCCAGAAGTCGGATCTGACACCGTTAGCCCTGTTCACCGTCATGGGCGTTGCAGGCGCCATCGCCGCCGTTCCGTTCGCGGTCCTGGAAACCGCCCTTGTCAGCGCGCCGACGATCAACGCCAGATCCCTGGTATGGATCGCCGCGGGCGTGATCATATCCAGCGTCGGATCTTATCTATCGTACAATCTGGCTCTGCGTCGATGCGGGCCGATTCTGACGTCGGCCGCATTGACGCTCACATCCGTCTACACGGCCCTGTTGGCGGTCATGCTCGTCGGCGAACAGCTCGGCTGGTTCCACGCGGCCGGCGGCGCCCTCGTCATCGCCGGCCTCGGTCTGATCAACCTGCAGCGGTTCCGCGAGACCTGAGTCCTACGGCATCCCCTCCAGAGCGTTGCTCAAGCCGAGCCCGAGTAATTGTATGTTGCCACCGGTTGCCGTGATGTCCGTCGCCCGCACGCGCTCGGTCGCGAACCGCGGCAGATAGTTCGGGCCTCCAGCCTTCGGCCCGGTTCCGGACAGCCCCTCGCCGCCAAACGGCTGCACACCGACGACCGCGCCGATCTGATTGCGGTTCACATACAGGTTTCCGACCCGCGCATGCTCGGCAACATAGTCCGCCACGGCTGCGATGCGGCTGTGTACGCCGAGCGTCAGACCGTAGCCGGTGGCATTGATCGCATCGACGACGTGATCCAAATGCCCTTGCTGATAGGTCACGACATGCAGGATCGGGCCGAACACCTCGTGCTCCAACCGGCTGATGCGATCGATGCCGAACACGGCCGGTGTCACGTAGGTGCCCGCGCGGCAGCTTTCCGGCATCTTCAGGTCGACGAGCACCTTGGCTTCGCGATACATGCGCGCCTTGTGAGCATCGAGCGCATCCTGCGCCGCCTCGTCGATCACCGGACCAATGTCGGTGGAATAGTCGAACGGATCACCAATATCCAATTCCTCGACAGCGCCCACCAGCATCTCGACGATGTGTTGAGACACGTCATCCTGCACGAACAGGACACGGGCCGCCGAGCAGCGCTGCCCCGCACTGTCGAACGCTGAACGGACGGCATCGCGCACCACCTGCTCAGGCAGCGCGCTGGAATCGACGATCATCGCGTTCATGCCGCCGGTCTCGGCGATAAACGGCACGATCGCGCTGCGCCGGTCAGCGAGCGCACGTTGGATCAGCCACGCCGTTTCATTGGAGCCGGTGAAGGCCACACCCTGCACGCGCGGATCCTTGACCAGCATTGCCCCGATATCCCCGCCACCGGGCAGCAGATGCAGCGCGCCGGGCGGGACGCCGGCCTCATGCAGAAGCGCGGTGGTCAGAAATGCCGTGATCGGCGTCTGCTCCGCGGGCTTGGCCAGCACCGGGTTGCCGGCAGCCAGCGCGGCCGCGACTTGCCCTGTGAAAATGGCGATCGGGAAGTTCCACGGGCTGATGCAGGCAAACGGCCCGCGGCCACGCATCTCCAAGGTATTGCGCTCGCCGGTTGGCCCCGGGAGAGTCGTCGGGCCGGAGAACAGCCGCCGCGCTTCGTTGGCGTAATAACGCAGAAAATCCACCGCCTCGCGGATATCGCCCTGCGCGTTCTCGAGCGTCTTACCGGCCTCGCGCACGATGACGGCCATCAGCCGCGCGCGATCGCGCTCCAGAAGATCGGCAGCCTTCTCCAGGATCTTCGCCCGCTCCATGCCGCCGATGCGGTCCCAGCTTTCGGAATGCGCGCGCGCACTCGCAATCGCCTCGTTCACCGTCTCCGCATCCGCCAGCCTTACGATGCCGAGCCGTTTGCGCAGATCGTGCGGACACGTGGCGATCGTCTCCGGACCGTCGTTGATCAGCGCACCGTCGACGATCGGCCCGACCTCAAATCCTTCCTCCAGCGCCAGCCGCATTTCGGCCTTCAGAGGATCGCGAACCGTCGGCTCAGTCAGCGCCAGACCCGCGCTGTTACGGCGGCTCGGACCAAAAATCTCTCGCGGCAGCGGCAGGCCGCGCGGACGCGCATCGAGCGGCAGTTCGCGATCCTGCTCGGCTGCCTCAACCGGATCGCGAATGATATCGGCGACGGGCGCTTCCTCATCGGCGATACGGTTGACGAAGGAGGTATTGGCGCCGTTCTCCAGGAGCCGCCGGACCAGATAGGCGAGCAGATCCTCGTGACCGCCCACGGGCGCGTAGATGCGGCAGGAACGGCCGAGCTTCTCCGATCCGACGACGTCCTCGTAAAGTGCCTCGCCCATGCCGTGCAGGCGCTGGAACTCATAAGGAACGCTGCCGCCTGCGATCGCCACTGATGCCACGGTATGCGCGTTGTGCGTCGCGAACTGCGGATAGAACGCGCGCGGATCCGACAACAGCAGCCGCACGCACGCGAGATAGGACAGATCCGTATGCGTCTTGCGCGTGAACACGGGATAATCAGCCAGACCGCGCTCCTGCGCCCACTTGATCTCACTGTCCCAATACGCCCCCTTTACGAGGCGAACGGGGATTCGCTTGCCGGTTCGTTCCGCAAGTCGTCGCAACCAGCGCAGCACGGGAACCGCGCGTTTGCCGTAAGCCTGCACCGCCAGTCCCACGCCGTGCCAGCCATCGAGCTTGGGATGTGCCAGAACCTCGCCGATCATTTCCAGCGAGAGATCGAGCCGATCCTGCTCTTCCGCGTCGAAGGTCAGCCCCAGCCCCCGGGCGCGCGCGACTTCGGCAAGCTGCACCATGCGCGGCAGCAGTTCCTTGTCGAGACGCGCCTCCTTGCCCGGCTCATAGCGAGGATGGATCGCCGAAAGCTTCACCGACAGGCTCGGACGCTCCATCAGCGCGTCGGCGTGCTCCGATTTCAGAGGCCCGGCCTGTTTGCCCACCGCTTCCATGGCCTGCAGGTAGCGATCGAAATAGCGCTCGGCATCGCGCGCAGTCTTCGCCGCCTCGCCGAGCATGTCGTAGGAAAAGCGGTATCCCTTGGCTTCCAGCGGCTTGGCGCGGCCGAGTGCTTCCTTGATGGTGCGCCCCAACACGAACTGATCGCCCATCACGCGCATCGCCTGCCGCAACGCCTGGCGGATCACCGGCTCGCCCGAACGCAACACCATGCGTTTCAGCAGGTTGGTCGGCGATGCGGTGTTGTCGTCCTTCAGCTTGACGATATGCCCGGTGAGCAGCAATCCCCACGTCGAGGCATTGACGAACAGGCTGTCGGAATGCCCGAGGTGCTTGTCCCAGCGCCCCTCCCCGACTTTCTCGGCGATCAGCTGATCAGCTGTTTCCGAATCGGGAATCCGCAGCAGAGCCTCGGCCAGACACATGAGGATGACGCCTTCCTCGCTGGTCAGGCCGTATTCCAGCATGAACGCATCGATGCCCGAATACTTCTGCCGGCCGGCCCGCGCCGCGTGCACCAGACGGCGGGCAAGGTCGGCGATCCGCCGCCGCTCGTCCTCGGTAAAAATGGCCCGTTCGATCAACGCCCCGACCAGACGCGTCTCGTCGGCCAGATAGGAGGCTGCAATCTCGTCTCTCGGTGGCAGGCTGAAATGCGGGGCCGGCGCGTTCTGGGCCGGTGGCTGCGGCTTGACCATTGGCATCTCTCGTCGATCAGCACTCGTTGCAGACAGTCTTAACAGATTCCATGCCCGGCAGCCGGTTCCTCGCGATCCGGCGCTACGCCGCCATGTCCGAACGCACCTTGACGAACGGCTTCCCCGAGACGACGTTGCGCACCGCATCGTCAGGATGTGTCCAGGTGGGGAAACTCAGGTGTCGCCAAGACAGGTTCAAGTCGTCCGCTCCGTCGCCGATCTTCGGGCGATCGTGCGCGGCTGGCGGAGTGCCGGTGAGCGCATTGGCCTGATCCCGACCATGGGTGCGCTCCACGACGGCCATCTATCGCTTGTGCGCCTGGCAAAGGCGCAGTGCGCGCGCGCCGTGACATCAATCTTCGTCAACCCGACACAGTTCGCGCCGCAGGAGGACTTCACGCGCTATCCGCGTGACGAAGGCAGCGACCTCGCCAAGCTCGCTTCGGTGGACTGTGACCTTGTGTGGGCGCCGACTGTTGCAGAAATGTACCCTGCCGGATTCGCCACGGATGTCGTCCCCAGGGGGGCTGCCGTAGGACTGGAAAGCGACGCGCGCCCTCACTTCTTCACCGGGGTGGCGACCGTCTGCAGCAAGCTCTTTACGCAGGTTGCACCCGACATCGCGGTGTTCGGCGAGAAGGATTACCAGCAGCTTTGCGTGATCCGGCAGGTGGTCCGCGACCTCGATCTGCCACTTGAGATTGTGGGACACCCGACCCTACGCGAACCGGACGGTCTGGCCATGAGTTCGCGCAACGCCTATCTGGATCGCGCGCAGCGGGCAGCCGCCCCTGCTCTCTATCGGGAATTGTCGGAAGCGGCCGCGGCGGTGGCTGGCGGCCTCGGCATTCCGGAGGCAACCTCCCAGGCCCGGCAGCGGCTGACCGACGCCGGCTTCCAGGTGGACTATGTCGAGATCCGGGATGCGGAGACCTTGATGCTGGTCGAGCCCGGCGCGCAACGGCCGATGCGCGCCCTCGCCGCCGCCCGCCTCGGCAATACGCGCCTGATCGACAACGTGGCTGTGGCGTAAGCTCCCGCCATCGGCGTCACACGATCCAATTCGTGCAGCTTACGGCTTCCGGGCATATCTCGAGGCCTCCGATGCGATCCGTGCCGCCTGGGCTTCAAACGGCGACTGACCCCGCCGGACGATCTCGCATCGGCGGGCGAGCCGAATGAGCTGCCCTCATGGACCACGCAGTCCGATGCGCTGCCTCGGCCAAAGCGCTTCAGCCCGTCAACTGTCGCTGCCCGGAAGCGGATTTCGCGAGACTTTAAAGTCCAGGCAAAACGAAAGAGCCGCCCCGAAGGACGGCTCTCCCAATGATCGGGTTGTTAGGCTGGATCAGAACTTAATGATCGCGCCTGCCTTGATCACGTCCGTCTCACGACCTTCGTAGTAGTCGTCGCCATCCCATGCGCCATCCAGGCTGTACTGGCGATACTGCACATACAGATCCATGGCGGCGGCGTCGATGGTCTGGACGACGCCCAGGCCCCAGTAGTTGCCGTCCATCTTGTCGCCCCACGGATCATCGCCGATCGTCTCTTGCTTGAAGTTGACGTCGCCGTACTCACCGTAGAGGGTCGTAGCGCCCGGTCCGAAGTAGTTCTTCTGGATACCGGCGATCAACCACCAGCCCTTCTGAGAGGATGTCGCAGATGGCGCGTCGATGTCGCCATAGCCACCGGACACGAACAGACCAGTCGGCACGTGCATGACAGAGCCTGATCCCAAGAAGACATCGGTCTCATCACCATTGGAGGCCTCTTCGTTGCGGTAACCGATACCGGCCGCTACGCGGACGCCATTGAACTCGCCCGCATAACGCAGCGCGACTTCCCAGTAATCCGTCGAGTCGGTTACGAAGTCCTCGGGCGCATCATGCGGAATCGCACCTTTGTCATATTCGCGCGTCTTATGGCTGTAGCCAGCACCCAGGATAAAGCCAGCAACCGTCGGCGAGCGGTAGTAGATGCCCTGACGACGCGAACCGTCGTACACGTCACCGAAGGTGTTCTCGTAAGCCTTGCCCAGGTATCCATCCTGGTCGGTACCGAGCTGCGTGAGTACGGTATTTCCGAGGTTGATGCCGAACAGGCCGTCCGTCACCTGCGACGTCTGACCGATCGACACGCGGCCGAGGCGGGCATCATCGAGGTAGAAGAAGCTGTGACGAATATTGAACGCGCTGTTGGTATCGTTCGAGCTGGTGTTCTTGTTCTCATTCAGGCCGATTTCGATCTGGTAGCCAGCCTCGAGGTCCGGACGGATCTTGGCAGATCCACGGAAACCGAAGCGGGTGGTGGCGGCCTGGTTGTCATAGACAGACAACTCTTCCGAGCGATAGGCATCAACCTCATCGCTGTCATGCCACATGACCGCCTTGTTGACCTGACCGTACACGGTCAGCGACACCTTGCGGTTGCCCTTGCGAGCAGTGGTGGCTTCGAGTTCAGCTACGCGCTCTTCGAGGTCGGCGCAGCAGTTTCCGCCAAGGTCGGCGGCCTGGGCAGACAGGCTGCCCGCGAGAATACCAGCCGCGGCAACGATCGCCACACGGCTAGCTGACTTGAACAGTCCCCCGATCATACTTGTACTCCGTCGGACTAACGCTACCGGTACCCAATCACCACGACTGAACACCTTTGCTGCATGACCGGCCCCGTTGAACGCTAGGGACACCCTGAACTCCACCGGTCTTGCTGGGGTAAGGCTTAGCGGATGGCTTACCAATTCGTAAACAGCGAACCACCTCATCGATGGAGAACGATCTGGTGGCGTGGCGCAATTGACACGAATTACTGATTCGCGAATCGCGCGCATTAGATTCTCGCTTTGAACTTGCGAGGGAAAAATCCGATGTCTGCCGAAGTTCACGCACATGTTCCAAACGCCAAATCTCCCCGTTTCCTGCGCCGATCAGCCCCGTTCCACAAGGATCCCTTGTGGATTACGTCTGAACGACATGAGCATAAGTTCCCCGCGCGCCTGCATGGTGGTCGGCTCCGGCCCGGCCGGCCTGACGGCTGCGCTGGCGCTGGCGACCGTCGGCGCTGAGGTTCGGCTGGTCGGACCGCCGGCCCAGCCCGAACAGACCGGCGATACCCGCACCGCAGCCCTGTTCACGAGCAGCATCGCCCTACTCGACAACCTGGGCGTCTGGGCGGGCGTCGAGCAGGTCAGCGCGCCGCTGCGTGCGATCCGCATCGTCGATGATACGGGCCGGTTGATGCGCGCGCCCGAGGTGCTGTTCGAGGCGCATGAGATCGGACTGGACGCGTTCGGCTGGAACGTACCGAACGCGGCGCTGACCGCTGCGCTCTGGGCGGCTGTCAGGCGTCATGACAACGTTGAGCTGGTCGAAACGGCCCGCGTCGAGACCGTCCGCCTGACGGACGATGCAGTCATCGCGCGCACGGCGGAGGGCACCGAAGTCGCGGCCCGCCTTATTGCGGCCGCCGATGGGCGCAACTCGATCTGCCGCGCGGCCGCCGGCATCACCACGACGGCCTGGAGCTACGATCAGGCCGCGCTTGCGACGCGTTTCCGTCACGGCCGCCCGCACGATGGCGTGTCGACAGAGTTTCACCGCGGCGCCGGACCGCTGACGACCGTGCCGCTGCCTGGTGCGGAATCCAGTCTCGTGTGGGTCGATCGACCCGCCATGGTGCAACAGCTCGCCAGCATGGACGTCGACGCCTTTCGCGACGATCTTTCGGAGCGCCTGCAGGGACTGCTCGGACGGATCGGCGAAATCGGACCCCGCCGCTCGTTCCCGCTCAGCGGACTGACAGCGGACACGTTCGCGGCCAACCGGGTAGCCCTGATCGGCGAGGCGGGGCACGTCATCCCGCCGATCGGCGCTCAGGGGCTCAATCTCGGGCTGCGCGATGCTGCTGTCCTGGCCGATTGCATCGCGGACGCCGTCGCGCGCGATGCCGATATCGGCGCGCATGAATGCCTTCAGCGTTATCGCGACGCCCGGCAGTCCGACATCCAAAGCCGCAGCTTCGCCGTCGATGCCTTGAACCGCACATTGCTCAGCACACTGCTGCCCGTCAGCCTAGTGCGCGGCTTCGGGCTTCACATGATGCGATCATTCAGCCCTCTGAAAAGAGCTTTGATCCGTCAGGGGCTCGAACCTGCCGGTCCCCGTCCAGTTCTGATGCAGCCGCGCTGAGCGCTCACGACGCACCACGCTCCCGCTCGAACGTTTGCCAGAGGGGGTTGACGACGCTATAGAGTTAACTATGTCCGAGTAAGCGCCAGTAGTTTCACAATCATTTGTGCGTTGCACTATTTTGTTTGCGAAGCACCGGTCGAATTAAACGCGCTGCCACAACAAATTTGGACACAACGAGCAATATAAATAACAGTGGTGGCATCGGAAACGCTCAAAAAGTGAGGACGACTCCAGTGGGCAGACGCGATGATCTTCCAAGTGATTGCGCGGAAATCCTGGAAAATCTAGACGATATTGTGGATTTGCGCATGGCCTACGCGCGCATACAGAGCAGCATTCGCGAATACTCCGTGGCCGGACGTCCGGTTCCAGAGGCTCTTCGCCGCTGCGAAAAACATCTCCTGACGGAGCTGACGGCGCAGTCTCAGGGTCGCTAGAGTTCCCCAGAAGGAACAACCCGCGCGGCGACGATCAATCGGCTTGCCGGAGCCTGCCGTGCGTCCAGGCATGGATGGCAAAGGCCGGGATATCGCCGCGCCTCTTCCTGTCGAACCTCACGATTCCCGCCACGGTATCCGTACCGCTGGCAATCCGGGCGGCTATGGCTGCCGGATCGCTGCTCCCGGTTGCTGACGCGGATCGCGCCCAGATCTGAAACGCCACGTAAGCCAGCATCGCGTCGCCGATGTTTTCTATTGCGCGCTCCCGTAGCCGACGGGAGATCTCCTCAACATCATGCCCTTGGCTGATATCGTATTTCGCCGTCAGCAGCGTCCCTTCCCCGGCCTCGCCCGCCAGATCCCAGAAGTCGTTGGCCGTCAGTGCATCGCCGGACAATAGTGTCGTGGCGAGACCGGCCTCCCGAAGCTGGCGGATGATGATGGCCGCTTCCGTCGGATAGCCGCCGAAGTACAGGATGTCCGCGTTGGCCGCCTTCACCTTCTCCACGACGGCGGCATAATCCTTCTCGCCGGCCCTCACCGGCGCGAACAGGACTTCCTCGCGCCCCGCCTGCCGCATCGCCTGCCTCACACCGCTGGCCAACCCGTGACCATAAGTCGTGCGATCATGGACGATGGCCACGCGGGCATCGTTCTTGTGCGCTGCGAGAAACCGGCCGGCGACGTCGCCCTGATCGTCATCGCGCCTCAGATGAAAGAGTGTCGGCGCCGAAGCGGCATCCGTTGGCCACGGGCCGGTCATGGCCGGGATGATCTGGATGACACCGGCCGAGCTGTAGACGTCCGCCGCCGCAAAAGATGCGCTGCTGCAGAAATGTCCAACCACGAGCACCACGCCTTCCGCGACCAGCCCGCGGGCGGCCTCGGCCGCGCGATCGCGCTGGCACTGGTCATCTTCAATCTTGAGGATGAGACGACGCCCCAGCACGCCACCGGCGGTGTTCAGGTCTGCAATGGCCAACTCCGCGCCCGCGCGCAGGGCCTGACCGTAGCTGGCGTAACGCCCCGTCATGGGGCCAGCCAGTCCGACGTTGACCTGCTCAGCTCCTGCGGACGCCTGCCCCAGCATGAGGCCCAGGATCGCGGCCGCCACTATTCTCGTAATCGACACCCGCTTGTCGGACCCTGACTGTCAGTTCGCACCCAACCGCAATGTCGACGCTCCGAATGAAAAAGGGAAGGCAGCTATCGCGGCCTTCCCTCAAGCAAACAGTCGGAACGGATGACGGCTTACATCTGCTCGTAGGTGATCTTGCCGTCGCCCTGCTTCTTCCACACGTACATCGTATAGTCGGCGTCCGTGCGGTCGCCCTTCTTGTCGAACGCGATCTCGCCCAGAACGGTCTTGAACGGTTTACCCGAGCGCGTTGCTTCAGCCACTTTCTTTGGATCCGTCGACTTCGCTTCGGCCGCGGCCTGGGCGATGATCTGCATGGAGGCATAGCCGTAGAGTGTGTAGGCCTCGGGCTTGAAGTTCTTGGCAATGAACTTCTTCACGACCTCTGCCGCCTCCGGCTTCTTCTGCGGATCGGGTGCGAACGTCATGAGGGTTCCCTCAACGCCCGGACCAGCGATTGCGGCAAACTCGTCCGTGACGATGCCATCACCCGACATCAGAACCGCGTTGACGCCCTGGTCGCGCATCTGCCGCACGATCAGACCACCTTCAGTGTGCAGACCGCCCCAATAGACAACATCGGCAGCCGCAGCCTTGATCTTCGATACGAGCGCCGAGAAGTCCTTCTCGCCAGTGTTCACGCCTTCGTACAGGACTTCCTTGATGCCCGCGGCGTTGACGGCCTTCTTGGTCTCGTCGGCCAGTCCCTTGCCGTACGTGGTCTTGTCGTGCACGACAGCGACTTTCTTGCCCTTCAGGTTGTCGACGATGTACTTGCCGGCGACTTCACCCTGCTGGTCGTCACGGCCGCAGACGCGAAGAACGTTCCACAATCCGCGATCGGTAATGCGCGGGTTCGTAGATGCTGGCGTTACCATGAACACGCCGTTCTCGGCATAAACTTCCGAAGCCGGCATCGAGACGCCCGAATTGAAGTGGCCGATCACAAACTTCACGCCGTCACCGACGAACTTGTTTGCCACCGAGACACCCTGCTTGGGATCGGACACGTCATCGCCGAAGACAACTTCGATCTTCTGGCCATTGATGCCGCCGGCAGCATTGATATCAGCCGCAGCCTGTTCAGCGCCGTTCTTCATCTGCGCACCGAACGCAGCGTTGGGGCCGGTAAACGGACCGCCGACACCAACCTTGATTTGAGCACTGGCACCGCCTGCAAAGGCAACGCTCGCGGCCAGCGCAATACCAGACAACCAAACTTTCTTCATGAAATACTCCCTTATGGACGGACACATATTCCGGTTCTACATCAAGAGCACCCGCGCTCTTCTTATCGATGTATCCTGGGCGGCTATGATCCTCCGAAACGAACGTGAAGTCACCCAGGAATTCGTAGGGCTCAGTCTGTTTCCGCCAGCCTGCGCCGCCAATTGAAAGGCCCGATGGCTGCAAACAGCCAGGAATACTGCGTGGATATCTGCAAGGCGCGCATCCGCCTGTGCCCGGCCATGGTCAGGATCAGCAGGATGGCGTAGTCGACGATCCAGTTCTGAAGCGGAAGCAGCGGTTCCTCAAAAAGCGCAAAATGCAGAAACCGGACACCTGCCGTCAGTAACAAGGCATAGGCGGGCACCTGCCAGAAGGGCCGCCATGTCTGGGCGACCGCCTTCCCTGTCACCCAGGCCGCAGCACCACCCAGAAGCACGGTCAGCAGGATGAAAACCCATCCGCCGTTCTCGCTCGATTGGTAAAGCCATTCAGGCATCAATCGCTGCTCCTCAATGGCGGCCGCCTTCCAGATAAGCCGATTGTACTTCAGGGCGCGCCAGAAGCTCCTGGCCCGAACCGCTCATTGTGACGACGCCGTTGACCATGACGTAGCCACGATGAGCGAGCCGCAAGGCGTGAAATGCGTTCTGTTCGACGAGGAAGATCGTCATGCCTTCGCGGCGGTTGAGATCGCGCAGCACCGAGAAGATCTGCTTCACGATCAGCGGCGCCAGGCCCAGTGAAGGCTCATCGAGCAATAGCAGCTTGGGACGACTCATGAGCGCGCGCGCGATGGCCAGCATCTGCTGTTCGCCGCCCGACAATGTGCCCCCGCGTTGCGTCAGCCGTTCCCGCAGGCGCGGAAACAGGCTGCAGACTCTTTCAAGATCTTCCTCGAAATGCGCCAGAGCGTCGATCTCGGCGCCCATCTGGAGGTTTTCGAATACCGTCATCCGCGGGAAGATGCGGCGACCTTCCGGCGATTGCGCGATCCGCATCCGCGCGATCTCATGCGTCGGCTTGCTGGTGATATCGACCCCGTCGTAGACGATGCGCCCGTCCCGCGCCCGCGGATTGCCGAACACCGTCATCATGAGCGTCGACTTGCCGGCACCGTTGGCACCGATCAGCGTGACGATCTCGCCCTGGTTCACATCCAGATCGACACCACGCAACGCAATGATGTTTCCGTAATAGGTGGTGACACCACGGACCGACAGCAGAGGCTCGCTCACAATCCGACCTCCGCCTCTGCCTGCTCGACTTCCTCGTCTTCCACGCCGAGATAGGCCGCGATCACCTTCGGATCGTTGCGCACCTCCTCGGGCGTGCCATCGGCAATCTTGGTGCCGTATTCGAGGACGATCACGTGATCCGAAATCTCCATCACCACGCTCATGTCGTGCTCGATGAGGAGAACTGAGGTGTTGTGCTCGCCGCGAATGGTACGAAGCAGGTCATTGAGCTGTGCGGATTCCCGCGGGTTGAGACCCGCCGCCGGCTCGTCCAGGCACAACAGAACCGGATCGGAACACATCGCCCGCGCGATTTCGAGCCTGCGCTGATCGCCATAAGGCAGCTCGCCCGCCGAATCATCGGCGCGGTCGATAAGATCGATCTTCTCCAGCCAATGGACCGCGCGATCGATCGCGGCACGCTCGGCCGCACGGTAGCTGGCGGCGCCGAACAGTCCGAGCAGCGAATAGCCCGACGCACGCATCAGCGGATTGTGCTGAGCCACGACGAGATTCTCAAGAACGGTCATCCCCGAGAACAGGCGGATGTTCTGGAACGTCCGGGCGACCCGGGCCTTGGCCGCGATCTGGAAGTCGGGCATGCGTTCCAGCAAGTAGAGCCCACCGCCATCGTGATGGGCCCAGCGCTCTCCGGTCCCGGTCAGCGCGTCTATGGCCTCGATGCTCGCGGGAACCGGCTGTGCGAGCGCGATGCGCCCGCTGCTCGGCTTGTAGAACCCCGTGATGCAGTTGAAGACCGTTGTCTTGCCGGCGCCGTTCGGCCCGATCAAGGCGGTGATGTCGCCACGGCCCACGACGAACGACATGTCGTGGACCGCGATGAGACCGCCGAAGCGCATCACGAGATGCTCAACAGTCAGCAGGGGATCGGTTTCCCAGCGCCTCACCCGTGCCCCTCCTTCACATGCTCGCTGGAGACGACCTTGGCCTCCTTGAGGAACAACGACGGTTTGCGCGTCGAAATCAGGCCGCGCGGTTTCCAGATCATCACCACGACCATGGCGAGGCCGAACAACAGCATACGGTAATGCGTGGGCTCGAAATCAGGCCCGAATACGATTTTCAACCAGTCCAGCTCGCGCAGGATCTCGGTGCCACCGATCATGACCACCGCGGCGATGGCGACGCCAAACTGGCTTCCCATGCCGCCCAGGACGACGATGGCCACAATGACGGCGCTCTCCATGAACACGAACGATTCAGGCGAGATGAACCCCTGACGTGCCGAGAAGAAGGCTCCGGCGAAACCGCCGAACATGGCCCCGACGGCGAACGCAGTCAGCTTGGTGGCAACCGTGTTGATCCCAAGCGCGCGGCACGCGATTTCGTCCTCGCGCAATGCCTCCCATGCGCGACCGACCGGCAGACGGCGCAGCCTGATCGTGGCCCAGTTGGTCAGGAGCGCCAGAACGAGAATGACGTAATAAAGGAAGATCGTGCGATATAGCGGCGTGAACTCCAGACCGAACACCGCGGCAAATCCCTCATCGCTGGCATTGAACGGGATGCCGAAGAAGGTCGGTCGTGGAATGCCCGAAATGCCTGCATAGCCGCCGGTGACGTCGATCCAGTTGATGAGCACAAGGCGTATGATCTCGCCGAACGCCAGCGTGACGATGGCCAGATAGTCACCCCGCAGCCTCAGGACGGGAAATCCGAGCAGTATGCCCCAGAACGCCGCCATGATTCCCGCGAGCGGCAGGCAAAGCCAGAATGAAAGCCCGAATTGGGTCGTCAGCAGCGCCGCCGAATAGGCACCCACGGCGTAGAAGGCGACATACCCGAGATCGAGCAGCCCGGCGAGGCCGACCACGATGTTCAAGCCCCAACCCAGCATGATGTAGATCAGGATCTGGATGCCGAAGTTGTCGATCCACTTGATCGAGCCACCCATGCCCGTGAGGTGAATCGCAAGGAAGGGGTAAGCCGCGAGCAATCCCAAACCCAGAACGCCGAAGATTTTCGCAGCATTGTCGGAAATCGCAAACGCGGGCGCTTTCTTCTTCACCCGCTGCTGCCGCGCCGGCATGACGGCGAGCACGAAACTGACCGCGAAAGCCAGCCCCACCATGATCGCAACCAGCCCCCAGCGGGGCTGCAGGATCAGCCGGTTGCTGAAGTCCGTATCGGTGCGCAACGCGACGATCGGGAACGCAAGGCCAAAGGCGATGAGCGCCGCCCAGAACGCCTTCTTGAGAGCCGCCATCCAAACCGGAGTTTTCACCACCACGCTGCGCTCTTCGGCAACAGTCGCCATGGCTACACCTTCTCCACTTCAGGCCGACCGAGAATTCCAGACGGAAGAAAGATCAGCGTTATCGCCAAAATCGAGAACGCCGCGACATCCTTGTAATCAATAGAGAAATAGGCGGACCAAAGGACCTCGATCAGCCCGATCAGCAATCCGCCCAGCACCGCGCCGGGCAACGAGCCGATGCCGCCGAGCACCGCCGCGGTGAAAGCCTTGATGCCGGGTACGAAACCGTCAGCGAAGTTCACCACACCGTAGTAGACCATGTACATGACGCCCGCGACGGCGGCGAGCGCGGCGCCCATGATGAATGTGATCGAGATCGTCCGGTCGACGTCCACGCCAAGCAGCGATGCCATGCGCCGGTCCTGTTCGCAGGCCCGCTGTGCGCGGCCGAGTGGTGTCTTTTGAACCACGTACCAGAAGGCCGACAGGAGCACGACGGTCATAATCATGATGAGGATCTGCTTATAGGAGATCGTCACGGATCCGCCGCCGTTTCCGATGTTGAGGTGGATCACCTCGTTGAGCATCGGTGGCAGCGGCTTGTTACGCGGGCCCTGCAGCACCTGCACGAGGTTCATCAGAAAGATCGACATGCCGATCGCAGAAATCAGCGGCGCCAGGCGAAACGAACCTCGCAACGGTCGGTAGGCGAGCCGCTCGATCGTCCAGCTCCACAGGGAGGTGAGAAACATCCCGGCCAGCAGCACGATCATCAGCGCCATCAGCAGCGAGCCCAGCCCGAGGACCTGCGTGAGGATCAGAAAGAAGATCAAAGCGATGAAGGTCGACACCATGAAGACATCGCCGTGCGCGAAGTTCACCATGCCGATGATACCGAAGACCATCGTGTATCCGATGGCGATCAACCCATAAATCGAGCCGAGTGTCAGGCCGTTGATGACCTGCTGGACAAAATATTCCACTCGTCGCTCTCCCCTCCAGCCCACGAATAATTTGTAAGCGTGCCCGTCGCTACATCAAAGCCTGTTTTTGTTGCTGCTGTGCAGCATTTTTCAGCTTAGCGCACCCTCAGCCGGCACATACTCATAGCCGAGTGCTTCAGCCACGGGCGCGCAAGTTACCTTTCCATTCCAGATATTCAATCCATTGCGGAGATGTGCGTCGTCCTTGAGAGCGTGCTGCCAACCCTTTCCGGCCAGCGCGATCACGAACGGCAAAGTCGCATTATTGAGGGCATGTGTTGAGGTCTTCGGTACGCCGCCAGGCATGTTGGCGACGCAGTAGTGAATGACGCCGTCGACGACGTAGGTCGGCTCGTCGTGTGTCGTGGGCCGCGAGGTCTCCGCACAACCGCCCTGGTCAATCGCCACGTCAACGATGACCGAACCGGCGCGCATGGTTTTCACGTGCTCGCGCGTGATCAGCTTCGGCGCCTCGGCACCGGGAATGAGCACCCCGCCAATCACGAGGTCAGCCTCTCTGAGATGGCGGTCGATGGCATCGCGTGTGGAATAGACAGTGTTCAAAGGCCGCCCAAAATGACTCCAAAGTCGACGCAGGACATCGACACTGCGATCGATCACCCAGACGTCGGCGCCCATGCCGAGCGCAATATGCACCGCATGTGTACCAACGACCCCGCCGCCCAGCACTACGACTTTCGCCGGATCGACTCCGGGAACGCCACCGAGCAGCACGCCATGGCCGCCGTGCGCCTTTTCCAGAAAGTAAGCCCCGGCCTGAACCGACATCCGCCCCGCCACTTCCGACATCGGCGCCAGCAGCGGCAATCCACCTGCCGGAGACGTCACGGTTTCGTAGGCGATGCACGTTGCGCCGCTCTTTATGAGATCCGCTGTTTGCTCTGGATCGGGCGCGAGATGAAGATAGGTGAACAGCACCTGCCCGGGGCGCAGCATCCTGCGTTCGGCGGGCTGCGGCTCCTTCACCTTCACGATCATGTCGGCGCGCGCGAAAATCTCGGGAGCCCCCGCCGCGATCGTCGCCCCGGCGCGTTCGTAATCCGCATCGTCCATGCCGATTCCGGCGCCCGCATCGTGTTCGACGATGATCTGGTGGCCGAGTGCGGTGAGTTCGCGCACACTCGTTGGTGTCAGACCGACACGGTATTCGCGGACCTTGATCTCCCTGGGCACGCCGATCAGCATGTAATGCCTCCCGCTTTCGTTTCTGTTCTCCGAATGCAGTGCAATCCGCCGAGCGTGGCGGACAGTATACTCCATCCGTCGAACGTTGCCTGCTTGATACCGGTCAAAGCTCGTCGCCCTGTGCGGTTGTTACATGCTTCGCTCAAGGCGACATGTCCGCATGCGCCGCACCCGAGGCTTGCAGCGGGAGCAGCGGATGATCACATGATTTCGCAGCCGCCCAGCAGAGGAGCACAAACGTGTATAAGCACCTTCTTCTTCCGACTGATGGATCAGAATTCTCCGAGCGGGCCGCCCTCTACGGCGTCAATCTGGCGAAAGAAATCAACGCCCGAGTCACCGTGATTACGGTTTCTGCTCCCTGGCAAGCCATTGCCATCGGGGAGATCGCAGTGGCGATCCCCGAGGCCGATTACGAAACTCGTTCGGACACCAACGCGAACGCCTTCCTGGCCAAGATCAGCAACGCCGCCCAGGCCGCTCAGGTGCCGTGCACGACTGTGCACGTTCGCGACCCCAATCCCTATGAGGCGATCATCTCGGCTGCGAATTCGAATGGCTGCGATCTGATCGTCATGGGTTCGCACGGACGGCGGGGACTGACAGGCTTCCTGCTCGGCAGCGAGACGATGCGCGTTCTCACGCATAGCAAACTGCCGGTTCTCGTCTATCGGGAGTAGCACGCACTCACCTCTGCCGGGCGCGACCCACCATCATCATTTCAGCGAAGTTCTCCGGTGTGATGAAGCCGGAGAGACGCTGGTCGGGGTCGGCCACGGCGACGGCGTGGGCCCGCTTTTCCTGCAGGATCTGGATGACGTTCTCCAGACAGGCAGAGCCGGTGACGACGGGAATCTCCTTCTCCATGAACTCGGCGACCGGCGTTCCCCCGCCGCGTTCGCGCAACACTTCGATCAAGCCGTCTCGCGTGACGATGCCCTGCAACCGGGACTCGGCATCAACGACCGGAAACTCCTGCTGTGTCGTCCGCAACAAGAGCGCGGCCGCGTCATCGGCCGTGGATTGAGGTTGCAGTTTCTCGAAGTTGGTGATCATGGCGTCGCGCGCCAGGAACCCGCGCGCCAGCGACCGCATCTCGACGAACTGACTTTCCGCAGTCGCGGCCAGATAAACGAATACCGCGATCAGGACGAGCAGCGGATTGCCCATCAATCCCAGCAACCCCAGGAAAATCGCAAAGACTTGCCCGACGAAGGCCGCCATGCGCGTGGCCTTCACGAAGCCGAAACGCATCGCCAGCAAAGCCCGCAAGACACGGCCGCCATCCATCGGAAAGGCCGGAATTAAGTTGAACACGACCAGGACGACGTTGGCCATGGCGACGCGCGCCAGCATGTTCGTGCCGGGATCCTGCAGGAAATCGAGGTCACCGGGATTGAGGCGCGTGCCCAGGATCAGCAGCAGACCGAGGGCGATCACGACATTGACGGCCGGCCCTGCCAGCGCAACCACAACTTCCTGGCTGGGCTTTTCCGGCATCCGTTCGAGGCTCGCCAGACCACCTATCGGCAGCACTGTCACGGTGGGTGTCCGGATACCGTAGCGCCGCGCCGCGAAGACGTGGCCGAATTCGTGGAGAACGACGCAGAGAAACAGAAGCAGGATGAACACAATCGCGGAGACCGCTGATTGTGGACCTGACCGCATCCATTGGACCGCACCGAACCAGACCAGCAACAGCAGGAAGGTCAGGTGGATGCGAACCTCGGTGCCGGCGACGGTGAGCAGCCGGAATGACCAAGCCATCGGCGCTCCTCAAGCTGAGCCTCTGCCTGAGGCAGGAACGACAACCAATATGATCCAGTTCCAGCCCCGCTGAACCCGACTTCCGCCGACGGCTGGCCCTGGTCCAGAGGGCTCCTGCAAACCCGCCGTTAACCATCCCATCTTCGTTCCCGCGCCAACCGATCATCCCTCGCGCTATCAAGAGCTTGCGCTGGCGGGCTCGCGCCGGTTCAGGGCCGCGCTTGTGCCGACGCGGGGCCTGACCGGCGAGAGCGGCAACCTCCCTCCGGTGCGACACTTCCGTCGGTGCTCTAGCGGCTGCCCACATTCTCCGTTACCGCGGGAACAGCCAGACCCGGCGTTCAAGGCCTAGGGTCGGAGTAATATAAGAGTGATCATGAGGCCTTGAGTGCCATGCCGACCGCAGTTCAGCCCAGCCGCACGCCCGGTGCCCTGCCGATTGACGTTTTCGTAGACTTCGACGGCACCATTGCGCCGGATGATGCCACGGATTCCCTTCTCGCCCGCTTCGCCGACCCGTTCTGGCAGGAGATCGAGACCGAATGGCAGTCGGGGAAAATCACCTCGGCGGAGGCCATGGACCGCCAGATCCGCCTGATCCGCGCGACGCCTGAGCAGATCGCCGAGTTCATCAAGGGCATCGGCGTCGACCCGGGATTCCCGGAATTCGTCGACCTGTGCCAAGCGTATGGTGCGCGCGTGACTGTCGTCTCCGACGGCATGGACTTGCTGGTTGGTTCCGTCCTGCGCGCGGCCGGTCTCGACCTCCCGTTTCGGGCGAACAAGCTGGAGTGGCAGGGCGGCGACCGCTGGTTATTGCGTTTCCCCTATCGCAAGTCCGATTGCCGGATGCGCATGGGCAACTGCAAGTGCTCACACGGCAATTTCACCAGCATCGGCGCCAACGTGATGGTGGGTGACGGCCGCTCGGACTTCTGCATCGCCGAGCGCTGCGATCTGATCCTGGCCAAGACCAACCTGATCAAGCATTGCCGTCAGAATGGCATCGATCATGTGCCGATCACGGGCTTTGCAGAAGCCAATGTGGCGATGCGTGATTGGCTGACCCGAGGGCCGAACCTTCAGCGGCACACGGCCGGACGGACCAAGTCAGCCACGGTGCCGCCCGCGGCGATCTGATCACCCGGTCAGCGACGGGGCATACCCGGTGGCCGGGCCAAGCGCGCCTGTGCCGCCAGGCGGATCGGCGCGTTGGTGGCGCCGAAGCCCTTGTAGCCGCGGCGTTCCACGATCTCGAAGAAGAACCGTTCCTCAAAGCTCTGCGTATAGATCTGCAGGTATTCCGCACCGCCTTCGCGATCGTACAGGATATTCTCCGCACGGAGCCGGTCGAGTTCGCTCGCCGGGAGATCCCAGCGCGCCTCGAGGTCGTCGTAGTAATTCTCCGGGATCGGCAGCAGATCGACACCGTTGGCCCTGAGGCGGGCGGCCGTCGCGTGGATGTCGTTCGTCGTAAACGCGATGTGCTGTACGCCCGAGCCGAAAAATTCCGACACGAACCGCGACGAAAGCGTGCGGCTCGACTGGGAAGCGTTGAGCACGATCCTCAGGCCGCCATCCTCGGTCTGAACGACCTGGCTGCGAACGATACCGCCGGGGTCGATGACATCCTGCTCGGTGGTTTTCTGCACGTCGAGGAGCGACGTATAGAACAGCAGCCATGACAGCATCTCTTCATACTGCATCGACTGCGAAATATGGTCGACCGAGATGAGGCCGGCTTCGCGATCAGCCTCACCGCCCCCGATGGACTTGAACTCGATGTCCCATACCCGCGCCAGGTCGCTGGCCGCGTCGGTAAAGTAGATCAGACTGCCTTCAAGTCCGCGAACGGCGGGAATTTCAAGCTCACCAGGACCGACCGCCTGCCGGAACGGCTTGTCGAGCAGCTTCTGCGCACGATCGAGCGTCTTGGCGGCATCGTCGACCTTGAGCCCGATCGCGCAGACGGACGTGCCGTGCGTGATGTTGAAGGAATGCGCAAAACCTTCCTTCTCGGTGTTCAAGACGAGGTTGATGTCGCCCTGCTGCCAACGCGCCACCGACTTCGACTTGTGCTGACCCGTCTTGCTGAACCCCAGTCCGCTCAGGACCCGCTCGAACATCGGTGCCTGGGTCTCATCGACAGCGAATTCTATGAACTCGACACCCCGGCATCGGGACCGTGGCGGCAGCTCGGGGGCACCTGGAACCGGCACTCCGGTTTTTTGCCGGAGCTGATCGAGCATATAGAGCAACGCGCGCTGCCCGTCCGTTGCCACCATGCGCGCCGAGCCCGCGCGGAACTGGTCGTTGAAGATCTCGAGCGAGATGAGACCGTCGAAGCCGGTCGCCTGCAAAGCCTCCATGAACGGCATCAACGGCAGGTCGCCCTGCCCCGGCAGACAGCGGAAATGGCGACTCCACGAAAGGTAATCCATCTCCAGCCGAGGGGCGTCGGCGACCTGCACCAGGAAAATGCGGTCGCGCGGAATGGCGCGGATCGACTTCAGATCAATGTTGCGGACGAGTGTATGGAAGCTGTCGAGCACCAGACCGATCGCGGGGTGGTCCGCGCGGCGCACGACTTCCCACGCGTCGCGATGATCGTTGATATGGCGGCCCCAGGCCAACGCCTCGAAACCAACCCGCAGTCCTCTCTTGGCCGCGCGCTCCCCCAACTCGTGCAGGTCGGCCGCGGCGCGATCGATCCCGCCAAGCGCGTCCGGCGAGATGTTGCTGCAGACCAGCAGCAGATCGCAGCCAAGTTGCTGCATCAGATCGAACTTGCGCTCGGCGCGCGCAAAGGCCCGTCCATGCTGCGGCTCCGGCATGCCCTCGAAATCACGGAACGGCTGGAACGTAACGGCTTTCAGCCCCAGGCCTTCGATCATCTCGCGCACGTCCGAAGTCGTGCCGCTGAACGACAGCAGGTCGTTTTCGAAGATTTCGACACCCTTGAACCCTGCAGCCGCGATGGCTTCGAGTTTCTCGTTGAGAGCGCCGCTCAGGCAAACAGTGGCGATTGCGGTCTGCATGGAGCCTCCTCACCCAGACGCAGAGTTTCCGCCAAGTCGCGAGCGGAGAAAAGGGGGATGCTTGTATGCTGGGCGAGAAAATGCCGGGCTTTCCTCATTGGTGCCCGGGATACGGGACAAAAGTCGGAGAGTGAGGCTTCCCGGTCCTAGCGTGGCCAAGGGCGGAATGCTCTAGTTCGTCCCTGCCTAGGTTCACGGAGGTCTCCCGGCATGACACGTACGCTGGCAGTCCTGGCGCTGGCTCTCTCTACGGCGTTGGCGCCGAGCGCGCTGATGGCGCAGGCAACATCCAAAGCGCCTGCACAGAAAACCGCCGCACAGAAATTGAAAGTCGGCAAGGACGAGAAAGTCTGCAGCTACCGGTTTTCCAGTGGTGAACTCAGAAAATGGGTGTGCAAGAAGGAGCTGCCCTGCTGCGCCTGGGACGCCATTTCCTACGTCAAGTGCGGTTCGACCTTCACGGGCTGCCTGTAGCAGCCTTCATCCAATTGCGGTCGGCTGGGATCTGATCGGTTGGATCGCCGGAAGACCCATCCCACCGCGTCGGGGAGGGAGGTGTGTGGCGGTGCGGCAGCACAGGCCTTCCGGCGAATCGGACGCTCACCGCCGCTTGGCAGCGAGCAAGTTGAACTTAAAGGGTCGGGCGGTAGAGAAGCGGGGGTTCCCCACCGCCCGACTCGGGAATCGACAGGCAGCCGTTCCCCGAGACAAGTGCCTTCGGGACGATGCCTGGCGACGAGATTACCGTTCGCCGCGCAGGCTTCTGCCCAAGAGCGTTCATGAACCAGTCCTGATTGTCTCCCCCTCAGGTGCCAGTCCGTAAGACTTCGCACGTCACCGGAGATATCGTAGTGCCCCCCGTGGGCTCTTCCGAACGAGCCCGGCTAGCCTCGGTCGGTGAAGTGATTTCGCCTGCGGAACTTGGACTGAGCGTGGCCGGTCCGCGGCTGAATTGTGACTGGACTGATCAACTTCCCTGCAACATACAGAAACAATTGCTCATCCGCCGTGGTCAGCCTATTGCCAAGTTGGAAGGAACTGCGGCGCTGCTTTGTCCATTTTGGCCATGGAATAAAGCCCTCTGCAGCCGGCGTCTCATCCGTGCACAGGACATTCGCATCTATCGACAAATCCGATATGACGGCGATACTGAAGCGTCGCTCTCATGATAGGCCTCGATACGATGCAGCTCGACTTCCATACGCTCGACGTCTTCACCGAGACCCCGTTCAGCGGCAACCCCCTCGCTGTTGTGCATAATACCGAGGCGCTCTCCACCGATCGGATGCAGACCATCGCGCGCGAATTCGGGCTTTCCGAAACTGTATTCGTGCAACGCCCTGTCAATCTGACCCACTCCGCCAAGATTCGGATTTTCACACCGACTGCCGAATTGCCGTTCGCGGGACACCCAACGGTCGGCACGGCCATCCTGCTCGCGGAATTGCGATCGCAGGGCTCGGGCGCCACCGGCGATTCCATCGTCGCACTGGAAGAAAATATCGGCCCGGTACGGGTCGGCGTGCGCTTCCGGCAAGGAGAAGCAGCTTTTGCCGAATTCGATGCTCCGAAATTGCCGGAGGATGCCGGAACCGCCCCTGCCACCGATCAGCTCGCCGCCGCGCTCAGCCTGTTGCCGCGTGAAATCGGCTTCGCCAATCACAAGCCGACCCGTTTCAGCGCCGGGAACAGCTTCACGTTCGTTCCCGTCTCTTCTCTGCAGGCCATGGCCAGGGCGACCGTTAATCCTCAGCACTGGCAGGCGATCGCGGCGCAGGGTGTCATCGGCGTGTTTCTCTATTGCAGCGACACCGTGCAGAGCGCGTCGAGCTATCACGCGCGCATGTTCGCACCGGCCATGGGCGTGACCGAAGATCCCGCAACCGGTTCGGCCGCTGTGAGTTTCGCCGGCGTGATCCAGCGGTTCGACACACCGCCGGAGGGCAATCACAAGCGCATCATCGAGCAAGGTTTCGAGATGGGACGGCCGAGCTTGATCACGCTGTCCATAGACGTCGGCGGCGGCCAGCTGCAGAATGTCCGGATCGGCGGCCATGCGGTCCGCATCACGGAAGGCCGGATCAGCGTCTAGCGCGTCCATGGCTCGCATTCCGCGCTCGGCGACAATTCAGAAGCTCTACACAATATCGATCAGCCGCCGAACGAATGTCACGCGCTCCTGCAGGGGCGCGCGCGGCAATTCCACCAGCTCATAGCCGAAATCGCGATAGGCCCCTGATACGGCGTGATAGGTGGCTTCGGCCTCCTCCAGCGTCTGCTTGCGCTCCGCATCCCGAGCAAAGATCTCGGGCCATGGCGGTGCGACGAAAACCCTGCGATGGTAACGGAAGAGACGCGCAGCCCGCTCAACGTGCTCCGGCACCCGCGCTCCCACAAGCCGAAGATAGCCGACCACGTCCGGCACGCCGCGGTCGAACAACACCGGTCCAGCATAGGCCGCTGCCGCGCGATAAGATCTGAGCTCCCAACTCAGCATCAACTCGGCAAACGCCGGACGATCGGCCCACGGCAGCGCCTGTCCGCCGATCTCGACCTGGTCGCGAATGATCGCCCTGCCCGCCTCCGGCATGTGCGGATATTCCAGCACGGCCAGAGCCTCGATCAGTGTGCTTTTTCCTGCCCCTGGACCGCCAGTCACCACATGGAACCGCTCACCTGCCACGTCGTCACTTCTCCTGCTGGTTAATGATTTCGGTGCGATCTGCCGAGCTCCAGCGCCGCAGGCACTTGCAAAACGACTTGCATTGCCGCCGGTCTTTCGCTAGTCACGACCCTGATGCTCCGCGCGAAATGCGCTCAGTTTTGCCTTGAACACCATGATCGCCATGCCCGCAACAACCTGGGACATCGCTGATCTGACCTGCGCAGCCCGCTCTGCGCCCGCCGCCGCTTGCCCGGCGCGCGCCTCCCTCCTTCGCACCCTGCTCCTTACCAGCCCCTGAGCCTCGACGGTCTCGGAATGGTCCGGGACGGGCGCTCAGGGGATGAAGAAGCGAGCCCAAGCTGATAGAGTGCCGGCGCGTTCCAGCAGAACACCGGCCACCCGCGAAGGATGTTTTCAAATGGCTGACTCTGTTTCCGAAAAAGACAAGGTATTGATCTTCGACACGACGCTGCGGGACGGCGAGCAGTGCCCCGGCGCGACCATGACGCTGGAGGAAAAGCTCGAGGTCGCCGACTTGCTGGACGAGATGGGTGTCGACATCATAGAAGCCGGATTCCCGATCGCTTCCGACGGTGATTTTGAAGCCGTCTCGCTGATCGCCAAACGGATCGAGCGCTCGGTTGTTGCCGGTCTCGCCCGTGCCGGCATGAAGGATATCGACCGCTGCGGCGAAGCGGTCAAGCATGCCCAGCGCCCGCGCATCCATACGTTCCTCTCCACCTCCCCGATCCACATGAAGTGGAAGCTGCAGAAGGAGCCGGAGCAAGTGCTGGAGATGGTGCGCCAGTCGGTGGAGCGCGCTCGCAATTATGTCGATGATGTCGAATGGTCGGCCGAGGACGGCACGCGCACGGAAATGGATTTCCTGTGCCGTTGCGTGGAGACCGCCATCAAGGCTGGAGCAACCACCATCAACATTCCCGATACGGTCGGCTATACGACGCCGGACGAATACTATGCCCTGTTCAAGACCGTACGCGAGCGGGTGCCGAACTCGGATCAAGCCGTGTTCTCCGTTCATTGCCACAACGATCTCGGCATGGCGGTCGCGAACTCGCTGGCTGGCGTGCGCGCTGGCGCCCGGCAGATCGAATGCACGTTGAACGGCATCGGCGAGCGGGCCGGCAACGCCGCGCTCGAGGAAATCGTCATGGCCATCAAGGTGCGCAACGATGTGCTGCCGTTCCATACCGGCATCGACGCCAGCATGCTGACGCGCGCCTCGAAGCTGGTGGCGGCGGCGACCTCATTCCCGGTGCAGTACAACAAGGCCATCGTCGGCCGGAATGCCTTCGCGCACGAGAGCGGCATCCATCAGGATGGCATGCTGAAGCACACCCAGACCTACGAGATCATGACGCCGGAGTCCGTTGGTGTCTCCAAGACCTCGCTGGTGATGGGCAAGCATTCGGGCCGCAACGCGTTCCGCACCAAGCTGAAAGACCTCGGCTACGACCTGGGCGAAAACGCGCTGGAAGATGCCTTCAACCGCTTCAAGGCCCTGGCGGACCGCAAGAAGGTCATCTACGACGAGGACATCGAAGCCCTGGTCGATGAGGAAATCGCAACGGCGACCGACCGCATCAAAGTCGTCGCGTTGACCGTCATCGCTGGCACCTCCGGCCCGCAGTCTGCAACGCTGACGCTCGACGTCGACGGGAAGCAGACCACGGTACAATCCACCGGCAACGGTCCCGTGGATGCCACGTTCAACGCCATTCAGAAGATTGTCCCACACACGGCCGGTTTGGAGCTCTATCAGGTCCACGCGGTGACCGAGGGCACCGATGCGCAGGCTGAAGTCTCCGTTCGCCTTCAGGAAGAAGGCCGGACGGTTACAGCCAAGGCCGCGGATCCGGACACACTGGTTGCATCAGCAAAAGCGTATATCGGCGCCATGAACAAGCTGATGATCAAACGGCAGCGCGGCGCCCCGGCTCAGCACTTCTCCGAGCCGGCAGCGAAGATCAAAGGCGTCTGACGACCCTTTGGCCTTTGACGGATCATCCGGCGCGCGCGGCATTCGCGTTGGCGTGCGCGCCGGATTACCCTATCCTTTAAGAATCATGTGCAGTCTGCGCCGCGGAACGGAGACCGCCGAGGCGTAGTTGTTGCCTTGTGCCGGTTTCCGGCAGCCGTGAATTCGAGACAGTGGGGCGTGGTCGACCTCGCCGGATGCACACATGATTCGACTTCCCGTGCGCGGGCTATCTTCAACGATGCTCCCCAAGGTTCGCGGGGTGGGCGGCGCGTTTTCCGACGACATCGCCATTGATCTCGGGACGGCCAATACGCTGGTCCATGTCGAAGGTCGCGGCATCCTCATCGATGAGCCGTCAATGGTCGCCATCCGCTCCAGTGGCGGTGAGCGGGAACTCGTCGCGGTCGGCGACGAGGCGCGCCGAATGATCGGCCGCACGCCGGAGCCCCTGGAAACGCTTCATCCGATGCGCGATGGCGTCATCGCTGACTTCGTCGCGACGGAGTTCATGCTGCGTCAATTCATCCGCCGCGCCCGTTCGATGCTCGGCTTCCGCCGCCCCCGCATTCTGATTTCGGTTCCCGCAGGCGCCACGCCGGTCGAACGCCGCGCCGTTACGGAAACGGCCAAGTATGCAGGCGCTCGGAAGGTGCATTTGGTCGCGGAGCCGGTCGCGGCCCTGCTCGGCGCTGGCATGCCCGTCGCTGACGCGCGCGGCTCGATGGTCATCGATATCGGCGGTGGAACGACGGACATCGCCGTGCTGTCGCTCGGGAAAGTTGTAACCGCACGTTCTCTGCGGGCCGCCGGACATGCGATGGATGACGCCATCACGCTCTATATTCGCCGGCAACATCATCTCGTCGTCGGGCCGGCAAATGCCGAGCGCATCAAGATCGAGGCCGGCACGGCTTCGGCCCTTGCGAACGGGCGCCATATCGACATCCGCATTTCCGGCCGTGATCTGCGCCGCGGACGCCCGAAAACCGTGCTTCTGGGCCCTCAGCACGTCGCTGAAGCCCTGCACGGGGTCATCGATGATATCGCGGAATTTGCCCGGCGGACCCTGGAGGATATCCCGGCCGAGATCGCCGCCGACATCTGCGAGCGTGGCCTGGTCATGACGGGCGGCGGCGCGCTGCTTGACCGCCTCGGTGAAGAACTTGCAGGCCGTATCGGTGCGCCGTGCTATCTCGCGCCGGAGCCGATGCGGTGCGTCATCAAGGGGACAGCGATGGTCCTCAAGGAGCTCAGCGCTCACGATCAACTTCTGCTGGCGACCGATATTTGAGCGGCGCAATCAATCAACGCCCAAGCACCACGTCCCTCTTGCACTTCGGGCAGGTACGCATTAGTAGTGGCGCCTCGTTGATCGCGGGTCCTTTCCAGGCCCACCGCAGCGATACGCACCGGTAGCTCAGCTGGATAGAGCACCAGACTACGAATCTGGGGGTCGTGGGTTCGAATCCTGCCCGGTGCGCCATTGAAATCAATGGCTTAGGCCTTTACCCATCTTCCATAGAAGCCTCTTTGGGGCAATAGCGGGGTAATGTAGGCCAGTCCATGCCCCATTCGGTATTGCCATAACCTCGGCGTCACGCTGAAAGATGCGGCCATCGCTCGCCCTCATCCATTGCAGCTAGTAGCTCTGAAGCAAGCCTGCGCTGTTCTGCGGGGGCTGATGGGCTTTCGACAATCTTCTGCACACGTGATCGAGCGGCTGCGTAGTCCAAGAAGTTAGCAAGATCCGCCTTCTTTAGGAGCTTATGCACGCCCTTATTATCAACTCCAGTGCCCCGAACACGGGATAAAAAATTCAAAAGCCCCTCGTCAGTCTGCGTTAAGGAACTAATCCAATTCCGAGGCTCCTCGCTTTTCGCCCCCTGGAGCCAACCGTAGAGCAGGCTCATCGGGTTAGGCACGCCCAAGACGATCTCCGGTGACGCTTCTCTGTAGCGCCTCAACATCAACTCCAGCACGCGCTTGAATTCTTCGGGCGACAGCAGTCGCTCGCTTTCGGGCTCTGAACTCGGCCCATAGTGACCATGAGCAAAGATTTCATCGCGCAACAATCTGGTCTGCCAGCCAAGAGCAGGCCCTGCAAAAAGAGTCCCAATGCATGTTGCGCGATACCCAGGATCGGTGACACGCCGTAGCAGCGTTTGAGTCACTAACGCTGCCAGCCTCCAGCCTCGGGCATCGCCAAGTGGGCCATCGGAGGCACGTCGAGCAACGCGATCCATAGAATTACTGAATGCCGCAAACACGCCTGCTACTGCCTGCAACGGAAGTTTGTCTGCGATCGCTACAATTCGTTCGACCAGAACCTCAGCCATCACGCCGCCTTGAGGGCGCTCCTGACTACAAAGCTCATCAAAGCGATGGATTGCTTCGTCTGGAGATCGCTCAGCCAACTCCAGGAACGCACGCACTTCCGCATCACGAAGAGATCCAGCTGGATGGGAAAATGCGAAATAGAATCGATAGTGATCCGGGCTTCCTAAGCGCCGGTCGGCGATGAATCTGCCAAACTCTGGCAGGGCAAGCGCAACAAAGACACGATCTTTATCTTGCTCCTCGCCATAAAAGTTCGCTGAGCCCAATCCTGGCAATACGGACGCTAACTCCATTCTAACGCTTACTGCGTCTAGCTTGCTCTCAGCGATGATATCGTTGAGACGCGTCCCCATCTTTCTGGCATAATCATCGCTACCGCTCGCCCCCCTATACATCGCCGATGTCTCGGTCAAATACTCCTCGATCCAAGCGTGCAGATCTGGGTTACCAAGGCGTATCAACTGAAGCCAGATCGCATCCGCCAAATCGACATCATTCTGCATTGGCACTACGTGCATTCGAAGAGCGTTAATCGCTCTAATAACATCGCGCGGAGTATGGAGATAGCGACCTCCAAGCACATCTATGATCTCGGCGATCCGATTTCCCCGTCCTACGCCCTCGGCTTCGGAACCAGACCCGCCTTGAGGAAATAGTGCCTGGACTTCAGCCTGAAACCATCGTCGGAGATCAAACGCTTCTGGCTTGGGAATTCTAACGAAGACCTGGAGGATCTTATCCAAATATGAGAAGCCATCGCTTATGCTGACTGCATTCTCTATCGACTTAGAGACCACTTCTCGATCAAATGACAGCACGTAAATGACGTTTGGAAAATCCGCCACCGCGCGTATGAGCCTCAATACTTCGTAAGTTTCTCTGGGATCAAGACGATCGATATCGTCCACAAACACAACGATCTTTTTTGAAAGTAAGTTTAGCGCGCTCACGATCTCTTGCTTCCTCTTCGCAAGCGATCCACCCTGGAGCAGGCTGTTTGCCAGATCACGAGTGTAACCTATAGCGCTCCCAGCGCTACCGGCTCCCGGAACGACTACATTCGCCGCATGTAACGCATTGGACAGTCCGCCAGCTACGGCAGCAAAAGATCTCAGCTTCGTCTCTAGCCGTTTTTTCAGTTTCTCATTTCGCCGCAAGCGTCGGTGGGCATCTCTCTTAGCCGTCAAACCCCAAAATCCGAAGCCACACTTCTGCGCCTCATTGGTCGTCGGTTCTAATGGGTCAATCCGACTCGCCGATGTCGCTAGCTCATTCAGCAGGTGATGAAGCAAGTCGTCTCGCGCGCCTATCAACCATGGCGAGAACTCAACTATCTCGGGGGAAAGGGGCGTTTGGCGTTTTAGCTTCTCGATAGTAAGGTTTATCAGGGTTGACTTCCCTGAACCCCACTTACCTTCAATGCCAATCACGAGCCCGTCAGAGGACGAGCGGCTTGTAATGACGCGCGCAAGGTGATTGGCCAGAGTGCCGAATCCAAGGCGATCCTTATCGGCACTCGTGATGGGCCGGTCTGCATCCATCTCCCCCTCCTCACGAGTTGATGTCGGACTAGCTCGTAAACACGCATATCGAAAGGACAACTGTCATTCGTGCGTATGCTGTGGGTAAGTCGGGTTTGGGTGATCGGATTCGAACGTGAGAGCTACGAAAAACTCACGCCACTTCAATGTAGCAGCTCTGAAGGGTGTTCCCGTCACCCTCATCATCCATGTCAACAGATACATTGGCTGAACTGGAGTTGTAGATCTTCCAGGCGATATATCGGGTCGTGCCATTGGCGACCTCGCCATCCTTGGCAGGTGACATTGTCCGAGGATTAATCGTTCCGCTGGACGAGTACGCGCCGAAGACGATGAGCGGCGGCGTGCCGTCAGATGCAGTGACCGTCTGAGCTGCTGGATTGCCGTTGCCAGTGAACTGATCCGGATCGGCATGAGCGGCTGTCGTGATCGGAGCGTCTGGACGAAACACGAGAAGGATCTTCGCCGATGCCCCAAATCCTGGGTCCATGCCCGTGATCGAGGCAGATGCTTCGGAACCATCGGCGATCTTATAGCTGAGAACTTGATACTGCTTGGCGCTGAGAGCGGTTGTGACGGCTGTGGTGAAACCAGCCGGTGCCGATGGGGAGAGCGACGAAAGATTTCCAGTGATATCGAACAGGACCAACAGATCCCCGGCAATGATCTCTGCAGGACCGGTGATCGTCGCAGCCGTGCTCGTCGACGATGCTTCGAACTCGATTTCGGTGACGGGCAGGTCTTCAGCTTGTGAGGATCGGACACCCGGATACCAGCCCGGAAGGTAGTTCAAAGGACGCCTGCCAGCCTCAAGATCACATCTCGATACTGGTCCCAGAACTTACGAGCGACGACGCCTTCCATCTGCGCGATGCGGCTGTTGTCGAACAGAACCCAATCCTTCGCTGGATGGTCTTCACACCCGATACGGATGCGGTCGTCGTAGATGGTCACTGGATAATGCAGTCCCGCCAGGACGATTGCCTTCTGATTGACGAGGCGATTGGAGATGCCGTTGACCTCATCTTCACTGACAGGCAGTTCGGCCGCGCGGGCGATGTCTCTCACATTGCACTGCTGGTGGATCTTGCCGCCGACCTTCTCAAAGAAGTGGTCGCCGTCACGCTCCTTGCCGTCCGGCATCTCGAACGGCTGAACAACATGGATGCCGAAGCGGGCGCGCTCCTTATCGGACAAGGTGAGGACAGCCTTCAGTGGCGCGCGTACCTTACCGTCGAGGCTCGTGAGGGTTGGATTGCCGGTGACCCGTTCGATGACGCCGTCGATTTCCCGAACAACAATCATGCGTCCGAGCCATCCATCGCCGTCACGAGAAACTGGGTCGACGTTTTGCAGAACACTGACAGCAGATATTTCTTCGAACTGGTGCAGTCGGTGATAGTGGGCAATGTTCCGCCGAACTGATTGCCGAAGGACAGCGTCCGAGTGTTGCCGTCGTTTCCTTCGACCAGGATTGTTCGCCAGGTGCCTGGATGACCGTTCGTCGGATTGCCGAGCGTGCGGTTCGCCGAGATGGCGATGGTCCGATAGATACCCTCTTCCCAATCGAAGGCGATGGTTGCGGCATCGGACATCGATACCGCAGCAGCAGCGGTCTCCAGATGATCCGCTGAAAGGTACTTGTCCGATGCGGCTGACCTGACTTCGGCATCGGTCGCCTTCTCGACGACACCGAGATACGTCGTGTTTGCTGATTGCTTCAGAGCATCGAAAGCTGCGCCTGCCATCGTCTGTCCTGTGCCACCATTGCCAATCGGAAGCGTGCCTGTGACGGCGTTACCTTGGTTGAGAGCAACAGCTCCGAAACCAATCGCAGTCCCCGAACGACGAAGCACCTGATGGTCTGACCCCGCTCCTATGTCGGCGGGATCTGCGCTTGCGTTGGTCGCATTCCCGATCACAGACAGCGCGGCGCTGTTTCTGAGCTTACCGTTCGTGATGGCATCGTTGGCGATATGACTGGTCTGGACGGCATTGTCGGAAATGGCCGTGTTGGCGGCCCCAGCGCCTGAGGTGACAGCACCGGTCAGAGCTGATCGACGGATTCCCCCGGAACCAGTGAATTCCAGCCCACCCCCAACAGTGATCTGTTCGAGATCACCGCTCGACGCAGTATCTCGTCCAACCAACCTATCGGTGGCAATGTGTTGGATCTTGGCGAACGTGACGGCTTCATCGACAATGGCTGTATTGCTGGCTCCTGCTGCGGCCATCACATCACCAGTCAAAGCTGCTCGCCGGATACCTCCGGAACCGGTGAACTCAAGCCCACCACCGACAGTGATCTCCTCGACTGATCCGGATGAAGCGGTATCTCGGCCGAGCAATCTGTCGGCGGCAATGTTCTGGAACTTGGCGAACGTGACAGCCTGATTGGCGATGGCGGTGTTTGATGCCCCCTCCCCTGCTGTCACATCACCGGTCAGTGCTGCTCGAACGACCTTCGCTTCTCCGGGCGAGCTGAGATCCCAAAGGATCGTCGCTGTATTGGCTATGAGGCGTTCAGCACCGAGGGCATCGGATAAGCCGAACACCAGGAACTCAGCGTTGGAGAGTTGATCAACCGTGTTTGCAACGAGGTCGACAGCATCCGACACCTCGTTGATGGAACTCGAAAACTGCGCAACTGTGTTTGACAAACCATCGACGTCGTCAGACAGTTGCTCAACAGAACCGGACAGCGCACCGACCGTATTGGACAGGGTCTCGACACTGACGGTGAGCGCATCGATCTCATTCTGGAACCCATCCATCGAACCCTGAACAGACTCGATGGCAGACTGCACATCCGATTTCGGAATGGACGTCGTCGGGCTGAAAGGCGTCCTAGCTGCTGGGTTTTCATCGAGCGTGGTTTTGACTGTGGTCATCGCCCGTCACCCGAGAATAAATGCATGGGTGAACCCGGCGATGGGTTCGTACGTGATGACTATGATGCCCTGAGCGCCGACACCGTGGGTTCCGATGCCGAATGGATTTGCTGTAGATCCACCGCCACCGCCATAGAGACCACCGTTTCCGGCAGTTCCGGTCGATGTTCCACCACCGCCGCCACCGGCTCCGGCTTCGTCCCATTCGTTGCCGTTGCCGCCATTGCCGCCCGTACCAGTATTTCGGCCGCCACCGCCGCCTGCCCCATTGGAACCATTGTTGCCGTTGGTAGAGGAACCCGTTCCTGCTCCGGTGCCGCTCGGTCCCTGACCGCCGTTGCCGCCGCTAAAAGCGCTGCCGTTGCTGCCATTGGTGCTGGAGCCGCCATTGGCACCGCCACCTCCGCCACCGCCAATGTTGTCGTCGTTCCCGGAGTTGTAACCGCCGTCCTTACCAGCCCCATTAGGACCGGCAGCACCGCCGCCACCTCCACCACTTCCGTTGTTACTGCCGCCGTTGCCGCCCGAGTATTTGACGTCGCCGATGCTCTCAGAAGCAGACCCGCCAAGTCCTGGCGTGAAGACGGTGGAAATGAGAGTGCAGACCTTCCCGCCCTTGGCACCAACGGATGATCCCGCAAAGGAGGAGCTATTGAACCATGTGTCGCCGCCGTCAGTGCTCGTGCCACCCTCGCCGACGGTATAGTCGATCGATGATCCGGCCGTCAGAGCGAGATTTGAAATCCTCGCGTAGGCACCGCCACCGCCACCACCTAGCGCAACAATGGGAATAAAGCCGACACGCAAACCCGAAGCACCGCCACCGATGCACTCGATGGTGTTATTCGCTGAGTTCCAATCGCCCGGGACTGTCCAAGTGTTCGCGCCGGTCGTGGTGAGGAAAATTCGTTTGACCATTTTCCTCAGACGTAACGGCTAACCCTCAGCATGATCTCGATGCGGGTGATCGACGAGACACTGTCGAGGTTGAAGCGCAGGATATCGCCAGCGCTGATAGATGTGGTCCAGCCTGAGAGACTGGTATCGGTGGATTTGATGCCGCCAGAGATGGTCGGCGGTGCCGATGCAGTGATGCTGTCATCATCGGTTGGCGGGAAGTTTGCGTAGGTGTCCTTCCAGATGTCGACGACGCACGAGCCGGATTGATCAGCAAACGTCGTCACACCTGTGATGGTGCAAGCGAATGGCACTTGGACGTCGCCCAGTACGCCGGTCGTCAATGCGTTCCCAGAGTTGTCCTTGAGGAAGACGATGTTCGTCGTCCCGTCATCGAGAACCCAGGTGTTTGCCGCAGTCTTGCGAAGAGTGCCTGTCGTTCCTTCCAGCTCCTCAATAGCTACGAGGTCAGGATTGTCACCAGCGGACAGGTAATCGCCCCGAGCGCTGTGCACGATCCATGCGTCATCATCACTGTCATAGGTGAAGTTGTAGATTGCGTTTTCCAGCAGGGCACCGACCCCAACACCCTCTCCAACGAGTGAGCGGATTGGCTTCGCACCGAGACTATCGACGTTCAGCGTGGGATTCTCGCCGCTGGTCTCGTGCATCCGAACTGCAATCCGGAAACCATCGACGAACGAAGTCAGTACCTGATTGGTGGACAGGGTAAAAGCTGTGTTCGACCCGCTTGTCACCAAGTTGCCCGACAAGTCATTCCGCCATTTGGCAACAGCCGCCATCATTGCTCGCGCGCTGTTATTCACGGATGCGGGACTTTGGTTCTCCTGCCAGTTGATGCTGGTATCGGCGGACGCGTTGTTGTCCGCCGTCGTACTCCACTTATAAGCCGTCAGCGCTGGCCCCCAACATTCTGGAAAATGTTCATCAGCAGCGCCTGGATAGGATTGGACGGCTGATTGGGTACGATCGGTGTGATCGGAGTTGGTGTCTCACCCTTGGGCGCGAACATCGACGTCAGAGCTGTGATGTTCGGATCGATGGTGCCGTGCGGAACCGAGTTCGGGTTTCCCGGCATGCCTTTCTGACCGATACCAGACAGGATGCCGCCACCGTCATTGAACCCGGTCGGGCTTTGACTCATCCATTGCAGCAATGGACCGCCGTGCACGGGATTTGCCGTGATCGGCTGAAGACTGGCAGAATTGGGGCTCCCAAATAAAAAGCTCAAACGTCGTTCTCCTTAAACATCCCAACCCGGCCTAGTTCTGTTCTGCAGCACCGCCATCAGCTTCCGCAGATCGATGGGCTTGGTGGCAATGGAGAATCCATGTCCGAGTGGGGATTCCTGAGCCTCCGGTGGCGCTTGTGGCGGTGTCGGCGCAGGCTGTGATTCCACACTGGTATTTAGTGTTCCAGCTGGACCAGTGGATGGGCTGAACAGTGAGGCCAGCATTCCGGTATCGACCGGAGTGTTGGTAGGCGTCTGCTGGGCACCACCAACGAACGGCTGCAGCATGTTTGATGGGCTTGGACTTGGTGTGGGCGATGGTGGTGACTGGGGTTCGACCTGGGCGACTTGAAGCTTTTGTGCACCAGACTGAGCCGGTGCTGAGTACGCGCCTTCCGGGGCGAGGAAAGCGTGCGATCCGTCACGAAAGAGCACACCCTTGTACTCGTTCGTCTCCGGATTGAAGCTCGTCCACTTCCTCCATGAGCGATACTTCATGGGTTCCCGAGCTTCGAGCGCCAGCATGGTCTTCTCAGGTGCCAGGAAATGCGTTGCACCCTGAACCCAGTCTTCTGTCTGACCAGACAGACGGGACTGGGCCAGCTCGGTCAACTGTCGGTGCTCTGGCGAGCCAATGACCTTCGACAGCCGAGCGAACTGTCGGTCCTCGATGGTCGGCTGATAGATCCGTTGAGAAACATGCTCACCGAGATCGACCCGATCTCTGGCTGATCGGTTGATCATCGCTCCCAGCGCATTACGCGCGGAACCGACGTCTATACGTCCGTTACGGCTGTCCGCTTCCAGCAGTGCCATAGCTGCTGCCCGTTCAGGCCCTGACAGGCTGCGCCAATACTTGTTGTTACCCCAATATGCCACGGACTATTTATGTCCGGTGACTTCCCGGATGATGGATTGCCTAGAGATTGAGACATGCAACGTTTTTCTTAGAGAGTCCCTTTAGAGATTCGTTGCATCCATCTTTCCAGGCAATGTCGATGTCGGGACGGCATAAATAGGAAGTGCCGTCTTCCAGCCTCCACGTCCTTCATGTTCCGCCAGAATTGATCGGCTCCACGTGGCTGGCAGTAGCTCCGCTACTCCTGAAGGGGCTCACAAGCGATGCCAATCTGACGATCAGGCAGGTTGCCGACCATCTCGTATCACGGACGATGCAGCTCTGGATCGTCCTAGAAGGTGAAGACCTGCTGGGCGCATTCCTGACGTCGGTGAACGACGAGGGATATGTGACGGTGTTCGCTCTCGGTGCGTCAGAGAAATCGAGAATGCCCCGATGGATCGAGCAGGTTGACGAGACATTGGAGACATTTGCCACGTCCCACGGATGCTCGAAGATCCGCTTTGCTGGCCGATCTGGCTACCGGCGACTGCTTCATAAATACAAGATCGTGGGACGGCTCATGGATCAGGAAATCTATGAGCGAACAGTGATCCCACACGAAGGATCATCAAGTTGAGTTTTTCAGCAGGCAGCAGCTCCACCACCAAGAATACCAATTCCCAGGCACAGAAGGACCCGTGGGACATTGCCGTCCCATATCTCGAAGGAATGCTGCGAGCGACCGGCTCGATGGGTGGCATCGGTCTGACACCAGATCAGCAGATGGCTTTTGAGCAGTTGAAGACGACTGCTTCACAGGGACATCCATGGCAGTCCCAGATCGCTGGAGCTGCCAACGACGCCTTCAATGCTCCGAACCGAGCCACACAGGTCGGAGATGCCTATACCCAGCTTCAGGGTCAGATCGGCGATTACGCCTCCGGAAAATACCTCGACCCGATGAGCAATCCCCAGATGCGGGAGATGCTCACGATGGTCGGCGATGACATCTCCAATCGCATCAATGCCCAGTTTGCCGGTGCTGGACGTGACCTATCAGGTTCGAACCAGATGGCAGTTGCACGTGGTGTCGCCCAGGGACAGCTGCCTCTGCTCTTCGACCAGTTCAACAAGAACCAAGCCATGCAGATGGATGCCGTGCAGACATTGTACGGTGCGGGGTCCTCAACGGCGACGACACAGGCTCAGCTTGATGCTGCCAGAGCGAACCTCGCTGGTCAGGGAATCAATCTTTCCAACGAAGCATTGAACGCCCAGAACCTATTCCCGAATGCGATCCTTCAGCTCGATCAGCAGATCAAGCAGATCCCCTATGAGGATCTCGGCGCGCTCGGGTCTGTACTATTCCCATTGGCGGGTCTCGGTGAGCAGCAGTCCGGTCAATCGACCGAGAAGTCCAAGACGAAAAGCTCGGGCTTCGGTCTGAATTTGTCGGACGAACGGGCCAAGGATGGTGTCGAACAGATCGGCAGCATGGCTGACGGCACACCCATCTATCGCTGGCGTTACAAGGGCGATGATCAGGTTCATGTCGGCCCGATGGCCCAGGAAGTCGAACAACGGAATCCCGCTGCTGTCGAGGAAGACGTGTCTGGTCTCAAGTACGTAGACATGGACGCAGCCACCCGGAAAGCCGCTGACATCGTCAAAGGTCGGCGTGCGAAAAAGGGAGGACGCTGATCCATGGCATTTTTGGATGAACTCTTGAGGATCGGCACACCAAATCTGGTTTCACAGCCGAATGGTGCCGCTGTCGTCCAGCAGCATGAAGGCTTGCTGGCGGACCTGCTGAAACGTCTCGCCACGAACGGCGTCACGTTTCCCGGCAGCGATGTTGTCGCTCAGCCACCTGTCCGATCCGAGGTAGGAATGCCTCCACTCGAACAACGTGACGTCAAACCAGCTCCGATGCCCGGCCAGCCATTACCAGCTGCTGCACCTCAACGAGCTTCACCACGTTCGGCACCACAAAATTTCTTCGATGAAGGCACAGGTAGTTCAGGTGGTTTCAATGACGGCCCGGGCTTCGGTGAAGTTCTGAGCGCCCTCGGCCATGGCTATCAGAAGGGTGGCCTGATCGGTGGTATCGGCGATGCCATGCGCGTTGGCCGCTCTCAGTCCGATCAGAACCAGACCGTGAACTGGCTCATGCAAAACGGCAATATGGACCAGAGCACGGCGCGTCTCGTTGCTCGGCATCCAGATCTTCTGAAGAGCATCCTCGCTCAGCGGTTCGGCGGTGGCAAAGTCACCGACGAGTTGGCTGAGTATCAGTTCGACGTTCGCCAACGCATGCAGCGTGGAGAGGCTGCGGATCAAATCCCGACCTTTGCCCAGTGGAAAGCCGACCTTCGTCGTGCTGGTGCCACGCAGGTCAACGTCAATCCGGGAGAGAAGGCATTCAACCAACAGATGGGCAAGATGGGTGCCGAAGCATACGGCAAGATCCAGTCTCAGGCTGAGAACGCCCGTGGCATGCTCGGCATGTACGATCTCGCCGAAGATGCCATCAATACTGGTGTCCGCACCGGTATCCTGGGCGACAAGGAGCTGACCGTCCGTCAGTTCGGTCAGATGCTCGGTGTCGACACGGACGCCAATAAAGTAGCTGGTGGCGAGTTGCTCCGCTCTGTCCAGAACAAAATGGCTCTGATGATGCGCAGTCCCGATGGAGGCATGGGCATGCCCGGCGCGCTATCCGATCGTGACATTCAGTTTTTGAAGGACTCCCAAATCGGCATCGATCGCTCGCCGGAAGGTAATCGGCGGATGCTGCAAGCATTCCGAGCGCTGGAACAACGTAAACTCGATGTTGCCCGGCTGGCCGATGAATACGTGCAGCAGCACGGCTCCTTTGATCAGGGAGGGTTCAACAGGGTTCTTCGCGAGTTTGCGGATCAGAATCCGTTGTTCAACTCCGAAACTACACCACCTGAAAGCTCAGGGAATGGTCAAGGCTACCGCGTTCTGGGTGTTCGTTGATGGCGGTTTTCTCCATCGAGCTGCCCGACAAGCGCGTGATCGACATTGAAGCCGCCGATGAAACGACGGCGATGCGCGGTGCGCAGGAATGGTTCCAGTCGAATGGCCAGTCCCAGGAAGCTAACGCATCCAAGCCCGGCTTCTGGGGAAAGGCGGTGGACATGGTCACCGGGACATCCCGCAATCAGCTCGGAGATCGGCCTGAATTCCTTCAGGCATACATGAATGAGAGTGCCGGATCTGGACCGGTCGATCCCGACGCTATTATGCGATCGGCAGTCACGCCGGATCAGAATGCGCAGCGCGACATTCTGAAGCAAAACATCCCGGGGCTCGAACATCAATTCGACCAGCACGGCAACCTGATGCTTAAGGCACCGGGAATGAAGGACTGGTCGTATTTGAATGCTCCGGGTGTCTCTGGCCGTGATCTCGATGAGATCGGTACTCAGACCTTGGCGACGCTCCCTTTCCTGGGAGCTGCTGGTCGTGGTGCAACCACTGCCACACGTGCTGCTACTGGTGCTGCCGGACTTGCTGGTGCGTCGGTTGCTCAGGACACTATGGCCATGGCGCAAGGTAGCGAACAAGGTATCGATCCAGTTCGCGCAGGCATTTCTGCCGTTGCCGGTGGTGTGACCGCACCCGGCATGCCGACTGCAATCGCCAAGGGCATAAAGGGCGTTGGTGAGAAGGTGGCGTCACCATTCCGTGGTGCGTTCAAGCCGGAAGCAGAAGCTGCTCGACGTGTCGCTCAGGCGGTCGATGCCGATGCGCGCATGGTCCCACCATTGCTGCCGCAGGACAGGCAACGAGCTGCGGCTGCCGGTCAGGATCTGCGCGTGATGGATACCGGAGGTCCGGCGACAACGCGGTTGGCGCGTCAAGCTGCGAACGTATCTCCCGAGGCTGAGCAGACGCTCAACTCCGTCATAAACCAGCGATACGAGGATCAAGGTCCCCGGACGGCAGAGTTCGTCCGTTCGATCATCCAGACTCCAGGCAAAGCGTCTCAAACCCGCCAGGAGCTGCAGGAGATCGCCCGTACGTCTCGGGCTCCATATTACCAGAGAGCTTACACAGAAGGCTCTCAGGGCATCTCCGATCCGACGATTGCAGGACTGATGGAAGCCCCAGTCGTCCAGGATGCCATGAAGGCTGCAGATCGGATGATGCAGAACCGCGCGACGACGCAGAGATTTACGACTGGTCGAACCGGCCCCAATGGTCCGACCCTCGAATATTTTGACAGCATCAAACGCGCACTCGACGACACCGTCGATTCATTAATGAGATCGGGTGAACGCGCAGCTGCGGGGGATGCATCCGATATCCGATCCCAGCTCGTTGCAGCGCTCGATCGTGCCGTTCCCAGTTACAAGGAAGCTCGTGGCGTTGCTGCGACGATTTTCAGGGCGAGTGATTCGCTCGAAGCTGGCGAGAAATTCGCGACCGAGAAGTTCAACAACGACGTCGTCCGGGGTGCGCTTGGCAAGATGACCACCAATGAACGGATAATGTTCAAGGAGGGATACGCATCAAAGATATCGGCGATGATCGACGAGGCTCCTGATCGGTCGAATATCGTAATGCGGTTTTTCAATTCACCTGCAGCTCGTGAACGCGTTGAGATTGCCCTCGGCCCGAACGCCGCTCGGCAACTGGAAACGTTCAAGCGGGTCGAAGTCATCATGGATAAGATGCGCGGTGCTGTACAGGGCAACAGCACGACGGCCAAGCAACTCTGGGATCTCGCTGCAATCGGTGCTGGATCGGGACTTGGCGGTCTCGGCTATCTCACCGCCGATCCGTACGCTCTGTTCGGAGCGGCGCTGCTTGCTGGTGGCCGCTACGGGAAGGTCAAGCTCGAACAGCGGTTGGCTACGAAGGTCGCTGAGATGCTGGCATCCAAAGATCCGTCAGTCGTGCAGAAGGCCATCAAGCAGATGGCTCACTCACCGATGTTGAATGCGCTGAGGAAAGTTGATGACGTTTTGGAGAAGGCTGGGATCGGCAGAGGTATCGCCGCGCAGCAAATGAGCAACAGTTAGACTCCCATGTGCGGATGCACCACCCAAAAGCACGATAGTCAGACAGCGTCATAGACTAAGTTCTCTACGATCTGCCTAGCTAAACATCAGGTTCATGGCCATGACTATCAGATTTTCTGCTCCGCTTGTAGTTTTGCTTTTGGTTTCAAGTCTTCTATTGATTGTTGGATTGTATAACGCCGAAAAACACTTACTCTATCAATCGGAGCAGCAACTCACCTATCTGCCCCAAAGCAACGACAATGATGGCAGAACCGTCGTTGCACGCGATCTACTCGCGCAGGAATCCATGGCGTACTGGACCCGCGTCACGGCTTTCACAGCGATTGGTGCCCTACTCCTGACCGCATTCGGCATAGCCCTCCTCAAAGAAACTCTCGAGGCGACTAGAGGTGCTGTAAGAGAAGCGGAAGAAGCTACCGCCGCAGCCAATAAATCCGTTGAGGTCGCCAGGCAGACTGGTCAGAATCAAGTTCGCGCATACCTCTATGTTAAACCGCAGCTTATTTTTCATGGCAGACCACAGCCCACAAAATATGTCGTTCACATCTGCAATTGTGGTCACAGCCCTGCCTATAAAGTTGGCGCGCACGGCAGAGCGGCAATCAGCGTTTATCCATTGCAGGGGAGATTACCACCTATAGAAGTAGAACCGGAGCTTTCCGTGGCGCTGCTCGCGCCGGGACAAGAGCCATTTGCTATAGAAGAAGCGTTTCCGCCTATTACGCCGGAAGAGAGCGTTGCGCTCGCAAATGATACATCGGCAATCTACATATGGGGACAAGTGCACTATTCAGACATCTTTGGCATTGAGCGATCAACTCCATTCTGCTTTGCCGCTACAGGATCACAATTCCGCAACGGCGATCTTATCCCAATAGATGATGGACGAGTGGCGACGTAGAGTCGTCATGGTAGCTCCTAACCTAGTGCCAGCCAGAAGTAGATTCGATTGTCCGCCGTCGCACTGTCGTTCGAGTGCGTGATCGTGAACTCACCTGAACCCACGGCGCTCACGAAGAGGCTCCCGTTGGCCAGCTCATGCGCCGCGTTCGCTGAAGCCGGGAAGAGGAACACGTTGCTGTCCAGGCCGCAGTTCGGCGCTATCACGACGGTGAATACGTCAGAGTTGGCGGCAAGTGTGCAAGTCCCAACAGCATTGGACCGGCCTGCGGCCAAGTCCCGGATCGGCTGGATTATCTGAGGTAAACTGGTCTCGCGCAGATGCGGAACCTTCACTGGTCACCTCCGGTGACCTCAAGAGGACACATCCTCATCTCTTACCCCCGCCCGTATAGTCCGGCTCGCATCCCGTCGCATATGACCACTCGGTACCAGCCGGGATGCGCAGCTTCACACGGGCATGCCGGGTCGACACTCGTTGCGGGCACATGCCGCGTGCATCGATCCCGGTCTCGGTACTGTAGACAGGATCAGTCTTGAGGTTCTCGCGCCCACCGATGGATGCAAATGCTTCAGGTGCGTCCGTGACCGGATACACACCCCGAACAAAGAGACGCTTCGAAATGCCGGATTGCTCACCGGTCTGCAGTGTTGCTTCGAGGTTGTCGCCTGAGAAGAAGCCTAGCGAGTGCTCGGAATCGAATGCCGCCAGCCGAGCGAGCGTCGCAGTTTCGAACTCGTCGAGCGAGATCGGTAGAGCGTCCAGCGAACCGGCCACATAGCCACCTTCGGTGTAAGCACTTGAGTAGGTGGAACCCTGCAGGTCGATCTCAGTGTTCGAGATGACAGCGATCGGCCATGATCCATTCGCTTCTGTCGTGCCACCTACCTCGGCGACCTCCTTGATGTCGTTGGTCGCCCATCCCGCCGTGCTGGCCACAGTAAGTCGGATCGCACCAGAACCGTTATCGGCCGTATTGGCGACCGGCACCGCACCAATCATGTTGAGTGCTTCGAGCGTGATGCCGGGCTTGGCCAGTGACGTGAGATACTCACCTTGGAGGTCGATCGGCGTCCAGCGATCAAGAATGAAGTCGAACGCCAGCACCTTATTGAAAGCATCCATGGCGACGTCTTTGGTCTTGTACGTCCAGAGGATCGTGTGCGCCTCGGGATTGGCGGCACCGATCACAAGATCTGGTCGAGCCGGATCATACGCTTTCAGGAATGTGCGATCGACCCGCTCCTTACCGATAGGCATCAGGCCGCCTTCCGGATTGAGCTTCATGAACCCTTTCGCCGACAAGAAAAATACTATGCCGCCCACATCCACGACGGAATGCGGATTCGTGACGCCGATGTCTTTCGCGATACGATCGATTTGGAACACGATGTCCGACCCCGGCGAGAAAATCATTCGGCGGATCATTGTGTCCTGGAAAATGGTGCCGACATCACCGCCAACGACACACCGCGCGTTTCCGCCGTCAGGCAAGTCTTGAAAGTCCGAATAGTTGACCGTTGACGTCCAGGTCGTGATCGCATTGAGTCCGGACCATTGAACACGCTTTGGAAATGATGCGAGACCGGACAGGACAACGAACCGATTGACTACGGCGACATGCGCCGCCTGGGGCGGTGATCCGCCCAGATCGGTAAACTCAGTGGACGACGAGAGAGTGAATGCTTGTGGTGGCGCATTCGCCTGGACAGCGATCACAACGTCGTTGAACTGCGCAAATGACCAATGCGCGCCGGACGATAGACCCGCGTAGGCGTTCCCGGACTTCGATACATCGACCCAGTTGAGCGTCGTGTTGTCGAGGAGATAAAGGCGAGTTTCGGTACCGGCGAAGATGGCCACCGAGCCATCGGCACGTGTCGCAAAGAAGCCTCCACGACACCGGCCGGGAAGCTTACCTGAGAAGGATGAAAGCGACTGGAACGGCCCATATCCCGATGCAACCGGGAGAACATTGTTGATGAACTGAGTGTGGGAAGCGTTGAGATCGTTGGTGTCTGGACGCCAGTCGGGAAATTTAAGAACGGGTATGGTGATCTCCCGTCAGAACTGCATAGACGTGACGCGACCCTGCCCGTGTTGCGTCAGTTGTGCGGTACGAGAGATGAGTTGCTCCTCAGCTTCCCGGATGACTGCAGTCATGGTCTCGGCCAGTTCGGGATCATGGAGCACGTGAATGGCGATCTCGAATTTCGCCCGCGCTCGGATCAGCCGCTCGGCCTTGGTCATCCAGACGTTGTTTGTCTCGTTGTTCGTGACTGGAGGAGCACGCTTGATCGACGCACCGATGCGGATCAGCCAGTTGGATTCTGCCGGGACCGGATAAAGCCGAAACTGCTCGGCGTAGAAGCAATATGCGCCTGGCTGACCTGTCGCTGTCGCGTTGGTCGAGGCGCTCTCAATGACAGCTGGTGCCATGGGCTCCAGCATGAACGGCGTATTGCCTATATAGAGCGCAACGTAGTCGATCTTCTGGATATCGGCGATGGCCGTGTTTGCAGAGGAACCGTAGAACTCCTGCCCCTGAACTGCCGGGAAGGTAATCGAGCGCGTTTCGTTGAAGTAATATCGCTCGTCCTGATAGGCAGCGATGGCGTCGTTAATCGCGTACGCAATCTGGGAGGTCAGGTCATTGCGGGCCAGTTCGTCGGCAATCCGCGCCTTCATCGTAGCTAGTGTCGTCACGAGAGTATTTAGGCAATGTCCGCACCGCCCAAACAGAAGGGCCGGAAAACCGGCCCTTCTGACTTCCTAATTGTCCGTCGAGTGACGAATTATCCGAGATCTGGCATGAACTGGACGTAGACGAAACCGATACCAGTCGTAATCTCCGCCGTGTTTGCCAGAGAATAGACGACCTCGGTGTCGACTGATGGCGTGACATCGTTCGATGTTGCCAACTCATCGGCGGCTTTAACGCCAGCCGAGCTGAGCGCAACGTCCGTTGCAAAGCCATCAGGATCATCAGCAGTGCCGATGTCGATAGTGGTCGTGCCATCGAAGGCGGTCTGCACAACGATGCCACCGCCGACGACGATGGAACCAGCAGGGACAAAGCCCAGTGAGTGGTTCACACCGGGAATGGTGTTCCCGGTAACCGTCTCGCGCAGATAATGCGTCTGCGAGGTGTGATAGAGGCGGGCGTCAGTGCCCGGAGTATTTGTAGCCATGTCTGTTGTCTCCTTTACGCAGCCGCTACCGCATAGGTGCTGATCACAACCGTGCCGAAGTCAGCGGAATTGTACTGGGTCTTCTTCAGACCCCAGATGCTCCAGGCCGAAACCTCCAGCTTCCGTTTGTGGTCGAGCAACTCCTCGTTCCAGCGATATTTCGAAGGGCCGGAGTTGTTCTGTCCGTAGCCGCAAACAGCAGCCTGGGCACCGAGAAGGATCGCGCGACGGACGCTCGAAATGGCAGCGCCAGACGAGCTGTGTACGCCCTGCGTGACATCCTGAGACGAGCGGAGGATGACCGAGTTGTACTCACCAAGCGCCCCAGTGTAGATGGGATTTTTTGTAATATCGCCACCCGACATCGCCGCTTTTTGAATATCCAGCCACTGGCCAGACGAGCTATTCGTCCGTAGGCTCGTCACCTGATAGGGGTGAAGGTAGCAAACATACTTCGGCTGCCCGCCGATCTTGATCGGGCGCACCATGTTGTCGCCGACCTTCGCCGCTTCAACAGCAGCATCGATCAGGTTCAGCGTGAACTTGTCGGAGGAGTCGATGGTGTCGTCCGACGTTGCGTCGCCACCATAGATCTTCCGAACCGATCCGGCTGGTGCCAGGACCGCATTCATGCCGGTGTATTTCACATTGGTCTGGGGCGTGTAACCACAGGTCTGATTGAAGAAGCTGATGCTCTTCCGATCGGCCCACCATTCGCCGAGGCCATCCTTGGCCTGGGCACGGAGGTCGAACGGGACACGCTGAGCGTCGATCGTATGTTCGGATTTGACACCGACCACGTGGCCGAGTTCGTTGATGATGACGCTGTCCGAATAGATCGAGAGCGCCTCGCCGTTGCCTTCGGCGGTCTCGTTCTCGGACTTGCCTTCGCCGGTCAGGCGAGCACGGAGGCCAAAGGTGACACGGTCGCCCGCACCCTTCTTGGTTTCCGTTTTAATTTGGATGATTGAGTTTTCGTCGTCGCCCATGAGCGGCGCGATATCGAGGTACTCACGCTCCGCTGCCGTCAGCATCTTGCTCCAGAGCTTGACGGTCATCGCGTCGTTGAGACCAAAACTAGTCGTGGACATTCCTTCTGTGGTTTCCGTTGGTTAGGCTCATTCTCGCTGAGCTAACGGGGCCGGTAACGGTGCCCAATCGGAGCTATCCACAGTTCTCCAGATAACGGATGAACCGAGACTTCGCGTTGATGCTATTTATACACCGAGGTGATTCGCTGAAGCCCCGGCTGGCCGCTTCAGAAGAGTTGTGTCATTGCTTGATGGTGAGCAGGATGTGGGGCGACGAGGATATTGCGGAACTAGCCGACGATCCCGATCTGGCCTTTGTGCAGTTTGAGCGAATGGCTCGTGCTAGATTGGATAGCCGCCTCGAAGGTCTCGACCCCAATGTCGATACGTCCATTATCTACTTTGAATATATGAGCGCGGTGCTCGCTGCTGCGAAGTCATTCCAGATATCGGATTTGGCCAAATGGCGGCTCCCCTCGATGCGGGACGACGATGTGGAGCGGACCTGCCAAGACTTCGCCATCAACGCGCAACACGTCGCGATGCAAATTCAGCTGAGATTCGGACCACGTTTTCGAACGTCATCTGTCAAGATTGGACAGAATGCGCGGGAGAAACTGAGGCATCACCTCGCTCAGATGAGAGAGGCAGTGGAAAAGTCTGAACTTTCTCAAGAGAAGAAAGACCGCATTATGCGGCGGATCAACGATTTGCAGAAGGAGGTCGATGCAGGACGGACTCCCATCCAATCTCTGGGAGAACTTGTGATGCAGATCTCCGATATCACCTCCAATGCTATCGACCGTGTGTTACCAAGCGTCCGCGCTATTGCAGCGATATTCCAAAGCGAGCGCGAGACCGAAGAGGCTGAACGGGCGCAACTGCCAAAGCCAATCGAGCGAAAGCGCATCAAAGGTCCTGAGCAATCAGACGTAAAACCAGCAAACGGAACGGCGCAGAAGGGTTTTGAGGACGATATTCCGTTCTGAGTCCACTCCGCGCTCGTCTAGTCGCCCCGATGCTCTAGCTCCAGCGCTATCCGCATGGTCGTCACCCGCTCGTATTTTTCCTTCGTCGAGTGACCGTCCCACCGCCTTGGATATTCTGGCAGAGCCTCGAACAAGATGGCGTCGGACTCGTGATAGTGCCAGGACACCTGTCCAGTCGGCAGGTCGATATAAACGCACCCGTGCCAACAATCATCCCAGCCTTCGATGTCGGTGTCTGCCCGACCTACTCTCCATCCCATTGCCAGCGCCATCTGCGCGAGCAGCGCCACGACCATATTGCGTTCCCGATAGGCCTTGGACTTCTCGTGCCGAAGCTGGGCGAACTGGATTTCGATGTAGTCAGACGGCGTCGTGCGCCCTCGCCTGCCAGCAAACCGGCTCATTCGCCCATCAGCTTCCGCAGCTGATTGCGGCTCAGGTGTCCAACCTTCTTGTGGAACTCGTCGTCGGACATATTGGCGAGCGCTTCCAAGGTCATTCCCTCACCTGGTGATCCACCAGCTGACGACAGCGATGCCGTCTTCTGCTGTCCCGCTTTGATCTGCTCGATCTTCTGGGCAGCTGGCGATGGTGTTGGGTTTGGAGTCGGGGTGGGTGATGGCGTCGGTGCTGGTGATTGACCGGCAGTGAATCCCCTGGCGAGAGCAAGCTGATACATGACCTGCGCCGGGCTCCTGCGGTTCTGAATAGCCTGGGCGACGAGCCCCTTCTCTTCCTGTGCGATCATAGCATTGCGCTGGCTATGGTCGGTGACTCCGATCGCCTCCAGCTCCTTGTGCCGTGCATTGACGAGGTGGAAGTATGCGTCCTTGAAATCCGGTTTCTCCTGAAGGAAACGCACTGCATCATTCTGGTAGCTCTGAACAAGGTTCTGCTCGGCAGCGGATGATTGCTCCCGTTGCTCACGGACATTGAGCTGACTCTGGAGCTTCTCGATCTTGCCCATGGCCTGCTTGAACGCACCGAATATGTCCTCGTCGGGGTTTATTGGCTCCTCTTTCTGGGCCTGCTCAGGACCTTCCTGTGCACCGATAATCTGGTTCAGGACTGCCAGACGCTCATCAGCACGGGCCATCTTCTCCCGATATGAGAGGTTTTCGGACTCCAAGGCTTTCCGACGTTCCCGTTCCTTGTGGAATGCACCATGCGGTACGAACCGACCCGATTTGAGATCACGTGGTTTGCCGTCAGCGCCGATCTCGATGGTGATCTCGGCGTCATCGTCACCATGAGCTTCTGGCTGCGCAGTCGCTACCGGTTCTGGCGTTGACTGTGGAGCCGATTGCTCCGGTGCTTGAAGGGCGGATGTATCCTCCCCCTTAGACGTGATGTACGCCATCTCCTCTGGCGAGAAATCTTCCGTGCTGTTCAGATCGTTCAACGATTGCTCCTGCTGTTCCTGGTCATATTTATACTCAGCGAAGGCCTGGAACAGGTGGAACGGCTGGCATCGTCATCTCTTTCAGGGCATTAAGCTGATCGAGCACCGACCGTGATTTCTCAGCATCGGCATCCGCCAGATCTTTCTGTGCCGCAGCGAGATCACGCTGTGCGGATGCCTTGTCCTTTTCGATCTTGGCCAATGCAGACTGCTGACCAATCTGCTGCTGGGCCTCGGCTTGCGGGTTTGGCTTCGTGGCAATCGCTTTGAACGTCTCGACGACCTTTGATGGCAGTGGGCTGTATTCGAGGATGGCAATGACAGCTTCAGGTGTGAGCATATCCTTGAACACCGGCAGGACCATCTGCAGGGCAGCCCATGTCTGCTCCTTAGAATTGGGGCTGGTCGGTGCATCGTCGACGATCACCTCGAAGTCGCCAAGCACCTGCTCCTTGAGCAGAGGTACGAGTTGCATCCCATCCTCACCCGAGATGCGGATGAGACGGCCATCGGCGAAGTACGTCTGAACAAAGTCCAGACGAATACGGCCAACGTTCTTACGGAAGCGCCGGAGGCTATCGAACATCGTTGCCAAAATCGTGAGACCGGCCTGCTTTCTCTGGTGTTCGAGGATGCCCGGCTGATTGGCATCGCGCATGCCGAGTAGTTCGAGATTGATGCCGGTCACGTCCCGGATCGAGCTGATCGCGAATTCGAGCAGGTTGATATAGCCAGCCGGAAGTCCCTGACCGGGCTTGGCCATGATCTTCTGACCGGATATCGCACCCTTCTTCAGCCACGAGATCTGATCGGCGCTAGCATAGGAGTCCTGGAAGTCACGGACGTCCTTGACGGCATCCTCCTCCATCAAGACGCCGCCTTTAGCACTCGAATTCAGGATGTGCAGAGTCTGAGAAAGCCATTTATTCGCCCATTTCTGAGGATCAGACATCAGGCGTGTCAGGCCGAACCACGTGCCTTTATTGCGGTCACGCTCACCAGTGATGCACGACCATGAGAACCGATCCTTGCAAGGACCGGGCTGTACTTCACCGAGGATAGATGCACCCAGGAACGCTTGCTTGAACACTCGACGGTGCTGCTTCACATAGGTGAACTCGATCGCATTCGCCTCGGCCATTTGCTTCTTGTAGGCATCGAACTCAGCCTCTGAGAGCTGCAGTTCCTGGCCCGACAGAGGATCGGCGACACGATAGAACGGCTCATTCTCACGCCACTGGGCATGGACGATGTGGACCTCAGACTTCGGATCGAAGTAACCAGAGTTCTCTTCGCGCTTGCGGCGATCCTCGATAGGCTTCGGCAGACCGCCAACATCACCACGCGATGCCCATTCGGCATTCAGTTCTGAGATGGGTACGTCGGGGAAGAGATCGCGCGCATCGGCCAGTGCCATCTTGCGGACGCGGAACATGCGCCTTGCATCGACGATGTTCTTGGCACGAGCTGAGCGGTCCCAATACATCTCCAGAGGATCGAGTTTCTCCTCAACGTATTCGCCATCGGGCTCGACATCGAAGTCGACACGCGCCTCGGTCCAGCCCATGCCGCAGACCAAGCAATCCTGGAACGCCTCTGACTGCTCGTCCTCAGCATCGCAGCAATCTGACATCCATTGGGATGCTGCTGTGAGGATCTCGTTCGCCTTGACGACGCCGGGCTGCGTGCCACGTGGCAGGTAGAGCGTCTCATGCCGACCGTTGATCTCGATACCGGCGACGGCCTTGATGAGTGTCAGAGCGCGATTGAAGGTGATGACGGGACGGCCCTGGTCTTCTAGATGCCGTTTGTCGGCCGGGTCCCATTGGTGACCGGCGACGAAATCAAATTCCTGCCGGGCGGTCTTGCGCCAATCGGATGAATGATCCGAGTCAGCGATAAACCAATCTTTTAGTACGGTGTATAGTGCTTCGTGTTCGAGTTGAGATGGCTCACCTTCATACTCTAGGTGAGTGGCGATAGTCGGGTCCAAGTGTTTCCTCTGTGGTTGATCCTGAGTGTTTTCGCGCCTCGGATTGCCCCGGGATTGCCCCAGACAATCGATTGCGCGGAAATGGTGATGCAAGAAGTGCCGATTTCACGGGCGTTTCTTGAGATATTTCGATCAGTGACGTCCTGATCACGAAGCAGTCCGTCTGTCATTTTGACGTGTCTCGGGTCATGCCTTTGCGGTGCTGCTTCTTCGACAGATTGCGAGATGCTGGGTCGAGAGGGACGAGTTTTCGTTTGATCGGACGTTTTCGTGCTGGCTTGGAGGGGGCCGATTCTGTTGAAGCAGCGGCCTGGAGCGCGTCAGAAGCTTTCTCCTCGCTCGATGTATCTTCGCCAACAGTCTCCTTGGTCATTCTGATCGTTCGAGATTCTTGAACTATCTCAGCGACAAGCATTTCCTTCGCACGCCAATGAAGACGACCATCGATGAGAAGATCATCCAATCCGCGTTGCTCCCATCGATCGACGAGATTGCGGATTTCCGTCTCAAACTGCGTGTTCTGCTGGGTCTCTGTCACAAATCCTGCCTGAAATTCTCTCGACTATTTATTATGCAGCCCAAGCTGACCGTCGCTGCTCCCGATATGGCCGTTGTCTCTTCTTCCTGGTGTCGGATACTGCAAATGTCAGGAGGAATGCGTCGGCGAGGTTCGGGCTTTTCAGGCCGCGCTTTTTCATCTCGGACTTAGGCTCGATGATGATCCGTCCCATCGATGAAAAGTCATAGGTTGGGGCCGATAACTCTGAGATCAGCTTGGCATCTTCGGGGATGGAGCAATCGCGCTTTTCGAACCACTCTCGTCCGTTCCACCACAGCTCATCTCGGAGTCGATGGAACTTTTCTGAGACCGCTGCACTCTCAGCTACGTTGATGCCTCGAACGGGAAGTTCGAGTTCGGCGAGACGATCGACAACACCTGAGCCGATACCGATGACGTCGACGAGGATTTCAGCGGGCCGAAGATCTTCCTCGGTACGGTTCCACTCATCGACGATAAGCCCGACGAGTTGCATCGTATCCTTCTGAGACCATTCCTTGACGGGTTCGAGGAGGATGTTGCCTTGGCGTTTGGCGAGGGCCGATGTGTCATCACCGAAACGAGCAACGTCGACGCCCCAGATCGGTTTGACGTCATGTGTTTCGATGGGGCGATTCCGCGCGGCTTCCAGCAGTTCGAGCGCGATGACCGTTTCATCATCGGCATTTGGAAACTCTCCGAGGACACGAACGCGATACCGGTTCGAGCCTTTGCCGTAGGAGCTGATGACATCCTGGATATGCCCTCTGGCTCGGGGGACTTCTTCGGAACTGACACGAATACATTTCCACCGATCGCGCAGGGTATGGTGCGTGGCGTGGAAGTATCCGGATGTACGTGTTGGGTTTCCGAGGAGGACGGCGATAGCGCCGGGAGATGACAAGCTGCCCTGAGCAACTTCAAATACGATATCGGGAATGCCGGACGCTTCGTCGATCAGGTAAAGGACGTGTTCGGCGTGAACACCTGCAAGGGATTCCGGATTGTCCTTGGAGGCTGTGCGTCTGGTGATGAAGGCCATTTCTGGCGCGGCCTTCAGGAACGCGCGTTCTTCCTGGATCTCAAGCTGCTGTTGGAGAGGCTCGGGAAGTCGTCTGGCCCACTTCTTCAGTTCGGACCAGTTGTTGGATGCGAGCTGAGCCTGGGAGTTGCCCGAGATCACGCATTTGCTGTCGTAGTGGGTGAAGAGAAACCAAAGGGCGAGCCATGCGATGAGGGTCGTTTTACCGATGCCGTGACCAGATCTGATGGAATGTCGTGGGGATGTGGTTGGCGCGCCGGATGGATTGGTGAAGAAGTGTTCGGGCCGAAGGAAATCGTCCTGCCACTTTTCAAGCTGTGGCTCGTTGGTCGGATTGGGTGCGCCGAATGGCAGAACACCGAGAACACCGGTAACGAAGCGGTGGGGGCTATCTCTCGACTGCAGCCACGCCTGCTGCCAAGCAGGTAGTTCAGCCACTCATACTCCAATGAGAGCGGTGCTGACCTGCGGTTTCGTCGATGTAGAACGTCCGGTCTACCTGGGACGTGTGAGGCAGGAACGCCGTATAGGGGCCGATCCCTTCCGGAGTGTAATAGACGACTGACAAGCCATCATCGGTGACTTGCATGACGTGGAGTCGTCGGGCGAAATTCTCTTCCTTGTCGATGATGGTGATGACGTCGCCGGGAAGGGCCGATCTTGTAGATATCATTCGGCCTTCGGTTTATTTCCGGACGTGATGATCTTCATCAGCTCAACGAAATCGTTCGATGCATTGTGGTTGACGTTGCTATCGACCTGTTTCGGCGTCAGAGACGCGATCACCTTGACGTAACTACCTGGGTCTTCGACGCGCATCTTTTCAATGGAGGCAATACCGTGCTTCTTGAAGTCGTCGTGTAAGGCCTTCAGGAATTTTTCGCCGAGCTTGTTCTTCGAGCCGGGTGGGCGGCCTTTCGGATTGCCAGACTGTCCGGGCTTGAACTTGCCAGGATGTGGCTTGGGCTTCTTTACTTCGTCGTTCATTTAGGTAGTTGCCTCCAAGGTGGATATGGTCCAGCCAGGACCGAATTCGAAGATGACGTTGCCAGACACGATCGGGGATGATGTGTCGGCGGCGATGAAACGTCCGGGCGGACTGACTTCGAGATGCACAGCCCTGCCCGCCTCTACCTGGACGTAGAGCAAGCCGGTCTTGGAGGGCGAGGTTGCAGGGCTCGATGATTGAGCTGCACCGCTGTCGACCGATAGAGTCTGACGCGCCAGATATGGTTGCTTGAGAAGCATCAGACTGTCGGTTGAGTAGACTCCGCTTCCGGATTGAACGGGTGCTGTAAGAGTTGATGAGTGTGAAAAGATACGAACGATGGCGGTCACTGGTTATTGATGGTCCTCTGGTCGATGAGGCGCTCGATGCGCGTTTGTTTTTCCTTCATGAGCGCGATGTCAGCGGAGTAGTAGCCGCTCGCAACATAGATGATGGCCGAAACTGCAAGGCCGATGATGATGGCACCGTCACGGACGTAGCTGAGCAGATCCCGAACGTCGAATGATGGTCGGGCCGCCAGGGCATTGGCGACCCTATCCAACTTGGAGCCGAGACCGTCGATCTTAGTATCGACGGACGTCATCCGTTCCGTGAGGAGCGTGATCTGCGTATCATGCCGTGTAACAAGATCACGCAGACCAACATCATCAGCCAACTGTGTGCTCCTCAAGTTCGGTTTCGACTCCATTCTCGGTAATTTTGTTCCAGCGTTTGCCGGTCAGGATCTGACGGACTGAGTATTGAGAGACGCCTATGAGCGCGGCAATTTCCTGCTCAGACGTGCCCTCATTATTTAGCCGAATAACCAGTTCGGCTTCTTCCTTGCGGAGATGGCGACGAGAGCGTCCACGCGTGACCATGTCGTCCATATTGTCCTGCTGCGTCCCGATTTTGAGGTGTCGAGGATTGCAGCAAGTCGGCTCATCACAACTGTGAAGAACGTATTTCCCGCTTGGGATTGGACCGTTGAAGTGCTCGTAGGCGACACGATGGACGTATTTCATCTCGCCGTCGAACATGAGATGCCCATATCCGAGAGATCCGCCTGAAGTCGCGCCGGTCCAACACCAACAATCGTTGTCGATATCCTCCGGGATCTGGATGCGGCCGATGATCTGCTCGATTGGCGTCTCGACGACCTTCTTTAAGCCGTCACGGAGCCACTTGGACGGAATGGAGAAGGGCTTCGTTTCAATAAATTCTGCGTTAGCTGACATATTGTGCTCCCCTCAGTTCTGATTGTCTTCGGGAAGGACGATACGGCTCGGCTTGAAGATGGCGCGATTGATCGCCATGAATGCCTGCTCGACGTGAGTGCGGCCGATTGCCAACCAACGCTTGTCTGTGTCCGGCGATGCAGCGAGACCATCGACCAGCCTCAGCACGCGCTCCTCGGCATGCTTGTTGGTATTCACCAGTTCTACATTGCTGGTCGGTTGCGCGGTGTATCCTGCAACCGGCAGTCCATCGTGTTTCGTCTTAGTGGTCATGAGTGTTTTTCTCCCCCGATAAATACTCGTACCTCTATTTATACGCGCGCGATCTTCTCGATCGGCCGATCAGGGGTGTTTCAGGAAAGATGTTTGGAATTTGACTGATATCGACTGCGGTTTCACACCAACGGACCCAGAGGGCGCACCGAGGATCACCTGGGAAACGCGACGTCTGATGAGCTGGGTTCTGCTCGTCTGCATCATCGTGGGTACCGTTCTCGCAGGCGCTGTCGGCATCCTTTGTGACCTGACCGACAAGCAGCTCGATTTCGTCGAGAACGTGCACTTCTATTTCGTGGTCGCTGCCTCTTCCGTCATCCTTGGATACTTCGGGCTGACGACCCTGCCGTTCGTTGGGCTTGGCCGGAAATAAAAAGCCCGACCTCCTGATGGAGGCCGGGTTGAGCAGGGAAGAAGTGCACCGTTTCCGATGCATTCCTATTTATACATTCTGTGGTCTTTGTCCCGTGGTGTGCATAACCGTGCACACTGGAACCTCTCAGCCTCCCGATGGTTGGTTTGCACACGCCGAGAACCCCGAAAGGAGGAATCGGATGAAATCCTTTGTGACTTCTACGCTTTGTGCAGGCGCACTCATTTGCGGCGCAAGCATGGGCGCTTCTGCAGCACCGATGACGCCGTCAGCTCCAGATGGGGCCAAGCCGCTCCTTGAGCGGGTGCACGGTTATCATCGTGACTGCCGACGGGGCCATCGCAACTTGCGCAGTGGACGGGTCGTTGGTTGCGGGCCTTATTATTATCGCGATCCCAGTCCCGGCTTCTCGCTCTATATTGGCCCTGGCAATCGAGGCTGGCGAGATCGCGACTGGCGGCGCGATGACAGACGACGTGGTGATCGAGATGGTCGTCGAGAAGGACGTCGTGGTCGCGACTAAGCCCTCCCCTTGCGCACCACGGCTGGAGGACGGGCCGATTGGTCCGTCCTCTTTCCTATGAATAAATAGGTGATGGAATTCGTATCAGCATCAATTGCAAGTAAGACCCTGGGCGTCACCGTCGACACCCTTCGAGACTGGGCTAAGTCAGGTAAAATCCCACACTTAAAAAGCCCGGGAGGACGGTATTCCTACAATATCGATGCATATTTGAACGGCGCTGGCTGTAGCCCGCCTATCCCAGCTTCACAACCCAAGCCGACGAGGATGGCGGAACCCGTTGCTGCACCGGTATCGCCGGGGAAAACCGGGCCGTACAGGAAATGGCTCCGACCGAGGATGATTTTCCGGGTGACAGCCTGCATCTTGATTGTCGGCTTATTCACTGTCGGTGCACTCTGGGAAAAGCCCGCTCCAGTCGCGCCCACACCGGCCGAGACGGTGCAGATGTCGGAACCATCGCCGACAAAACCCCTACCCCGGCACCGGATTGAAAAGCGGCCCTCACCGAAGCCGATGACGAAACCGCTGCAGCACCAGAGTCCGTTCTGGTGAACGATCGGCTGGCACGAGCCCTCCAACGGCTGGAAGATTCTCAACAGCGTATCGAAGCTGCCCTGATCGCGCTTGATCAGGTGATCGATGCGGTGCGGCACTCGGTCGACCTTTGATCTGTGGAATTAGATCAAGAACCGAAACGCTAGCAATCCGGCATGCTGTAGGAGCGGCTTTTCGTTCCCTCGAAGCAAAAAGGAAGGACGACAATCGACACGCATGCCCCAAGTGCCGTCCGCACGGCTACCATCCCGTCCACTCCGAACATTGAATACTGTTATTCTGGACATTTAGCCCATTCTATCTTTTCACCATTCTCGTGGATGACGATCATCTTACTATCAAAGACAGCAAAGAGAATTGATCCGGGATACTGAGCACCTTCGCCGAAGCAGCTAAGGCTTATTTTCCAGAGACGCTTCCCCATATCATCGGCGCTGCCCAGCGGATCTTGACGGACACGCTTGATATCACAAAAGTTCTCAACGGCTGTGTACTTGGTATTCGTAAAGCTCATGAGACCTTCATTTTCACCGACGACCAAGTCCTTGCAAAATTGAGGCTTCAAGGCCCAGGTTCCGAGCCAGGGTTGATTGGGCGCATCGTGAATGTTGAATGCGGAACAACTGATCAATTTGATGTAACGACCGTGCACCCAGCCCTCAAGCTTGCGTTGTTCTCTTAGTCCGTTCGAAGCTAGTTGGATGACATTGACTATCCGATACCATGGCCCCTGCTGGCTTGACGGAACGACAAGCAACTGCCCAGGTCGTACCTTCGCAACCGGCTTGGCAGACGAACTGGGCTTGGCGCGAACCGACAGGGATCGATCTGGGTTGTCGAGCACCAAGGCGCATTCAAAATTTGCCGCAGGTGACGCGTTTGGCTGCATGACCTGCCCGTACATGATGAGTTGGGCTGCGACCTCTAACGCCCGATCGAAGTCGCGCTTCGTCTGGCTTTCCGATAGCAACACAAAATGCCCCATGGCTGGTTCTTTGTTTGCCTCAGAACAGTTCATGCGTCCCAACAGGGCGTTCTCGTCTTCAACTGCCGTATCGCATCGCGCATTGGAAAAATCGAACATGAAGCTATGATGCTTGCCGCCGCCCACATTTCCTAAGTAGCATCCTGGAGTCCAACCCAGAGCGTGCTTCCCATACGCATTGGACAGCCGTCCACCGCAGCCACCAGCAAGTCGGGTTTGAGCTTCCTTGAGAGTGACATCAGCAAATGTCGTCGCCCCCCCGATTGTCCAATGCAGCTGCGGCGTGGGTACGTAAGAAGATGACCTGTAATGGTAGACGGTAGTGACAGCGGCAGCGATGATCTCTGCATTTGCCTTGGAACGTAAGAGAATTAGGTTTGCGTGTGTGCCCTGAAACCACGTGATCTTAAAGTCCCGCGTAATGGCCTCTTTGTATGGAAGCCCGAAGACACTTTCGATGCGCCTCATGGGCGTAAGCTGGTCAAGTGTCACAAGAAGCTCGGCCTGTCGTTTACACGGCGCGTCACACTCAACCGGCACGTCTGACCACTTGAACTGAGCAAATGCGATTTCGGGCAACATCATGATGGCCAGGACAGCCATCAACACACACCGCATATTGACCATCGTTCCCCCCCACCCGGCGCTGTCGGTCTGTCGTCGACAGATTATCCAGCTTACGGATTGTCGTCGGTGACACGGGATGTCGTCAAGGCAGGCGGGGGATACATGCTCGACTTGTGCTCGAAGCTCCATCCGCTTTCCTTCATGTGCTTGATGATGTCCCGAGCAATGATTTTCAGGACGTCATCGGCATTACCCCGCTTCAATGCAAAGGGCGACCGACTGAGAGAGTAGGCAATCGTGTAGGCCAACTTTTCGTCGGGCGTCGCGTTCAAGAAGTCCATCATGCGCCCCCAACTGACATTACTGATGGACCTTGGAGGGTAGCAATTTCAGATCTCAGTGCGACCCGCCTTTCGCCGAGCAGCAGGGATTGATGCTGGAGTCTGGAAATCAGGTGGGCGTCCCGTTGATCGCATCGGGCTTTCGCTACCCGGTATAAAAGTCCTTCCAACCACTCCCACTCACGTTCCACTTCCTGCTCCCGAATTTTCAGCTCATCGAGACGATTCATACGGCCCTCATTAACGATATTTGTTCCTTATTTGTTCCTATCGCATGGAAGCGGCGACGTCCAGTCTTTGGACCTGTTTGCAATCTCCGCGCGCACGTGATAGGGGACGATTTCCGGCTAAGTTTGTAGGTCTACCTGTTCCTCGCTGTTAATTTTACTAAATAGCCGGTGGAACAGGGGAATACATGGACGACCGGCACGAAGACACAAGCACAACTACATTCAATACCGATAGATCTGGCGTAGTCTACTATGTGGACGCGCCATGCGCAGCGGGGAAAACTTATTCTCAAGCTGCGTATATTGCAAAAAACCTTGGAATTATTCCATCGAGCATCAAGCCGAGCAAACGGCTTGGCGTCACAGTCAAAACGGCAGCAACGAAGCCGTGCATTCGGATCTCGACGTCATTCTGCTGTTCATTCTTGACGACACGAATGTGCGAACAGTTCGTGGGCGATCTGCAGCGCGCCGGTATCCCGCAGGACCGAATTGTCCGCATCGACAGAACGATCTATCCCAATGAAGTAATCCCCACGCTGAGGAAGGCACTGCTGGATTACGCAGGTCTCGGGAAGGTTGTCGTCTGCAGCCATGAAGCCCTCCGTGGTCTCCCCTACTTCCCCCGGACGGGATGGCAGACGATCGTCGACGAGATCCCACCTGTCGAGCGTACGGAGTCACTGAGGATTCCGCGTTCCGGCCACATGCTCGGACAATGGCTGCAGATCGAACCGTGTGACAGCACCTATGTTCGTGTGATCCCGAAGTCCAAGAGTCAGTTGGAGCGCCACCTGAAGGCAGACCCGATCGATGAGTTTGAGCTTGCGGCTCGGAAGATCTACCGCGCGGTACTTAATCCTTTCCAGTCTGTCTGGGTCGAGCGGCGCAAGTGGCTGCAGTTAGTCGAGGGCGTCGAGACCGGCAGCAACTCAATTCGACTGACGTTCTTCTTCGCGCTCAATCCGGAAGCGCTGAACAAGTTCACCATCATGGGGGCGAACTTCGTCGGATCGCCGACCTACGAGTGGTTGAAAATGAAAGGGGTCAAGCTGGTTCCGCACAAGGAGCTTATGCAGAACCTGCGATTCACCGAGCATCCCGCCCGAAAGATGGAGATCTGTTTCGCTCTCCAGAAGAACAGGTTTTCAAAGGGGCTGCGGAACAAGGACGACTTCGCATTTCTAAAAGAGTACGAGAAGGCGGTCCTGAGCAGGCTGTTGCTGAGCGTCGCGCAGTTCCTCTTACACGCCAATGTCGACTACCAGGAAGGTGAAGCTCTCGACCTGCTTGCCGGAACGAAGCACACCAGCCTGCTCACCCAAGATGACCGCTGCATCCCTCTACCTGCGACTCCACATGGTCTGAACCTACCTGAATTTCAGGCCTGCACTACGGTCGTTACGCTTGGGGCCTTCAATCGAAATCCCGTGGTCGATAAGTTTCTCACAAGCCTTGGCCTTAGCCGTCAGTGTCTCGACAGCAGTTACTTCGACGTCGTCTATCAGGCCGTCTGTCGGTGTAACATTCGTGTCCTTCACCCTGATCCCGAGACTGGCGCTCTATCACCTCCGTCCGATCCGATCTTGATCGTCGTCCCTGACGAGGGTCTGGCGAAGTACCTTCAGGCCCGGTTCCCCGGATCAAAGCTGACCCGTTTGGATGGTGAATTCAAGCAGTTCGAAGCCATGACCAGCACCGAGCGGTCACGCAAGTTTCGCCGCAAGCGGAAACGTCCCGACATCGACATTGCCCAGCAAGCTGGATGCAACGAATATCTAAAGGGACTCTCTAAGGAAAACGTTGCATGTCTCAGACCTGCAGGCAATGTCCTGTCGGGAAGTCATCTGGACTTCGCTGAAGCAGCCAACCCGGTAACAGAAACAATCGGGACGTTTGCTGAGCTGGCCTCCGCATTCAATCACTGGGTTGAGCTTCGGCACCTCAGCAAGAGCGAGCAGCTGCTGTATAACCTATCCCGGTTCGATGGCAGTGGTCGCAGGACGTCTGACGCTGTGATTGGCTCAGACGGCTGCATCCTCGACTTCGATGATGGAAACCTCAGTCCACAACGAGCCTCCGAGATCATGCGTGAGGCCGGGATTGCCCACGCGGTTGTCAGCAGCTTCAATCGCTGCCGGGATAGGCCCAACAAGTTCCATCTGGTTGTTCCCTTCAGCACGACAGCGGAGACTCAGGCAGAACACACCGCAGTGATCAACTTCTTGATCGATGTCCTGGAGCATCATGGCTTCACGGAGGAGTCGATGAAGTTGGATCGAGTCAGCTGGAACTGGTCTCAGTTTTTCTACCTCCCGCAGACGAATAAGGCGCACCTCGACTTTGCCTACTTCAACGACGCTGGAACCATAGGCGAAGCTCTGTCACCTGATCCGAAGGCGTGCGTACAACTGTATGACATGCCGATCGATGCAGAGCAGCGAGATACGGTCCTCTGCCCTCTCAATCTGTCTGAGCACCAGCACGACGAGATGATCGAGCAGATGCGTATTGAGTTCGAAGGCATGCGAACTAATAGACACAGACCGACGTTTGAAGTGGGGCTGAGGTTGGCAAGAAACGGAGTTGTGAAAGACAGGATCTCCGAGGTCTTGACCAGCTTCTTCGGCACAGATGCCAAAGCACAGCGACATATAAAATGGACATTGCGATCGCTGGAGCGATACGGACACCTATCGGTCTGAAGGGTCGAATTGCCCGCCCCCTGCACGATATAAAAAAAGGCTGACGTGATCTGGCCGGGGGACCACGTCAGCCGCAAGCGCAAGGGCTTTCATCGCCGGGGGAACCGAGGACATTCGGCCGAACATCCATTGGGGGAACCGATGACTACCTTCCCTTGCCTCAAACCTCGACCAGTTGAGGGACGGATACTGATCAGTGTTCAATGCAATATCCGGTCATCCGGATAACTTTCGACCCGCCGCAAGCGTCGCTCCATTATCAGAATTTGTTCAGTGAGACCGTCCATCCGCTCTTTGATTGAATCGTAAACGTCTAGCAGATCACGGAGCCCATCAACCAGCTTGGCTAGGTCACGTTCAAGTTGCTTTGCCTTCTTGGAAGTATGCTTGGGCATGAGTCCTCCAGCGGGCTGGAGAGCTGGCGCAGCTCGCACCGCGCCAGCCCGAGGTCGATCCCCGCATCGACCTCTCGGCATCAACCAATCGCCGGTCGACAGGGGACCAGACCAACGATCGGCATCCGCCTTTTCAATGGATCGTTGGATGGGGCTGCTGTTCTGCGTTCTGAGTCACGCGAGCGTGGTTTAGGTATTTGATCCATTGCCACAACTGCGCGGCCTCTTGCTCTTTGGCCCGCAACCGTTCATCCAACGCTTCCATCGTAAGATGCTGTGAGGCGGGCTTCCTTCGTCTGAAGATGATCATCTCGGCACTCCGGGGGTTGAAGTCGAATCAGTTTATTGCCTCGTGGCGTTAATCGCCACATGGCGATCATTTTCCTATGAGTACATTCTGGCCGAATGTAGGCGACGAGCCATCGGCGAGGATCAAATGGAGATGCCAAGAATTGCTGCCGGGGCGATGGGGGTGGGGGCAACTGCTCTCAGCGCTTATGCCGCCATGTCCCACGCCATCACGCTTGAAAACTCGATTTCGTATCTTGTCGTTGCAGCACCGATGATCGCAATAAGCGCCGCGCTGATTCCGCCAGTGGCAGAGTCATTGTGGCGGAGAGGTCATCGCTTGAAGGCCGCTTGCTGGCTGATAGCCCTTATCCCAGCGACATTGGTTGTCTTTTCTTCAGCCACCACTCGCATCCATGATGCCAATGACGTGGCTCAAGCCTCACGAACCTCTGCTGAACGGGCTGCGCGGCGTGCCGAGGAAGATCGGACAACCGCCAAGGCGCGCCTGTTTGCTGCCACAGCCCAAGCCGACCGATATCGAGGCCTCTCTGAAAAGGAGTGCTTGGCTCGCTGCCGTACTGCTCGGGCATCCGAAATGGATGCTACAGCGCACGTTGCGGATGCAGATGCTCACCTCTCGCAAACCGAGAAAGAAATTCGCACGGCAGCAGCTCTCACTGCACCTAACTGGCTTCTGCCCATTGCAATCGATGCCACAGCATTCATGGGGATATGGACATTCTGGTCCGGCTATCGGCGACGTCCGCTGCAAAAAAAGGTCAAGGCATCGAACCGTCGACGGACGACATCTCCCACCGCTCTCCCCTCGACAGAAAGCCTACGAGCGCCCTCGACCCGGCGTCTCCACAGCTGAGATCGCCTCGTAGACCGCTGATAGAACCCGCCTTCCCTTCGCCGTCAGCGAGAGCGTTCGCTTGCGCCGGTCAGCTTCAGTCGCTTTGGACACCACGAGACCGAGGCCCTTCCGATTTACGCGATGCATTTCCAGCAAAGGGCCAATCGCACGAGACACAAGTTGCGCATCCCACTCCAGGTAGTCGGCGATGTCGCTGACGGAGGGGCGTTGATTGTCATCCTCCCAGGTCGCAATTGCGAGATAGCAAACGGCCGAATTGACAGTCATTTCGGCATGGCCGGTCACATCGCGCAGAACCCGCATGGCGCGCAGCACCCTCTCAACGTCAGGATCACGGCTCGGCATGACTTTGATTCCTCCACTCCTGAGGATTCAGAGCAGCCGGTGCATGTCAACGCTTATTGATACCGGAGATGCTGAGCTTCGAGTTCTGCACATCTCGCAGAGGTCATCTCTGTGAGCCTGTTGTCGGCTAGCATGCGCGATTGACGCATCAGCTTCACCTGCCAACGGTAGGGCAAACCGATCACCTCCTGCGGTACGAAACGTCTGAGTATGTTAACCTGCGCTCCGATGATCCTCAAATTGGACAGCGCAGCAGCGACACTTGCTGGCACGCCATAGGGAGCGCACCAGCCAGCGATGGGGACGATGTGATCCAGTGCTTGCCCCGGCTCCTTACGGCGAGAGAATGGATCGAATTCCTCACGATACCGCCGATATGTTACCTCAGTCAGTCGTCTGACTTCTTCTGCGTACCTACGCTGGGCATCGGGTTCCAGTTTGCGAGGACGACGTCGCCGTAGCACTGCATCAAAGACAATCTTCATTGCCTGATTGTCGGGCGAGTAGATCCCGCAATACTCGCGATAACAGTATTGACAAAGGATGTAGCGCCCCGCCGTGAGATATTGGAACTGCTTGTTGATGTGCCCATCGACCACATCCTTACAGGCGTCGCACAGATACCGCACATGACCTCGTTCGAGCGGACAGTCATACTTTATCTCAGGGGATGGGTATTTCCGGTGTGCGGACATGGGTGGCTCCAAGCTAACGACACCCCTGTCACGTTCAGGAAATCCGACTACCGTGGCACCATTGAGACTTGCCGTGGCTCGACCGCAACTTTCAGCCTGCGACTCCACCGGTTTAATGCGCGGCGCATCGGTGCTTCGTATTTGGCGTGATTGTAGACTCGCCCGGTCACGGTCGTCGGCGCGTGGTTCAAAATGCGACTGATGATCTCGTCGGGAATACCGATGTCGCCGAGACCGGTGGCACAAGTTCGGCGCAGGTCGTGGGTTCCTAGATTGTCTATCTTGAGGCGCTTACGAAGGCGGAGCATTGCCCGAGAAGCCGATTTTGATCTGATCGGCCCCTCGTCATGCTCAGATGGAAAAATCCAAGGCCCCTTCCCTGCCCGGTCAATGGCGGATTTGAAGATTTCTGCGGCCCATGGTGAAAGCGGGAGGGCGTGCTCTCGATTGGATTTCGTCCGATCAGCCGGAATGGTCCAGACCAGCCGCTTGAGATCGACTTCTGACTTTGCAGCACCCAGCGCCTCGCTGATACGGACGCCGAGCAACAGTTGAAGTTTGAACGCATCCCGCACGGCGTTTGACATTTTTGGTGCTGAGACGATGCCATCCCACAGCGTCCGCAGCTCGTCGTTCTTCACTGTCCGACTCCTGGGCCTGGGCGCAGCCTGCTTTTTGAGAGCCACGGTGGGATCGACTTCGACGTGGCCCGCACCAGCTCCCCAGACATAGATGGCGCGGATGAGGGCCAAAACCTTGTCGGACGTATGCAGCGATCCACGTTTGGCGACCTCGTCGACCACCGTGGCAACATCAGTCTTTTGAATCGCCTCGACGCGATAGCTCCCAATCTCCGGGAGGACGTCGACCTTCAGCAGGCGGTCGACCTCGTTGGTCCATCGGCTCTGCTTCCCAGCGCGTTCGTTCTTGCGCGCGTGATGTTCGAGGTACTTTTCCGCCAGTTCCTTGAACGTCAGCGGATCTGATTGGGCCGGGTCCTTCCCCGCTTTCACCTCCATTGCGCAGGCAATCGCCTCATCTCGCGCCTTGGCGAGAGTGAACGTGGGCCATTCCCCGATCAGTTTTTTCTTCCATGTCCCGCTAGCAGGGTGGCGGAAAAGGTAGATCCAGGTTTTCGAGCCCGTGGGACTCACCCGTAACACTAGGTTCCGCGCATCCTTGATGCGGAACTCGACACGCGTCGTGGACGCCTTAGCCCGTTCGACCGCCTTCTCGGTGGACAGAACATTGGTGGAAAGTCTGGGCACAAACGCACCTCCGGGCCAGGGCAATGCTGGGGCAATAGGAGGCAGAAATATTGCCCACCACGGACGATCGACGTCAAGCAGATCGATGTGACAGCCCAGCGCTCTTCACGGGGTAATGCATTGTTTTTATTGATGTTATGGCGCGGATTACCCTTGCTGATGTGGGATAGAGCACCTCGCCGAGCGGAGCGAGGCTACGACTACGAATCTGGGGGTCGTGGGTTCGAATCCTGCCCGGTGCGCCATTTGCGAACAAAACTGCGAACCCCAGGAATGGGACCGCCTTTCGCCAGAACAGCCTGTTTCAGCACGTCTTTTCGGCCGACGATGCGAACGGCGTGATCATCCACCTCGACCCGATCGACGAGTGAGCCGAGATAGGCCTTCCGGAAGGGGATCTCGCCGGTGGTCAGGTTCTGCCGCATGGTCGCGCCGAACTGCTCCACGACGATCGGGCTGACCTCGACCGAGGGACGAGCGCCGCCTCTTGCGCGTGCCAAGGCTTCCTGAACACGGTCCCGATCCAGCTTCAATGCCGTGATGCGGTCCTTGAGGATGTCGTCCATTTCGGCGACGCCATCCTCGATGGCCTGGTAGAGCCGGCGCAGCCGTTCGCCGGCCTCGTGAGCCTCGCGCTCCAACGCAGTGATCCGAGTATTGACGGCTTTCTCCTTGGCTGCGAGCTCGCTGCCGAGCGAGGACAGCATGGCCGTAAGCCGGGGCGGATCGAGCAGTCGATCGACCAACTGATCGACCACGATCGTGTCGAGCTTGTCCATGCGGATTGAGTGCCCTTTGCACACCGACTTGCCGTGCCGGGCACAAGTCGAGCAGGAATAATAGCGGTACACATTGCCCATCTTTGACGTGCCGGTGCGCAGGGTCATGGCGCCATGGCAACTGGCGCAGACGGCGATGCCCGTCAGGAGGATCGGGCCGCTGACCATCCGCGGAGGGGTGACGCGAGGATTGCGTTCCTTGAGGAAGCTCTGAACCTGTTCGAATACGTGCGGCTCGATGATTGCCGGCACCTCGGCGAATACCTGCTCGGATTCGCTCTTGCGCCGACCGCTGCGGGCTTCGTACCGATTGAACCGCATGCGCCCGCTGTAGACGGGGTTGCTCAGCAGAGCGTGCAGCGGGCCGATCGCCCAGGTGGAGCCCCTCCGCGTACGATAGCCATGCTCATTGAGCCAGACGACGATCGACTTGACGCCCATCGGGCCACAATCCTCGTCGCCCATCAGGAAGAGGCGGAAGATCAATCGTACCGTCTCGGCTTCGACGGGATCGATGACGAGCTTCTTCTTGACCCGGTTTCCGCGCCGCTCCATCTCGACAGTCGTGTAACCGAACGGGGGCTTGGCGCCATTCCAGTAGCCCTGGCGCGCGTCGTTTTCCTTCATGGAGCGCAGCACGTGTTTGGCATTCTCCTTCGACTGATACTCGTCAAACAGGGCGATGACCTGACGCATCATGACCTGCGCCGGGTCGTCGCCGAGCTCCTGCGTGATCGACACCAGCCTGACGCCATGCTTGGCGAGCTTGCGCACGTAGAACTCGAGGCCGAAGGCATCGCGGAAGAATCGTGAGAAGGAGTGAACGACAATGACGTCGAACGCATTCTCACCATTGCAGGCTCGCTCGATCATACGCTGGAACTCGGGTCGCTTGTCGTCAGTGGCCGAAGCGCCCGGCTCGACGTACTCGGCCGCGACGCTCCAGCCGCGTTGCGCGACCCAGGCTTCGGTCTGCGCTTTCTGGTCCGGGATCGAAAGATCATTCTCAGCCTGTCGCCCCGTCGAAACGCGCAAGTATATGGCGGCGCGCGGCGTCGATGCGAGGGTGACGGTCCTGTCGATTTGTCCGGCGCCGAGCCGCCGTGCATCGCGCTTTCCTGCAGGATCGAACATGTTTTTCACTCCCTTGCGCTCGTCGGACCGCGGGAGCAAATGCTAACCGTGAATGCCGGCAGAACAAGGGTGCAATGACACACCCTGTCGGCGGTTGTGACTAAACATCCTCAGGGCGGTCCGTCCGGCTTGTTCGGCGAGAATAGCTTGCGCAGCATCGATCCGAGATAGGTTTGGATTGCATCCAACTCGCCCTGGGTGATCGGGATCTCAGGCCCAAAATCATCGCTGACGACGGGATCGTTGGGATCTTGAGGGCTGCTCGCGTCCGTGTCGCTCGACGGGCTGTGACCGCCCACTGGTTCGGGGTTCTCTGGCGTGTCGGGGCTCATGGAGACCTCTGGTGGTTCCAAGAGTGCCGGCTGGTCTGTGAACTGGTCGACAGCAGATGGGAAATAAGGTTCGTCGGCAGGATCTGCGCCGCGACCACTGTGCGCTTTTCGTGCGATGAGAGCTGCGCGTCGGAGGCCGTCGTAACGGTCGATGCCGGTAAGAGAAGTGTCGATCCGATCGCAGCCATGATCACGAGCGATACCAGTGCCGTCGAGCGCCATGCGGATACCTGGTGCTGAGCGATCACTTGCCGGGACCGCCAATCCTCGCGCGCCCGAAGATAAGGGACGGCATCCGAACACGACACGCCGAGCGTGGATGCCAGCGCATGGATGGGGTGGGCAGAGAGAGTCTTGGCGAACACTGCGCGTCGCTTCGGTCGCGCGAACCATAAGAACGCGGCGGCTTGCAGCGCGAGGTTGATGCCGAGTGCGGTCTGATAGGCCGCGGGCGGATGGCGGCCTGCTTCGACTGGCCAGAGATCGATGATGAAACCGACGCCGACCTGTACCGCGAACGCACTACTGATGTGTAGAAGGTTGAGCGCACCGTTGGAGCGTCCGGATGGAGCAGGTCTGGTCGGCACGCTGCTAGGAGGCGCACTTGTCCACGTGCTCGGCGCACCGCGCGCGGTCGGTGTGGCCGTCAGCTTGCAGATGCTGGCACTTGCAGCACTTTGGGCGGTCAGTACGACGGAGGCGCCATCACTTGTCGCCCTGGCAGTTCCGATGGCCGCCCTCACTGTCGCCATGGCCATTGGCTTCGTCGCCATGTACGCGCTGCTGATGGGCGCCTCATCGCTGCGACAGGCGGGCGTCGATTTCACGCTTTTCCAATGTGCTGATGCGGCCGTCGCCACCCTTGGCGGCACGAGCGGGGGTCTGCTGGCTGCCCACCTCGGCTACCAGACAGTGTTCCTGCTGACCGTTGGGGCCGCGGGAATCGCGACTGCGATGGCCTGGTGGCTCGCACCGCGCATCGACAAACTGTCCACTGGAGATCGGGCATGAGCCAACGGCAGGCGATCATCATCGGTGCCGGCGTCGCAGGCCTGGCTGCAGCGTGGTGGCTGCACCGTATAGGCTGGCGGACGGTCGTTCTCGAGCGTGCCGGCGATCTGCGCGACGCCGGATACATGATCGGCCTCTCAGGGCCTGGCCTTGAGATCGCGCGCCGCATGGAGCTGACACCGAAACTCGAGGCGGCTGCCTGCGTGGTCAACGAGAATGTCTATCGCGACACCCGGGGACGAGAACTTCTCCGCTTGCATTATCGCGAGTTTCTCAAGGACCTCCCCTACATCGCGCTGCGGCGTACCGCGCTCGTTCAGGCTCTGCATGAAGCCATCGCAGCGCATACCGACGTCCACTTCTCGGCGGATGTGATCGGCCTAGAGAATGGGGCCGAGGGCACGCGTGTCCAGCTTGCCGATGGTCGCGTGCTGGAGGCTGATCTTGTCATCGGTGCTGATGGTCTCCGATCGTTCGTCCGCCGCCACGTGTTCGGGGCCGACACGGTGTATTTCAAACAGCTCGGCTATCGGTTTGCCACCTACGATCTGGTCGATGAACTCAAGCTCGGCGTCGATTTCCTCTCCTATACCGAGCCTGGCCACATCGTCGAATACTACACGCTGTCGGATGGCCGGCTCGCAGCTCTGCACGTCTGGTGCAGCAAGACCAATGGCCAAGTGGCGCCGGGCGAGCGTTGGCCATTGATTGAGCGCGCGGCACGAACGAGCCATCCGAGCGTGCGGCAGATGATCGAACTCGCCAAGCCGGGATCGCCGCCTGTACTCGACGACTTGACATTGGTTGACATGCCGGCCTGGTCCAAGGAGCGCGTGCTCTTGCTCGGCGATTCCGCCCACTGCCTGACACTGATTTCCGGACAAGGTGCAGGCATGGCGATAACATCGGCCTCGATACTCTCCGAGGCGTTGTCCAAGACGGATATCGACGAAGCCCTGCGCCGGCACGAGGAACGCCTGCGCCCGGCGATCACGCGCCTTCAGGATCGCAGCAGAAAGATGGGCAAGCTCTTCGTCCCGGCGACACCACTGTCATTCCATCTGCGCAATACCATGCTGCGTTACATGCCACGGCGCTGGCTTGGCCAGTATTTCCAGAATGCCGTGAAGTCGGAGATCGTCGCTTCGGGGGGCGTTACCTGACGCTTCAATCGCATCTATGGCTGCATAGGTGACAGGACGCCTGATTGGGAGCACGGTGACGTGCAAATCAGCTTACCCAACGCAATGGGATGCTTTTAGGCGATGCAGAGCTCATCTTCTTTCGCGCACGACCATATCTTTCTGGGCGACGCCCACAATCGCAACGAGCGCAAGGTGTGGCTCGTCATTGTGGTGACGGCGTGCACGATGGTGATCGAAATCGCCGCCGGTTCACTTTATGGCTCGATGGCGCTGATCGCCGATGGCTGGCATATGTCCACCCATGCGGGCGCCATGTTGATTACCGCGCTTGCTTACGTCTATGCGCGACGCCATGCGCGTGATCCGCGCTTCTCCTTTGGCACCGGCAAGCTCGGTGATCTGGCCGGTTTTGCCAGCGCTGTCGTACTGGCGCTCATCGCCTTGCTGATCGGCTGGGAGAGCTTCCTGCGGATCGCCAACCCCGTGTCGATCAGTTTCGAGCAGGCTATTGCCGTTGCTGTCGTCGGCCTCGTTGTCAATCTGGGATGCGCGTGGCTCCTGAAGGATGATCACGGTCATCATCACGCTCATCACCATCATGGTCACGAGGATGCGCATGATCATGACCACGACCATCATGAAGTGCACGCACGCGACAACAATCTGCGCGCGGCATATCTCCATGTTCTCGCGGATGCGCTGACGTCGGTCCTGGCGATTGTTGCGTTACTGCTCGGACGCATCAACGGATGGCTGTGGGCCGATCCGGCGATGGGCGTGATTGGAGCCCTGGTCATTGCGCGCTGGTCTTGGGGTCTGATCCGCGATGCAGGGCGCGTGCTGCTCGACGCCGTGCCGCATGGCGAGAACCTAGAGGGTGAGATCCGTCAAGCCATCGGAAGAAGCGACGCCCGCATCACCGATCTCCATATCTGGCAGGTGGGGCCGGGGCATCACGCCGTGATCGTTGCCATCGTTGCCCGGGAGCCAAAGCAGCCGTCACATTACAAGGGACTACTCGCGCACATGCACGAGCTTTCGCATATTACGATTGAAGTCCATGCGGCAGCAGGGAATTGAAGAGCGTCGCGCTGGTCAGAACTGTAGTCGATACAGATTAGATATCTTCCAGGTATTTGGTAGACAGCCGGCTTATAGCTTCTCCGAAACAGTAGAGATTCGTTGGTATCTCGGGGCCTTGCCATGCATCGCGCCTGCGGGGCCGGAAGCCCGCCTGCCCCGCAACAGCTTGCAGATTGAACGCGCGGAGTTGCGTCGACGCAACGCGATCATGTGGCTTCCAGGCTGGGTACGGGGTCGAAAAATCTGCTGCGGCTTGCGCAGGGTTCAAAAAGTATACTAAATAAGTAAGGAATACTCTACTGCCGATGGAAAGCGTCTGATGAGCTGATTTGGCTCGCGCGATGCAAACCACTCACGCAGGATGTGCGCCTGCTCGATCTGACGTTCACTGGAGATCGACCAGCCCATGTCGTCTCAGGTGAAGGCTGGCTATCGCTATTTTATGACGGTCAACGCCCGTGGCAGCGCCCGAGCGAATCCAAGGCGCTTGCCATCAAGATCGAGGATCTCAGCAAGACGTCGCCTCAAGTCGATATCTGGAAGAGTCCTGCACCGCAGCATGGCATCGCCGTGCCGCTGGGCAAGGACAAGTGGATCATCAGCACTCCGAACCCCGCCTACGCCAAGGGCAACGACAAGACCGCATCATCCCGGCCGAACGCTTTCCAGCTCCTCGATAAGGCGGCAGGATGGAAACCGCTCGCGACCTATCCTTGCCGCTTGTTTCACGGCCACGCCACGCTCGACGGCGCCGCTATCCAAGTGAAGTACGGGTTCGAAGGCTTTCTCGATCGCGTCGTGACGGAGGATATCGGACCGGATCAGTCGGCCGTCGGCTGGACGCCGGAGGGCGAGCGCAGCATCGTCAGCGGCTTTGCCGAAGTGACGACCACGCTTGGGCGGTTTGATCTGATCACGGCGGCCCGCATCGACCACTACGCCCTACAAGGCGAGGGCAATAATCCGACAGCCGGTGGTGGCACAGGCGGATTGCCCAATGTTCCCGTTGGGCCGTTCGAAGTTGACAAATCCGAGACCGCGGTCAGTCCCAAAATCACCGCAAGCGTACGGCCCACCGACTGGCTCCAACTGTACGCGAGCTACGGCCTCGGTTTCCGGCCACCCGCAATCACCGAAACGCTGATGTCCAATCGCCATCCCGGCTTTGTCGGTAACTTCGTCAGGTTCTTCCCCAATCCGTTTCTCGATCCGGAACGCTCGAAGGGCTGGGAGGTCGGCGCCAATCTCGCTTTTGATGGCGTGCTTGTCAGCCGCGACAAGCTCCGCCTGAAAGCCAACTACTATGACAACGACATCGAAAATTACATCCTGGCGATGAATAGCGGCACGCGCTTTTTCTTCCAGAACGTGCCTGGTACGAGTGAGGTGAGCGGCGTGGAGCTTGAGGTCAACTACGATGTCGGCTTTGCTTTCGCAAGCCTCGGCTATCATCACATCAACGCCGACCTGCCGTTTGAGCCGGGGGGTGCACCCTTGGCCAACTATGCGGGCCCGCCCGAGCAGGTCTGGACCTTGACCGGTGGCGTTCGGCTGTTTGATGAGCGTCTGGTGCTTGGCGGCCGTATCCGCGATGTGCCCGAGAGCGTCTATCCCGGGCAAGCCTCTTCCGGGACAGGTTCCTACAGCGTACCCCCCTATCGGCTTTATGATGCGTTTGCTTCCTATAAAGTCAGCGACCACCTTGATCTCAACTTCACGGCGGAGAACCTAACCGATGAACTCTACACCCCCGGCATGTCAGCCGACTCGGTCAATGGCCGAGGTCTGACCATGAAATTCGGCCTGGCGGCCCGTTTGTGAGGCGTGCGGCGCATGCCCGGTCAGACCTATTCCGCTGAACGACAGAACAAGGATAGAAGGCAATGTCCTCCACTGAACGCAGGCAGAGATGCTGCATCGTCGGCGCTGGCCCTGCCGGGCTGATGCTAGGCCTGCTGCTGGCGCGCGCCGGCGTTCCGACAACGGTCATCGAGAAGCACGCCGACTTCCTCCGCGACTTTCGCGGCGACACCATCCACCCATCGACGCTGGAGGTGATCGCCGAGCTCGGATTTCTCGACGAGTTTCTGAAGCTGCCGCACCAGCAAGCCCCGACGCTGCACGCGGAGATCAACGGCAAGAAGGCGACGATCGCCGACTTCTCGCGGTTGCCGACACGCTGCAAGTTCATCGCCTTCATGCCGCAGTGGGATTTCCTGAGCTTCCTCGCCGCCAAGGCGAATATGCTACCGGACTTCGATCTGCGTATGGGGGTGACGCTTGAAGAACTGACTCGGCAAGGTGATCGCGTTGTCGGCGCCCGGGTTCGGGATGCGGACGGAACCAAGAGCACGATTGAGGCTGATCTGATCGTCGGAGCCGATGGCCGCGAGTCGCGCGTTCGCCGCGACGTCGGCCTCGAGGTCGAGGATCTCGGCGCCTCCGTTGACGTGCTCTGGATGAGACTCTCTCGTCCGGCCGATGACACGGCACAGGGTATGAACCACGGTGGCCCCAATCAGGGCCTCATCCTGATCGACCGCGGTGATTTCTGGCAGTGCGGCTATGTCATCCGCAAGGGTGGGTTCGCAGAGACTAAGGAAGCTGGTCTGCCGACCTTGCGCGCTAAGCTCGCGGCCGTGGCGCCGCTGCCGGCCGAGCGCTTCGATGAGATCACGGACTGGAGCCAAGTGCATCTGCTGAGCGTCCGCATGGATCGCCTGAAGACGTGGTGGGCTCCGGGCGTGCTGTGCATCGGCGATGCGGCGCATGCGATGTCGCCGGTCGGCGGAGTCGGCGTCAATCTTGCGATCCAGGACGCAATTGCGGCAGCCAACATCCTCGCCGCCCCATTGCGCAGCGGCACGCTCACGGACGCCCATCTGCAAGCGGTGCAGCGGCGGCGCAACTTTCCGACCAAGGCCACGCAAAAGGTCCAGCTGATGATGCGGCGCAAGCGCAAGCCGGGCGAAGAGGATAAAAGCAGCGGGCCGCCAGCGTTCCTGCGCGCGATCAGTCGTTGGCGCGTGCTCCCGCACTTGACCGGCCGCCTGATCGGGATTGGCTTCCGGCCGGAGCATGTGAAAACGTGAGCGGGGTGCGCCCGTTACGTGCTCTCTACCTCGGCCTCGGCCTGTTCTTCGTGGTGCTCGGCTTCATCGGCGCTTTGCTGCCGGTGCTGCCGACAACGCCGTTCCTGATCCTCGCTGCAGCGTGCTTTGCCCGATCATCCGAACGCCTTGAGACGTGGCTGCTGTCACATCCCCGGTTCGGATTGACACTGCGCGAATGGCGATCGCGCGGTGCCATTCCCTGGCGCGGCAAACTGTTGTCACTGGTCGGCACAACAGCCGGCTTTGCTGTCTTTTGGCTTGGGAGCAAGCCTGGTCCCATGCTGGCGAGGGTAGTTGGGCTGCTGATGCTAGTCGGCTTGGTCTACGTGTTCTCACGGCCGTCGTAAGGTGAGCCTGATAGCGCCGTTCGAGGGTCTTCGATTTCCAGCGACTCCACTGCAGGCCGACAGTCTCCGCAAGCTCCCGGTGCTCTGAGCGTCAAGCGCTCTTGGCCCTGACGTCAAATCGTCGCCATGAATGTAATAACATAACGTTTATCTTCAGCGGGCGCTATAGTGAGCGCCAGCAGGACAGGGAGATGAACACATGCGGACAGGACTTGCAGCAGCCATGCTCGGTTGCCTTCTGCTTCAGACGGCCAGCGCCGAGGAGCGGCGTGAGCTCGGTGCCCACCAACATGGACATGGAACTCTCAACATCGCCTTCGAAGGCAACCGGATTACCATGGAGCTTGAGGTTCCCGGCCATGACATTGTCGGATTTGAGCACGAGGCAAAGACCGATGATCAGAAAGCCGCGGTCGCGAAGGCCAAGTCTCAGCTCGGCGCACCTCTGGCTCTGTTCCAGCTTCCTGCCGCGGCCGGCTGCACGGTCAAGGAGGCGCACTTTTCCGCCTTCAAGGGCGCGGAGGAACTCAAGGTCAATCTCATCACGTCAAAAGGGCAGAACAAATTCGAGGTCAAGCGTGACAATCCTCGGCTTGATCTTTCCGGCATCATGTAGCGTGCGAGCAGGTCGTTGACGCGCTCACCCAATGGCGTAGCGGCTGATTCCGCTGCTACAGCTCCAGTTGTATGCATGGAGCAGGTCCGCTTCGCCTGGCCGGGACGGAACGTATTCGCCTTCCTGATCGACGCGTTCGCCCTGTCCGCAGGCGAGCGCGGGTCCCTCGGGGAGCGGCAAGTCGACCTTTCTCAGCCTTCTGTGCGGCATCGTCAGTCCTCAAGCCGGGCGCATCACAATTCTGGGCACGGACTTCACCGCACTGTCGGGTATGGCTCGGGATCGGTTTCGGGCCGAGCACTTCGGCATCATCTTCCAGATGTTCAACCTGCTTCCTTACGGCTCGGCGGTGGACAATATTATTCTTCCGCTCGCCTTTGCCCGCATGAGGCGGCAGCGCGCGATGCGCGATGGAGACGCGCGGGTGACGGCACTGCGGCTGATGCAGCGTCTCGGGCTGGATGACGCACTCGCACGCCAGGAGGCGGCCAAGCTCAGCGTCGGCCAGCAGCAGCGGGTAGCCGCCGCGCGTGCCCTGATCGGCACCCCGGAGATCATCGTCGCCGACGAGCCGACCTCGTCGCTGGATCGTGACAGGCAGGCGGCGTTCCTGGATGTGCTGTTCGAGCAAGTCGCGGAGGCGGGCGCGACGCTGATCATGGTGAGCCACGACGAGAGCCTTGCGCCGCGCTTCGATCGCGTCGTCCGCCTCGGCGAGATGGCGCGCGAGGTGCGTTCATGATCGTCCTGCGCCTCGCGCTGCAATCCTTGCGCAACCGCTGGTTCACCGCGCTGCTGACGGTGCTGGCGATCGCCCTCAGTGTCGTGCTGCTGCTTGGCGTGGAGAAGGTGCGCACCAGTGCTCGCCAGAGCTTTGCCGACACCATCTCGGGAACCGATCTCATCGTCGGCGCGCGCAGTGGCAGCCTGCAGCTCCTGCTTTACTCCGTCTTTCGCATCGGCAATGCCACCAACAACATCACCTGGACCAGCTACCAGGACATTGCCCATCAGCCGGAGATCGATTGGATGGTTCCGCTCTCGCTGGGCGACAGCCACCGCGGTTTTCGGGTGCTCGGCACGACGCGGGATTATTTCACTCACTACAGATACCGGCGTACTCACCAGCTCGCGTTCAGCGCAGGACAGCCTTTCAGCGATCTTTTCGACGCGGTCATCGGTGCCGACGTGGCGCGTGAACTCGGCTACAAGGTCGGCGATCCGATCATCGTCGCTCACGGCGTCGGCACCGTGTCCTTCGTCGAGCACGATGACAAGCCCTTCCGCGTTGCTGGCGTCCTCGACAAGACGGGCACTCCGGTCGACCGTACCGTGCACGTCAGCCTCGAAGCCATCGAGGCTATTCACGTCGACTGGCAGAGCGGCGCGCGCATTCCGGGGCAGGCGGTATCCGCCGACGAGGTGCGCACCATGGACCTGAAACCCAAAGCCGTGACGGCGGCACTGGTCGGGCTCAAGTCCAAGCTGGCTACCTTTCGTGTGCAGCGGGCGATCAATAACTATCGCCAGGAGCCGTTGTCGGCCATTCTGCCGGGCGCGGCCCTTCAGGAATTATGGGGGCTGGTCGGCACGGCGGAGACCGCACTCTCCGCCATCTCGGTAATGGTGGTGATCACGGCCTTGCTGGGCATGGTAACCATGATCATGGCCACGTTGAATGAACGGCGGCGGGAAATGGCGATCCTGCGCTCGGTTGGCGCACGGCCGCGCACCATTCTCGGTCTGCTGACGGCGGAAGCTGCGGTGCTGATCCTGGTGGGTCTGGGATTGGGACTTATATTGCTCTATGTCGGTCTGATCGTGCTGCAGCCGCTGATCGATCGGCTCTATGGCTTGCATCTGGCCATCGATCCGCCCGGGATCCATGAGTGGATCCTGCTTGGCGGGGTTGCCACTGGAGGTATCGTGGCCGGTCTCATCCCGGCCGTCCGCGCCTACCGCTTGTCTCTGGCCGACGGCATGACCGTGAAAGTCTAGTCCGAGAGGTAACCGACCATGCGCGCCAAGCCCATTGCAGTCGCCGTCTTCTGTATGGCGTTGATGGCTTCCGGTCCCGTGGCTGCCCCTGCAGCCGAGGCGCCGCTCGAACTGCAATGGAGCCAGCTCATGCCGCCGGCGACGCCCGAGCCGAGATCATTTCTGGCGCCACGGTCGGGACCGTTCGATCTCGGCTCTGTCCCGAATGACGGCTTGCCTGCACCACCCTACGTACCCGAAGGACGGTGGATGTCAGCCCCGCGTAGATCCAGCGCGCCGGCGCCCGTGGTCGAGAGCCTCGACGGCAAGCGCGTGCACATCGGCGGCTACGTTGTCCCGCTGGACTTCGACGCAACGACCGTCAAGGAATTCCTGCTGGTCCCCTTTGTCGGCGCCTGCATTCACGTGCCTCCGCCACCGGCCAACCAGATCATCTACGTGAAAGCCGAAAAGGGCTTCGATGTGCAAGGATCGTTCGATCCCGTCTATGTGACCGGCGCGCTGAAAGTATCGATGACGTTCACCGGCCTCGCGGATGCCGGCTACAGCATCGATGCCGAAAAGGTCGACCTGCGCTCGAGGTAGCCTTGGTCCTTCGTCCCATTCGGAACTCGTGAGATTCTTCATAACGATGTGCTTGCTTTGCGGGCGTGTCGCTAAGTCCTGGCGCTCGGTAAAGAGAGCGGCACACGCCCGCACTCATTTCGTTTTAACCGCATTCTCAGGAACGTAGATCAAGCGGCCGTCCGGGAGCCGCTACATCATACCGGCGCGGACGCCCCTGCCCTTCTCCGACCCCGCCGCTGGTCTCGTAGCCGGTCAGCTCTTCGCCATTCTTGATGAGAATGCGCATATCTGCTTTGCCGGGGCTCTCCAGCACGACAACGTCCTTGGCGGCGAACGGATTGAGTGAGTTGCGAAGAGAAGCTGCATGATCATCTTAAGAATCTGATCGGGACGGTGAGCACGATCCGGCCGCCTCCGATATTGGCGGGCGGCGCCGGAACCGGGCCGGCGCGCCGCGCCAGCCCCATCGCCTCCTGATCCAGGACGGCGCTGCCGGAGATGCGGATGAGGCGCGCCGACAACACGCGGCCGGAACGGTCGATATAAAAGCGACCGACGAGTGCCGCCGCCGCCCGGATAGCACTGTGGCAGTTCAGGTGCGCCATTCCATTCACAGCAGGAGTGCCGTTGGAACTGCGTCAGAACTTGGCCGTAGCCGTCAGGCTCAATACTCGTCCGGGGGCAGGTTGCGCAAGATTGTTCAGTGCGTCGACATAGTATTTGTCGAACAAGTTGTCAGCGCTGAAATCCAGTCGGAAATTCTCACTGAGCTTGTAGGATGCAAATGCGTCGATGAGTGTGTAGGGAGCCCATTCGGCCGTTACAGAGAAGTAGGTTGGGTTTCGCTGCAGCGGAAGAGCACGCTCCCCGACGTAAGTTACGCGCCCTCCTAGGGTCAGCTTCTCATCAAAGAGACGCGTGCCTACAGTTAGGCTCCCGGTGAATCTCGGCGGTATATGGTTCGTGCCGTAGTCAGCTTCGTTTGTCTCTCCAGCGCACACGGTGTCATTGTCGCAGAATTCGATATCCGTGTAGTAATTTATAGCTCCCTCTGCGAAGAAAGTCCGGACGTCATAGACCGCGCTCGCCTCAACACCCTTGAATACCGCGCGGTCAATGTTCGTTACGCGGAAGCCATTCCCACCAACTCCCGGCAGGCGAAACTGCTCCCTGGAGAGATAATCGTCGTAGTTGTTCTCGAAATAAGCCGCCTTGAAACGGAACTTGTCAGAAGCGAGCAGGAGGCTGTCCTTCAGAATATTCATCCCGAACTCAAAGTTCCTCGCTTTCTCGGCGACCAGATCCGGATTTGGGGTGATGCCCGACGCATTGCGGCCATTCTCGCGTAGGCTTGGCGGCCGGACTCCTTCCTCGTACTGACCATAGAATTGAATACCACGCCAGGGTTCGACCATTACCGTCATTCTTGGACTTAGCGCCGTGCCTGTCAGGTCGGGAAACGTTCTGGTCGATTCCCCCGGCGTCGTATCTTGCGTCTTGTAGTAGTCGACGCGGAGTCCGCTTGTGAGCGTCAGCCAACTCGTCGGCATCCATGCGACATTTCCATAGGCGGCGGCCAGCGTGCGCTCTCCATTTACTCCGAGATCCGGCCCGCTGTCTGAGACGGAACTTTCGAAGGAGGCCACAGTACCGTAGTCGATTTTGACCTGGCCATATTGCGTCGCCCAGAGTGATCTATTCGAGACCTCTCCACCGTACATCTTGACCTGCGTTTCAAATGTGTCGGTTGCGTCGAGGCTTGTCGTCCACGCGCGCACCCTCAGATCGATGAGATCGTTGTCGAACGGCTTCCAGCCATAGTTGGCCGTGTAGGTGCGAACGATTTTATGAAAGGGCGCCATCTCGTAGTAATAGGGATGGAGGTTGTCGAGCGTGGTCTCGAGTGCAAAACGTGAGTTCTCACCATACTTGCTCTCGTAATAATTGTACCCGATCTCAAGTGCCTGCTCCTGGCTGAAGAACTTTATCTTTGCGAGACCGGACGTCACGTCTTGGGATGTATTGAAGACCTCCTCTCCTTTTCCAATGCGGGAAAGAGTGACGGTATCGCCATCGCCATTTCTGAAAGATGTTGGGCCGTGGGTGCCGGAAAAGTAGTTGCCAGTCCTGCGGCGCGAGCCGGCTATGACGATCTCGGCATTGTCGGCCCGTCCGGCGAGGGCGACGCTGCCGCCGCCGTTGTTGAAATCGAACAAGCCGGGACGATCGGTCCTGGGAATGTTGTGGTCCCATTCCCGTCCGCCCAATATGTATGCCAGCACGTCAAATGGGACGCCGGGTTCGCGTGGGGTATTGCCACTCGTGGTCGATCCGCGAAGCCGGAAACCGAAATCCTTACCGGGCAGAAGAATATCGTCAGCATTAAGGGTGCGCATTGCCACCACGCCGCCGATCGTTCCGACGGCCTGACCACCACTTGCAGGTCCCTTGGTGATATCGATGCCACCGATGAGGTCAGGATCGATATATACGCGGTTGTCGACGCCCGAGTATCCGCGATACGTCGAGAAGGATTGCATCGCACCGTCCAGGGTAATGCCCACACGGTTCATGCTTTGGAGGCCGCGTATGTTGATGTCGAGCTTTGACGCACCAGCGCGATTCGTGGCCGCCATAACACCCGGTGTCCCACGAAAGAGATCCCCCGGAGTCACGGGCGGCACCCGATCCATCTGCTCCATCGAGATGTGCGCAGAAGAGCCTGGCGTCTGGTACGGCAGATCGGCGGACGCGGTCGCTCCCCCGCCACCCGACACATCGATGGTGTCGAGCGCAATCGCGCCATCGACGGTGGCACCCGCGTTCGAAGGAGCATCTTCACCTGGAACGGAGATTGTCACGGCGTTCGCCCCGACATAGCGCCAAGTAATGCCGGTGCCCGCCAGCATGATGGTGAGCGCTTGCGCCGGCTGGTATGTTCCGTTCACGGGCTTCGACGTGATGTCGAAGGCCTTGGTCCCGGCATAGAGGATCTGCAATCCGGTGCGGGAGGACAGATCAGCGAGCGCGCGCGGCACTGGCTTGGCTGCGATGGAGAGAGAAGCGGATTGCCCGGACGTTTGCTGAGCGGACGCTCGCGCCGGTAGCAGAAGAACGCTTCCGCTCAGGACGCAGACAGCCAAGGCTCGAACGCATCAGGAAGATGAAGGCAATTCCCCCTGCGAACTCGATGATGATGCTGAGGGCGGTGTCGAATGAGAAGACACGCTCCAGAACCATTTGTCCGATGACAAGTGTCGCGATTGCAAGGAGAACAGCGACCGGAAGCACATGCCGGTGTTTGGGCGAGCCGGTTATCTGATAGGCGAGGCTTGCGACCAGAAGGCCAAAGAAGGTCACCGGACCGACCAGGGCCGTGGCCACGGACACCAGAACGGAAACGAGGATCAGAACCTGGATAACGGCCCTTTTGTAGTCGACGCCGAGTGAAATGGCTGTTTCGCGACCCAAAGCCAGGACATCGAACGTGGCGAGGTGGCGTATGCCGAGTAACGTCACCCCCAGGACCGCGATGCCGGAGATCATCAAGACATCGGAATTGACGGTATTGAAATTCGCGAACAGGAGATCCTGAAGCACGATGAATTCGTTCGGTGCCATGATGCGCTGTAAGAGATTGGAGAGACTGCGGAACAGAACGCCAATCACCAATCCGACGAGCAATACAAGATGGAGGCTTTGTAAGCGTCCCGAAAACAATGATTGATAAAGCAGGCAGGAAAAGCCGGTCATTACCGCGCACTGGGCGAGAAACATCCCCTGGGGATCGAGCGCCGCAACGCCGACGGTGCCGATCATGAAGATCAGGCTCGTTTGTGTGAGTTGATAGAGCGCATCGAGGCCCATCAGGGCTGGTGTCAGAATGCGATTGGCTGTCACGGTCTGAAACAGAACGGTTGAGACGGCGATCGCATATGCCACCAGCACCAGAGCTGCAAGCTTGGCGCCGCGAAACGGCAGAACGAAATTCCAGTTTCCTTTGACGCCCACCGTCATGAATGCGACTGCCGCGACCAACACCACGACGGTCAGACCACCGATGATGCGCGCCGGGCGATTGCTGGGCTGATCAGGCGAGGCGGACATGTTTGCGCAGCAGAAGGAAGAGGAAAAGGCCGCTGCCGAGAACACCCAGCACGGTCCCGATCGGAATCTCATAAGGGTAGATGATCAGTCGCCCGGCAATATCGCAAGCGAGCACCGTCCCGGCTCCGAGCACCGCGACCCAGGGCACGGTGCGCCGCATATTGTCTCCCAGCGCCAGGCTGACGAGGTTGGGGACGACGAGGCCGAGGAACGGGATCATACCCACACTGCCCACCACCACGGCGGTGATCACCGAGACGATCGTCAATCCAAGAAAGATAACGAGGCGATAGTTGAGGCCGAGATTGATCGTCAGATCCTGCCCCATCGCTGCGACCGTAAACCAATCCGCAAGCCGATAGGCAATCACCGTAAGCGCGAGGCCGATCCAGAGCGCTTCGTAGCGCCCCATCAGCACCATGGAAAAGTCGCCCATGCTCCACGAGGCCAGTGATTGCATCAGATCGAAGCGATACGCCAGGAAAGTTGCAACGGCATTGACCACGCCTCCCAGCATGATGCCGATGATGGGGACCAGTAACGTCGATTGCAGCGGAATGCGATCAAGGATCTTGAGGAAGATCAGCGTTCCGAAGAGCGCCACGCCGGAGGCGACGGCGAGCCGGACCGGGATTGGCGCTTCCGGCGCGATCAAAAGCACCAGGAGAAAACCGAGATTTGCGGATTCCGCCGTTCCGACCGTCGATGGCTCGACAAAGCGATTGCGGGCCAGCATCTGCATGAGCAGACCTGCCACCGCCATTGCCGTGCCAGCGAGGACCAAGGCCAATGTCCTCGGCAACCGGCTGATGAGCAGAACCTGGAGCGGACCGTCATCCCAGCCGGACGCCAGTAGTCCAGCCCAGGAAATGTCGCTCGCTCCGATGAGCAGGCTCGTTATTGCGAGCACAACGACAGCGACAGCCGCAATCGCTGACATGGAGTGCCCTACTTCGCAGCGGAATAGGCGGCGGCGAGATGATCGACATTAGCCTGTAGCGATGGCAACCCGCCGGCGACCAGATACCAGCGGACCGGATCGAGGTAGACCACATGCTGCTTTTGCCACGCTGTGGTGCGGGCGACGAGCGGATTGTTCAACAACTGTGCCGCCGGTTGCCCACGCGCTCCAATCGCGGAATCCCGATCGAGGACAAAAATCCAGTCCGGGTTCGACTTCATGATGAATTCGAAGGAAACGCTCTGACCGTGGATCGCGGTATCGAGAGAATCGACCGCGGGAGGAACCCCAAAATCCCGATGGATCGCGCCGAAACGCGACATCGGTCCGTAAGCGCTTATTTTGCCCCCGGTGGTAAGAATAATCAGGCCGCGGCCTGCACTGGCCGTCGTCGCTCGGACGGCTGTAATGGAATCCTCGAGCTTGGACACCAACGCCTCAACGGCGGCTTCCTTACCAAAAATCCGGCCTAAGAGCTGCGCATTACGGATGGCGCTGCCGACGTAGTCCGCCTCGTCCGTCGAGAGGTCGATCGTCGGCGCAATTTTCGACAACTCCCTGAGCTTGGGAGATGAGCGCGCAGATACGATGATGAGATCGGGACGCGCGGCACTGATCGCCTCGTAATCCGGCTCGAACAACGTGCCGCTCTTGATGTACGCGTCAGACGTGTACTTCGCGAGATGCGCCGGCATCAGCGCTCCGACGACGCCGACCACATCCACGCCGATCGCGTCGAGCGTTTCCAACGATGAAAAGTCAAGGACGACGATGCGCTTCGGCGTGCCCGTCAGCGTGACCTCGCCTTGGGCGTGCTTCACGATAAGAGGTTCCGCCCGGCTTCCTCCCGAACTGAAGACGGCAATCGCAAGGAGGCACGCGCAGAGCAGCGCCAGCTTGTGGGAGATCGCCGTCCGTTTCTGTCGCCCGCTGCATGTGGTCACGTCTACTCTTCCCTGCTTCGCTCGTGATGGAGGCGGTTCGTTACCCGCTGTTGGTCTGCCGCTCCGTGACACGGTCTTCGAATACGGACCAGGGCACCACCCCAGGACGACGCATTCGGATCTGCGGCGGTGAACTTATAAATATGAATAATTTAGTCAAGTTTAGCCAGCGCCGCAGCGGACTGAGGAACGGGGGCGCCCCCCTCCTCCAGGTCGCCTCGGCCCGCACTTGAAGCCGTTCGGGCCGAGGAGGCCTCACCCGGGTTTGGCGCCACATCCGTCTGGGTCATCCCACTGCTGGTCAAGATCCAACCGGGCCGGATCGCTGTCCTGCAACAGTGGAACCCTGCTACGCGATATTGGTCATGGGATTGCGCGGTCGCGTAGTGGAAGATGCAGCACCCACCCAGTTGGATTCCCCTGGCGCGCCGAGCACAACCGCTACGAACGTATGACAGATCAGTTTCCGAAGGTATCGCTATGGCTCCTGGCCCTGCTGACGTTCAGCGGCACCCTGGCGATGCACATCTTCGTACCCGCGCTGCCGAGCGCTGCCACTGCGCTCCACGCCAGTGCCGGAACCGTGCAGATGACGATCAGCCTTTACATTCTGGGTCTCGCCTTCGGCCAGCTTATCTATGGGCCTTTATCCGACCGGTTCGGACGGCGTCCGGTCCTGATGGCAGGGCTCGCCCTCTACGCCGGCGCGGGACTTGTTGCGGCACTTGCGCCAAACGCCCACGTTCTCATCGCCGCCCGCCTCTTCCAGGCGCTCGGTGGATGTGCCGGACTCGTGTTGGGGCGCGCCATCGTTCGAGATACGGCGCCACCCGCCGAGGCAGCCCGGCGTCTCGCACTCATGAACCTGGCGGTGACGATCGGTCCCGGGATTGCGCCGCTCGCCGGAAGCCTTCTCACCATCATGCTCGGCTGGCGATCTATTCTGTATTTTCTCGCACTGTTCGGCGTCATGAATTTTGTGTGCGCCTGGCGGCTGCTGCCCGAGACGCGACAGCCCGTGATCTCCCTTCCCGGAAGCTCGATCTCACGCCGCTATCTCCAGCTCCTGCGCTCCAAACCGTTCCTTGGCTATGCCGTCGGCGGCGGATGCGCGACAACCTCGATGTACGCGTTCGTCGCCGCGGCCCCGTTCATCTTCGCCCATCAGTTGCGCCGCCCGGAACACGAATTGGGTGTCTACCTGGCCATGCTCATTGCAGGCATATGGCTGGGAAGCGCCCTCGCCAGCCGCCTGATCGGATGGGTCGCGATCAATAAGCTGCTCATCGGCTCCAACCTCATCAGTGTTCTGGCGGCCTTCACCCTGCTGACGACGACGCTGTTTGCGTATTTCAGCCTGCCGTTGACGCTGGTCACGATGTTCCTCTTTACACTGGGGGTTGGAGTTGCATCGCCGACAGCGCTGAGCCAAGCCATCAGCGTGGATCCGCACGCTATCGGCTCGGCATCCGGGCTTTACGGTTTCATGCAGATGGTGATCGGCGCGCTGTGTACGATGCTGGCCGGCCTGGGGGATAACCCGATGCTGGCCGCATCACTTGTTCTGAGTATCGCCGGCGTCGTCGCGCAGCTTTCGTTCTGGATGGCGCGTCAGCAGTCGAATAGTTGACATCGGCTCCCGCCCCGGAGCTCTCCCGGCGTTTACATTCGGCGACAGGAGCACTTGACGTCCGACTCCGCATCATGTTGGGTTCGGGCAAGTTTGGTGGTTCCTGCCAGACCTTATCCAACCGCAGTATTTGCGATCATCATCGGGGTTTGTCGCCGACCTGTTTCGCCGTTCGCAATGCATTGCGGAAATTGATGCTTAGACTGTGAATGATGGCAATTCGGCTTTCTTCTCGCCTGATCCGGCTTTTTCTGGCAGTCGGCAGAGTTTTCTCTCTGGGCCTCGCAGCGAACCTGGCGGGGACACCAGCCTGGGCCGACGAATGCGAAACCCAATGCAACGCCCGATATCATCAGTGCAATATCGGCAGCGCGTGGGCTGCGGAGAGAACCTGCGCCACCCAGCTCAAGATCTGCCAGCTCGCATGCACGTCGAAGGGATACGGCTCCATCGCGTATTCCAAGAAGACGCATGGCCACGGCTACGCACTTGGTCACCCCTCGCGGCTTGAAGCCGAGGGAGCCGCGGTGAAAGAATGCGAGGCACACACCCCCGCATCGCAAGATTGTCAGCCGCTCATCTGGTTCACCGGCCGCTGCGGAGCGTTGGCACTTGGGGACGGCGGAGCCTACGGCGCCGCACAGCACGCCACTCAGACGGAAGCATCGAAAAGAGCAGTCGAACTCTGTGCCCCGCACGGAGAAGCCTGCCGCGTCGTCCTTGAGCTCTGCTCTCGCTCCGCGTCTTCGGCGCCGTAATTCACGCGGCCATGGCAAGGGCGCACGCGCCGTCGCGAAGCTGCGATCGTGCGCGTGCTGGGCATCAGCGTTTATCCGAATCGCTGGAACGGCGTCTGCGGTAATCCTGCCAGACGACGAAAAACAGGTAAGCCAGCGCGACAACAAACGGCGACAGCACCAGCCAAGGCACCCATTCTGTCATTTGCCGTTAGCCCTTTTGCACGCTTTTGGTTCGCGTTCCACGATCTCACCCCACCCGATTAGCCTCAATCTCTTCCGCCAAAAGCAGAGGACTTCGGGGCCTAGGGACTGGTCGCTGGAAATGTAGCACAGCGTTGAGGCGTCTGGCTGCCCGCCGAAGGAAGCCCGATTCCACCAGGCTGCCCGAGACATGCGCGACACGCAACATCCCGCGATGACAAGCGAAACGAGGTCAGGAGCTAACTATCTGAAATCATTGGTGGGTGTACAAGGACTCGAACCTTGGACCCGCTGATTAAGAGTCAGCTGCTCTACCAACTGAGCTATACACCCGTTGCCATGACGGCAAAGGGGCCCTTCCGAGCCCCCGAATTGCGCCCATCTAGCACCGTCTGGGACTGCTGTCCAGAGTGGTTCTCGCCGGGCGGCGGCCTCGCAGCGCATCAGGCCAGGACCTGTGCACCGCGAGCCTGTCATTGATTGGCCATCTCGTAGACGGCCTCGGCGAGAATGCGGGCCCCGGCCGTGGCGTCCGCCTGCGTTATGCTCTCTGCTTCGTTGTGGCTGATGCCGTCCTTGCACGGAATGAAGATCATTGCCGTCGGACAGAAGTAGTGCAGATAGCGGGCATCGTGTCCGGCCGGCGAAGGCAGGTCCATGTGTGCGATCCCGAGCGAGACCGCAGCCTCCCTGAGCCGGGAGCGGATGCTTTCCGGAAACTGCAACGGAATATCATAGAGAAGCTCTTTCACTGTCGCCTTGCAGCGTCCCTGCGCCTTTTCGCAAACCGACGGAATCATATTCCCCAGCCTCTCGATCAGTTCGGCATCGTCGTGGCGCAGGTCGATGGAGAACTCGACCCTGCCCGGCACGACGGAAGGCGCGTTCGGAGAAACGTTGAACAGGCCGATCGTGAAACGCACCGTATCGGCATCGTCCCACATCGCCTTCTGCAGGGCATCGACGACAGCGACGGCGCTCGTCAGCGCATCGCGCCTATCCGCCCTGCGCGATGTTCCCGCGTGGCTCTCCTCACCCTGGATGATCACGCGGAATGTCCGCTTGCCCTGAATCCCCGTGACGATCCCGGCCGTCAGCTGCTTCTGCTGGAGCGTAATACCTTGCTCGATATGCGCTTCGAGGAAACCGGCGACGGGAAAGCCGAGTGGCCGCCGCGGAAGATCGGGCTCCGCCGCAAGTACCGCTTTGAGTTCTTCTTCTACGGTGCGTCCCTTACTGTCTGCGACAGGAAGGATCTCCGCGAGCTTGCGCTTGCCGGTGAACACCGCCGATCCCATCATACCGGGAGCGAACCGGGAGCCCTCCTCGTTCATCCACGCCACGACCTCGATCGTGCGTCTGGGGCGTTGCGGGAGCGCGGCGATCGCCTGCACGGCTTCCAGCGCCGCCATCACGCCATAGGCCCCGTCGAACTTGCCACCCGTCGGCTGGCTGTCGATATGAGAACCGACCAGCACCGGCGGCAACTCGGGCTCACGCCCCTCGAGCGCGAGAAACAAATTGCCCGCGTCGTCAGAAGACGGCTTCAGGTCGATGGCCCGGCCCCAGGCGACGATTGCCGCACGCGCCTCGATTTCTTCACGCGAGAGCGCCAGGCGATTCACGCCACCCTTTTCCGTAGCTCCGAACCGGGCAAGCTCCATGAGCCGCGTCCAAAGCCGATCCCCATCGATTCCATCCGAGACACGTCCAGCCATTCCGATCACTCTTAGCGCTTTGGCAGGCTGCGACATGCGCCTGCACGACCAAGGGCCTCTTACCTCAGATCGAGCCGGGAAGGATACAGCCTTCGTCAACGACGTCTTGCCGATATCTGCGAAGACAGTGCCTGCCCATGCCGATGGAAGAAGTCCGGGTGGTCTGCCAATCTTGAAACTGATCCGCAGACCGCCGGCATGCCGCCGCGTTGCGTCAAATACACGACAGCGCCGCGCGCCGGAATAACTCGACAGCGAAGACGGCTTTTCTCATGCGCGCAAAATAGCGTTTTTGATTTTCAGCCAGACAAGCGTTCGCAAGCCACCGGCGAAATTACCGGCGCGATCCATTCAAATTGAACCCTCTTCTTCATCTTCGGCAAACATCGCAACGGCAATCATCGATCCGCGTTTCCGATCATTGCCGTGAAAAAAAAATGCTGTGATGGAGAATACGCTGTGATGGAGAATACGATGTCGATGCGATCTTTCTGGATATTGCCAACCGCGATTGCGGTTGCGTCCTGGGCCTGGATGGTCCCCGCACATGCCCTGACAATGAAGGAATGCAGCACCAAATATGAGGCTGCAAAATCCGCCGGTTCGCTCAAAGGCATGAACTGGAATGAGTTCCGGAAAGCCGAATGCGGTGCCAATGCCTCCGCAAATGCTCCAGCCGCTGCCAAGGCAATGCCCCAGAACAACGCCAAATCGTTGTACCGGCCGGAAACAACCACTCCAGCGGGGAGTGCCGTTTTTCCCACCGGAATTGCGCCGAAATACGCCGATCAATCGGCCGGGCGGGCGCGCATGCGAACCTGTCTCGATCAGTATGAAGCGAACAAGACCACAAACGGTAACGGCGGCCTGAAATGGATTCAGAAAGGCGGCGGCTATTACAGCCAATGCAACAAGCGGCTGAGTAGCCGCTGATCGCTTCCCTCGATGTCGCCCGGGGATGCAATCGGGACACTGGATAGCCATTCGCGAAAGAGGAGACCTTTAAATGGGAATTTTGGACAGCAACGTCGCCAAGCCGCTGATGATCGGTCTCGGCGCCTTGCTCGTGAATAAGATGCTCAATACGACAGAGCCTCAGCAGGCAAGCGCGCAATCCGCGTCATCCCAGGGCGACCCGGACGGTGGATTGATCGGAGGTCTCGGCGGCCTGCTCGATAAACTCCAGACTGCCGGCCACAGCGAAACGGTGAACTCCTGGGTCGGCGACGGGCCGAACAAACCTATCGATCCCGGCCATCTCGGCGACGCCTTGGGTCAGAACGCCGTTACACAGGCCGCGCAGCAGGCGGGCATCAATGAGCAGCAGTTGCTGTCCCAGCTTTCCAAGGCGCTTCCGGGGCTTGTCGATCAACTCACGACCAATGGGCGACTGCCGAGCTTGCAGGAGTTGGCTCGGATCTTTTCCCAGCAGCAACAGAAATAGGCCCCTGACCGATCAATCAAGACGGCAGGAGTCCCATAAGGAGAGCTATGCCATGTCAGTTCTGGGCTGGATCGTGCTTGGTCTGATTGCCGGGTTCATCGGCAGCAGGATCGTCAACAAGAGCGGCGAAGGCATGCTGCTCGATATCGTTTTGGGTGTCGTGGGAGCGGTCGTCGGAGGTTTCATCTTCAACCTCTTCGGCGCGAGCGGCGTAACGGGGCTCAATCTGTACAGCCTGCTCGTCGCGGTCATCGGCGCCGTCGCGGCGCTTTCGCTCTATCACGTCCTCGCTGGCCGTGGTGTCATGGATCGGTAGGAGACACCCAGAAAAGACAAGCCATCGCCGTACGGGCTGTGCCGGACCGCATGTCCGGCCAGCCCGCCTCTTGCGGCTGCCTCTTCGTTGACAACACATGACAATCAACTAGATTGCCGCTCCTCTGAACAAAGAAGACGAAACGTGAAAGGTGCAATTTCTGGTCGGCCGGCAACCGGTTCGATGCGGCACCTGGGAGGAGATCATGTGCGCCGAATACCTTGGCGAGCGATTTGCCTGTGACGCTCTTGTCTCATGGTGCGCCGGCCTCTTTTCGGCCGCCGGCGTCGAACAGGAACCAGCCCGGCAGGCCGCAGACATTCTCGTCCGCACCGACGCGCGTGGCTTCCGGACGCACGGCCTGACACGCGCCAAAACCTACTTCGAGCAACTCAAGCGCGGCGATGTGAACGCCCAGCCCTCGCTCTCCGAAACGTTCTCGGGCGCCTTCGGGACCATCGAGGCGCACAATGCGCTTGGTCAGGTCGCCGGTCCGTTCGCGGTCGAGCATGCGATCCGACGCACCGCGGATGCGCCGCTCGCGGCTTATATGCTGCGCAATAGCGGGCACCTCGGCGCATTGGGTGTCCTGCTCCTGAAAGCGGCGGAGGCCGGGCGCGTCGCGCTCATGTTTCAGGCGACGCCTCCGGTGATCGCCAATCCCGGTGCCAGCGGTCCGATGCTGGGCAACAATCCGCTGGCCATCGCGGCTTCTCGCGTGGACGCACCGCCGCTTGTCGTGGACATGTCGTGTGCGGTCGCAGCCCGGGGCAATATCGTCAACGCCGCGCGCGAAGGCCGTCCGATCCCTGAGGGTTGGGCGCTGGACGCCGATGGACAGCCGACAACCGATGCGCAGCGCGCCCTGCTGGGCACGCTCCTTCCGGCGGGTGGTCACAAAGGCATGATGATGTCGATGATCGTCGAGATCCTGGCAGGCAGCCTGTCAGGGACGCCCTTCATCGCGGAACTGAACCAGGGCGGAAAAGTGCGCGTGGCGAGCGGGCATCTGAATGCGCTGCTATTGGTCATCAATCCGGACCTCATGACGTCGCGCAGCGCCTACGACGCGCACATGAGCGCCTGGGCCGCGCATTACAAGCGCAATGGTGAGCCCGGCGCCAGAATTCCAGGCGAACGGGCAGCGGAGGCCGAAGCCACGGCCCGTCGCGATGGCGTACCGCTGGCGCAAAGCATTGTCGTGGAGCTGCAGCAGCTCGGCGCCCCGCTCGGCCTCCCGTTTCCGAGTGCGGTCTGACATTCGAAGGACATCGGATCATGCCCAGAGCGATCATTCTCGACAGCAAGGATAACGTCGCGACGCTGATCGACAACGGGCTCGGCGGTGAGGGCGTGAGCCTGATCGGCGCGGACGCTGCGCGCGTCAGCCTGACGGCCGATGTCCCTTACGGGCACAAATGCGCAATCAAGGCGATCCCCGCTGGCGGAGACATCGTCAAATATGGGCAGGTCGTCGGCCTGGCGACCGCGGCGATCGCCGTCGGCGATCATGTCCATGTCCACAATGTTGAATCGCGGCGTGCGCGCGGCGACACCAAGGGAAGCGCATGATGGCTTCGTTCCTCGGCTACGAACGGCCCAACGGTGCCGTCGGTATTCGCAACCTGGTCGCCATCGTGTCGACCATGGACATCGTCAATCCTGTGACACGCGCCGTGGCTGCGGCGGTGCAGGGGACTGTCGCGCTGCCTGGCGCATTCATGCGCGGACAGATCGGGCGCGACCGGGCCATCACATTGAAGGCGACCATCGACCTGTGCACCAACCCGAACGTCGCCGGCGTGGTGGTGATCGGCCTGGAGCCCGCAACGACAGAAGAGATGGTTACGGCAATCCAACCGCTGGGCTTGCCGGTCGCATCCGTGAACATCCAGCTCGTCGGCGGCACCATCAACGCGATCGCAGAGGGCACGAAGTACGCTGCCCGCATTGTCCGTCAGGTATCGAAGCAGCGGCGCCGGGAGTTTCCACTGTCCAAGCTCGTGCTCGGCTTGGAATGCGGCGGCTCGGATACGACGTCCGGGCTGGCTTCGAATCCGTCGATGGGCGTCGTCTCGGACCTGGCCATCGCGGAAGGCGCGACAGTGATCATCTCCGAAACGGCGGAGTTCCTCGGGGCCGAGCATCTCTTTGCTGAACGCGCGGCTTCGGCACAGATCCGGCAACGCTTCCTTGACGAGGTGAAAGGCCTCGAACGGCGCGTCATGGAAGAGGGCGTCGACCTGCGCGGTTCGAACCCGTCGCGCGACAACATTCGCGGCGGCCTGACCACCATCGAGGAAAAAGCCCTCGGAGCCATGGCGAAAGCCGGGTCATCGCAATTGATGGGCGTTCTGTCCTATGGGGAACAGCCGCGAGGCCCCGGCCTCCACTTCATGGCGGCCCCTGCCCCGGCGGTTGAGAACATCACGGCGCTCGCGGCCGGCGGATGCCAGCTTTGCCTGTTCTCGACCGGCGTCGGCAATCCGATCGGTCACCCGATCATGACGGTCATTAAAATATCGGGCAATCGCAACACCATCGATACATTCTCCGATAACATCGACTTCGACGCGACCGCCGTCCTGGAACGCGGAGAACCGATCCGCTCCGTTGGCGCCCGCCTGCTCGACTATGCGCTGTCGGTGGCGAGTGGAGAGCTGACGACGGTTGAAATCCTGAATGTCCGGGAGTCGCTGGTCAGCCGTTTCGGCTTCACGCCGTAGTCCGATTTCATCGCCAGCCATGCGCAACGCGCCGGACTGCTTTGCGCCGCACACGCCCGTGGCATTACGTTCATGCAGAGCCGCACCGCAAAAAAAGCGCTGATAGGAATGGTTCAAAGCAGCTAGACATGACCCGGGGAGAATGAGCTGCGCTGAAAGCGCGAGCCGGTGGTGAATGCAGAAAGCAAATGTTCCGGAATTCCAACATCAAACGTCGCATCGCCTGAAGGCGATCGCGCTGGTGATTGTTGCGGTTACGTGCTTCGCCTGCCTCGATGGTACCGCCAAGTATCTCGTGTCGGTCTCACAGCTCCCCGTTGCGCAGGTGGTTTGGCTGCGGTTTCTCAGCCAGGTCTTTGTCGTCGTCCTGGCCGTCGGTCTCGTCGCGGTCCCGCGTATGGTCTCCACGGAGCGCCTGGGGCTGCAGCTCGTGCGGTCGTTAATGATGCTGTCCGCGACGGCCTTCAACATGGTGGCGTTGCGATATCTGCGTCTCGATCAGACCACGACCATCCTCTTCCTGTCACCTCTGGCGATCGCTTTGCTCGCAGGCCCGCTTCTGGGTGAATGGGCTGGATGGCGGCGTCTGGTGGCGATTTTTATCGGCTTCACGGGCATCCTTGTAGCTATTCGGCCAGGCTTTGCGGCCTTTCACCCGGCCTTCCTCCTGTCGCTCGGGTGCATGCTGTCCTATTCGTTTCTCATCCTGCTGACGCGATATCTGGCTGCCCATGATTCATCGGAAACGACGCTGTTCTACTCGATGATCGTCGGCAGCGTCGTCGTCGCACCATGGGCGCTGGTGGAATGGGAATGGCCGCATGATCTCACGACCTGGCTTGTCCTGATGTCCATGGGGGTCTTCGCCGCCATCGGCCATTACATCTTCATCGTTGCCCACCGGCTTGCACCGACATCGGCTCTGGCACCGTTTCTCTATGTACAGTGGCTGTCCGTGACGGTATTCGGCTATCTCGTCTTCGGCGACCTGCCCGACCGGTGGACCGTTGCAGGCTCGGTCATCATCATCGCCTCGGGCATTTACCTTGTGCATCGCGAGCACGTCGCGGGCCGCATCCGGTAGTCCTGCACGCCGATCAATCGGCAATCTCAACGACGAGCCCATCATCCGCGAGTACGATGCGCGGATCGGAAACCTCAAGCCGCTTAGCCAGCATGTCCGGCCCCATATGGGTCAGCATAATTCGCCGCGCTCCAATGCGATCGAGGTGCGATGAAATCGTCGTCCAACTCATATGAAAGCCGATGTCTTCATCGTATCCGAAGCAATCCACGATGAAGAGATCGGCTTCTCTGGAACACGGCAGCAGGTTCTCGACCCACTCGGTATCGCCGGAAAAACTGACGCATCGCCCACGGCCCTCAAGCCGCATTGCGTAAGCTGGAGCGCCGGAAGGATGATGCACCTCGAAGGGCGTTAACGTGACGTCTCCCAGCGACAGCGGCGTGTGATCCGCGAACTCGAGATAGGTGATTGCATACTGTGGTGCGATGGCGCTGGAGCCTGGGAACAAGGCTTCCGTCGTCGTCTGCACACGCTCGCGAAGGCCCGGCGGGCCTGCAATGGTCAGTGGTCCCGTACGGCCGGTCACGTAGTGCGCATGCATCAGCCACCATACGAGACCGCTGAAATGATCACCGTGCAGATGCGAGATCAGGATCGCACCGACCGCGTTGGGGTCGATATTCGAACGGTGCATACCGATCAGGGCTGTCGAACCGCAATCGAGCAGAAGATTTCCCCGCGAGGTCTGCAGATGATAGGTCGTCTGCAGCCGGCCGCCGGCGCCGAACGCGTCTCCACAACCGACAACTGTCAGCCGCCATGCCTCGCCCGGGATTGCCGCTTTCGCGGGAACTGTTGCCGATGCCGGCGGCGTGCTCGCGGAACCGCGTTCCGGTTCGCGGCGGCCCCACAGGGACCTCAGAAAACTCAGTGCCACGTCACCTCACCCCACTGTCGAGGCATGTGCGCACACCCTTCGATCTGCCGATTGCGCCGCGAAATCACGCGATCACGTATGCCGTGATGTTCGAACACTTTTCTGTCTTTGTCGAGGGAGAGCACGCGTACCGAATTCGTCTATCAGCAGCTAACGAAGCACCAGCACGGGCAGCGCGCTGTGCGTGAGCACTTTCTGGGTTTCACTCCCAAGGAGACGGGCGTTGATCCCTGAGCGGCCGTGAGACGCCATGGCAATCAGATCGCAGCCCTGCGCTGCCGTGGTTTGCAGGATGCCTTCCCAAGGGTGCTCGGCTTCGACGCGCACGGTCTCGCATGCAACCCCGCGCGCCACAGCCTCCCCCTGCGCCCATGCGAAGTGGCTGCGGACGTCTTCGAGAATGCGCCCGCGCGTCTCCTCCGAGAGTTCGGTCACATCGATGCCGAACATGACGAGATGCGCCGGCTTGCCTGAAACGCGCAACACCGTAACGCGGGCGCCGATCTCCTTGGCGAGATCGAGAACCTTTCTGATCGCCTGCATGGACAGCTCGGTCCCATCGGTCGGAACGAGGATATGCTTGTACATACGGGGTTTCCTTCACGTCGTGATCCGCGCGGCACCTTATCACTACGTCGACCCGGCCGCCGAACCGCCTTGATAACGGTCAAGTGCATCACATGTTGAACGCCTGAGCCGCCTATGCGTATCCCGGCGGCGGCACGAACGCCTGAAACTCTTTCTCCAGCATGCGCGCCAGGGCGATCGTCGTCCGGTCGCCATACTGCGGCCCGACGATTTGCACGCCGACCGGCAAGCCGTCGTTGGTAAATCCGGCCGGCGCCACCGTCGATGGCAGGTAGGCGACACCGGAAAAGCCCGCCCAAAACAGCTGATCGGTCGTCGGCACCTGCTTACCGTTGACCGTAATCGTGCGTTCGTGGCGCTCGCCATCATGGTTATGCGGACAGGCTGCACTTGCCGCGGCCGGACAGATGAGGACATCCCATTCGCCGAAGAACTCTGCCCACGCCAGCCGCAACTGATGGCGGCGGTTGTTGAAATGCAGCCAATCGCGATGCAGCATCGCATTGGCCCGCGCCATCCGCGCCAGATAGCTGTCATTGCCGGGACCGAGACGACGCGCCGCCTCCAGGTTGGCCGCGATCATTTCATCCGTCAGTCGGCCCGATGTGGCCGATCGCAACAACCCGATGTAAACGCGATTGATCTCTGCCATGCCGAATGCAGGACGGGCCGTCTCGCTGACTTTGGCACCGGACTTCGCCAGGAATTCCGCAACCGCTGCGATGCGCGTCTGCACGGCCTCATCCACCTCCGAACAGGGATCGGCGCGCATCACGGCCACCTTGAAGTCGGCGATGCGGCCGTGATGCGACGGCTTGAGCTCGAGCCGCCAGCCCGCTGCGTCGATCCCGTCGGCGCCGGCCATCACCGACAATCCCAGATCGAGATCCTCTGCACTGCGCGCCATCGGCCCGACGACGGAAATGTCGGTCTGGGCAACGACGCCCGGCATGGCTTGGCCGCGTGGGGAACAGATCCCCCAGGTCGGCTTGTGCCCGAAAACACCGCAATAATGCGCCGGGTTGCGGATCGAAGCGCCGATATCGCTGCCCGCCTCCAAGCCTGTCAGCCCGGCAGCGAGCGCCGCTGCCGATCCGCCCGAGGACCCACCGGGCGACAAAGCGACATTCCAGGGGTTGTTCGTTGTTCCATAAATCGCATTGAAGCTTTGCCAGTCGGCGAGATAAATCGGCACATTCGTCTTGCCGAACAGAATCGCGCCCGCAGACAGGAAACGTTCGACGGCAGCGGCGTTACGATCGGGCAAATTGTTCGTCAGATCCGGGACACCCCACGTCGTCGGCATGCCCACGACGTCGAAACTCTCCTTGATCGTCATCGGCACGCCGTGCAACGGCCCCCAGCTTTCGCCTCGCGCCAACGCGTCATCTGCAGCCTGTGCCCTGGCGCGCGCTTCCGGTATCGCGGTCGTGATGATCGCGTTGAGGCCTGGATTGTAAAGATCCACGCGCTTCAGAAACAGATCGAGAAGTTCAACCGCGCTGACAGACTTGCGCTGGATCTCTGCTGCGAGTTGTCCAGCCGAGCGAAACGGAAGATCGAGCATCGCATCTCTCCTTCATGACAACCGCATCATCGGGCGCGATCACGTGTCTCGCAAGTCTGCCAAAATTATCATGCGCACGGTTGCAAAGTTGAATCGAAGCAGCAAAACTCGAATTATCGGGAACGCTGCGCGGACGTGCACGTTTGCTGTCGGAATTCCCCGATCGAAATCGAGATGAGTGATGCAATGAGAAAACCCGGCAAACACGGCAAGGAGTCGAGAGACAGCGGGATGAATGATTCTGAATGCGACGACGTCATCGACGAATGTGAGTGCAGCGATGAGGCGTTGAGTAAGATCATCGCAATGACGCACGAAGACGCCGAGTTCCAGTTCGGCTTCCCGTATGCAATGCGCCGCCGGTTGAGAAAGACCAGCGTGAAGGAGACCCGCGAGGGCCGCCATCACCATATCCGCTACGCCGGTCGCGGCCGACAGGTTCCCTCCTCGCTCTCCGTCATCATTGACATGGGCACCGAGAGAACGAAGGCCGATCTTTACGAAGAGGCCCGGCGCTGTGACATCCCTGGCCGGTCGCGGATGTCCAAGAGCGAGTTGGCTATCGCAATCGAAGCCTGCTGACACGCAGAACCCCTGTTTCCGATCGCATCTTCGCGTCTCCCTCGCTGCCGATTGAAATACAGGCCTTGTGCTGATCCCGGTGAAGCGCCACGTTGCCCGCCACGGCTTCACGACATGAGAGCACACCTCTTTGCGCCTAAACGACCTTGCCGATGGAACCATCGACGCTCTGAAAAGCGCGGGCTCCTACCTCACCGATCTTGCAACACCGACGCTGCGTCTCGGCGTGACGGGGCTCGCGCGATCCGGCAAAACCGTTTTCATCACGGCCCTGATCCGCAATCTCACAGCGGGCGGTCGGCTGCCGTTTTTCGAGCCCTACGCCGAAGGCCGCGTCTTGCGTGCCTATTTGCAACCGCAACCTGACGACAATGTCCCGCGCTTCGACTATGAGGCGCATATCTCGGCGTTGACTGCCGAGCCCCCGCGCTGGCCGGAAAGCACGCGCCATGTGAGCGAATTGCGCGTCACCATCGAGTATCAACCCGCAAATGTTGTATGGCGCGCGGTTAGTCCGGGCCGCCTCCATGTCGACATCGTCGACTATCCGGGCGAATGGCTTCTCGATCTCGGCCTGCTCGACCAGAGCTACGAGGAGTGGTCGCGGGAGGCCTTGATGCTGGCCCGCGAGCCGCAACGCCACGCGGCGGCGAAAGAGTGGCTGGCATATCTGCAAAGCCTTGATCCCGCAGCGTCGCTCGACGAGCAGGTCGCGCTGGAGGGCGCGCGCCTGTTCACGGCCTATCTGAGAGCCGCGCGCGAGGATGAGCCCGCGCTATCGACGCTCGGCCCCGGCCGATTTCTGCTTCCTGGTGATCTCGCCGGATCGCCGCTGCTGACATTCGTGCCGCTTGAGATGTCCCCTGACTGGACGATCCCGCGCGACTCTCTGGCGGCCATGATGCAGCGCCGCTTCGAGAGCTACAAAACGCACGTGGTCAAACCGTTTTTCCGCGAGCATTTCAGCCGCCTCGACCGGCAGATCGTCCTGATCGACGTTCTGGCGGCGCTCAATGCCGGACCGTCGGCGACCACCGATCTGAGCCGGGCGCTCGAAGCCTCGCTGCGCGCCTTCCGTCCCGGCGCCCGCAGTTGGCTTGCGAGCATCCTGCCCCGGCGCATCGATCGCATCCTGTTCGCGGCCAGCAAGGCCGATCATCTGCCGAGCAGCTCACATGACCGGCTCGAAGCCATTCTGCGTCTCATGACGGAACAGGCCGCAGCCCGCGCCACCTTCGCCGGTGCGAGTGTCGGCGTCATCGCCATGGCGGCGTTGCGGGCGACGCGCGAGGTCGAAGCACAGCACAGGGGAGAGCGCATGGCCTGCATTCGCGGCGTGCCGCTCAGCGGCCAGAAGCTTGGCGAGCAGACGTTCGACGGGACGTCGGAAGTCGCCTTGTTCCCGGGCGATCTGCCCGCCGACCCGCACCAGCTTCTGTTGCCTGGCGCCGACACCGCACAGAACGCGGTGCAGTTCATTCGCTTTCGTCCGCCGCGTCTTGCCCGCCTGCCATGGGTCGCAGGCGAGCCGCAGCCCTGGCCTCACGTGCGTCTCGACCGCGCGTTGCAATTCCTGATCGGAGACCGCCTGTCATGACGGCCGAGACACCGCATCGTGGGCCGCGCGTGTTCGATCCGGACGATCCGGCCCTCGTCAACGAACCTCCGCCCTCGGTCGACGGCAGGGCTCCCGACGAACTTGCCGCCGACAATCCAGATGCGACCGCGGCGCCCTCGGTTCTGCCGCCACGGCGCGTGAAATGGGGCGCGGTGCTTGGCTCAGCCCTCCTCGGCCTCGCCGCGTTGGCTCTCAGCGTCTGGCTCACCCGTTTCGTCACCGACGCCCTGGCACGCGATGATTTCATCGGCTGGATGGCAACCATCCTTGTTGCGATCGCGGCAATCTCAGCCCTGGCCATCCTGCTGCGCGAGACCATCGGGCTGATGCGGCTGCGGCGGCTCGGACGATTGCGCCGTGATCTCGAGGCCAGCATTGATGGGCGTGATCAGCGTGAGGAGAAACGCCATCTGCGCGACCTGATCGGCACCTTGTCGAGCCGCGACGATCTGAGATGGAGCATCGCGCGTTATCGCGAACACGAGGCAGATGTCCGCGATCCGGGAGATCTCGCCCGTCTCGCGGACCGGGAAATCTTTGCCCCGCTCGACCAGCGCGCCAAGCGTATCGTGCTGACATCGGCCAAGCGCGTCAGCGTCGTCACCGCAATAAGCCCGGCACCGGTCGTCGATGTCGTGTTCGTGCTGGTCGAAAACCTACGCATGTTACGCACGCTGGCCACGCTTTACGGTGGCCGGCCCGGGATCATGGCGGCTCTGAAGCTCGGCCGCATGGTCGTGACACACCTCGTCGCCACAGGCGGTGTCGCATTGACGGATGATCTGCTGGGTCAGTTTCTCGGCCAGGACCTGTTGCGCCGCCTGTCGCGGCGGCTTGGCGAAGGCGCGTTCAATGGCGCGATGACGGCGCGCATCGGAACAGCGGCCATCCAGGTGATCCGTCCGCTGCCCTTTCTGGACGCCCCGCCTGTGCGGGTCAGGGATTTTCTTTCCGAGTTGTTTCGGACGGGAGCCGGTGGGACGAAGGCGTGAGGCCGGAAAATGCGCGGACAACCATGGCGTTTCGGACGTCCACCTCGTTACTTACGCCGCGCGTGATATGTCGGACTCCGCCAAAGGGAGTGGATCTCCGGCCCAGTTCGCAGCGCGCTTGCGCGCGCTGACAAGGATCGACGGCGGAGCGCAATCATCCTTGGTCGACAGCAGATGCGACAGAACAGGTCCCGCGCATCGGGCCGTCCACCACCCGAGCAACGCCGAGAACGACAATCCCAGAATAACTGGCGCCATCCAGCCCATGAGGCTGACCGAGACCGTAAAGCTCAACGCCGCCATCGCCAGGCCGATCAGGATGTGCCAGGTGTGAAAGCGAACGGAGTCCGACATCCGGATTCCTGTCTCGTCTCGCCGCTGCGCCTTCCAGCCCGCGTCCATGCCGACCAGGATCTGCGCGACGGCCGTCGTCTGCGTCGCCATCAGGATCGGCGCGATGAGCATCGAAAACAGGGTTTCGACCAATACGCCGCCAGTGACACGCAACGTCGCTCCGCGTTCACCGGATGCCGCCACACGGCGCAGTTCAAGGAGCAGCCCCACGGCCTTCGGCATCAAAACCACCGCCATGGTGGCGAGGAACAGCCGGAATGCCGCGCCGGGATCGACCACAGGCCAGATCGGAAACAGCGATTTCCCGTCAAGGAAATAGCTCGGAATGACATGCGTCCCCTGCAAGGCCAGCACGATGCCGACAGCAAGCGACAGGCCCCATATCGCGGAGACGAGGTAGGCCGTTGCACCCATGAGGAGATGGATGCGGCCCATCACCGTCAATCCCCGCCGCCCCGCGATGGCCAGATGCTGGAGATTACCCTGCGCCCAGCGCCGATCGCGAACGACGAGTTCCACCAGCCCGGGAGGCGCACCTTCATAGGATCCCTCAAGCGACGGCGCCATGTGGACTTCCCAGCCGGCGCGCTGCAACAAAGCAGCCTCGACGAAATCATGGCTTTGAATGTGGCCGCCGAACGGAGCCGGCCCGGGGAGTTCCGGCAACCCCGCCGCGGATGCGAACGCCATTGTTCGAATGATTGCGTTGTGTCCCCAGTAATTCCCCTGATGGCGCTGCCATGCCGCCAGTCCGCTCGACACGGCAGGCCCATACAGCCCGGCCGCGAACTGCTGCAGCCGCTGAAAGATGGTCTGTCCGCCGACGAGCCGCGGAACGGTCTGAATGAGCCCTGCCTGCGGATGGGATTGCATGGCCAGCACCAGGCGCACCAACGTGTCGCCCGACATCACGCTATCGGCGTCGAACACGATAAAATGGTCGTACCCGGCACCGAAACGCTCGATCCAGTCGGCGATATTGCCGGACTTCTTGGCAGTATTCTCGCGGCGACGGCGGTAGTACACCGGCATCTGATCACTTAGCCGGTGAGCCAGCGCAGCAAACACCGCTTCCTCGCGCTGCCCGGCTTCGGCGCTGCGGCTATCGCTCAGGATGAAGACCTCGAAGCTCGACGTCTTTCCGAGAACCGCAAGGTCATCCACGATGGCTTCGACGGTCCCGGCGATCGTCGCGCAATCCTCGTGGTAAACAGGAAACAGCAGCGCCGTCCGCGTGTGAATCTCGCCGGACGCATCCGGCAGATCCAGCGTGTCGGAGCGCTCCCCCGCAAACAACGGCATCAACCCGACGACGGACGACAGGGAGCCCAGCGCAATCCAGCCGAACGCCATTGTCGAAAGGATCAGGAAAATCACCTGCAGCGGCGTGATCTGCACGAACGACAGCACCGAATGCAGTTCGCGAGCGAAACAGAAGGTCAGGAGCAGCGCGCCACCGAACAGCGCCGCCCGCGTCACCCATTGTCCGTCGGACGGTGACGACTTGCACACCGGACGCCTGCGGAATTCCTGCGTCGGCATCAGCAGAGATTGTTCCGGCGGCAGCATGGATGAGCCTGCATCCCGCAGGCTTGTCGCCGCTTCCATGGGACGGATCGTCTGTTGTCTCATGCTTTCGTCCAGCGATAGAGCCAGCTTTCGGAGACGGCGCGCTCGCCACTCCGGAGGACAAGTCTCAATTCGATCAGATCCGCTGAGCCCGGCTGCAATTCGAAATTGCACCTGACCCCACCGATCTCCGGATACCGTTGCACAACAACGTTCGACACAGTTCCCGCACTGGCAGTCACATCGGCCACCGGCAATTCGGCCGCCTCCTTCACTGCGGGGCCGTCGAAATCGACGGCGAACAGAACATTGCCTTTTCGGCTTTGCCCGCGGCGCGTCTTGTGGACCCGCGCCGCCGCCCAGGCTACCGGCACCGAAGCGCCCCATGTCAGCCTGTACGCAAAGGCTAACGGTTTGCCGGCCTCGAGCGTTCGCGCCGGACGCCAGAATGCGACGATATTGTCGTGAATCTCCTCGTCGGCGGGGATTTCGATCAGTTCGATATAACCATCGCCCCAGCCGCCTCTCGGCTCGACCCACAGAGTCGGACGATCCTGGTAACGGGCCTCCAGATCCTCGAAATTGGTAAACGACCGATCCCGCTGCGACAGACCGAAGCCTTTCGGGTCGCGATCAATGAACGCGCTCACCTGCAGCAGCTTCGGATTCGTCAGCGGCCGCCAGATCCGTTCGCCGTTGCCATTCAGGATCGCCAATCCTTCGCTGTCATGGACGGCTGGCCGCAAGTCGTTGCCGTTGCGGCGGTGCGCCGCTCCGTGAAGGAACATGCTTGTCAGGGGAGCCAGTCCGACGTGCGGCATGTCACGGCGAGGATAGATCGTCGCCTCGACATCCATCATCGTCGCTTGGCCGGGCTGGATCACAAAGCGGTAGGCGCCGGTGGTGGAGGGACTGTCGAGCAGAGCATGAACGATGATCTCTGGAGCTCCGGCGGCCGGCTTTTCGATCCAGAAGGTCCGGAACAGCGGAAACTCCTCACCACCCGGCTTGGCGGTGTTGATGGCAAGTCCGCGGGCCGATAGGCCGTAATGCTGCTCGCGTCCCACGGCGCGAAAGTAGGTAGCGCCCTGGAACACCGCATACTCATCCATCACGTCGGAGCGGTTGATCGGGCCGTGCACGCGAAACCCGGAAAATCCGAACGGCGCGGCCTGGGGCGGATTCGGGATCTGCGGCCCGATCGAGAACAGCGTGCCATCGGCTTTGAGCTGGCGCGCGCGGCCGCTGTCGACGATCCAGATATCGACCGGCGCGTCATAGATGTAGCCGACCGGAAACATCTGCAGCTCATAGTCGAGCTTCTCGCCCCGCCAGATGGATTGCTCCTGACGAAAGCGGATGTCGCGATACTGTTCGACGGTCAGCTTGCTGAATGGCTCCGGCACGTCGAGCTGCGGGCGTGTGAACGGCCGCTGCGACAATTGGAACGCCGCGGTCTTGACGAAGTCCGCATTGAACGCGCTCCCCTCCGGGGGGGCACCGCCCTCTGCCCAGGCGATATTCGCCAGCCACCCGACAGGAAGAACACTCCCCGCCAGCGCCCATGCTCCCGTTCTCTGGAGAACCGAACGGCGGCTCACGCCAGAACTCATCATGCCCCGATGTCCTGAAATTCTCAGACGCTCATTCTGCAACAGCCCGAACGTGCGGCCAGTGTCATGTCTTGCCCCTGCCGTCCCGTATCCGTCCGAACGCCGGCGCTTCCCATTCCCCATCCACGCCAAGTCCTTGAACGGATACCATTTCTCCAAATGTTTAGTGAGTCGCATTGTTAGGAAACAATGTGGCGTTTTTTCCTGCCATTCGCAGATACGGTAAGGTTGTGCACGGACGACCTCCCAGACCGGCCCGATCATTGCCACAACAATGGCAGCCCTTGGCCAGCCCCGGCGATCGGGTCGAGGGATGGCAAAGCCACCTGAGGGATGAAGCCTAGCGCAATGGCCCGGTCCGACGCCGTGGCCCGCCTCAGATCGACGTCATCCTGACCTTTCGGGTAGGCCCCGACAACGACGAGGCCGGCCCGCCGGTCGCGCCGGCAATGGCCGACACCAGCGGGAATGGTAACCGCATCCCCGGTCTCCAGCGCGAGAACAGGCCCCGAAGGTCCACCGAATTGAACTTCGGCAGCCCCGGCCGCCACGCCGAGCACCTCGTGGCACGTCGCATGATAATGATGGAACGAATAGATGCCGTTAACCCAACCGTGTCCCCACCCGTGCGTTGCAAATACGCCCTGGAAGAACCGCACGCATTCGTCTGCCGATCCGACATCGGGAACGGCCGACCGGTAGATGACCAGCGGCAGCCGGTCATTGTTCGGGATGACGCCATCATCCTTCAAAAGGTGTGTCTCAACCTGCAGGGTCATCAGAGCGTCACTCCCTTCAGGCAGGTGAGTGAACCCGCAACACGGCCGAATGGGCACAAGCCTCGATGGTGCATTGCAGGGCTGGCGGCCGCGTGTAGTATCGCGCCGCGAAGCGTAAGCCGCACCCGGACCGCGGCCGAAGTTGCGTTAGGGGGTTCCGCATGCCGATCGGTGAAGAATCGCTTTTGAACGCGATCATGCAGACGAGATCGCAGGTCGATTTCCTCTGGCAGTTTTTCATTACCGTGCAGATCGCGGTCTTTGCGCTGTTGTTCATCTACGACCGGGCCGTCGACAGCCTGAACTCGTTCGCGCGCTTTCTGGCGATCTGCGCCGTCGGCGTTTTCGACTGGATCAATTCGCAGGCGCTCAAGAACAGCTACACGCTGCTCAGCGCCTTTCACGAGCAGTACCGTGCCGATTTCGGCCAGCCGCAAAGATTTCAATCCGCCCTCTACGAGCATTTCGTCCTGGCTAACTTCGATGGTCGCGTCGACATTATCTCGATGACTCACGGCATTGCGTTCGTCGTTGTGCTCATAACCTTGCTCTGGCGCCGCTCCATGCAGCATCAGCCGAAGTAGCACCCGACCGCAAACTTCCCGGGTACAACGGGAACTGCCGGATACGGTTCCCCTCGCCGAAACGCTAACGCGTCTGCTACAAACTTATTTTGAACCATGTTCACCACATGGCGTTGCCCGTTTGCGTCATAGTTTGCTGTTTAAAATCCAAAAACAAAGACTAGCCAACGGTATTGATCGAAAAATATGCTAATATTTCATATTTGATCAGGCTGGGGAGAGAAGATGGGGCCGGGCCGCGCGCCGGATGACGGCAGAACACCGGAGATGCGTCTCGTACGGCTGGCCCAGGACCTGGAGGGCGCACGTTGTGCGGATTTCGTCGCCGGCATCTTTCAGAAATTCATCGAGAATGCGGGATTCACGAGCTTTTCTTGCAAGCGTCTTCGCCCAGGCGCCCCTGTCAAACGAGACTGTACCCTTCTCAGCACACGTCCCGAGGCCTGGTGTGCTCAGTATGAAGCGCGCGGTTGGGGGGCCATCGATCCCATACTGGGCGAATTGATGCAGAGCGGCGGCGCCAGGACGTGGGGCGAACTTCTCGCTGGCAAGGTTCTAGCCCCATCCCAGCGGGACATGCTGCATGCGGCGGCCGCGTACGGCATGAAGGACGGTCTTGGCATTCCCATCCGGGAAGCAGGTGGCTACGTCGGTATGGTTAATCTTGCCGGACAGGCTGTCCGCCTGGACGCGGCCGGACGCTCGGCTCTTATGATCGCGGCCGTCTACGTCTACCAAAGGGTCTGCGCCCTGAAAGGAGCAGCGGCTCACCGGAGTGCCGCCAAGCCTCTCAGCCCTCGCGAAATCGAGATCCTGCGCTGGATTACAGAAGGCAAGTCCGACTGGCAGATCGGCCGGATTCTGGCCATCTCGGACAAGACGGTGAACTATCACATTGAAAACGTGAAGCGGAAATTCGGGGTCGCGACACGCGTTCAGGCCGTCGTCAGCGCGATCCAGCAGGGCGCCTTGACCTAGCGTTCCCCTGAGGGGCGGCGCGAAGAAATCACACGGTCCGTCGCCTCACGCGGTACGATCGCGCCGCGATGGCTGATGACGACGGCCGCGAGACGGTGTGCAAACTCCGCCGCCTCAACCTCCGTGCCGCCCGCTTTGCGGATCGCGAGATATCCGGCGTTGAAGGAATCCCCCGCGGCCGTGGTGTCGACAGGGTCTATGCGCTCTGGACATGGCATCCAGCGCTGATCGCGCCCGGTCGCCACAAACGCGCCTTCGGCCCCCGATTTGACCACGATCTCCGGCACACCCAGTTCTTGCAGACGCCCGGCGACCGCCTCCACCGTTGCATCTCCCCAGAGAGCCTGCTCGTCGTCGAACGTTGGCAGCGCAATATCCGAGAGCTGCCAGAACCGGGCGAACGTTTGCCGCGCGCGCTCGATATCCCCGCCCCATCCGCGCGGACGATAATTGCTATCCATCACGATCCGGGCCCCGTTGGCCCGCGCCTGTTTCAGGGTCTGCGCGAAAAGCTCCAACCCGGACGGCGCATAGAGCGACAACGTCACACCCGAGAAATACACCACCGCAGCGTTTCGGATTCCCTCAACGATGCGTGCCGTCTCGGCGCACGCGAACAGATCGCGGGCAGCCGCACGATCGCGCCAATACCAGAATGACCGTTCTCCATCCTGGCTCGTCTCGATGAGATAGAGCCCCGGCATCCGCCCGCTCAACGTGGCGATAAGATCGGACGCAACCCCTTCACGGTCTGCGGCGTCGATGATGCCCTGACTGTATGGATCGTCGCCCAAAGCCGTCGCATAGGCAACCTGCACACCCGCACGCGCCAGATAAACAGATGTATTGAAGGTATCGCCACCGTAGGCCAGGCCGAAGCGGCCGTCCGGCGCCCGGGCGAGTTCGACCATGCATTCTCCGACCGAAACCACCCGGCCGCTCGTCCAAGGCTGCGCCATTGCTTTATCGAGGTCTGTCATAAGTTCGCTACATGCCGGAACCTAGTGTACCGGCAAATACACGACGTGTCCCGCAGGGCTCGAACGTGCAGCTTGATCAGCGTCCGGATTTGCCCTAGCCGAGAGCGATGTTGCTGCCCGTAACGGCAGCCGGCACACACCGGATCTTGCCAGGAGGGCAGCCATGAACATCTGCATGATCGGAGCCGGGTATGTCGGCCTTGTTTCCGCAGCCTGCTTTTCCGAGTTCGGCTGGACGGTCGCCTGCATCGACAAGGATCGCGACCGCGTTGACAGCCTGAACCGCGGTGTCGTTCCCATCTATGAGCCGGGCCTGGACGATCTGCTGCACCGCAATCTGGCGGCAGGCCGGTTGACGTTTTCCAGTGAGCTTGGACCAGCGGTCGCCACCGCGGACTTGATTTTCCTCGCCGTCGGCACCCCGATGCGCCGCGGCGACGGTCACGCCGATCTCAGCTATGTGTTTGCCGCGATCGCCGAGATCGCGCCCCACCTCAACGGCTTCACGGTCCTTACGACCAAATCGACCGTGCCGGTCGGGACCAGCCGCGAGATCGCGCGCAGACTGAAGCAGTTGCGGCCGGATGCCGACTTCGCCGTGTGCTCCAACCCCGAATTCCTGCGTGAGGGGTCGGCAATCCAGGACTTCACGCACCCCGACCGCGTACTGGTTGGCTGTGAAGACGCGCGCGCCAAGGTCGTCATGGAGCGGCTCTATAAGCCGCTCGCCCTCAGAAATGCTCCGATCATGTTCGTGCGGCCGGAGTCGGCGGAACTCGCCAAGTATGCGGCCAACGCCTTCCTCGCCCTGAAGATCAGCTTCATCAACGAGATCGCCGACTTGTGCGAAGAGATCGGCGCCGACGTGCAGGAGGTGGCGAGTGCCGTCGGCAAGGACGGCCGCATCGGGGACAAGTTCCTGCATCCTGGCCCAGGCTACGGAGGCTCATGCTTCCCCAAGGACGTCTCCGCCCTGGTTCGCAGCGCCCGCGAGGCAAGAGCCCCGCTGTCGATCATCGAGCAGGTACAGCGCGTCAACGACGAACGTAAGATCGCCATGGCGAGCCGCATCGAGCGCGCAGCCGGCGGCTCCGTGCGCGACAAGGTGATCGCGGTGCTCGGCGTGACGTTCAAGCCCAATACGGACGACATGCGTGACGCCGCCAGCCTGGTGCTCGTGCCCATGCTGCAAGAGCGCGGAGCAACCGTTCGCGCGTATGACCCACAAGGACGCAAGCACGGCGAGGGGCTATTGCCGGGCGTTGTCTGGTGCGAGAGTCCGCTGGACGCAGCCATGGCGGCCGACATCGCTGTCGTGGTGACGGAGTGGAACGAGTTCCGCGCGCTCGATCTTTCGGCTCTCAAAGAGGCGATGCGCGGGTCGGTGCTCGTGGACCTCCGCAACGTCTACCAACCCCGCGATGCCGTCGAACAGGGGTTCGATTACAACAGCATCGGCCGCGCGGGTATTTCGGCCAAAGCGTCAACGGCGTGAGGCGATATCGTCGAAGATCGTTTCCGTCCAGCGCTTCCTGCGCGAAGCACTGCGATAGGTCTGTACGCTACGAGACCTGGCTTCGGCCCGCGGACGCACATCGACGTTGATCGGAGGCGGGGTCGCCGTGCTCCCTTCGCGCGTGACCGGCACCGGTGTCGGCGCGGCATCCAAGGCGCCGACGGACATGCGCCCCGGCAGAGGCTCGACGGAGGCTGTTCGCGTCCTGAGGTCTCCGATCGGAACCGAGACCGAAGGCTCGGTCACGGCATTCCAGTTCTGGGGCGGCAGAGCCCGATCGGCACCGGCGACTGTTTGTGTCCGCTGCTGTGCTGCAACGGTAGAGGGCACGCAACGGTCGCCCGTGAAGGTCTCGCCCGAGCGGCATGCCCCGGAGCAGGCCGGGCCGTCGAATCGACGGACCATGGTCAGCATGATGGCGTCGGGCGCATCAACCCGCAGGCTGGCGTTGACGCGGCTTGTGAAACCGCTCATGGCGCGCCTGGAACCGCTGCCCCAGTCACCATCGATCTCGCCGAAATAGCAGCCAACCCGGCGCAGTTCTGTCTGCAGGGCGCGCGCGAGTTCATAACGATCGGTCGGAATGTCGGCCTCTTCGGCAACCTCAACGACGCCACCCTGACGCCCGATGAAGATCTCCTGCCGGTCCCACGGCGCCGCGGCGACGTGAACGACCCGACCGCCCTCCGTCGCCCCGCGGACAACACGACGCTCGCCTGCCGCTACAGAGCGAAGCCGCCGACTTGCCTCGATCGGCGCGACCTTCTCGGCCTGGATGTTTTCTATGATCTGCCCGAGGCCGTCATCAGCCGTCGAGACGCTGAAGTTCGCAATCGCGAGTCCCAATCCCGCGAAAAGGAGGACAAAGCCAAGCCACATACGCATCGCCGCCCACCCGACACTCAAACGCTTGCGCGGGACCCACTCTAGACCTGCATCCATACGACCACGAACTCTCAATGCAAGTATTCTGTTATCGCATGAAAACCAAGAGGTGATCTTCAAGTTCCCGCGATATCACGCGTAATTTAGCAACAGCCCGACACTCAAACACCAGCCTCCGCGAGGTCATCAATCCGACGGACGTCAGGTGCGAAAACGCCTTACGGCCTCGTCACGCGGAAGCGATCACTATACCCACATTTAGTGTTCCAGTATGCGTTTACCATCTACGTGTTGTGGAAAGCTTCACCAAACATCACCCACTCAGTGGACAACCCTGGGGAGGAGCTGGGGAAAACCTGGGGTCAATCGAGCGTGGCGGATATGACAACCTGCTGAACTTACGTACCCCGCAGGCCTCGCGAGCGGCCATTAGAATTTAACAAATCATTGGCGAATCGCGTAATTTGCGGCCGTGAGGGGGCAGATGTAGGTATTTTCGTGTCGTTTTTGCTCCGACTGTTCAGTTGTGGATGGGTGGGATCTAGCGGCGATAGCCACCTGTTGAGAACTTGAACAGTCTCGTGTTCCAGCCCGAGTTTGGTAGGTGCAATTTCGTCTAGCTGACGGCTGCGACACGCGCGGCCGATGCTCAACAGCCGGACAGCCCGCATCACCGTCGTGGGGCTCGTATCTACGAGCCTGCAATGGGTGGAAGACAGCAACTCCTCACACTGGCGGAGCGCCAACTCGGTGCGCGTAGGGGCTCTGGAATACCTTCTGAGAGGGCAATGCAATGAGACATGCTCTGGGCGTAATAGGCGTATTAGCGGCCGGCGTACTACTCGCCGTGTCGGCCGCCATGAACTGGCGATTTGGGTATAGTTTAGGAAAGACCGAGTTTGACGGGTTGATCTACGGATCGGCCAGCGCCGCAGCGGACTGCATGAAGGCCCTTGTGCCTTTCTTCTTTTTTGCTGCATGGCGCAACAAGATGTGGTCGCAGGCGGCCGCATCTGCCGTTGTCTGGGTGGTCGTTACGGCCTACTCGCTGACATCGGCTCTCGGTCATGCTGCGCTGAACCGGATGGATACCACCGGCCAGCGTGCGATCGAAGCGCAGACCTACAAGGATCTGCGGGCCGATCTGAAGCGGGCTCAGGAACAGTTGAGCTGGGTTCCGCAACATCGTCCGGCTGCTACCGTGCAAGGTGACATCGATACCTTGAAGACCAAGCGTGAGTGGAGCTGGACGAAAAGCTGTAGCTCTGTAACTGGCCCGCAAGGCCGTAAGTTCTGCGAGGAGTACAACGGATTCACGTCCGAGTTGGCGTCAGCAGAACAAGCGACTGTACTTGAATCACGGATTACGGAGGTCAACACAAAACTTGAGTCGTTCAACGCTGGCGCGGTGATGGCGGAAGCCGATCCGCAGGCAGCAGTTTTGACGAAATTGGCCGGCGTGTTCATGCCGTCCATGACTGTGGAGAATATGCAGACCGTCCTGACCATCTTCATCGCACTTCTGCTTGAAGTTGGTTCCGGCTTCGGAATGTATATCGCGTTCAGCCAGTGGCGCCTCTATGACCGCGCCGCTCCGCAAGCTCCCGCGATGGCGACGATGGCCTCTGCGGTGGTTGTTGCTGAACCCAAGGCGTTCCCGGTGGTTGGCAAGAAGCGAGCCAGCGCGAACGACAACAAGACTGCTACGACGCCTGCAGCCAAGCTGGTTGCGCCTGAAACAGACGTTGAGCGTTTTCACAAGGAGAGAATTGAGGTCAAGGAAGGATCAAGCGTTACATCTACTGAGCTTTACGAAGACTACTGCACGTGGTGTGAGGAACGTGAAAAAGAGCCTCTGGCTCTCCCCACCTTCTGCCGTGACTTTGGAGAACTCGGTGTGGTCAAAGCAAAGATTGCCGGCCGCGTCCGGCACATCGGTATCGCTTTGAAGTCCAGCCTTGACGCTGAGGAGGATAAGAAGCTGCCGGCCTTAGCCACGCAGGCAGCGTGAGGGTTTGGCGCCTTAAGCCCAGAGCGCCAAAGCGGAGCGGGACACTGTGAGAACAGTGCCCGCTCCCAGCCTCCGGGAAAAGGCAAAACCTGAACGAGAAAGGGTCGCTTCGGCGACCCTTTTTTTATTTGTGGAGGTCTCTTGGCGAAGATCAATGCTCGCAAAAAAACCAGGGGTGACACAGAAACAGCTGGCTTGATCTCGCGCTGAACTGCTCAAGGCGGGCTCGATATGCCCGCCTTTTCGTATCCAGGAGCACGAGTTCCCTCTCCCCGCGCTGCCTGTCCGACCAGCAATTCCTTCCACCGTCATTTCCGCGAAGGCGGAAATCCAGCCGCGTCCCGGCAGGCTCTCGCGGCGCCACGATGCCGAACCGATCCGCTGCTACCCGACGGCTCATGCCAGCGCCGTCGATCAATCGATAGCGAAGGTTGTTGCTATTGAAACTGCCGCGTGAGGAAAGCCCTGGTTCTGGTGAGCGCTTCCTTTCCGGCCACCGTGCCCAGGCGGAACTGATACTCGTGCGGCAGGCCAGGCTCATGATCCGGCGGGAAGAACAGCGCATCGACCTCCACACCACGCTGCCGGGCGGCTGCCACCAGCACTTCGGAGTGAGCCGTCAACAGATCGGCGTTGCCGACGGTGACGAACATGGGCGGCATATCAGGCACCAGATTGGCCGGAATGGGGAAGGTCTTCGGCACCCTTCCAGGATCGAAGCTCGGCATGTCGAGGTAGGAGCGCGCGATGGCATCCAGATAATCGGCAACGAAGCCGCGCGGTTTGAACAGGGCGGGATCGAAAAACCCACAGTACAGCAACAGGCCGCGAATGGACGCCCGTGGCACAGCGGGTTCGATGCCAATCGCGCGCGCGTAGTCCGGACTGCTGAGCGCGATGCCGAGCTGGGCCGCGATATGCGCGCCCGCCGAGTCACCAGCGATGACAATGCGATCGGTATCGAGATTGAGCGCGCCGCTGTTTGCCTTGAGAAAGGACAGCGCCGCATTGGCCTCGCGCACCGGAGTTGGATATTGCCCGCTCGGCGCCAGCGTGTAGTCGATCGCGACCACGCCATAACCGCTGCCAGCGATGATTTTCGCGTAGTTCCCGATCAGATCCTTGCCGCCCGACAGGAATCCGCCACCATGAATCCAGACGATCGTCGGCACTCGATCGGATGAGCCCGCGATTCCGGGCGGGAGATGAACATCGAGTTTCTCGATCGGGAGAGCACCGTAAGCGATATCGCGCCTGGTCGTGACGTCCGCCGGCACATATTTCGCGAGACGGAGTTTGTCGATCGTCCCGCCAATGTTGAACACGCCGCGATAGAATAGCGCTGCCGGCCACGGACTGAGAATCTTCGCCATGGCAAGAGCCGCTGCAAGGATGGCCAGCACGAGCAGCGAAATGATCAGGAACAGCAGCATGCCCGGTCAGCTCTCCTGATCGACGGCGCTGCCGCAGTCTATACCTCCGGCATCGGGAACTTCGAACCGGGATGCCTGAAGCGGTTCACAACATTCTGCAGCAGGCGGGAGATATTGTTGTCGAAATTGTTCGCCGGAAGGCAACCGCAGAACGTGATCGAGCCCGTGGAGAAGACCGCGCCGTTATTCGGCGTTTCAAAGAAGGTCATATCCGCGCGGATCAGATCCTTCGCAGGCGCGCCGGGAATGGTCGTCAGATGGGTGAGCTGTTCCTCCGGCACCAGGATCCACGGAGCATCCGGTGGGTGGTTCTCCGATGCCGCCACGACCAGTGCGTGCGCGGGTGTGCCGAGCCGCTTGTCGGTGCGGTCCAGCTCGAAACCGGCCGCGCCGTGGCCCGACAGGCCGAAGTCGCCGATCGTCTCATCGCGGACGCCTTCGAACATCCATGACACGCGCGGATCTTGAGCTTCGGGCCGTACACGATAATAAGAGCCGACGAAATTGCCTTGTGCTGTGAACCCGACGCCGACGAGATCCTGCGGCGGCCGTCCATTGCGCCGCCACATCCCGCCGTACTCTCCATCGAGCTGGTTGTAATACTCGCCGACTTCAGCGGCCCACGCCCGGATTCCGCCTTCGGCGCGGCGAATCTCGATCAGGCCCGGCGTTTCCTGCGAGAGCGCGATCTTCCAGTAGAAGCCGTTGCCGCCGAGGTAGCAGAACCGGCCGCCGTCATCGCGATAGGCTGCGAGCGCATCCAGCATTTCGCGCGTGTAATACTCCGGATGCGAGGCCGTCATCACGAGCCGGTAGGGCTTGAGGAGCGCATGGCCTTCGTGATGCAGCTCCCAATCCGTGATGACATCGTAGCTGTAGCCCTTCGCCTCCAGCCATGACAGCAGATGCGTGTCGGCCGGGAAATGCCGCAGCCCCGACGCGCGGATCTCGGGATAGGGATAGGTGATGTAGCCGATGCGCACATTCAGCATCGGCCGATGCCACGAGGCGAAGCAGATACCACTGCCGTCGGTGTGATAGTTGTAGGTCGATAGCCCGTAGTCGGTGTGCTCGCCGGGGTTATGCGGATAGCCGCCCCATTGCGCCGCCTGCGTATCCCACGCCCCGCGCCACACGGGATCGCCCATGTATTCGGGCCGCGCGTGGTTGTGATAGACGACATACGTGAACGTCGAGATGATCACGCAGATATCGGCGGTGGTCTTGCCTTTCGGCGGGACAACGAAGAACGGTACATTCTCTTCCTGATCTCCGGCCTTGAGGCGTAAGGCGTAGGCACCCGAGCGCGTCCCTGGAGGCACCGTCCACGTGTAGGCGGTGGGCCAGCGGCAATCGTCGATATCGTCCTCGTGGAAATGGATCGCCGCGTATTCCTGCGGCGCGTGCCGCCAGCTCATCTCGCGGCCGGTCCAGGTCGAGCCGGTAACGGCGCGGGTCGGTGCGTTGGTCAGCTTGCCGTGCAGACCGTGCGGGCCGACATCGACGATGCTGTTCGTCGGGATTCGCTGCGAAAAGTCCCAAGCCGCGATCAATCCTTCGACCGGCTCGCCTGTCGCAGCGGCAGAAATTTCGGCGGCCGTCAGTGGACGCGAGAAGATCATCGGCCGCTCGATACGACCGTTGAAGCTGAGATCGGGAGCATCAGCCGCGGCACCACTGATGAAGATGACCTCAGCACCCAGCGGGGCAGGCAGCGTCACGGATATCGTCTCGGTTGCGACGGCGCCGTCCGGTCTCCCGGACTTCAAAGCCTGCTGAGCAATCGTCGCGCGGCGGCTCAAGGCATCGTAAGTGATCCAGAGCCGATACCAGGTATGATCGTTGACGATATCCTTCAGCTCAAGGCGCTGCCCGCGATCACCAAGGGCGAGGTCCGCCACGAACCGGCCGCGCGCGTCGATGCCGATGCTGATGCCACGCCGACCTTCGGCATCGAGCATCGAAAAAATCGCGCAATCGCGCCGACCGATCAGCGTCGGCTGCACCGTCACGACAAGGGTGAAGCTCTCAAGCGCATCCAGGGCACCGTTCGTCTCGATACGGGCGTACGAGCCGCGCCGCACCGGATACTGCTTCGGTTCCACGACGGTGGTGAGTGTTGCGGCAACGGACTCTTCACAGAGCCCTGGGCCGGCAGGATTGGCGTCCGCGCAAATGACGCGCACCAGTCGTGTCGTCACCGGCGCGGAGGTTGCGTTCGAGACTTTGAACGCAATCGTTTCACCGGGCCGGACGGAGAGCCGATCGGCGTAGGCAGCTATCGGCAGCATGATATCGGAGCCCTCCTGGCGCATGCCGGCGTCTCGCCAGCCCGCAGCCAGGATTTCTCAAAAGCGGTCGTCAGGTCAAGCCTTGGCCCGACACTGTCGCCTAAGGCGCAAGAGTGACCGGCGGGGCCGGCGCCTCTGCATCATACTCGCCAGCGAACTCGCGCGAACCGTCGCGACCGTAGATGTCGGGCCTGAACTCGACCCGGCCATCCGCTTCCGCCCAGGCGGTGATGTAGGTGAAATAGACCGGAATTTGCCGCGTCAGGGTCACGTCGAGCGGCTGGCCGCCAGCGATGACGTCCTGCACCCGGCCCGGCTGTTCCCAGCCCTGCTCGTAGCGCGCAATCCACTCCACGAGCTGGAAGACGTCCTGCACGCGCACGCAGCCGGCGCTGAACGCCCGGGCCCGCTGATTGAAGAGCGGCTTCATCGGCGTATCGTGCATGTAGACGATATGTTCGTTCGGCATATCGATGCGCACGAGGCCAAGCGCATTCTGCGGTCCGGGCTCCTGGCGGAACTTGACCTTCGCGGGATCGACTTGCCGCCAGTCAATCTGCGAAATATCGATCTCCGGCCCACCAAAGCCATTGAAAGCCTTGATCTGCTCCTTCTGGAGATAGTCAGGCTCCTTCTGCAAGCGCGGAATCAGATCCAGCGTTGCAACGCTGTCCGGCACGCGCCAATACGGGAAAAAATTCAATGCGCGAATGTTGGTCCTGACACTCGGCGTCTGCCGGTCCGGCTTGCCGACGATCACACGGTGGCGCAGGCGTACCTCCTGCCCCTCCACCGCCTCGAGCTGAAATCCCGCGACATTGACGAGCACGTAGCGGTCGTCGGCACGGATCTGCATCAACTCGCGGATGCGGCGCTGGTTGAGCTTGAGTTGCTCCAACCGCGCGTGGGCCGAGATGTTCAACTGAGCCAGCGTCGGCGGATCGACCCGGCCAGTGGTACGCAGGCCGAAGCTCTCCTGGAAGCGCTTCACGGCTTCCTCGAGCTCGCCATCGAAACGGGGGCTCATGTCGAAGCCGTCGCCGTACAACGGATGATCGCCCGAGATCACCAGCCGGCGCCGCACATAGGGGACCCGCGGGTCGTCCTCGCCCGGACGCATCTGCCGCCCTTGCGGAATCGGCGTCCAGCCGCCGCGCGTAACGATCTTCTGATAGCGGGCAATCGCGGCATCCATTTGCTGCAGCATCATATCGCTGCGCAACGGCACCGAATCGGGCCGCAAGTCATTCAGGACATCCTGAGCCGGACGCGGCGGCGGACGTACACGATTGTTCGCCAGGGGATCGAAGATGGTCTCCCACCAACGTGCTTCGGTTGCCTGCGCATGGGCCGACGTGGTCCCCAATCCCAGGAGACCGGCACCCGCGCCCAGCATTACCCCCCGCCTGCTCAGCATCTGCCCCCCACCGGACGCGGCCCTGAAGCCTGATCTAGATTTCCGCATCGCGAACTCGATTGGTTGCTCATGATCGAATACGCCGCAAAGCACCAGTGCTGCTCTGCAACAATGATCCTACATACCGTTTAGAAAAAGATTTGGCCAAACAAAGGCTGTTGATCAGACCGCTGCTGGAAATTGCTCGTCTCAGCATATCGTCGTGCTGGCCGCGTGGTCGTCTTGTCAATTGTACCGGACGCACTGTACCGTATACGCAAACAAGAACTCGCGAAGTCACCAAAGACTTTGTCACTAAGGGAGGAAAAGCTGATGAAGGACATGAATCGGCGTCAATTGCTGATTGCCGGAGGTGCGATCGGTACCACTGCGACGCTGGGGCTGCATCCGGCGGCGGCGCAGGCGACCTATCCGACTCGCCCCGTAACCGTCGTTTGCCCCTGGGGCGCGGGCGGCGGAACCGACGCAACAGCCCGAATTATCTCGGTCCTCCTGGAAAAGGACCTTGGCCAGCCATTCAACGTCGTCAACCGCACAGGCGGCTCCGGTGTGGTAGGACATTCCGCAATCGCCACCGCACCGCCGGACGGTTACACGATCGGGATGGCTACAGTCGAAATCACGATGATGCATCATCAAGGCCTGACCGAGCTCAAGCCGACAAGTTATACGCCGCTGGCGCTGATGAACGAGGATCCGCCGGGCATTCAGGTCAAGACAGACAGCCCATACAAGGATGTCAAAGAGCTTTCGGAAGCCATCAAGTCGAAGCCGGCCGGCACGTTCAAAGCCTCCGGTACCGGTCAGGGCGGCATCTGGCACCTGGCGCTCGTCGGCTGGCTGCTGGCGATGGGCCTGAAGCCCGATCATGTTCCCTGGGTGCCCTCGAACGGCGCAGCTCCGGCGATGCAGGATCTGGCGGCCGGCGGGATTGATATCGTGACCTGCTCCGTTCCCGAGGCCAAGGCCATGATCGATGCCGGAAAGGCGAGGTCTCTTGCCGTGATGGCGCCGCAACGCAATCCCGCCTTCCCCGACGTGCCGACGCTTACCGAAGCCGCCGGTATCAACTACTCCGTCGGGGCGTGGCGCGGCATTGTCGCCCCCAAGGGGTTGCCAGCCGATATCGGAACGAAGCTGACCGCATCGCTCAAGAAGGCTTTTGACTCTAAGGAGTTCAAGGACTTCATGACGGCCCGTGGTTTCGGAATGGTGTGGGGCGACCCCGACCAGTTCGCGAAGTTCATGGCTGATGGCGACGCAAAAATGAAGACCGCCATGACCGCAGCCGGTCTCGCCAAAAAATCATGACCCTGGTTCGGCCTCAACCATGCGCTGAACGCACCGGGTTGAGGCCGTTTTTGTTCTTCAAGTCCACATCGAAGAGAATAGGGCCTGGCGATCCGGCCGGCCCAATGATCGTGGGGACGGTTGTCCCCATTTATCGCCGGCCCGGATCACCAGAAGGCGATCGCCGGCATCTCGACAGGAGTTGAGCACTCACTATGCGCATCAATGACACCGTGTTCGGCAGTGTCCTCATCGCGCTGTCCTGCGCGATGATTTACCTGACGCTGGATTTTCCGGACTTCCCTGGTCAGAAGTATGGTCCCTCGCTGTTCCCGCGGCTCCTTGCCGGTGGGCTCATCCTTTGTGGCCTCCTGCTGGTCTTCCGCGGTTTGCCCGAGCACCGCTCCGGAGCGCCATGGGTGACATTCTCCGATTGGACGAGAGACCCGACGCGCGTCACATCCTTCTTCCTGCTGCTCTCCTTGGTTATCCTTTACATCCTCGCTTCCGAGCAGATCGGTTTCCTGCCCATCTGCTTCGCGATTTTCGTTGTGCTTTTCTTCTGGCTGCGTGTGCGCCTGGTTCTCAACGTGACCGTGGCAATCGCAGCGACGCTGATCATCCACTGGTTTTTCGCAGACCTGATGCGCGTACCTCTGCCGCGCGGTCTTCTCACGAACATTCTCTAGGACCGAGCTGATGTGGGACGCACTCATTCAAGCAATCGCGCTGGTTTTCGACCCCTATGTTCTGTGGGTCTGTCTGGCTTCGGCAATTTTCGGGATATTCGTCGGCTCCATTCCCGGACTGACCGCCACCATGGCGACGGCGCTGCTGGTACCGGTCACCTTCTTCATGCCGCCCGTCCCCGCCATCGGCGCGATCGTAACAGCGACGGCGATGGCAATCTTTGCCGGAGACATCCCGGCAGCGATGTTGCGTATTCCGGGAACGCCGGCTTCTGCCGCTTATACGGACGACAGCTATCAGATGTCGCGCAAAGGGCTGCTCGACCTGAACCTCGGCGTCAATCTCGTGTTCTCCGCAATGGGCGGCCTGTTCGGTGTGGCCATTCTGGTCGTCGCCGCGCCGTTGCTCGCTGAAATCGCACTGAACTTCTCGTCGTTCGAGTATTTCTGGCTGGCCGCTCTCGGCCTCACCTGCGCAACGTTCATCGCGCAGTCGGACCCGCTGAAAGGCTTCACATCGTTGCTGATCGGCCTGGCAATCGCCACCATTGGTATCGACCCGGCAGCCGGTCAGCCGCGCTTTACATTTGGATCGGTCGAGCTGCTCCAGGGCGTCAGCTTCATCCCAGCCATGATCGGCGTGTTCGCGATCTCCGAACTGCTGCGCAACATCGTCGCCATCGGTGAGGCCGGTGAGATGGTGAAGCAACAGGTTGGAAACATCTTCCGCGGCCTTGCCGGCGTCTGGAGGAAATACTGGCGCAATTTCTTCCGCGGTTCGCTCATCGGCACGGCGATCGGCGCGCTACCCGGCGCTGGTGCGGATATCGCTGCGTGGATTTCCTACGCTGTCTCGAAGAAGTTTTCGAAGGAGCCGGAAAAGTTCGGCACCGGCCACATCGAGGGCATCGTCGACTCGACCTCCGCCAACAACTCAGCCGTCGCCGCGGCTTGGATCCCTGCCCTCGTGTTCGGCATTCCCGGCGACTCGATCACCGCCATCGTGATCGGCGTTCTCTACATGAAGAACATGAATCCCGGTCCGTCCCTGTTCCTTCAGAACCCGCAGCTTATCTATGCGGTGTTCATCATCTTCGTGCTGGCCAACCTGCTGATGGTGCCGGTCGGTTGGGCGGCCATCAAGCTTGCCAAGCAGACGCTGCGGACGCCGAGGAACATCCTGCTGCCGATCATCCTGATGTTCTGCATCGTCGGTGCCTACGCGATGACCAACTCCATCTATGGCGTCATCATCATGCTGATCATGGGAATCATCGGGTGGCTCCTGGAGGAAAACGGCTTTCCGGTGGGGCCGATCATTCTCGGCATGGTCCTCGGCGAACTGTTCGAGCAAAGTTTCATGACGTCGATGATCAAGGCGGACGGGTCGCTCTTCGGGTTCTTCTCGCGGCCGATCGCGGGTACGCTTGGTGTGCTCACGCTCTTGTTGTGGGGCTATATGCTGACGCGAGGTCTGTGGCGAAAATCCCCGGATGCGCCCGCGAGTGAAGCTGGGACGGATCGATGACCGAAACCGCCGTCGTCTGGAGTGTGGATGCACGTGGCGTGGCGCGTGTCGCGCTGAATCGCCCGGACGTCAACAATGCGTACGACGGCGGCATGATCGAGGGTCTGCATGCGGCGATGGATGCCCTTGCCGGGGAACCGTCGCTGCGCGTGGTCGTCATCTCGGGCAACGGGCGTCATTTTCAGGCAGGCGCCGATCTCAAATGGCTCAACGCGGTCCGGGCCGGAACCAAAGATGAGAACATCGCGGCGTCCCGGCGAACCGCGGATGTCGTAGACCGGCTTAATCACCTGCCCGTTCCCACGATTGCACTGATCCAGGGCTTCTGCGTCGGCGGCGGGACCGGCGTTGCCGCAGCCTGCGACGTGGTCATCGCAGCCGAAGACGCCACGTTCGCGATTTCCGAAGTCCGCTGGGGTCTGACCGCAGCCATCATCGTCCCCCAGCTTGCCGATGCCATCGGCGCTCGCCAGATCCGCCGCTTCGCGTTGACCGGCGAGCGTTTCGGCGCGCAAGAGGCACAGCGGATCGGGTTGGTCCACGAGGTCGTCCCGCCAGCCGGTCTCGGCGCGGCGGGGGAGCGCATCGTGGAAGCCCTGCTGGCAAACGGGCCAATCGCCATTGCCGAGACGAAAGCCGCGGCGCTCGAGGTCGCCTACGGTGCAGTCGGCAAGGAGGCCTTGACCCGGCTTGTTGCAAGCCACGCAGCCAAACGAATGTCCGACGAAGCCGGCGAAGGTCTCGCGTCGTTTCGGGAGAAGCGCGCCGCGCGCTGGTAGCGCGCTCCGGATTTCAGCGTCACCGGCCCGCTCACACTTGGCTGTATGAGCCACTCTCCAGCCCTGAATGCACCCTTGATCGCGCCGGCTATGCCGAGCCTCGGAACCGGTTGGCTGCACGCTGAGTTTGTCGCCGAAGACTATGAACGCTTCGCCGAGGTGGAGTTGCACATGCGTTCTGCGATGACCTCTGTCATGCTGTTGTTTCTCGCCCTCCCGGCCGAAGGTTCCGCCTCGTCGTCGGATGCGGCGTTGATCGACACCGATCTCGTCAGGGTCCGTGTGGAGACGATCGCGTCCGGACTGGATCATCCATGGAGTCTCGCGTTTCTTCCCGATGGCCGCTATCTCGTGACCGAACGCAACTCCGGTCAGCTTCGGATCGGAACGGTGGGCGGAGAACTCTCCGAACCGGTCGAGCGCATACCCGATGTTTTTCGTTATCAAGGCCCTGACACCCTCAGTCAGGGTGGCCTCTTCCACGTCGCCGTCCATCCCCGGTTCCAGGAAAATCGGCTGATCTATGTCAGCTTCTCCCAACCCTCCTCGGAAGGTGGCGGAACCGCGATCGTGCGCGGACGCCTGAACGAGGACGACCACGCGCCGCGCTTCGAGGACGCCGAGATCATCTTCTCGATGAATGTGCATGATTCCAGCGGGACGCATTTCGGAGGTCGCTTCACCTTCGAACCGCAGACCGGCAACATCATTCTTTCGATCGGGGACCGCAATACGATGTCACGGGCTCAGGATCCCATCGATGAGGCCGGCTCCCTCATCCGGATCACGGACACGGGCGATACGCCAAACGACAATCCGTTCGTCGGCCAGGCTGGCAAAGGTGAAAAAATCCTCAGCCATGGCTTTCGGAATGTGGAAGGTCTTGCCATCGATCCACGGACCGGAGCGCTCTGGGTTACGGATCAAGGTCCCCTCGGCGGCGACGAAATCAACCTGATCAAGCCCGGGCGCAACTACGGCTGGCCGATACAGACAGGAGGTGTCGACCCTTCCGGCGCCCCGATCGGCCGCGGGGCGGTTGTTGCCGGCTATGAGGCTGCGGCGCACATATGGGATCGACAAGTCACACCCTCCGGCCTCGTCGTCTATGACGGCACCCAGTTCCCGATGTGGCAGGGCGATCTGCTGCATGGCAGCTTGCACGGGCGCGCGCTACTTCGCACTCGAATATCCGAGGGGAAAGTCACCGTCAGCGAAACCATGCTGACCAATCTCGATCGGCGCATCCGCGACGTTGCCATCGATAGCCACGGTGCGATCTGGCTCGTCACCGACCACGAAGACGGGGAGGTCTTGCGGCTGACGCCGGAAGACCCTGTCACCACGGGCACGGTGATCCGCAGACCGGGCCAATGAGGTACGTTTCAGGAGCCCGAAGCAGATTGCTTTGGCGGCTTTGCCCATAGCCACAGAATGCCCAAAACGAGCAGAGCGACGAGCCCCTGGAGCCCCATGACCCGCAGCGCTTCGACAGTCGTGTAGTGATCGAACAGACGGCCGGTGTTGTAGAACCCGATCGTCGACGTGCCGATGAAGATCGCGAGAAAGCCGCTGGCTCGGCCGCGCATTTCCGGCGGCGAGAGCATGTACACCAGAGCGTACTGGGAGGCTGCGAACGCGGCCGATGCCGCACCGAGCAACAGCAATCCGACGACGACCGATCCCAGGACCAGCCACGCCGACAGGCCGAGCAGGATACCGAGAAAACTCAGCACTCCGAAGTAATAGAGCGGGATGAGCGACCGCTGTCCGGCCGTCATCGCGATCAGGAGTGCGCCCAGCGTGCCGCCAATACCTTCGCATGCCGACAACGCACCGATCGCCGTGGGCGACAGGCCGAACTCCCGTTCTCCGATGACAGGCACCATGGTCAGCGCCGGAAAGCCCCAGACATTGAAGACCACCGTGATGCCGAGGACGATCATCAGCGGCCGATTGCGCAGGAGTTCTATCGGCGGAAGCAGCATGCGAAACGGCGACGGCCGGCTGGGCGCCGGTGCCGACGTCACAGGTTGCGGCGCGGCCTCGATCCGCGCCGAAAGCAAGGCGCAGACGAGATAGCCAAAGGTGCCGATGAAGAAGATGCCCGTGATCCCCGACCACTGGTAGAAGACGCCGCCCAGCAACGGGCCGAGGGTGCGCATGACGAACATGGTCGAGCTGTCGAGACTGGTTGCTGCCGTGATGTGCTGGCTGCCGACCTTATCGACCATGAGCTGCCGGCGCAGCGGCATGTCCGTTGTCCAGACGAAACCGGACAAGGCCGAATACAGCAGAACGACGCCGTAACCGGCCATGCCGAAAGCCGCGACCAGAGCCAGCACGGCGGATGCCGCGAAGGCCGCGGCATAGCCGATCACCAACATGCGTCGGCGGTCAAAGTAGTCCGCCAGTGCACCGACAGCTACGCCGAGAAGAATGTAGGGCAGCATGCGTACGATCGCGACCAGCGCGACGAGAGGGGGCGATTTCGTCACCTCGTAGGCGAAAACGCCCAGCGCCAGGAATTCCAGCCAGCGCGCAAGACCAACTGCCGCGCCGATCACCCACAAACGGCGGTAATCGGGCACGGCAAAAAGCACGCGCATCGCAGAGGTGGGGTGGATCACTTGAATGGCAATGAGACCAGGGGTTCGAAACCGGGAGCATTGCCTGAAAACTAAGCGCTTGTCGATCACGAGTGAAGCACGGTGCCGCACAACTGATCACACACATCAGCATGGCGTCCGCACATCGGCAGCGGACCGGCCTGGGCAGATCTGATGGATCTGTCCAGGCCGCCGCAGCGGTCAGATGAGTTCTGCCCCCGCGCTTTTGAGCCGCTCCACGATGCTCTCGCTGATTCCCGGCACACGCTGCACGTCGTCCCAGTTCTGGAAAGGACGCCGTTGGATCAGGGCCTCCACGCGCGCGGGGCCGACTTCCGATAGTCCCACCAGCAGATCCGCCGGCGCCGTGTTCAAGTTGACCATCTCGCGGCAGCACACGCTCACGTATGCTGCGTCGCCCTGGGAGTAGATGCGCCCGATGATCGCGTTCGTCATGTGGCTGCCCCTCATTGCCCAAAAACTGGTCGGTAACGTGCGGGAATCTGGTTGGTTCCACACACAACGATTGGGCAGCAACTGCACAAAGAATGCGGATGGAAATGAGGCCTTACGTCTACCGATAAAGATCGGCACGCGTCGGAGGCAGTGCTGGCGGGCGTTTGGCGTTGCGGCTCACGAGAGTTTGAAAAAGCCTCAGCGTTCCGCGCGAAAACGCGAGTGACACACCAGCGAGATATGCGACCCAGATGCGGTATTTTTCCTCACCCACAAATGCGATCGCCTTCTCGCGCTCGGCCGTCAGGCGCTCGCACCACAGTTTGCAGGTGCGCGCATAATGCAACCGCCACGCTTCGATATCCTGCACTTCGAATCCGGCGCGTTCCATGGCCACCGCGGAGTGGCCGATGTCATCCAACTCGCCGCCCGGGAAGATATACTTCGCAATCGCGCGCTTTTCCGGACGCATCCGCCCACCGTACCAAGACGTCGGACGTGGTGCGCGACGTGAGATCGCATGGTTGAGAAACAGACCGTCCTCGGTCAGCAGCGCCCGCACCTTGCTCATGTACTTCGGAATGTTCGCGACGCCGATATGCTCATACATGCCGATAGAGGCGATCTTGTCGAATTTGCCACTGACGGATTCGTAGTCCTTCAGTTCCAGCGTCACGCGCCCTTCAAGTCCCAGCTTTGCGACTTTCTCGCGCGCATAAGCGAGCTGCTCCTCCGACAGCGTGATGCCGTGCGCCTTAACACCATGATGCAGCGCAGCGTGACAGACGAGCCCGCCCCAACCGCAGCCGATGTCGAGGAATGTGTCACCGGGTTTGAGCCGCAGCTTGCGGCAGATCATCTCAAGCTTGTCGCGCTGCGCGGTGGCGATATCGTTGGTCCAATCCGTGTAATACGCACACGAATAGACCATCTCCGGATCGAGAAAGAGCGCGTAGAAGTCGTTGGACAGGTCGTAATGAAACTGCACGAACGCCTTGTTGTCGCGCTTACTTTGCGAGCGTCCCGTGATCTCACCGCCGAAACCGTGCGCATCCGGCGGCTTCGCGGCAGGCTCCAATAGAAATGGCGTGAGCGACTTCAGCATCGCCAGCTTGCTCAATCCCTTGAGGCTGCCACTGCTGCCCTTGGACTGGAGCTGCTCTCCGAAATCGATGATCGTGCCGCCGGAAAAATCGATCCGCCCGTCGATGTAGTGGCGGATCATGTTGTCGAGCGTCGGCCGTCGCAGAATGGCACCGATGACGCCCGGTCCCGAAATCGACAGCGTGAAGGGACCAGTGACATTGCGACCAAGAGGCACGAGCGAGCCGTCCCAGAGTCGCACCGACGCGTCGAGATCGAGCTTCTCGGCGAGAAGCCCAATCAATTGCCGCGCCGCCGCGAGCTGGCGTTCGCTCTTTGTCATCCCGCCCCCTGTTGCCACGTGCTACGCAGCGGCCTGCAGCTGCGCGGCGCGCGTGCCTTCCATAATGGCAGCGACGCCCATACCGCCCGCGGTGCAGATGGAAATCAAGCCCCTGCCACCTTGTTGTGACAGCAGCTTGGCGAGATTGGCCATGATTCGTGCGCCGGTGGCAGCAAAAGGATGGCCATAGGCCAGCGACGATCCTTTGATGTTGAGCTTGGCCCGATCGATCGAACCCAGCGGATGATCCTTGCCTAGAACCCGCTTGCAGTATTCGGGATCTTCCCAGGCTTTCAGCGTCGCCAGCACCTGCGCGGCAAATGCCTCGTGGATCTCGTAGTAATCGAAGTCCTGCAGCTTCATGCCGACGCGGTCGAGCATCTGCGAGACGGCAATGGTCGGCGCCATCAGCAGCCCCTCACCGGCCGGGAAATTCAAAGCAGCGGTCTGATAGGCGGTGAGGTAGGCCAGCACCGGCAGGCCATGTTTCGCAGCCCATTCCTCCGACGCCAGCAGCACGGCGGCGGCGCCATCCGTCAACGGTGTCGAGTTGGCGGCCGTCAGCGTCCCGCGCGCAGACTTTTCGAACGCCGGCTTGAGCGTCGCCAGCTTCTCCAGGTTGATGTCCTCGCGCATGTTGTTGTCGCGAAACACACCGGCGTAGGGCATCACCAGATCGTCCTGCCATCCCGAGGCATAGGCCTCAGCCGCCTTCTTATGGCTCTCGTAAGCAAGCTGATCCTGCTCGGGGCGGCCGATATGAAAATCCTGCGCCATCAGCTCGGTATGCTGCCCCATCGACAACCCCGTGCGCGGCTCGCTGACGTTCGGCGGCTGCGGCGCGAGTTCGGCTGGTGACAGACCGTTGAACACCTTGATCTTCTCCCAGACGGTTTTCTTCTGGGTCATCTCGGAGAGGCGCTTGGAAAATTTCTTGGAGAAGACGATCGGCGCATCCGACGTCGTATCCGATCCCATGGCGATGCCGCATTCGATCTGACCCGAGGCGATGTTGCCCGCGATGCTCATGGCCGCCTGCAAGCTGGTGCCGCACGCCTGGATCATGGTGATGCCCGGCGTCGTCGGCGCAAGGCCGGAACCGATCACCGCTTCACGCGCGATGTTCCAGACCTTCGAATGTGTGACGACCGCGCCGCCGATCACCTCATCGATATGCACGCCCTTGAGGCGAAACTTATCGACCATGCCGTTCAGCGTGGCCGTCATCATGTCGAGATTGGATTGATCGGCATAAAGTGTATTCGAGCGGCAGAACGGAATGCGCACGCCCCCGAGCACGGCAACACGGCGAAGGGTCCCAGCCATCAGCTCTCTCCATCGGTTCCCCCACCCGTCAACGGAGAGGGATCAAATCTCATTCTGCCGCAGTCGGCTGCGAAATCACGGCGGGCACCATTTCCGACGCCCGATAATGCAATGGCCCGCCGCGGACCGGCGCAAAGCCGGTGCCGAAGATCACACCCGCATCGACGAGATCGGCATTGGCGACAACGCCTTCGTCGCGGCAACGCTCGCACTCGGCAATCAGCGGTTCGACGAGCTCCTTGCCGAGGCGCTCCAGGCTCGCCTGATCATAGGTTTTCTCGGCTTTCTGCGGACGTCCATCCTTCCAGACATAGAAGCCTTCGCCGGTTTTCTTGCCAAGCTTGCCTTGCGCGACCATGCGGTCGAGTTCGGAGCCTTCGCTCGC
>JAFAFW010000051.1 GCA_023423275.1 Pseudomonadota bacterium
CGCCGAGACGATGGACTTCCGCCAGTTCTGGGTGGCGTACGAGGAGATCGTGCGCAAGGCCCGCGGCGGCAAGCTGGGCGTGGAGGACTTCCAGGGCACCACGATCTCCCTGACCAACCCCGGCACGATCGGCACGGTCCACTCCGTGCCGCGGCTGATGCCCGGCCAGGGCACGATCATCGGCGTCGGCGCGATGGAGTACCCGGCGGAGTACCAGGGCGCGTCCGCGGACACCCTGTCCCGCCTGGCCATCAGCAAGGTGATGACCCTCACCTCCACCTACGACCACCGGATCATCCAGGGCGCCCAGTCGGGCGACTTCCTGCGCCGCATCCACCAGCTCCTGCTCGGCGCGGACGGCTTCTACGACGAGATCTTCCAGTCGCTGCGCATCCCGTACGAGCCGGTCCGCTGGGTCCAGGACATCTCGGCCACCCACGACGACGACGTGGCCAAGTCGGCCCGCGTGCTGGAGCTCATCCACGCGTACCGGGTCCGCGGCCACCTCATGGCCGACCCCGACCCGCTGGAGTACCGCCCGCGCAAGCACCCCGACCTCGACATCCAGTCGCACGGACTCACCCTCTGGGACCTGGAGCGCGAGTTCCCGACCGGCGGCTTCGGCGGCAAGCCGCTGATGAAGCTGCGCGACGTCCTCGGCGTGCTGCGCGACTCGTACGTCCGCACGGTCGGCATCGAGTACATGCACATCCAGAACCCCGAGGAGCGGGCCTGGATCCAGGCGCGGGTGGAGCAGCCGCACGAGAAGCCCAGCCGCGACGAGCAGCTGCACATCCTGCGCCGGCTCAACACCGCCGAGGCGTTCGAGACCTTCCTGCAGACCAAGTACGTCGGCCAGAAGCGGTTCTCGCTCGAAGGCGGCGAGTCGCTGATCCCGCTGCTCGACTCGGTGATCAGTGACGCGGCCGCGGAGGACCTCGACGAGGTCGTCATCGGCATGGCGCACCGCGGCCGGCTCAACGTGCTCGCCAACATCGTGGGCAAGTCGTACCCCCAGATCTTCGGCGAGTTCGAGGGAAACATCGACCCGCGCAGCGCGCACGGCTCCGGCGACGTGAAGTACCACCTCGGCGCGAGCGGCGACTTCGTGGCCCCCTGCGGCAAGAAGATCAGCACGTCCGTGGTCGCGAACCCCTCGCACCTGGAGGCCGTCGACCCCGTCCTCGAAGGCGTGGTCCGCGCCAAGCAGGACCTGCTGGAGCGCGGCGAGGAGGGCTTCACCGTCCTGCCCGTGCTCGTCCACGGTGACGCGGCGTTCGCCGGCCAGGGCGTGGTCGCCGAGACCCTGCACCTGTCCCAGCTGCGCGGCTACCGCACCGGCGGCACCGTGCACATCGTGGTGAACAACCAGGTCGGCTTCACCACCTCCCCCGCGTCCTCGCGCTCCAGCGTGTACGCCACCGACGTCGCGCGCATGATCCAGGCGCCGATCTTCCACGTGAACGGCGACGACCCCGAGGCCGTCGTCCGCGTGGGCAGGCTCGCCTACGAGTACCGCAAGACGTTCCGCAAGGACGTCGTGATCGACATGATCTGCTACCGGCGGCGCGGCCACAACGAGGGCGACAACCCGGCTTTCACCCAGCCGCTGATGTACGACCTCATCGACGCCAAGCGCTCGACCCGCAAGCTGTACACCGAGGCCCTCATCGGCCGCGGTGACATCACGGTCGAGGAGGCCGAGCAGGCCCTGCGCGACTACCAGGAGCAGCTGGAGCGGGCCTTCACCGAGACCCGCGAGGCCGCCAGGAAGCCGCTGGAGCCGGGCGCGGTCGTGGTCCCCCAGCGCGACGAGCAGATCCCGTGGTCGCACGAGGACACCAAGACGGCGATCTCCGAGGAGGTCGTGAAGCGGGTCATCGACACGCAGCTCAACCTGCCGGATGGCTTCACCGTCCACCCGCGCCTCGCCCCGGTGATCCAGCGCCGCGGCACCATGATCTCCGAGGACGCGATCGACTGGGCGACCGGTGAGCTGCTGGCGTTCGGCTCGTTGCTCATCGACGACCACCCGGTCCGCCTGGTGGGTCAGGACTCCCGCCGCGGCACCTTCGGCCAGCGCCACGCCGTGCTGGTCGACCGCGTCACCGGCGAGGAGCACACTCCGCTCAAGACGTTCAACCACGGCACCACGAAGTTCTACGTGTACGACTCGCTGCTCAGCGAGTTCGCCGCGATGGGCTTCGAGTACGGCTACAGCGTGGTCCGGCCGGACGCCCTGGTCGCCTGGGAGGCGCAGTTCGGCGACTACGCCAACGGCGCTCAGTCGATCATCGACGAGTTCATCTCGTCGGGCGAGCAGAAGTGGGGCCAGCGCTCCTCGGTCGTGCTGCTGCTGCCGCACGGCTACGAGGGCCAGGGCCCCGACCACTCCTCCGGCCGCATCGAGCGCTACCTGCAGCTGTGCGCGCAGGACAACATGACGGTGGCGCAGCCGAGCAGCCCGGCGAACTACTTCCACCTGCTGCGCTGGCAGGTGCTGTCGCAGCGGCGCAAGCCCCTGATCGTGTTCACGCCCAAGTCGCTGCTGCGGCTCAAGGCGGCGGCCTCGGCCACGTCGGAGTTCACCAGCGGCGCCTTCCGCCCGGTCATCGGCGACTCGACGGTGGACCCGTCCAACGTCCGGCGGATCGTGGTCTGCTCCGGCAGGATCTACTACGACCTGCTGGCGCGGCGGGAGAAGAGCGGCAGCAACGACGTGGCGCTGGTCCGGCTGGAGCGCATCTACCCGTTCCCGGAGAACCCGCTCAAGGCGGAGCTTGGCCGCTACCCCGACGGCGCGGACCTCGTCTGGGCGCAGGACGAGCCCGTCAACATGGGCCCGTGGCCGTACCTCAGCCTCAAGATGGTGGAGAAGCCCGACCTGCTCGGGGGACGCACCTTCCGCCGGGTCTCGCGTACGCCGAACTCCTCGCCGGCCGGCGGCTCCCACGCCAAGCACGACGAGGAACTGCACGGAATCCTGGACGAGATCTTCGGCTGATCCGAAGGTCCCGTACGGCTGAAGAGGTCCCCCACGTCCGTGGGGGACC
>JAFAFW010000075.1 GCA_023423275.1 Pseudomonadota bacterium
TTCCGGATCTGCAGGTTGCCCTGTTCGAAGCGGTCAAGGCGAAGGACCTCGCCAAGGCGCAGCGCATCAACGATCGCCTCTATCACGTCCAGCAGGCCTTCTACGCGCCTCCGTTCCTCGACATGCACAACCGCATGAAGGAATGCCTCGTCATGCTGAACAGGCTCGATCGGGCAGTTGTCCGTCCGCCGCTGATGAAGCTGCCGGACGCTGAGATCGCACAGCTCAAGATCGCACTCGAAAAGGCCGGCATCGGTCCTGACGGCGCACTCGCCGAAGCAGCAGAATAAAATTCGTCCGGCCACAGCCGGGCGCGAAGACTACGGGGACGGCGGAGCGATGTGCCTCAGGCGCATCGCTCCGCCAGCGCGTCTACCGAAAAGCAAGTAAAACATTCATCTTTGAGGAAACGCATGCTCGACCTTTTGAAGGGTATTCGGGTTGTTAGCTTCAACCACTTCCTGCTCGGCCCGCTCGGCATCCAGCAGCTCGCCGACATGGGCGCGGACGTCATCTCCATCGAAAACAAGGATGGCGCCTGGCAGCGTCACTGGAGCAGCGGCGACATCTGGCATGACACGCAGGGCATGCTGCATATGTGCGCCAACCGCAACAAGCGCAGCATCGGCCTCGATCTCAAGTCGCCCAAGGGCAAGGAGATCGCCATGCAGCTGGTCGACACCGCCGACGTGGTCGCGGAGAACTTCCGCCCCGGCGTGATGGAGAAGCTCGGCTTCGGCTACGACGTGCTGAAGAAGCGCAAGCCCGACATCATCTTTGCATCTGCCTCCGGCTATGGCCCGGATGGTCCCTATTACGGCAAGCCCGGCCAGGATCTCCTGGCACAGGCGCTGTTTGGAATGTGCGCCATCACCGGACAGGCTCAGAACGGTCCCCGGCCGGCCGGCGTGTCGATCATCGATCACCACGGCGGAGCAGTCTATGCGATGGGCATTTTGGGTGCCGTCGTGCGTAAGGCACGCACCGGCCAGGGCTGCCGGGTGGACTCCAGCCTGATGCAGGCCTGCCTCGACATTCAGGCTGAATCCCTCGTCGCCTGGATGAACGCCGAGAAGAAGCCCGACAGCATCAACGCCTACAAGAACGTCGGTGGCTGGTATTATGCGGCCCCTTATGGCGTCTACAAAACCAAGGACGGCCATCTGGCGCTGTCCATCTCACCGCTGGCGACCATCGGCGAAGCGATCGGCGAACCGAAGCTGGCGAATTACACCGAGAAAGACACCTGGAGCAAACAGGACGAGATCGGTGATCTGGTGGCTGCGAGGTTGCCGCTGAAGACGAATGCCGAGTGGATGGAAATCATGGAGCCGCTGCAAATCTGGCATGCTCCGATCCAGGACTATGCGGCGATCATGGACGATCCTCAGGTCAAGCACATGAAGGCCATCGTCGAGGTTCCCGGCGGCGGGCCGACCAAGAAGCCGGTCAAGCTCGTCAACCACCCGGTGCTCTACGATGGTCAATCTGCCGAAGTCGGCCTGCCGCCGCAGCGCCTTGGTGCTCAAACGGCAGAGATCCTCAGTGAGCTCGGCTTTGACAAAGCCGATATCTCTGCTCTGTCAAAGGACGGTATCGTCAAGGTCCTCGAGGACTAAGCAGTCGTTTAAAATCGACTGCGCTCCGCCAGGGGCGAGATATTGTGCCCCTGGACTACCGCCGGAGTGATCTAAAGCACCGGCGGTGGAGCCGTTGAAGCCCGGACGACGAGCGACGCCGTCAATTCGATGATGTCCATCACGGGCCGCCCCGAAATTCGCGCGATCAACATTTCGGCCACGCGCTCGCCAATGATGCGTGACGGCACGTGTACGGTTGTCAGTGGCGGCTCCATTTCAGCGACAATCTCGAGATCATCGAAGCCGGAGATCGAAAGACGCCTGGGAACGGCAAACCCTAACGCGCGCGCTTCGGCTACGGCGCCGACAGCATGCAGATCAGTCGTACAGATGATGGCCGTTGTTTCGGGGCGGCGCTGCATGATCGCCGCGAGGCCGGCGCGTCCGTCGGCAATCGCATAAGGCGCTTCTACCACCTCCGGCTCAAGAATGCCGAGCTCCGATAAGCGGCTCATGGTGCCTTCGAAGCGCGCGGCGATGCGGTCGTTCACATGCATCGGCGACGTCAGCACGCCGAAATTCCGATGCCCAAGCTGCACAAGATAGTCGACCATTCTGCGCGCGCCGTCGGCATTGTCGTATCCGACGCACTGGCCGCGTGTGTGATCGATCGTATAGGTGCAGACAAACGGAATCCCTGCCTCTTCCAAGCGCCTGTAAATTTCAGGGCGGCGGCGATGTCCCACGAGCATGAGCCCGTCGATGCCGCGCTCCATCAGGGTATGGATCTGACGCATCTCGCTTTCCGGATCATAGTGAGAACTCGCAATCAGCAACGAGAACCCCTGACTCTCCAATCGAGTCTGCAGTGCATCCACGGCGTCTGCAAATGTCGCCACGCCAAGTGCCGGAACAATCGCACCGATTGTATGGAATTTACGCGCAGCGAGCGCGCGCGCTGGCCCATGCCGCACATAAGCCAGCTTTTCGACGGCGGCCTCTACGCGGGCGCGCACCTCTGGACTGACTTTTTCCGGCTCGTTCAAGACCCGTGAAACAGACGCGGTCGATACACCCGCCGCCTCAGCGACATCGGCCATCGTCATCGGTGCGTTGCCGCGTGGCGGCCTGCGACGTGATCCCCGGGAAATCTTTGCCGCGTCCAACCTTTTCCCCCTTATTCTAAAGTAGCGTTCCTACCTTCTGATTTCTTCTAATAGTCAGTCGCGGCAGCGCTATTCACCCTACCACGACGAACTATGTGTTATTTTAGTTGCACGGGGGGATGATAGCGCTTACAGAAACGCGTGAATAGCAACAAGAATATCATGAGCATCCGTCATTAGGAGGAGACGTAAATGCATCACTTGATGCGTGCAAGCCGCCGCACCTTACTCAAAGTTACATCCGCCGCTCTAGCCGTTGGTCTGCCCTTTGCAGCCTCGGCGCAGCAAGTCGAAATCAAAGTCGGGTACATGAAAAACCCGATCCAGGACGTTTCTCTCGACAATATGGAGAAATGGGCCAAAGCCAACAACGTCAAGCTCACGCGCGTGCCGATGGCCTACAGCATCTTCATGGAGAAGGTGACTGCAACTCTGACCACCGGTGCCGACCAGTTCGATATCATCTGGCACAACGACGACTGGGGCCAGCTCTGGAAAAAGTGGGTCGAGCCGACCAACGACATTCCCGGCATCGAGAATGTTGATCCGTGGGTCCTTGAGGCCTTCATCAACGACGACAACAAGCCGACCGTCGTTCCGATCGCTCCGACAGTGGGAACGTTCTTCTATCGCAGCGACCTGCTGAAGCCGGATGAAGTGCCGAAAACCTTCGACGAGCTGGTAAGCGTAAGCCAGCGTCTGCAGAAGGAAGGCAAGGTGAAGTGGGGCTTTGCCGGCCCGATGGCGATGAACAACACGTGGTTCACCTTCTGGTGGACGATGTGGTCGAACAAGTGCGACATCTTCAAGCCGCTGTTCGAACGCGACTATGAGAAGCTGAAGGCGAACAACTTCGAGCCTGCAATCGCCGAACCTTGCCATCAGGAGATCGTCGAGTTCTGGTGGGATGCGATCCATAAGAACAAGATCTCTCCTCCCGGCACGCCGGCTTATGCGCGCAATGAATCCAACGCCATCTTCATGGCGGGCGACGCTGCGTTCACTCTGATCGACTCCGTCCATTGGGGTGAGTTCAACGATCCCAAGCGGTCGCGGATTGCTGGCAAGGTTGCCATGGCTCCGTTCCCGGTTGGCCCGCGCGCGGAAAAGCCGACGTCCTGGAATGAAGTCTGGGGCTGGGCGATTCCGATCGGCGTTCCCGCCGAGCGCAAGAAGGTCGCCAAGGCGATGCTGTCCGCATGGCTCGCCGACGAAGCTGGTCAGAAAGAGATGTGGGAGAAGACCGGTGGTCCTCCCCCGAACATCAAGATGTGGCCGAAGCTGCGTCAGGACGACAAGACCTTCGACATGCTGATGAAGGCCGTCTTCGACAACAAGCCGGTTGCACACTCTGCCTACTACTTCCCGGAGTGGCCGGCTGTTCACAAAGCCTACTCGGATGTGATGATCCAGGCTGTGTCCGGCAAGCGGGAAGACATTCCCCAGGTCCTGAAGGACGGCGTCGAGAAAATTCGCGCCGCCGCAAAGGGCAACTGAGGCTGTTGTCGCTCATCGATTGAGTGACTTCGAGAACTTGGGATCGCGGCGCGCCCGCGCTGCGATCCCAATTTTCCGGACACCTCGCGCTTATTCGCGCGATTATGAATTTCCCTAAGCTGGGTTTTCGCTAATGGCATCACGTAAGTTCCTCGGCCTCGACGAGAAAAAGCGATTTATGCTTTTGATGATCTCGCCGGCCGTTATTGGCCTCGTTGCATTTCAGATTGTGCCAATTCTGGTTGGCGCAAATGCGAGTTTCCGCGACTGGTCATTACACGATCCTCAAAAGACCTGGGTCGGATTGAAAAATTATACGCACGTCCTGACCGACGGCGATTTCCTGACAATGGTGCTGCCGAATACGTTCGGCTTTATGTTTGCCAGCGTCATGTGCTCTCTCGTACTCGGCTTGGCAGTCGCGCTACTTCTCAATCAGAAGTTCGCCGGGCGCTGGTTTGTGCAGACAATCATTCTGCTGCCGCTGATGGTTGCTCCCGTCATCGCCGCAATCATGGTGCGCTGGATGTTCAATGACCAGTTTGGCATCGTGAATGTCGTGCTGAGCGGCGTCGGTCTCGAGCCGATTTCCTGGTTGACGCAGAAGTGGCCAGCCTTTTTCACGATCCTTCTGACCGACGTCTGGCTATGGACGCCGTGGTTCGCGCTGTTGCTGCTGGCCGGTCTGCAGAGTCTACCGCCCGAGCCTTTCGAGGCTGCACGGATCGACGCTGCCACCCCCTGGCGCACTTTCCGCTACATCACGCTGCCGATGCTGCGCCCCGTTATCGTCGTCTGCGTCGTGATCCGTTCGATCGACGCTTTCCGCACCTTCGATATCGTCTGGACGATCTCCGGCGGCGGCCCCGCTCGCGCGACAGAGACGTTCAGTCTCTACGCCTATGTCGAAGCCTTCCAGTTCCTCAACTTCGGTCGCGGATCAGCTGCAGCAGTCATCGGAGCCATTATCATCGTGCTGTTTGCCATGATGCTCTATCGCATCCTCAACCGCTGGGTGGAGGTCTCCAAATGAGCGCCGCTGCTGCTATTCCAGCTCCCGCCCGGCGCAGCTTCCTGGATGCGCTGGCTCCGGGCGGCAAGAAGGTCTTCTTCGCGCTGGCCATTTTTGCCGTCTGCCTCCTGTTTGCGTTTCCGGTGCTGTGGCTTCTATTGACCTCGCTGCGGCCTGGTTATGCCGTCTACTACGTGCACCAGGGCACCGAATTCACCGTCGAAAACTTCGCCGAGGTCCTCTCGCAGGAAATCGTGCTGAAGGCGATGTGGAACAGCTTCGCCATCTCGACACTGGCGACGGTTCTGTCACTCGGCGTGACGGTCACCTCCGGCTACATGCTGTCGCGGTTCAAGGGACCGATACCGAACACCTGGTTCGGTCTCATCTACGTGTTCCGCTGCGTGCCGTACGTCTCGTGGGTGCTGCCGCTGTACTTCGTGACACGCGCATTGGGCATCTTCGACACCTACTGGGGTCTGCTGCTGCCGCATGTTGCCGTGCACATCTGCTTCTTCTCGTGGATCATGAAGGGCTTCTTCGACGGCATCGATCCGTCCATGGAGCATGCCGCCATGATCGACGGGTGCTCGCGGTGGGGCGCGTTCTATCGCGTTGCGCTGCCGGCTGCGATTCCGGGTCTTACTGCTCTGGCTATCCTGTGCTGGCTGTATACGTGGAATGAATTCCTGTTCGCACTCATTCTCACGGCAAACAATACGCCTATTCTCACGGTGGTGATGGCTCAGTTCGTTCACGAGATGGGCATGGAATGGCACCTCATGAGTGCCACGGCCATACTTGCAATGGGGCCGGCGCTGCTCATCACGGTCTTTGGTCAGAAATACGTCATTCGGGGATTGAAGGTTTAGATATGGCGGAGGTCATCCTCAAGAACGTTCGTAAGCTCTACGGCAACGTCGTCGCCGTGAAGGATTTCACGCTCGACATCGCCGATCAGGAGTTCGTCGCACTCGTCGGACCTTCCGGTTGCGGAAAGTCAACGACGCTGCGCATGGTCGCTGGCCTGGAGGAGATCTCCGGCGGCACCATTTCCATTGGCGACACGGTGGTCAACGACCTGCAGCCAAAGGATCGCGATATCGCGATGGTGTTCCAGAACTACGCGCTCTATCCGCACATGACCGTGTATGACAATCTCGCATTTGGCCTGCGCAATCGGCGGACACCGGCGGCGGAAGTCGACGCCGCGATCCAGCGTGCAGCCAAGGTGCTATCCATCGAACCGCTGCTGCAGCGCCGTCCGCGTCAGCTCTCGGGCGGACAGCAGCAGCGCGTTGCGCTCGGCCGCTGCATCGTTCGCAACCCGAAAGTGTTTCTCTTCGACGAGCCGCTGTCGAACCTCGATGCACAGCTCCGTGCGCAGATGCGTCTGGAGATCAAGGAACTGCGCCAGCGCGTGCCGACCACGTCGATCTTCGTGACCCACGATCAGATCGAAGCCATGACGCTTGGCGACCGTATCGTCGTCATGAAAGACGGGCTTGTTCAGCAGGTCGGATCACCGCTGGAGCTCTATAGGCGTCCTGTGAACCGCTTCGTCGCAAGCTTCATCGGCTCTCCGGCCATGAACTTCTTCGATCTGGATCTGTCCGGAAGCGGGGATCAGATCAAGCTGAGCGGTCCCGGCGTTAGCTTCAATCTTCCTTCCCAGCGTTTTGCCGCTCTCAGCAATGGGACGCGCACCGTAACGGTCGGCGTGAGGCCGCAGCATTTGCGCCTCGGTGCGCCGGAAAGCCAGGACCAGATCGGCATCTCGGGCAAACTCATGGTAAGTGAGCAGCTCGGCGACGAGCAGCTTCTCGCGATCCGGATCGGAAACAGCGACATTCGCGTTGCCGACGTCGATCCCGAGCTGGCGTTGGGAACGGGCACGGACCTGCAGATCGCAGCCAATATCGACAATCTCCACATCTTCGACGGTGCGTCGGGCGTAGCGGTTCGCTAAACGCACGGCGCACTCCGTAATACAAAGCAGGAGCAATGAAATGAGCGACTTTTACGTAAAGGTCGGCGACACGGTCTCGTTCGCGAAGACCGTTGGAGAGGCTGACGTCTACATGTTTGCCGGCATCACGGGCGACCTGTCGGGCAACCATGTCAACGAACAGTACATGTCCGAATCCCAGTATGGTCACCGCATCGCCCACGGCGCGCTGATGGTCGGCTTCATGTCGACCTGCTCGACGCTGATGATCGACAAGAGCAACAGCACAGGCCCCGACCGCACGGAGACGCCGGTTTCTCTCGGCTACGACAAGGTGCGTTTCCTTGGCCCGGTGTTTCTCGGCGACACGATCAACCTCACCTACACCATCATCGAAATCGACCCGGTCAAGCGGCGCTCGCGCAGCGAGATCAAGGTCGTGAACCAGCGCGGTGAACTTGTTGGCGTCGCCAATCACATTCTCGCCTGGACAAAAAACAAAGCCTGAAACGGAAGCACGGGAACGATCATGCGTCTCAAGGACAAATCCTGCATCATCACGGGTGGCGGCTCTGGGATCGGCCGCGCTGCATGTCTCATGTTCGCCAAGGAAGGCGCACGGCTGGTCATCGCCGACAAGCGCAAGGACCAGGCGCAGGCTGTGGCCGACGAGTGCGTGAAGCTCGGCGCCAAAGCGATTGCGATTGAGGTTGACGTTACGAAGTCGGCCGATGCCAAGCGCATGGTCGACGAGACGGTGAAAGCCTACGGCCGGCTGGATGTTCTCCTCAACAACGCGGGATACGGCATCGCCGGCAGCGTCGTCGAGACAGACGAAGACGCCTGGGAAGACCTGATGGCCGTCAATGTCCGCGGCGTCTACCTGTGCACCAAGTACGCGATCCCGGCGATGACCGCCAATGGCGGCGGCTCGATCGTGAACACGGCATCGGTCGTTGCAGCTGTCGGCATCAAGAATCGTGCCGCTTATTGCGCGTCGAAAGGTGCCGTGGCCGCACTGACCCGCGCAGTGGCGATCGATCACGTCGCCGAGGGCATCCGCTGCAACGCCATCGCGCCCGGCACGATCAACACGCCGTACTTCGAAGACATCCTCGCCAAGAGCCCGGATGCCGCTGCCATCCTCAAGGGGCTTGAGGACCGCCAGCTCATGCGGCGCCTGGGGACGCCCGACGAAATCGCCGCCGGCATGTTGTTCCTCGCCAGCGACGAAAGCAGCTTCGCCACCGGTTCGATCCTGACGATCGACGGCGGCATGACCGCGTACTAAGCAGGGAAGACGCCGTGGACGGATTGAAAGATCGTGTGGCGCTTGTCACGGGCGGCGCGGCAGGCATTGGCCGCGCCATCGCGCTAAAGCTGGCGCGCGAAGGCAGTCACATCGCCATTCTCGATCTCGACGCCGACGCGGCGGCCCGGACGGCGGAGGAGGTTCGACAACTCGGCTGCCGTGCAGCCTCCACCGGCGGCAATGTCGCGGATGCAGGCTCGGTGGCCGCTGCCGTCTCCGAGCTGTCCAGGCAGATGGGTCCCTTCGATATCCTCATTAACAACGCCGGCATCGCGCGACTTGGCGCACTGCTGACGATGGACGAAAAGGATTGGACGGACACGTTCAACGTCAACGTGACCGGCACGTTCAACGTCTCGCGCGCTGTCGTGCCCGACATGGTGAAACGCAAGCGCGGCGCTGTCGTCAATCTCGCGTCGTGGCTCGGGAAACGCGCCGCCCCGAAATTCGGATCATACGCAGCCTCGAAATTCGCGATCATTGGCTTCACGCAGGCCCTCGCGCTTGAAGTGGCCCCACATGTTCGCGTCAATGCCGTCGGCCCCGGCCTGATCGTCGGCACCCCCATGCGTGATGTGATTGACACGGCTTCGGCGCGAGCGGGCCTGCCCCTCGCCGAAGAGCGCGCCAAGTCGATCCCGCTTGGCCGTGCCGGAACGGCGGAAGATGTCGCCAAAGTCGTCGCCTTCCTCGCGTCCGATGAAGCCGATTACGTTACCGGCGCCATGTACGACGTCACAGGCGGTTCGTGGATGAGCTGAGCAAGCACCGTTCAACACGGGCTCTCAGACAGTTGCTTTTCGTCTCGGCGGCGACACGCCCTGGCAGCTTCATTCGATGCCGGGGCGAAAATCAGGCGCTCCCCAATGCCGGATCACAGGCGCCGTAGCTTGCGCGCCATCAGGCGGGAGCAGACCATAATGGCGCGCCAGCCGCGTCAGGGCCAACTGGAGCACGACCTTGCCCGAGCGCTGCGGCCAGCCGACAGACCGCTCCGCGTCCTCCAGGCCATTCAGGTGACAGCACACGTCGATCAGGATGCCGGATAGCTCCGGCCCGACCGCTCTCATGGCGCGTTGAACGCGTTCGCGAGCCGCGACGATGCTGTCCTGCATTTCCAGTCCTGCACCCGGGACCGAGCGCCGATCCTTGCGCAAGGAGAACGTCGAATTCCAGCTCATGGTCACGCGCGGCGTCATCTGCGCAAACCAGAAATCAGCTCGCAACCGCTCTCCGGCGTTGAACTCCTCCTGTGAAATAAGCGGCTTTCCTGCCTTGTCCCGACGCCGCGCAAGCCATGCGAGCGGGTTCTCCGCATCGTTGATCATCGGCAGATCCGGACTAGGCACCGGACGAGGACCTTCGTCCTGCGTCGCGGCGATCCGCGCTGCCCGCAAAGCCGCGATCCCGCGCGGAGAAGGGCCGAGTTTATTATCGCCGATCTCCGTCAACCACCCGGCCTCGATCGCGGCTGACAGCTTTCCCTGGTCGACAAATGCAACCGCCTCCGCAAATCGATTGCTGGGCGTATACGCCTTCGCCCCTCCCGACGTCCGCTGTAGAAACGCGCCACGCCGCGTCAGCACGCGCATCCAGGCAGGCACGGTCACGCAATCCGAGACATGCATCATCGCGGGTATTCCGACACTGTTGATGAGATTCAGTCTGCAGGCGCGAAGGAGAGCACTTTGGCGATGTTCTCCAAAAGCTCGATGGCCCGATCGAAATCGTGGTCTTCCCGGCGATCCTCGACGACATGGCACGCGTGGGCAACCGTCGTGCGATCGCGCTCGAAGAGTTCGCCGGCCTCCGTCAAACTCAATCCACAGACGACGTGCGCCAGATACATGGCGACCTGTCGAGCCGTCGCTGCGCGGGCCGGGCCGCGGGTCGGCAAACGCATGTGCTCGATATCGACGTCGAACACCCGCGCGACAGTCTGCTCGATGACGTTTCTCAATGCCGGATCGATATCGCGGACAATCATCGACCTCGGGCTCCGTTTCGGAGCGACGTGAGGCGAAGGGGTGAACAGTTGCATCGAGGAAAACCCCTGACTTGCGGCCTTGCCGACAGACGTGGCTGCACCAACGCCTGGAAGGATATGGCCCGCTCCGCCCGACGTTGGCTGCATGTTAGAGAGGTGGTGAACGGCGGGGATAACCGGCAGCAGGGTAAACATCCTCAGCGCGCGTCTGTCCGTCCACTGCGCATCAAATCCCCGGTCTCAGCGCTCATGCGAGCTTACACTTTCCGTTACCGGAGAGATCAATGCCGCCGAGCCGTCCTATGCGCAGGAGTTCCGGAGTTGCACGGCCGTCCGTCAGCCGCAGCGTTCCGGGTGTGGCGACCGCCATGGACGGGCAACGTCTCCTCAGTCTTGCGGACTACGATCGACGCCGGGATCTGGCGCCACTGCTCACCCTCTGGCCGTGGGAACTGGATGACTCAAGCGTGGATAGCCGGCTTCGTATCGTCGCGATGCTGCGACGAGCGCTGCGGATCGAACGGCAGCGCGGGATTGCGGGCCACTGGGCCTATGACATCAGCCGCCACGAGCGGTTGCTCAAAGCCTATAAAGCCGAGGTCGGACTGTGCGGGAGACGAGAGTTGCAGAGCCTTACCACAACAACGGAATGCCGGCTCAATCGTCCCGACGGGTGCCAAGGCCCATCTTTTTCGCCAATTCGGAGCGCGCGGCCGCATAATTCGGAGCCACCATCGGGTAGTCGTGCGGCAGTCCCCACTTTTCCCGATATTCCTCCGGCGAGAGGTTGTAGTGCGTCCTCAGATGGCGCTTCAGGGACTTGAACTTCTTTCCGTCCTCCAGACAAATGATGTAATCGGGCGTCACCGAGCGTTTAACCGAGATCGCCGGCCGCAGCTCTTCCCTTTCGATAGGCACGACATTCGACGTCGCGCGACTGAGAGCCTGGTGAATGTCGTTGATCAACATGGGAAGCTCGGCAGCAACCACGGTATTGTTGCTGACGTAGGCGGAGACGATCTCAGCCGTCAGTTCGACGAGGTCGTGTTTCGCCATGTCCTCCATGTCCTTCTCCATGCGATATCAACTGGGAGATGCGCTCGATCGTCAGCCACGGTGGCGACACCGAAGATCGGCCGAAGCGGTATTCATTGGCCGCAGCGACTAAACTTGGGCCGTCATGTGCAAACCCGGCTCAAGGACAACAAAAAGAACTCGCTGTCAACAGTCAAACAAACTAAAACCCAAGAATCTCTTATCTTTTTATCTTTCCGTCCCAAAGAACGAGAAGACATTCCTAGAGTATTACTCGGGTGGAAGCTAAAAGGTTAGCTCAAGTTCCAGTTGCCGACTGAGTTAGGTCGCCCGCCGCGCGGATGCAGTGATTACCGCCGGGTCGTGACGAGAGTCGGGCAGAAACATGGCAAGCGGGGTTGTCAGCAGCGGAATTGGCAGCAAGTTTAATTTCTTCCTTTATTGCACATCTCCCCGTGCATCGCTCTCGGCGACCAGGGAGGCTCCCGATTTGATGTGAGCGATGCCATATAAGGGCCAAGACATGACCAACCGTCACTGACCAACCAGCCCACCGGCGGAAGCAGCAAGGAGTTCCCTCCATGGACCAGCGCACAGCAAGAGGCGAAGCGGCCCCCGCAGTCACCAAGACAGAAGACGAATGGCGCAAGCAGCTCTCGCCTGAGCAGTTCAACGTCACGCGCCAGCACGGCACCGAGCGGGCCTTCACGCATCCCTATTACAGCGAAAAGCGCGACGGCATGTACACGTGCGTCTGCTGTGGCGCTCCACTGTTCTCCTCGGAAACCAAGTACGATTCGGGGAGCGGCTGGCCAAGCTATACGAAACCTGTCGACGCGTCGGCCGTTCAGGAGCTTGACGACAGGTCGTTCCTGATGCGCCGCACGGAAATCCGGTGCCAGAAGTGCGATGCCCACCTGGGACACGTGTTCCCCGACGGGCCGGGTCCGGAGGGCTTGCGGTACTGCATCAATGGCGCCGCGCTGCAGTTCAAGCCCGAGACCGGCGAACACGACTGAGACGCATACGATCCACGATCCGGCGCCGCCCTCTCAATTCCGCGGCGCCTTCCACGCTGCCCACCGCGGAGACGATATCTATGAAAGCCGCTCGCTCGTCGGCCGGACCGTTGAGCCCGAACCCGGACGTCCTGCCTCCCACGGCATCGAAGCATCCCGTTGTCACGCACCATCATGGGCGGACATTGACTGACGACTATGCCTGGCTGCGCGCCGAGCATTGGCAGGATGTCATGCGCGATCCTTCAGTATTGCCGGCCGACATCCGCACGCATCTGGATGCCGAGAATGCCTACACCGAAGGGGTGCTGGCTGATACGCAGGCGCTGCAGGCAAAGCTGTTCCAGGAGATGAAGGGGCGGATCAAGGAGGATGACAGCTCCGTGCCGGCCCCGGATGGCCCCTGGGAGTATTTCACCAGCTATGTGACCGGCGGGCAGTATCCGCTCGTCTGCCGCCGCCCGCGCGGTGGCGGGCCGGAGCAGATTTTGCTCGACGGCAACAAGGAGGCCGAGGGCAAGCCCTACTGGCAGCTCGGCGGGGTTTCACGCAGTCCGGATCATAGCCTCCTCGCCTACGCGGTGGACGACAAAGGCTCAGAACTGTTCACCGTCCGCTTCCGTGATCTCACAACAGGCACGGATCTGCCGGATGTGATCCTCAACAGCCGCGGTGATATGGCCTGGGCCAATGACAACCGCACGCTGTTCTATGTCCAGCTCGATGAAAACCAGCGGCCGCGCTCGGTCCTCCGGCATACGCTCGGCATGCCGAGTGATCAGGACCCTGTCGTCTACCATGAACCGGATGCCGGATTCTATGTGGCGCTCGTCACGACGCAGTCGCACAAGTTCATCGTCATCAACGCGCATGATCATCAGACCAGCGAGTGTCATCTGATCGACACCGATGCTCCCGAAAAACCGCTGCGCATGGTTTCGCCCCGCCAGTTCGGCCACGAATACGGCATCGAGCATCATGGCGACGACCTCGTGATCACGACGAACTCGGCAGGCGCGGAAGATTTCCGCATCTGTGTTGCCCCGCTCGATGCACCCGGAATGGAGAACTGGCGCGAGTTGATTCCACACAAGCCGGGGCGTCTCATCATCGAAACGGTGGCCTTCAAGGACCACCTCGTCCGTCTTGAGCGCGAAGATGGCCTGCCGCGTGTGACCATCCGGAAATTCTCGGACGGAAGCGAGCACGCCATCGCATTCGACGAAGAGGCTTATTCACTCGGCGTGATGCCCGGCTACGAGTATGAAACCTCGATGCTGCGCTTCAACTACTCGTCGATGACGACGCCGGCACAGATCTTCGACTACGACATGGAAGCGCGCACGCGCGTCCTGCGCAAAATGCAGGAAGTGCCGAGCGGACATAATCCCGCGGACTACGTCACAAAACGGCTCTACGCGCCTGCCGCGGACGGCGAGACCGTGCCCATCAGCGTGCTCTATCACAAGGATACGCCGCTCGACGGCAGCGCGCCGCTGTTCCTCTACGGCTACGGCAGCTACGGCATTTCCATTCCCGCGAGCTTCTCCATCACACGGCTGTCGCTGGCCGATCGCGGCTTCATCTTTGCCATCGCCCACGTCCGCGGCGGCAAGGAGAAGGGCTATCGCTGGTATAAGCTCGGCAAGCACAAGATGAAGCGCAACACGTTCTCCGATTTCATCGCGGCCGGAGAGCACATGGTGGCCAGCGGATACACCCAGCGAGGGCGCATCGTCGCCAATGGCGGTTCGGCCGGCGGGATGCTGATGGGCGTTGTCGCAAACTGGGCCCCGGATCTTTTCCTCGGCATCATCGCCGACGTGCCATTCGTCGACGTCCTGAATACGATGCTCGACAAGGATCTGCCGCTGACGCCGCCGGAGTGGCCGGAGTGGGGAAATCCGATCGAATCCACCGAAGACTTTGAGATCATTGGTTCCTACAGCCCGTACGACAACGTCGAGGCCAAGCGCTATCCGCACATCTTCGCGTTCGGTGGCCTCACCGATCCGCGTGTCACCTATTGGGAACCGGCCAAGTGGGTGGCAAAGCTTCGCGAACGCAAGACCGACGACAATCTATTGCTGCTGAAGATCAACATGGAGGCCGGGCATGGCGGTGCCTCGGGCCGTTTCGAGCAGCTCAAGGAGATCGCCGTCGATTACGCTTTCGCGTTGAAAATTGCGGGGTTGGCCGAACCGGCGGCCGTATAGTCTCGAACAGACCGGTCGCCGTGCCATCTTCGGCGGCCGGTCCACGCGCTGATCATTTGCTGCGCAGCCGGTGCCACAACAAAACGGCGGCTGCGATGGCCAGGAAGATAACAACGACACTGCGAACGCCAAAGTCCGAGAACGCGCGGGGAGCAACTGCTGCGCCGATCAGCACCGTCAAACCCGCAGCGATGACGGCAAGACCGACCACCTTTCGTGTAAACGGATCCATTTCCTTCCCTCCCTCGGATGACAGTCGGCTCACGGTTCGCCGTCATTGCAGAGAATGCAAGCTGGATCAGTTCGTACGCCCCGAGTTGCCTGTCGCGGCCGCACGCGCATCGGTGCGGATCCGTTCCACCATGGCCGCGAAACCATTGGACCGCTGCGGCGTGAGGTGCTCGTGCAAGCCGAGCTCAGCCAGAACAGATCGGGCGTCGGCTGTCAGAACCTCATCCGGTGTCTTATCCTGATAGAGCGCGAACAGGATCGCGATCAGGCCCTGCACGATGTGGGCATCGCTTTCACCGCGGAATCGCAGCCGCGGCTTGCCCATCGCATCCGTTGGAGGCACGATCTCGGTCGCAAGCCAGACTTGGCTGGCACAGCCCCTCACCTTGTTGGCGTCGGTGCGCAAGGCCGGGTCGAGCGGCGGCAGTTTCCGCCCAAGCTCGATGACATAGCGGTACCGGTCCTCCCACTCGTCCAGGACGGTGAAATCGGACTTGATATCTGCAAGTGACATTTGAACTCCCCGCCGGGCAGCCGCCGTCCGGGCGTGCCTTCAGCGCCTCTTCGCTCACATAGGCAGGCCGGTGATGCCCTTGCAAGCCCATCCGCCGCGTTAAAATCGCCCCGAGGCGCCATTCATTCAGGCCATGTTAACGGTCTCATCCCGATAGTAAATGCCAGGATCAACCAACAGCCTTCGAGGTCCAAGACCGGGGTCGAGCCATGCTGCCGCGGCGGGCGAAAATTGTCGTATGCGCTTGCGCCGCAGCGTGCGCTGCCGTGTGGTGGAACGTAATGTACCTGCAGCAGGGTACGCGTTCGGACCTGGCCGCGCGCTCGAGCCGGCTTGGCGAAACCCAGCCCCGCCCGTCGAGCTTCGGAGACTCCGGCGACGTTCGGCTCGGGCAGTTCGAATCCGTTGCGTCGCCTTCCGTTCAGCCCGTCCAGTCCGCCGCCGCGAAAATGGGTGCCTACGACCCCGACGTGGTGCGCGCCGTACAACGTGAACTCGGCCAGCGCGGCTATGCCCCAGGTCTCAGCGACGGAACGGCCAACCCCGTGACGCGGGCCGCTGTCATGGCTTACGAGCATGATCACGGCCTGCCGCTGACCGGAGAACCGTCGGAGGCGCTGCTGAAATCGATCCTGTTCGGACTGCCGGCGAGCGGAGGCGCCACGTCGGTGCCGCCATCTGCCGAAGCAACCGGGATCATCAAGACCGTGCAGCAGTCGCTTGCGACATTGGGCTACGGCGTGCGCAGCGTGGACGGTGTCATGGGCGACGAAACCATGCGCGCGATCCGAAAATTCGAGCAAAAACAAGGTCTCCCGCAAACCGGGCGAATCTCCGGACCGCTGTTCGTCAAGCTGACCGACGGGACGGGCCGCCAACAGCGAAAGCTGACCAACTGAAGCGCTTGCGCATCCACGCCCCCGCCTCTAGCAAGACGCGATGCGACTGAAAGCTGAAATCTGGATCAAAGCCTATCTGCGCATCTGCTCGGGCAACGGAGCCCCGGCCGTGGTCGTGCGGCATGGCGATGATGACGCCGGCGCGATCTTCATCAAGATCAACCGGCTCGACGGAACAGCGCGTTTGTTCGGTCCGGCACCTGCGGGCTTTGACTTGGGGCAGTTCGAACGTCAGTGGGTGCCGCATCTCGACACGCCACAGACCACGGAGGCCGATGTGGATGCGTACCTGCAGCGGCAGTTCGAGTTCGATCCGGATATCTGGCTGATCGAAGTCGAGGACCGCCGGGGCCGGCATTTTCTCGAGCCCTGGATGGCATCAGCGCGTAACAGCAATTGACCTTTGTTAACTCTTTCTTAACCAGAGTCAGTTGGTCCTATCGGACAATCATTGTACCCCGCATGTCACGTGCCCCGCGTCCTCAACCCACGGAGGGTGCCGCATCGTCGGCATATTCATTTTTGCTATGGCGACCATTATTCCTTTAAACGCCGTCCGATCGGAGCGGCCGACAGCACCGCCCCTCCCGAAGGAAGGCGCCGAGATCGTGATCTTTCCGGGTGTCCGCTATGCGCGCATTCCCGAACCTCAGCCTGTCGCTCAGGCTGCGGCCAGCGGAGAACGCGACCTGCTGGTGCTTCCCGAGTGAATCGGCAGCACTACCGACTTATGTTGCGGCTGGCTTGGCCATCGGCATGCAACTGGCGCGCGTGAGCGCCGCCTCTGTTTCCGCACGGAAACTCTCACCCTTCAATGGGGCGCGGATCATGAGAAGGCCGAGCGGCGAGGGGAGCCGCACCGACGTCAGACGCGCAGCCCCCGCACGCGGATCGGTTGGCAGGATCGCCTCACCGTCAGCCGCGATCAGCATCGCGTTGATTTCCAGCGGCCGCTGATCCTGCCCCGGCATGAAATAGAAATTTTCTCCAGCAGACGAGTAGAGGGACAGCGTCCAGCCGCTGCCCGGCAGAACGGCACGCACCAGCACCGGCCCCTTGCTGGCGTCATAGCTGCAAACGGCAAACACCATATCGGCTTCCTGGTAGGGAAGCAGTTGCGATTGCGGCGTCGGCGCGCCTGTCACCAGGATGCTATTGACCGGCAGATGCTCGGCCAGCCGCTGATACGGCCCTGCTCCCACCATGTACGGCGTTGCCAGCGTCGCGCAGATATGGACGATGCCAGCCCCAACGAGGCCGCAGAGCAGCGCCCGGATCAGGCTGGCGTCGAGCCAACGTCCGCTCATCGGCAAGCCACCTTTCGGATCTCGGGCAGAACGCTTTCGGCGACCCGATCGAAATCATCGGCCACCTCGAGCAGGGTCAGCACCAGCGACAGGCGGCCCGCTCCTCCGGTCGGCAACCAGTTCCCCGGGCGGGCATCACGCGACAGCGAAACCAGAAAGCTGTTATCCGCGCTGCGGGCGATGGTGGTCGAGTTGAAAGAATGGCGCTCGGCGGCATTCGCAATGAGGTTCCCCTGATCGTCATAGACGGTCAGGCTCCACCAGCCATCGTGCATGGCGCTGCCTTCGATGGCGTAGTCACAGCTCGAATGCAGCCGCTGCCCTGTGTCGTCCGTCCGCGCTTCGAACGTCCGCGCCACGTTCCCGCTAATGGGCAAACTCCCATGCCGGAGGGTGCGCGCTCGCGTGTAGGGATCCGCATCGACGGTTCCTGCCGCCGGCCAGGAGACCCAAGGCCCTGCCCGCACGGTCGTCAGACGCGATCCCATCTCGATCATGTACCAGCTCGTACCGATGCCACCGAGAAGCGCGATACCGACGAACAGCCCGAGATTGCCGATGAACGACAAGAGGCGGGCGACGACGGCGCGAACAACGCCGGTCCCGGATCGCTCAGGCGCTTGCGAAAGACTGGCCACTGTCAGGGCTGCGTCCTTGTGCGATTGGTCAGGTGTCCTGAAACGTCTGCACGCCGATCGGGCGTCAGAGAAGCTGGCGAAGCGCGCTCGGGCTTGTTGCGATCCGGGGCATCCTCCGGGGCGCCCGTCGCTTTCCGGAGCGACTGCACGATCCGCTTGAGAGCGTCGCGGGTTTGATCCGGCATCATGCTCGATGAACGTCCGCGACCGCCGGGCTGCGCGGCCAGGAGACCTTCGCTTCGCCGCAGTTCGGCAATGCGCTGTTGTTCGGCCACCTGAACGGGGTGTACCGGCAGACCGGGAATCGGCGGGATATTCTTATCGGTATGGGCGACAGACATGAACGCCTGCCAGACCGGCGCCGCCATCTGACCGCCGGTCGTCCCGTTTGCCATCGGCCGGTTGTCGTCATTGCCAAGCCAGACGCTGCCAACGTATTTGCCGGTGAATCCGACGAACCAGACGTCTTTCGGCCCCGTGCTGGTGCCGGTCTTGCCGACGACGTGGGTAAAGTCCAAGGCCGCGCGCTGCGCGGTGCCTTCCGTGACCACCCGGTGCATCATCTGGTTCATCTGCTCAGCGACCCGGCGCTCGACGATCTGAGGAGCGGGCGGCTCGTCGCGTTCACGGCTGTAGACCAGATCTCCGTTGGCGGTGAACACCTCAGTGATCGCATATGGCCGCGCCCGCTTCCCGCCGTTGGCGAACGTGGCGATGCCGCCGGTATGCTCCAGCGGGGAGATGCCGGTATCGCCCAGCGCCATCGAGCATGTCCGCTTGATGCCCGTAATGCCCAGCCGTTCGGTCAGCTCGATGACCTTCTCGCGCCCAACGGCGAAAGATAGCTCAGCGGCGACCGTATTGTAGGACTTGGCCAGAGCCATCCAGAGCGGCATGCGGGCGCCGGTTCCATGGCTGCCGCCGTAGTTCTGGGGATGCCAGTTGCCGCACGCACGCGATGCGTCACGGACAACGGTTTCCGGCCGATAGCCGTTCTCCAGCGCGGCGGCATAGACGTAGACCTTGAACGAGGAACCTGGTTGCCGGCGCGCCTTGGTCGCCCTGTTGAACTGGCTTTCACCGTAGTCTACGCCGCCGACCAGAACCCGGACCGCCCCGTCCGTTTCCATCGCGACCAGAGCGCCGGAATCGGCTCGCATGCTGCGTCCGCGCTGCCGGATCGTCGACACGAGCGCCTGCTCTCCGGCCTTCTGGAGAGACAGATCGATGGTCGTCTTGGCCGTGATGGTAAAGTGTCCCTTGCCTTCCATCAGGCGCTGGATCTCGTCATAGGCATAGTCGAGGAACCAGTCCGGGCTCGCCGTCTGACGTGCTTCGACGACGCGGGCTGGCGCAAGCCGAGCGTGATGTACCTGTCCAGCCGTGTAGAAACCCGCTTCGACCAGATTGTTGAGCACAACGTTGGCGCGCGCACGAGCCGCGGCAATATCGGTGTGTGGCGCGTACTTCGTGGGAGCCTTGAACAGACCCGCCAGCATCGCCGCTTCCGCGAGATTGATCTCGCGGACCGACTTGCCGAAGTAGAATTGCGACGCGGCTTCCACACCAAAGGCACCGCCGCCCATGTACGCACGGTCAAGATAGAGCTTCAGGATCTCATTTTTCGTCAGCCGCGATTCCAGCCAGACGGCCAGGAACGCCTCCTTGATCTTGCGTTGCAGCGACCGCTCGGATGATAGAAACAGGTTCTTGGCGAGCTGCTGGCTGAGCGATGATCCGCCCTGCACCACGTCGTTGGCGCGCAGATTCTCGGCAAGCGCGCGCAGAGTGCCGAAGACGTCGAGCCCGAAATGGTCGTAGAATCGGCGATCCTCGGTTGCGAGCGTCGCCTTGATCATGTGGTCGGGGATCTCTTCGAGCGGAACAGCGTCATCCAGATTGATGCCGCGCTTGCCGATCTCGTTACCGTCCTTGTCGAGAAACTTGACACTGTACTGGCCCGTCGTCAGCCACTTGCCGTCCTCGACCTCGTGAAACGCGGGCACGGCCAAGCCGTAGAGCACGACGAACCCACCGACACCGAGGGTCAGAGCTTCGGAGGCCGCTTCGTTGAACAGCCGCTTGAACCCGGTCAGCCTGAAACGCGCGAAGAAGCTCGACAGCGCGTCATAGCCGCTCTTGATCCGTTCCCACGTCTCAGCCAGAGTGGAATCGATCCATGCATCGATACCCAGCCAGTTGACGATCCGATCCCGGCCGCCTTGCTTGTAGAACCAGTCGTTCACACCGAGCTTGCCTTGACTGCTGACGCCCTGAGAGAATCACCTGACGCGGCGATCTGGGCGATTTTACCATCGGGCAGTGATCGAACGCGAGAGGGCGAATGAATAACGCAGATACGCCATTCTGGAAGCGCAAATCCCTCGAAGAGATGACAAAGGCTGAATGGGAGTCACTGTGTGACCGGTGCGGCCGCTGTTGCCTGCTCAAACTCGAAGACGAGGACACGGGAGAAGTCTATCGCACCCGGCTCGCCTGCCGGCTGCTGGATCTCGGCTCCTGCCAGTGTTCAGACTATCCGGATCGACAGTCGCATGTGCCCGATTGCGTGTCCATAACGCCGGAGGCAGCGCGCACTTTGCCCTGGCTGCCGGAGACGTGCGGCTATCGTCTCGTCGCGGAGGGAAGTGACCTTCCCTGGTGGCATCCTCTCGTTTCCGGCGATCCCGACACCGTGCATGAGGCCGGGATTTCCGTGCGGGGCTGGGTGATCAGCGAGGAGCGCGCACGGATCAATGCCATGGAACAGTATATCATTCAGGATTGGGGCCGCCCCCGCCGCCACGCGCGCGCCAGGGCGCGAGCGCGTTAGAACCTTTCAGGTTCAGTCAGAACCACCCGCTCCCCCGCGCCCGGCCACCCAGCGACATCATGCTTCGGGGTGGCCGGGCGGGGGAGCGGGACGGCCAAGCGATTCCGCCAAAGGCGGAAAGACTCTAGCCGGGCTCCTCTCACCAGCACCACACGCCGATGTGGTGCAGATCTGTCACCCGTCGCTGACACGCGTGACGACAGCCGACCCATGTTCCAGCGTCCGGTGGACCGGGCATTTTCCGGCGATCTCCACCAGCTTGTCGCGCAGTTCCGGACTGACTGGCCCGTCCACAGAAATCACGCGCTCGAACCGGTCGATCCGCCCTTCTCGGCCCTCGACGGTCGCGCCGCAGTCCTGGCAGTGCTCCACGGGCACCTTGCCGTGAGAGACGGTGACTCTCACCGATCCCAGGTCCAGTCTCTTGTGCTCGGCATACATCCGCAAGGTCATGCTGGTGCACGCGCCGAGGGCGATCGACAAGAAATCATAGGGATTAGGCCCCGCATCGCCGCCTCCGGCTGCTATCGGCTCGTCCGCCATCAGTCGATGCCGGCCGACGTCGACGCTGTTTTCGAATTTTCCTCCGCCGGTTTCCGCGATGACGGCGGCCTGAACGATGTTCGCCGGTGTCGTTGCCTCCTCCGGCAGGTAGCGTGACGCCCAAGCGGCGATCACCTGCGCAGCGTAGGCGGCGTCTTGCGGCCGGGACAGCAGATGATCCGCGTCGTCGAGGGATACGAAGCTCTTGGGATGCTTGGCCGCCACGAAAATCGCCGTTGCGTTGTCGATGCTCACGCGTTGGTCGCGGGGGGCGTGGAGGATCAGCAACGACCGCCGCAAATTGCTGATGTGATCGCGCATCGATTGTCCGCGGGCATCATCGACGAACTGCTTGCTGATACGGAATTTGCGGCCATCCAGCGTCACTTGGGCTTCGCCATCGCGCTCGATATCGGCGAGCTGCGCCCCAAACTCCTTCAGCACCAGGGCCACATCCGCGGGTGCGGCAATGGTTGCGACCGCGCGCGCGTCCGGAATGCGATCCGCCGCCGCGAGAACGGCCGCACCGCCGAGCGAATGACCAATCAGCAAGCTTGCAGGCCCGTGGTTTGCTTTCAGGTAGTCCGCCGCGCGCACTAGATCTTCGACGTTCGACGAGAAATTGGTGTTGGCAAACTCTCCGTCGGACGACCCGAGACCTGTGAAATCGAAGCGCAACACCGCGATGCCGAGCGCCGCCAGTTCGCGCGCAATCATCCGCACCGCGCTCAAATCCTTGGAGCAGGTGAAGCAATGGGCCAGCAGCGCATAGGCCCGCGGTTCGCCAGTCGGCATATCGAGCCGGGCAGAAAGCTCGCTGCCCGAACTGCCCGGGAAAGTCATACGCTGGGATGTGGTCATGCTCGTTTCCCTTCGTGCGTGAGCCGAATTCTACGCAAAGCTTTCTCAGCCATTTAGGAAGTGGGCAGCAACTCGCCCAGCAGGCGGGCGGTATTCGCAGCGCCTTCCGTATCAATGGTGATCGCAGAGGCCGGCAACGCAATCGCCTGGTCGATGGCGGCAGCCAGTGCTGCTGGTGTGAGCTCCTCTTCAGAAAGCGGAACTCCGACCCCCTGCTCCCGAAGCACCTGCGCGCGCCGGGACTGCTCGGTCTCGCCGCCGCGCGCAAACGGAACGAAGACCGCCTTGCATCTCGCCATGAGAACGTCGGCCACCGTGTTGTAGCCAGCCTGCGAGACCGACACTTTGGCCTTGGCGAGAAGCTGGGCCAGATCGGGCACGAACCGGTCAATCTTCACGCCTGCGGCCTGCCCTTGCACCTCAAGCTGCTGAAAAGCCCCGGTCTCGATGTAAGGGCCGGTCAATGCCAGCCACCGCAGAGAGGCGAGCGACGTCAAGGGCTTGGCGGCAATCGCAGCTTCGATAAGCGCGGTTCCGACAGCACCACCTCCGGCCGAGATGACAACGTCGGCAACGACCGGCGGCGGTTTCTGATCCGGCAAGTCAGGTGCAACGATCCCGGAGTAGTGCAGCAGCGGTACGATGTCTTTGGCCATCGGGAACGTCTCTTCGAGCCTGACCAGCCGCGGATCGCCATGCACGATCACGCCATCGAAGAAGCGCTGCAGGGTCTCGACGGTCTCTCGCGCGCGTTCCGGTTTGCCCTTCTCCTGAAGAATATCGCGAATGGAGGAGACAATACGCGGACGGGGGACGGCAGTCTGGGCGGCCTCCAACAGCGGGAGGAGTTCGAACCGCATCTGCCGGCGGCCGAACGGAAAGGCCTCGATCAGCACGGCATCCGGCCGCGATTCAGCAAATACCGCGAGAAGCTGCTCGATGCGGCGCCGTTTGAACCCGGCATCTGCCAACGCACCACTTTCGGTCACCAGCTCGGAGAAACCCTGCGGTCCGGCCTTCAGCGGCGGAAGCTGAATGACGTTGAGCCCGGCAATGTCCAGGCCGGCGACCGGCACACCGCCCAGGACGAGATCAACCGCGAACCCGGCCTTGCGCAAACCGTGCGCGATCCGCAGCGCGCGAAACACGTGCCCGATACCGAGCAGGTGCTGCGCGTAGAAGAAAACGCGTTTCACTGAGCGGCATCCAGCATGTCTGCCTCTTCCGGTTCGCCGAGCGAGGCTTCGAACAGGCCCACAAGCTGCGCGAGTCCCGCCTGCTTGTCGAACGTGCCCCGCGCTCGCTGCTCACCGGCTTCGCCAAGCCGTTGGCGCAGAGCCGGATCGCGGATCAGCGTCTCCAAAGACTGGGCCAGTGCTGCGCTATCATCCGGAGGCACCAGCAATCCGGTGTCGCCACTGCAGATCAGCTCTGGAATCCCGCCGACCGACGTGGACAGACAGCATACGCGCTGGCTCTGAGCCTCCACCAGCACATTCGGCAGGCCATCGCGATCCCCGTTCCCTGCGACCCGGCTGGGCAGTACAAACACATCCGCCTCGCGATAAGCTTGCAGCACGGCAGCCTGGTCCTGTGCGCCACGCCAGGAAATCCGGCGAGCAAGCCCCAGCGCTTCGGCACGTTCCTTCAGCCGTTTGAGGAGTTCGCCGCCGCCAATGTGAACCAGGTTCCAATGCAGGTCGATCGGTAGCCGCGACAGGGCTTCCAGCAGGAGATTGTACCCTTTTTTCTCTACGGCTCGCCCGACTGTCAGCAGCCTGACAGGATGGACCGGATCGCTGCCATCCCTATCGGACGCCACGTGCGGGTTCGTGCCGAAGCGGTCGAGATCCAGGCCATGATAAACGAGGCGGACGCGGTCCGGAGCTGGCGCGAGCGCGGCCAGCCGCTGATGACCGACCTCGGTACACGTCACGCCCCAGCGGGCGGAAGCCAGATTGGCGCGCAGCTCCCAATCCGGCGAGGTCCAGATGTCCTTGGCGTGCGCCGAACAGCTCCACGGCAATCCTGTCATGAGGCTGGCATAGCGCGTAACGGCGGAAGGCGTGTGAATGAAGTGCGCATAGAGCCAGCAGGCATCGCCCGGCATCTCGGCCGCCAGCACGGCAGCCTGCCCAAAACGACGGAACCGGTTCGGACTGAAATCCTGCCGCAAATCCGCGAACCAGGCCGCAAACGCCGCCCGGAAGCCGGGATGCCGCGCCGACCGCATCAACCCACGGATGACCCGGAGCGGAGCATGATAGAGGTACTCCGGCAAATAAAGCACCGGCGACTGGATCGCGCGATGCACCGGATGCGACGTCGGATCAGTCGGGTGCCGCATCGACACGATCAGCAAGCGCAGGCCGGCGTGCTCAAGTCCCAGTAATTCCTGGGCGATGAACGTCTCCGACAAGCGTGGATAGCCTTTCACCACGACAATGATCAGGCCGTCACGGGACACGGAAGGCTCCGTCACGCCGGGGTCGACAGGGGCAAGGGATGCGCGACTTCGATATAGATCCCCACCATTTCGGCAATGGCTTCCAGCCCCCGCAGATCCACACCGGCGGCGCGCTCGGACGGCAGAGGCCGGGACGGCAGCCGGCGCAATGCGCGCGCCATCAGGCGAGGATCGCTCGCGGCATGGGAATCGAGCGTATCGACGAGACCCAGCTCCGCAGCCCGGGTGGCGCGGATCTGCTGTTCACGCCGCGGCCGGCTGCGCGGAACAAGCAAGGCCTTCTTATCAAAAGAAAGAATCTCACAGAACGTATTGTATCCGCCCATGCTGACGATGGCACTGGCGCGGAGCATGATCGTCTCGATCTGGCTTTCGAAGTCGAGCACGGTGACGTTCTCGACCTGCCGGGCGCGCTCGCGAAGCTCTTCCCGCTCTTCCGCCACCATGAACGGCCCGAGGATCATCACCAGCGGAAAGTCCAACGTGCGGTCATACTCACGCGCCGAAAGAACCTGCCGCATCAACGGTCCGCCGTCACCGCCGCCGCCGGCTGTCACCAGAATGAACTCGTCCGGGAGTTCCAGCGACCGCGGCGTGTTCAGGCGGGGAACATTGCGGCTCAGGTGGCCGGTAAAGGTCATCCGGGACCGCACGGAGGCCGGCACGTTCAGCCCGGTCAGGGGATCCCAGAAGTTCCGGCTGCCGTAGACCCAGACCGCGTCGTAAAGCGATTCGATCTTCCGCAAGGCATCCGTGCGCTGCCATTCGGCCTGCACCTGCTCTGGCGCATCCAGCACCTCGCGCAACCCGAGAACCAGCGTCGTTCCCCGCTCGCGCAACATGACGAGCGTCTGCTCGAGTTCGCCCCTGAGGCCCAGCGGCTCCTTGTCGACGATAAAGATATTCGGCCGATAAAGGTCGGCCGTCTGCCGGATGATGGCGCGCCGCATCTCCAGGGTTTCACCGAGATCGATATGCTGCGCCAGGGAGGTGTAATCCCCATTGTAGAGCTTGATAACGCTAGGAATTTTTATGAAATCGACACGGGCGCGAAAGTCGAAGGCACCCGCGATGGACGATCCCGAGATGATCAGGACTTGGAGGCCCTTGAAGCGCTCCACCAGGGCATGCGCGATCTCCCGGCACCGGCGCAGATGGCCCAACCCGAACGTGTCGTGGCTGTACATGAGGACGCGAGCATGTTCATGTCGTCTCATGAAATCGGCGTAGGCTTCCTCTAACTGGAGCATAGGTCACGCGTTTCGTTCGTGATAGGCAACCCGGGGTGCCCGGACGACTTCGATTGACCCTCCTAACGTTGTCCCCCTGCATTCGTTTCAATTCACCGTCAGCCGTCAACCGAAATCTCTGTCATGAGCGGCAGCGGCCGATTGCCTGTGCCTTTATTTGTAAGGGTCGGCGGCATCCCGCAGCCCATCCCCAAGAAAATTGAACGCCAGAACCACCAGGATGACGGGCACTGCGGGCAGCAACAACCAGGGATAGAGCGCAACAATATTGATATTCTGTGCCTCGGTCAGCAGCACGCCCCAGCTCGTGACCGGCGCCCGCAGGCCGAGACCCAAGAAGCTCAAGGCCGTCTCACCCAGGATCATGCTCGGAATGGCCAGCGTGGCGCTGGCGATCAGATGGCTCATGAACCCTGGGACCAGATGCCGGCCGACGATGCGCGGCGCGCCCGCACCCATGAGCTGAGCGGCCAGGACATAGTCCTCCTCGCGCAGCGACAGCAACTTGGAGCGCACGGCACGGGCCAGGCCGGTCCAATCGATGAGACCCAAGATCACGGTTATCGCGAAGTAAACAAACATCGGGCTCCATGTGACCGGCATGATGGCAGCAAGCGCCAGCCACAGAGGGATCGAGGGCAAGGATTGCAGAACCTCGATGATGCGTTGCACGACGAGATCGACGACGCCGCCGTAGTAACCGGCGATCCCCCCGAAGAACAGCCCGAGCACGAAGCTGATCGTCACGCCGATCAGACCGATCGTCAGCGAGATGCGCGCGCCGTAAATGATACGCGACAGCATATCTCGACCCAACCGGTCGGTCCCCAGCAGGAACAGCGTGCCGCCCTTGGCCGGACAGAACAGGCGCAGGTTGCCTTCGATCAGACCCCAGAACTTGTAGGTGTCGTCACCGCGGCAGAAGAAGCGGATCGGTTGGACGGACGTGCGATCGGTCCAGTACTCCCGCTTCAGGTTATTCATGTTCAGCGTGTAACGCTGCCCATAGACGAAGGGGCCGATGAATCGGCCGTCATGGAACAGGTGGACCGCCTGCGGCGGCGCGTAGATGCGGTCGATGTTGCGCGTCTGGTAATGGTAAGGCGCCAGGAACTCGCTGATCAGGATACTGGCGTACAGCACGGCCAGGAAGATGCCGGACGCCAGGGCAATGCGGTGCCGTTTGAACTTCCACCACATCAGGCGCCACTGGGAGGCGAGGTAGACGCGTTCCTGCGCTGTCGTCATCCGCTCGATCGAACGCGGATCGAACGGCTCTTCCGAAACGTAATGCGGCAGCTTCTCTCCTGCCGGCGGCAGAGACGTGGTGGTCATTTGGTGCTCTTGCCCTGCAGCCGGATCCGCGGATCGAGATAAGCCAGAGCGATGTCCGACAGCAGAACGCCGATCACCGTGAGAAGAGCCAGCAGCATCAGGAACGAACCCGCAAGGTACATGTCCTGGCTCTGCAAGGCCTTGATCAGCATGGGGCCTGTGGTTTCCAGCGACAGCACGATGGCCACGATCTCTGCGCCGGAAATCACCTCAGGCAGAATGCCGCCAATCCCGCCGACGAAGAAATTGAGCGACGATCTCAGCGGGTACTTCACCAATGCCTTGAAGGGATGCATGCCCTTGGCCTTGGCCGTGACCGTGTATTGCTTCTGAAGCTCGTCGAGAAGATTGGCGCGGATCTTCCGGATCATGCCCGCGGTGCCCGACAGGCCGATCACGATCACGGGGATCCACATATGCTCCATGATCGACTTGAACTTGGCCCAGCTCATCGGCTGATCGACGAACTCTGGCGCCATCAGGTGGCCGATGGACGTCCCGAACCAGACATTGGCCAGATACATCAGCACCAGCGCCAGCAGGAAGTTGGGCACGGCAATGCCCAGCAACCCGAGAAAGGTCAGCCCGTAATCCCCCCAACTGTACTGATGGGTCGCCGAATAGATTCCGATCGGGAATGCAATCAGCCACGTCAGTATGATGGTGACGAAGGAGACCAGCACCGTGAGGAATATTCGACTGCCGACGAGATCGCTGACAGGAAGCTGATATTCGAAAGAATAGCCCATATCCCCTTGAACCAGCCCGGCCAGCCAGATGAAGTATCGCTCGACCGGATGCTTATCGAATCCGTACTCCTTCTTCAGGAACTCGATTTTGGCCTTGTCGGCACCCTCGCCCTGCGCTTCGAGCTCGGCCATATAGCTTTCGAAATAGTCGCCCGGCGGCAATTCCATGATGGTGAAAATCAACGCGCTGGTGAGCAGCAGCGTCGGGATCATGATCAGAATGCGGCGCAGGATGTAGGGCAGCATGGCTTACTGTGTCACCTCACGGAACCAGAAGGTATCCGGCAGATAGCGCCCGAAATAGCCTCCCGGTTCGAATGTCCAGATGCCCTCTTCCGGCACGTTGACCAGCGTGCGCGCCGCTACGATCGGCTGACGCGTTCCGTTCACCGTACCGATCGTGAACACCTGATCGGCATGGATAGCCAGCATCTCATGCCAGATGACTTTGCGCTCCTCAGAGTCGCTTGAGCTGCGCCACCGTTTCCACAGCTCGATCAGCTTTTGCACTTCCGGCAGGTCTGCGGGCTCGCCGACTTTGCCTTTCTCCTCGTAATACTGCCCCCACTTCGACCATTGAAGCTGCGCCACCGTCGTCGGCGCCAGTTCATCAGGACTCATCTCGGGCGTCGCGATCGCGTTGTCGAGGCCTTTCCAGACCAGCATCACCGTGCTGCCCGAGTGGACCCGCTTGCGGAACAGATCACGCTGCATGGGCCGGACATAGATTTTGATACCGATTTCCAGCCACGTATCGCGGATCAGAGCCAGGACATCGGATTCCTCGGTGCTTTCACCGGCCGTTTCGATGACGATCTCGGCGCGGCGGCCGTCGGGCAGAAAACGGATGCCATCGGTATCGCGCTTGGCAATACCGGCTTCGTCGAGGAGGCTGTTGGCGAGCTTCAGATCGAACTGCGACCACGCCTTCTGGTATTCCTCCTTGAACAGAGGGCTTTGCGGCAGCATCGTATTTGAGCTTTCCCGCGCCAGCCCATAGAAAATCGCCTTGTTGATCTCCCGCCTGTTGATCGCCACCGACAGGGCGCGGCGCACGCGGACGTCCCGCCAAAGCGCACGCCAGGTGAGGTCATCCGTATTGAGGTTCGGCAGCAACGCGATCCGCGAGCCTTCACCAGCCTCCCAGAGTTTGACCCTCAATCGATCATTCAGCTCGGCTTCCTTCAGGAAGGTGTAATTATCGAAGCGGATATAGCGCACCTGCAGATCGGACTCTCCCGTACCGGTCTGGGCTGCGATCAGCGAGCTTGCCGTGATCGATACGACCACATCGTCGGCATACGGAAGCTGTCGCCCCTGGGCGTCGATGCGGTGGAAATAGGGATTGCGCTTGAAGGTGAAGCGCCCACTCGGCGGGTTGGTGCTGTTGCACCACGGATCAAGGCACGGAAGATCAGGGTTCTCAGGCCGATACATGCGCGACTTACGATCATGCAACGACGTCCAGTTCCGGACCCGCTCGGCCTTCGCGAGTGTATCGAGCACGTCGGGTGCCGTGTAGCGGGCATGAAACTGCTTCAGATAATGGGCCGGCGCATAGATATAGAGCGGACGCGCCCCAGCGAGGGCGGGCAGGAACGATGGATTGGGCTCCGGCCACGTATAGCGGACCGTAATGGGATCAATGATCTCGACCAAAGGTCCCTTGCCGTTCACCAGCATCTCGATCGGCGGGCCGGTGAGCGACAACTTGTTGTTCTTGGCGACATCTTCCCAGAAATACCGGAAATCCTCCGTCGTGAACGGATGGCCGTCCGACCAGCGATGCCCGGCGCGCAGGTGCAGCGTGAAGATCCGCCCTTCGACGACATCGACGCGCGACAGGATATCCGGCACGAGGTTCAGTTTTTCGTCGTAGCCGACAAGCCGCGCGTAGTTGTTGACGACGATCATGCGCAGATCACGCTGATCTCCCATCAGGGTTCTGATCTGGCCGCCATGCCGACCGGGCTCGCGTCCTATTTTCTTCAGATCGATCACACGCGGATCTGACGGCACGCGTTCGGCAACCGGCGGAAGTTTTCCGGCCTGCACGTCAGCGAGCAGCGATGGTGTCTCGATCAACTGAATCGCTTGGGCGGTACATGCGGACGCCCCCATCAGGGCCATAGCCAGCGTCGCTGCGATCAGGCGGACAGCTTGCGGTACCGAGATCATTATTCCGACCTCCGCTTCATGCTTCGGCCCCCGCTTCATACAGCTCTTTGACATCGGCATTCGGGTTCACCAGCACCTGGTGTCCCTCTCCGAGATCGATGTATTGCAGCGGGCTGCTGGCATCGTCGGACCGAAACTGAGGCCCCCAGTTTTTGACATCCGATGCGCCACCGAGATTCAACAGTTCGAAATCGAGCGGACGATCGAGATCCGGATAGGGCACCGCTTTCACCAGCGCCTGGGTGTAGGGATGCGCAGGCTTGCGGAACAGCACATGGCGCGGTGCGATCTCGACGAGACGCCCGCGCGCCATCACGGCAATCCGGTCCGCCATATAGTCGACCACAGCCAGATTGTGGGAGATGAAGAGGTACGTGAGACCCAGCTCGCTCTTCAGATCCTTGAGCAGATTCAATATCTGCGCCTGGACGGAAACGTCTAATGCTGACACGGGCTCGTCGCAGATCATCAGATCGGGATTGAGCGCCAAGGCGCGAGCGATGCCAATACGCTGCCGCTGCCCACCAGAAAAGCTGTGCGGATACCGGTTCAGGAAGCGGGGATCGAGACCAACGGCCTCCATCAACTCGACGCACCGTTCCGTCTGCTCGCGCGCGCTTCCGCGGCCGTGAATTTGCAGAGGCTCGCGCAGAATGTTGAGAACCGTCATGCGCGGCGACAGGGAGCTGACCGGATCCTGAAACACCATCTGGATCTTGGGGCGGAACGCCTTCAGCTCATGGCCCTCAAGTTGCAGAAGATCGGTCTTGGTCCCGTCCGGTCCCGTGTAGACCATCGATCCCTGGTCCGGCGTCAGGGCACGCATCAGGATCTTGCTCAGGGTGGTCTTGCCGCACCCCGACTCGCCGACGAGACCGAGGCACTCTCCGCGCTTCACGTCAAAGCTCACATCGTCGACCGCTGCGACCTTCACCTCCTCCGCTCCGCCGAACCAGCCCCCCTTGCGGCGACTGAACGTCTTGCGCAGACCGCGCGCTTCGAGCACGGGCTCGCCGCATGCTTCGAGCGCCTGCGGGCGATCCGGCACGATGGCCGCCGGCTTTTCCGCGCCGATGTCCCGCAAGGACACCAGCCGCTCGCCGGGAACCATATCGAAGTGCGGCACCGCCTTGAGCAGCGCCTTCAAATAAGGATGGCTCGGGCGACGGAAGATATCTTCCGACGTTCCCGCTTCCATGATCTCCCCGTGATAGATCACCACGACCTCGTCAGCCATGTTGGCGACGACGCCGAGATCGTGCGTGATCAGCAGCATGCCCATGTCGAGCTTTTCCTGAAGCTCTTTGAGCAGGCTCAGTACCTGGGCCTGAATGGTCACGTCGAGTGCCGTCGTCGGTTCGTCCGCGATCAGCAGCGCGGGCCTGCAGATCAACGCCATCGCGATCATGGCCCGCTGGCGTAGTCCGCCCGACAGCTCGAAGGGATACATGTCGAAAGCACGCTTGGGATTGGGGAAGCCGACCAGCCCCAGCATCTCCTCGCTGCGCGCACGAGCTTCCTTTACGTCGACCGGCTCGTGGATCGTCAGGGCTTCGGAGATCTGATTGCCGATGGTGTGGAGTGGCGCCAGCGACGTCATCGGCTCCTGGAAAATCATCGACATCCGCGTCCCGCGCAATGCGCGAAATTCGGGGCCGTTCGGATCCAGAGCTGCAAGGTCCGCGGGCCCGGACACGTCGCCCGCGTCGAGCAGTATGCGTCCGTTGGTCACGGCACCCGCGGCAGGCAGAATCCCCATCACCGACTGCGCGATGACCGATTTGCCCGATCCGGATTCACCAACCAACGCCACCACACTGCCGCGGCGGACGCGGAAACTCGCACCCTTGACGACTTCATGCCAGATGCCATGCAGCGAGAATGAAATCTTGAGATCTTCAATGCGCAGCAGATCGGACATCAGGTTCGGCAATCATCTGGACAGCATTCAGGAGCCGAGAATGGCCGGTATTTCATAGGCTCGTCTATAGTTGCGAGATCGTTTGGCAACGCAACACCGCGCCCGTATCCGCAGGCATCGCAACCGGCGCGACCGATCAAGGCAGCGCCAGCCGCCCTGTCGAACGCCCGAATTCCCTTGCTGCTCTGCATCAGGCCCGTCCAACTAAGCGCCGCCGAACACAACAATGTGACACGGCTATACTTTCGAGTAGCGAAGCCTTCGACTTGAGTAAAGATGTGGATACTGCGTCAGCTCGCCCGTTCCTTCTTGCGCCTGCGCGCCGCTTGGCGGTCCTGGAAGGAGAGCCAGCCGTAAACCACCGGCATAAACCATGGCGTCCCGTTATACATCGGGATCATGGCCGGGGGCCGGAAGTCGAAGGCTGATTGCCCGGCATCATCGCCCAAAATCTGAAGCGCGGCCTTCCGTCCGGCCCAGGTCGCCCATACGACCCCAGAACCGCAATATCCGGTCGCATAGCGGATACCTGCGTGCGAGAAGATCCGTGGAACCATGTCCCGGTTCATCGCGACGTAGCCAAACCAGCTATGGGCCAGTTCGACGCCGTTGAGCTCCGGAAAAATATCGACAAGCGCCTGCTTCAGATGATCCGTTGGCCATTGCGGATCGCCCGCGATCGTCCCATCACGTCCGCCGAACAGGATACGCTGACCATCCGGCGATGGCCGGTAATAATAATGCAGCTTGCGGGTTTCCGAGCACATGACGCCCCGCGGCATGAGCTGGCGCATGAGATTGTTCGACAGCGGATGGGTGGCGATGATCCGGCTGCGCACCGGCACCAGTCGCCGGCGCAGCCAGCGGTCGGCATCGTCCGTATAACCATTCGTACCGGTAATGACGTGCGCGGCCCGTACGCGACCACGCGCCGTTTCCAATTCGAATGCGTCGCCATCCGTTCGAACGCCGGCAACCCGCGTCTCGCTGTGGACGATCACGCCAGCAGCGAGGGTAACTCTCAGCAACTCCGCATGCAGCTTGGCGGGATGCAGTCCGCCGATGTCCTGTCTGATGACGCCGCCGTGGTAGAAATCGGTACCCAGGATGGAACGCTGCTCATGCCGTGGCACCGGTTGGATGTCCAAGCCGAATGTCTTGTTCATGAGTTCGCCGTCACGAGCCAGCGCGTCGTAGTCCCCAGCGTTGGAGGCGCCGGTAAAGCGGCCGGTGAGGGCAAAATCGCAATCCAGCTTTTCCGTTTCGATAAAGCTCGCCAGCCAGGCACGGGCTGCCTTCGCTTCAGCCTGGATCGCGGTGGCGCGCGCCTCTCCGAATGACCTGATCATTTCCTTGTAGCTGGGACGCACGGAGCCGCTGGCGATGCCGCCGTTACGGGTCGAAGCGCCTTCGCCCGGACGCATTGCGTCGAAGACCTGCACCGCCCGCCCGGCCCGGGCCAGCGTCAGCGCCGCGCTCAATCCGGTGTAGCCTGCTCCGACAATCGCTACGTCCGATCGGGGAGCCAATGGCTGCTGGGGTAATGCGCGCGGCGGTGCCGCTTGCCACCAGTAAGGCTCATGAGACAACACGCGCCGCCCTCCCTCACCTCTCGCTGGCTCGAGGCGTGCGGGAACCGCGCCCTGGAGCCTGAGTTTCTTTGGCATTCCTAACACAATGGCGCTCAATATGGACGAGAGGCGAAACGAACCATCCACCGGCAACCAGCCTTCCGCTGGCGAGGCCGCCCGCGAGCCGTTGGCCAAGTCGCTTTATGGATTGGTTCATCTTACGCGGTTAGGCTTTCAGGCAGCGGCAACCGGCTTCGAACGGCTGGAGGAAACGATGGCGCGCCGGCACGAGCGCAAGTCCATGGGCGAAGCTCCGCCTCATGCTGAGCCGCGCAAACCGGACGGTGGCACCGACCGGATCGCTCGGCCGCCCGAGGATGACACCCCGCAAAGCCGGCACTAGCTCTTCCCATTCTTCAGTCGAGCCTGACCCTTGGACAGCAGCATCTCGGATATCCGCCGGATCGGCTCGATGGGGGCGGGGTTGTCCTGCCGGCGCGTGGAATTTTCGAGCCTCCCGGCATCAGACCGCCAGATCGTCTGCTTCCTTCCCTGGCTGTTCAGTTATGCACGTAGTATCGATGCCGGGCTTATTCCTGCCGGCTGTCTGCTGGCATACGAAATGCCACACGCCATTGTCAGTCCCTCACCCGATAAATCGATCGAAGCCCTGCAAGTCGTGGTGCGGGATTTTCGAGAGTTCATGGATCGGCGACAGTTGCATCCGGCCAGCCTGACCTTGGTGGGATTGAGCATCGGCAATTTTGCAGCAACCTATATCGCAAACCAGATCGGCGCCCGGCTGTATTCGGTAGCCTCGGGTGATCGCGGTGAGGAACTCGTCTGGAACAGCGTTCTCGCAAAAGGCATTCGCGCGCAGGCCGAAGCTCGCGGGCTGAGCTACGCCGACTTCAAAACGGCGCTGCACGCATTCAATCCGATCAACAATCTCGATAACCTGGGCGACGGCTCCATTTTCATCTCGGGCCGTTTCGATAGGGTTGTGCCGTATCGTTGCGCCAGCACCATTGCCGTGACGGCGCGCACCCGCAACCACACCATGCGGCGCATTGTTTTGCCGTTCGGCCATTCCGGAACTCTGTTCACCGGGATCCGGGGTTTGCACTTTTTCATGAGACGCCATGAGGTTAGCGGCATGCTGCCGGCGAACCGGGCGGGCGCTGAACGTGGCTCCACGGCATGGTTGCCCAATCCCTAGCGGATTAAACCAGAAAATAATCCGTTATTTTATGAGCTTGGATCTGATTAGCTCAGAAAAAATATCACGCTCTCCGGGAACCTACTGGCAAATTTCACGTTCCACGATCGCGACCTCATCAACAAACTCCCTACGCCCCCCCCCCGTGGCGAGAGATGTGGTCGGTGCAGGGGGCGCCTTCCCTCGGCGCCCCCTGTTTTGCTTCGAAGGATTTCATCAGCGGTATTGGGAGTTTCGTGAGGTCCGATATTTGGAAGCACGGAACACTGATACGGGTACGGGGAACCTAAAAAAGTCTTCTTGGTTGATCCTGCAGCCAATCGGAAGTGGGAGCTCGATAATGAGAGACCTATACGCACAGGGTGACGTGCTAATCGAACGCCTTGATGAACTGCTGCCCTCGGGTCATTTGCCGCCGGCCGATACCGATGGGTCTTTTGTATTGGCAGAAGGCGAGTTGACAGGGCATTGCCACTCCATTCACGGCCGCGTCACCATGTTCCGCGACGACAGTCTGGCCCGTGACATTCCCGGCGGCCTGTATATCGGCCACATCAACATTGAAAGCCCGGCCGCACGCATCCAGCACCAGGAGCACGCTGCGCTCAATCTGCCGAAGGGCACGTATCGCGTTCGCCGTCAGCGTGAGTTGGAGCCGAAGGATGCTAGGATCGTCGCCGATTAATCAACGCAGCCTGAGGCTTGAACGGTTGTCGCCTCTGCAGATGCAGGAGGTGGCCAGCTATCGAGCCCGCTGGGCTGCCATCGGCACCGACAATAAGCCAGTGGATCGCGAGGCGGCCGAGGCCGGGGTGCAATTGGCCTACCACGCAGCCGGACTTCCGGCGCCTCGGATCATCTGGTGCGATGGTCCTCTTCAATTTGCCGGCGAATGGCGGATGGCCAGCCGAAGCGCAATCGGCGCCAGCGTCCGCCGCGAAGTTCATGATCATCCCCTCGCGCGTCTCATTACGCATGCCGAGTCTCGCGTCAGCCTCGGGGTGCGCCATTCGGTGATCAATGGGACGCGCCTCCCCGCAGCCACCAGTCTTGCCATCAATGAAGCCGTTAATTCGGCGGTAGATGGTGCGCGGCCCCGGTTCTGGACACGCCTGAAAGAAGGCTGGTATCTGCGCCGTTCTCCGCGCTTCCGCGATAGCGGCTGGGGGCATCCCGACTACGCGTGGCTGGCGGCGTGCGATTATCTCTCGACGCTTTGCGATCAAAACGGCCAGGATGCGATCAGCGCCGTTCTCGCCATCGCAAAAAATTCCGGTTGGATGATTCCACACGAGAATGTGTGCTGGCTCGGCGAGCGCCCTCGCGTGCTTCGAACCGACGATCGTGCCCGTCTGCACGGCCGCGAAGGGCCTGCCCTGGAATACCGGGACGGCTTGGCGATCTATATGTGGAAGGGCGTACCGGTGCCCGAATGGATGATCGAGCAGCCCGATCTGATCACACCGTCATTCATCGACCGTCATCCTGATTTCCTGCTGCGGCGCTGCATGATCGAGATCATGGGACCCGGCACCTATGTCGCCAGCGGCGGCGCCATCCCGATCGCCCGCGACGAAACGGGTATTCTATGGCGCAAGCAGTGGTGGAATAACGATGCCTGGGCTGCCGTCGAGGTGGTCAACGGCACCGCGGAGCCCGATGGCACCTTCCGGCATTATTTCCTCCAGGTGCCCCCCAATGTCCGCTCGCCACGGGAAGCCGTGGCCTGGACCTATGGGATGACCGAAACCGAGTATGCGCGTTTGCGCGTACGTACCTGATTTCCAACGGCGCTGGATAAATCGCGGCGGCCTTCACAAGGGAAGGCTGCTGTTTGTTTTGCATTTGCCGGTGCGCGGGCAAGGCAGGCCTGACCTGTGCCGCGGACGTAGCCATTTCGTGTCCAGACCGAGGAACGGATTGCCTCATGAAATCGTTACTATTGTTAAAGAAGCTGATGCGGAAAGGGCTGGTCGATGAGCGCAAAACCAAAGCGCACCCACGAGGCCGAACAGCAGCAGAAGCCTGGCAAGCGGGAGCCGAAGTCCAAGGACAAGATGTCTGCGGAGGAAGCCGAGCGCCGGGATCTGGAAGAACAACTGCAAGAGGGTCTTGAGGGGACGTTTCCCGCGAGCGATCCGGTTTCGGTGACCACTCATCTGAAGCCGGGACGATGAATTGCACCGGAACCTGATGAATCGGTAGGTGACGCCGTGGAACTCCGAGTTCTGATCACGATGGCTTTTCTGTTGGCGGCGGTGGCCGTCACGTTACTTGATGTTGGCGGCGCATCAGGCAACGGGGCTGGCCTGTTGCTCTGGCTGTTGTTGGCAACGGCCGGTGTTCTGACAGCACTGACATTGGGGCGAACACATAACGATGATATAGCAAAAGCGACAAGGAGGACGACGGATCATGAGTCCGGGTAATCTGCTCTACTGGGCTGTAACGTTTCTGATCGTAGCGATCGTTGCGGCATTTCTGGGCTTCGGCGGCGTCGCCGGCACAGCGATGGAAGGCGCGAAGGTCCTCTTCTGGATTGCGATCGTGCTGTTGATCGTGGTCGCGGTGGTCGGCGCGGTCCAAAGACGAAGCTAAAACCGTTCAACTGAGACAAAATAAAAAGGAGTTTATAATGGTGGCTGAAACGAAGTGGCAGGAATCCCGGTCCAGCTCCGGGGCATCCGGCCGGTCCTCCGGTTCGGACAACGGATCCGATACGATCGATTATCAGGCAGAGATCGACAAGGTTCGGGCAGAAATGGCGCGCCTCGCAGAAAGCGTTGGTGGTTCCCTGCAGAGCACAATGAAACCGATCGCACGGGAACTTGAGGCGAGCGTCACGCGCAACCCGACGTCAGCCGTTCTCATCGCTGCGGGTGTAGGCTTAGTCCTGGGTGTTATGATGTCCCGCCGGTAGTGACCCAAAATGCGAGCTGGAGTGCGTTCCAGCTCGCTCAAACAAAACAGGCCGCGGATGGTCTCCGCGGCCTGTTTTCATTTTGCGATGCAATTAGTAATGCAATCACCGCCGGCTGAGGTCCGGCAGGGGAATGGCCTTGTCAGGATCAACCTTGTTGGGGGAATTCGGCGAGCGCTCGTGTTTGACATCGGCCTGCGATGGTTTGCGCTCAGGTGTCTCTCCACTGTTGCTCATGCGCGTCTCTCCTTGCTGACTTGCTGACATGACTGCCGCAGCACCGTTCCATCAAGCCGGACGGCGCACTGGATCGTCGTAGGGCCCCGTGCGCCCCGGATCTGGAATATTCTGCGGACGCGGCTTTGGCTCCCTCCGCGGCAAAGGCTCTTTCCGATCCGGGTTGGATCCACCCGAATTCTTGGTCTTTCTGCCGCTCATGCGTGTCCTCCACCGTCATTGAACCCGTGGAACGCCTGCAACAGCCCGATGTTCCCCTGCCGGCGGACGAAGAGCCGACCGCTCGTCCGTACGGACACCGACACAACAGCCTCCAGGCCGCGCGGAACGCGTTAAGCCGGCAACCGTTTCATTCTTGAGAAACCCTGAGGAATTTGTCCCATGGTTGAACCTAAACATCCCTCCGCGGAACGAGGCTTCGCCTCGATGGATCCGGAAAAACAGCGCACGATCGCCCGCAAAGGCGGCGAGAGCGTTCCGTCCTTCAAACGCAGTTTTGCTCAGAATCCTGAGCTGGCGGCGCAAGCAGGACGCAAGGGTGGCGCGAACGTACCCGCCGCGAAACGCAGTTTCTCGCAAAACCATAGCCTGGCGGCTCAAGCTGGGCGCAAGGGCGGCGAGAGCGTCCCGCGCGAGAAGCGCAGCTTTTCCCAGGATCATGAACTGGCCGCGCAGGCCGGACGCAAAGGCGGCGAGAGCGTTCCGGCTGAGAAGCGTAGCTTTTCCATAGATCGCGATCTTGCCGCTCAGGCCGGGCGGAAGGGCGGAGAGCATCGCTCGCGGTAGTCCGCTTCCGATCCCGAAGACGCAGAAAGGAGGTTTGTGTGCCGCATCCCGACCCCAATCCCCCGAAGCCCGGAGACGTTCCGGGACAAACACCTGATCCGATGCCCGTGCCGCCCCCGCTCGATCCGACGCGTCAGCCGGGTGGCCCATCGCGTGATCCCATCGGCGAACCTGACAAGACGGATAAATTCGCCAAAGCGAAATCGACGGACCGCTGAGGCCGTTATCATCCGCCGTGACGACGGACCGAATGGTTCCCCTTTTTTGCATCCTGCGTATGTGGAGTTGCGTCAATCATGCCCAGATCGAGCTGGAAGGGCTATCTCAAGCTTTCCCTCGTATCGTGTCCGGTCGCGCTGTTTCCGGCCACCAGCAATCGTGAGCGTGTGTCCTTTCATGTGATGAACCGCGATACGGGCAACCGCACGCGCTATCTCGTGGTCGACAGCCAAACCGAAGAACCCGTTGAACCCGAAAATCGCGTTCGCGGGTACGAGGTGGCGAAAAACCAGTACGTCTACGTCGAAGATGACGAGATCGACGAAGTCAAAATCGAAAGCACGCACACCATCGATATCGATAACTTCGTGCCGCGCGCAGACGTGGACGAGATCTATCTGGACACTCCGTATTATCTCGCCCCTGACGACAAGATCGGCGAGGAGGCCTATCTCGTCATCCGCGAGGCCATGGAGAAGGAAGAGATGGTCGGCATTGCCCGCATCGTCATGGCGCGTCGCGAACGAATGCTGATGATCGAGCCGCGTGGCAAAGGTCTGCTGGCCACAACTCTGCGCAGCGCAAAAGAAGTCCGCGGCGAGGATGCCTATTTCGAGGGCATCACCGATATGAAGCTGCCGGATGAAATGCTTTCAATCGCCACCGATATCATCGCGCGCAAATCCGCAAAATTCGACCCGAAGAAATTCCAGGATCGATACGAACAGGCTCTCGTCGCGCTGATCGAATCCAAAAGGTCCGGAAAGGCGGCCCCAGCTCCCGCTGCGCCACCGCAACGCCAGACTGTCAATCTTATGGAAGCTTTGCGCCGTAGCCTTGAAGGTGAAGCCGATGGCGGATCGCAACGCGCCTCGGCGTCGTCCCGCCGTCCAGCCCAGACGCGTACGGCGGCGCGCTCCAGCCGTCGGCCACACACCAAGAAGAGCGCAGCCAGGAGAGCCTCGTGAGTGTAGACCTGCGGGACTACACGTCAAAACGCGACTTCTCGAAGACCTCGGAACCTCGCGGCGGACGCAGAAAGTCACCCGCCAAAGCGTTGACGTTCGTCATTCAGAAACATGCTGCCCGCCGCCTGCACTACGACCTCCGGCTTGAACTCGACGGCGTGCTCAAGAGCTGGGCGGTCGCAAAAGGGCCAAGCCTCGTTCCTGGCGAAAAACGCCTGGCGATTCACGTCGAGGATCACCCACTCGACTACGGCAGTTTTGAAGGTGTGATTCCGAAAGGACAATACGGCGCCGGCTCGGTTATCGTCTGGGATCGCGGGACCTGGATTCCCGAAGACGATCCGCACAAGGCTCTTGCGAAAGGGCATCTGTCATTCGAGCTGGAGGGCAGCAAGCTCAGGGGGCACTGGCATCTGGTGCGGATGCGCAAACGGCCGCGCGAGAAGCAGGAGAGCTGGCTGCTGATCAAATCGGACGACGCTGCTGCAAGCCAGCCGGACGATCCGGACGTGCTCGACGCTTCACCTGATTCCGTTATCACGCACAGATCCATCGATGCCGTCGCCACGGACGAAGATCCGCCGCTGCCGTCTTTCGTTGAACCCTGTCTCGCCAAGCTCGCCGACAAGCCACCGGCCGGAAAGTCATGGATCCACGAAGTCAAATTCGACGGTTATCGCATCCAGGCCATCCGGGCGGGTGATAAAGTTGCTCTGTATACGCGGAAGGGGCTGGATTGGACTGCGAAGTTTGGAGCCCTGTCGCATGCGTTTCGAGAGCTACCCGTTACGTCCGTCATTATCGATGGAGAACTCGTCGTCGAAAAAGAGTCCGGAGCATCGAGTTTCTCCGCGCTCCAGGTTGCCCTGAAGAACGGTCACGACGCGGACCTGAAATATTATGCGTTCGATTTGCTGTTTCGCGACGGCAAGGATTTGCGCCGGCTTCCACTTTCGAAACGCTACGCCCAGCTTCGTGAGATCCTTGCGGATTTGTCCGCCGACAGCCCCATCCGGCGCAGTGATCATCTCTCATTCGATGGCAAAGCGGTTCTCGACCAGGCCTGCAAGATGGGACTGGAGGGAATTGTTTCGAAGCGGCTTGACCGGCCGTATCACTCCGGCTACGGCGCCAACTGGATCAAGTCGAAATGCACGCACAGCGACGAGTTCGTCGTGATCGGCTTCTCGCCATCGACAACAACACGCCGCGCCATCGGTGCGCTTGCTCTAGGACAATACAAAAGCGGCGAGCTCATCTATCGTGGGCGGGTCGGAACGGGTTTCAGCGAGCAGGAAACCAGCGCACTCTTCAAGAAGCTCGATCCGCTTCGACGCTCTACGCCTCCGCTGGATCGTCTGCCGCCTGAGGAAAACGGCCGGGGTCTGCGCTGGACGGAGCCCAGGATCGTCGCCGACATCGAGTTTCATACCTGGACTCACGGCGGCCTGATCAGCCACTCGGTTTTCCGTGGACTTCGCGACGACAAGACAGCATCGGAGGCAACTTCGGAGACGTCAATGCCGGCCACCTCGCGAACATCCGACGTGCCTGAAATCGACGAAAGCCGGCTCACGCACCCCGAACGGCTTCTCTGGCCGGACGCTGGCGTCACCAAACTGGGGCTGGCGCAATTTTATGCCGAGATCTGGAAATGGATTTCGCCTCATATCGTCGGACGTCCGCTCAGTCTGCTGCGGTGCCCGGAAGGGATCAGCGAAAGCTGTTTCTTCCAGAAACACGCCTGGGCGGGACTCGATGACAGCATCCGCAGATTGCGCCCGGAAGGCGACGATGAAGAAGTGCTCTACATTGAGGACTTCGACGGATTGATGGGGCTCGTTCAGGCCAGTGTCCTGGAACTGCATCCTTGGGGCAGCCGCATCGATGATGTCGATCGCCCCGATCGGATCACGTTCGATCTCGATCCCGGACCTGGCCTGCAGTGGACGGACGTGATCGAAGGCGCCCACGACGTGCGGGCTCTTCTGCGTGACACTGGCCTTGAGAGCTTCGTGAAAACGACAGGTGGCAAGGGATTGCACGTCGTCGCCCCCCTCCGTTCGGGAGCGGATTGGACGGCAGCGAAGGAGTTCGCGCGCTCGATTGCCGAGAACATGGCTGCGCTGAAGCCTGGGCGATACACGGCATCAATGGCCAAACGCTCGCGCAACAAGCGTATTTTCGTTGACTATCTGCGCAATGCCCGCGGCGCGACGGCGGTTGCCGCCTATTCCACGCGGGCCCGCGCGGGAGCGCCCATTTCCACGCCGATCACCTGGGATGAGCTTAATTCAGGGGTCGGACCTGCACACTACAGCGTATCCAACCTGACGTTGCGCCTGCACCATCTGTCAGCCGACCCCTGGGCGGAATTCAGTGAACTGCGTCAAAGGCTCCCGGCACCGCTCAAAAAGGGCGTCACCCGCACATCCAGAACAACACCCCGAAAGACTTCTGCACGGAAGAAGCCCGGATCGGGAACCTGATTGAACCTCTTTGGGTTTGGACAGTGCAATGCAAGAGCGTCTGGATGGACATGACATATCAAGAGAAGAGTTTGAACCGCTCCGTACTGCACCTGCTCTACCGAGCCATGCAGTGCGCATCGAACATGTTCGAAGGTGAGATCGATGTGATGACACCTCGTCAGTTCGCAGTACTCGCGGCGTTGGACAACCTGGAAGATGGTGCCTCGCAGGCGATGCTGACGAAGCAGACGGGCATCGATCGGTCAACCTTGTCGGAGGTCGTGCAACGGCTGTTGGCGAAAGGTTTCGTCGCACGCCGCCGCAGTCCCACCGACAGACGCGCCTATACCGTCAAGCTGACCCGCCAGGGCCGTACACGGCTCTCGTCAGTTCGGCCGGCGGTGGATCGGGTCGATGAGCACGTGCTCAGTATGGTGCCGACCCGGCAGCGCGACGCCTTCGTTTCAGCGCTGACCTCGCTCGCAGAGAATTGCGAGAAGAGGCGCGGAGGAGAAATGGACTAACCGGGCGGCGGACGCATTCGGCATGAATGCTAGCCGTTGCCTGGTTATTCGCCGAATGAGAAACGTCGCCCGCCCATGACATTGGGCGGGCGTGTTGTCGTTGTTCGAATAATCGGGAAATGCGGCATTCCCGGTCGATCAGCCGAGTCCCGGCCTCCGGATCCTCTCTGACGATCCAGTGCGCGCATATGGCTGCTGCGACAGCGGCTCATTCGCCGAAACGGTCTCGCCTGGCGCTCCCGTGTCCCCGTTCCGCCAGCACCTCGTCGCTTGAAAAGGCCTGCGAAAACGGCACCAGCTGATAAAGTGCCGAAAGACCAACCAGGATGTAAATCAGGCGCGCGAAATTTCCAAAGATCGCGGCGACCAGATCCAGATTGAACAGGCCGACAAGGCCCCAGTTCAATCCACCGATGATTGTCAGGCAGAGGGTCAACAGGTTCAGAGGTTTCATAAGGTCTCCTCACGCACCGGTTTACTGCTCTTCCAACGTTCCCCTCTTCCGGGAGTTCCAAGACGCCTTCCCGCCGGCCAGGCAGACATCCGCCCCTCACCGGTTCGATTCCCCGCTTCTTGTCCAGAACGCAAGAGTGGAGGAACGGCCGCGCCTTGGCGTGCGTTGTAGCCGCAGCAATTCCAAGTCGGGAGAGCCGGTTATGCCAAACTTATCACCACGTCGGTCTCAAGACCCGTCCCACTTCGCCGACCCGTTCGCTGACATCCGAAGAGAGCTCGATCAGGTTTTCGAGCGCTTCATGGGCGAGGGATTCATGGCGCCCCTGCAGCGCACGTTCGGCGCGGGGTCTCTGTCTCCGCAGCTCGACGTCCGCATGGAGAACGGAAAGATGCAGCTCGATATGGACCTTCCGGGCGTCAACCCGAACGATGTCGACATCATGCTGCAGGACGGCATACTGACGATCAAAGGCGAGCGCCGCGAGGAACGCACGGAAGGAGAGGGCGACGCGCAACTGAGAGAACGTCGCTTCGGCCGCTTCGAACGGCGGATTCAGCTTCCTGATGGCGTCGATGAGGAGAGCCTCGATGCCCGCTTCGAGAACGGCGTTCTGGCGATCAGCGCGCGCTTGAAGAAGGGCATGGAGCACCAGCGTCGCATCCGCATTGCCGGCGCGTCGGGCAGCAGTGGTTCGGAGAAAGGCCGCGATATCCCTGGGCGTCAAAGCGAAGCGGGACGTCGCAGCACAGCGGAGAAATCCGAAAAAACACCCGCAGCATCGGGAGGATCCGTACCGCCGCAGCGCTAAGACGCTCGGGCCGGATTCCGCGCGGTTTCCCGCCTCAAGCTGGAAACCAGCGCGGGAAAAAGACGAAGTACAAGGCGGCGAGAACGACAATGGCGATCAGCGTCGACCACACCAGCACCCGCAGGTTGGAGCGGCTGCGGCCACCCTGTCTTGCCTCGACTGTGGTGCGCTCGGTCGATTGCTCGCCGTTATGAGAATCCGCCACGTGTGTGCCTTCCTCTGGTTGCTGGCGCCCGGGCGAACTCTCGCATGCTGGTTCGGGGGAGCCAGCATGCGCGATGTCACGTGATGACGGTCTTAAGCCGCCCGGCGCGACCTTTGGTCGAAGAACAGCGCCTGGCTGATCGTGCCCCGCAGCGTTTCCGGCTGATAGGGCTTGGTAATCAGGAACGTCGGCTCGGGCTTTTCACCGGTGAGCAGCTTCTCGGGATAAGCCGTGATGAAGATCACCGGGACCTGGCAGTGGCCGAGCAGATCGTTGACGGCGTCGAGACCGGAGCTGCCGTCGGCAAGTTGGATATCCGCCAGCACAAGGCCTGGGCGGTTCGTCGTCATGATGCGGCGGGCCTCGTCGCGCGTGCGCGCAACGGCGATAATCCGATGCCCCAGTTCCTCGAGGATCTGCGTGAGATCCATGGCAATCAGCGGCTCGTCTTCGATGATCAGGGCGTCCGTGGCGACCTGGCGGGCGATCTCCTCGCCGGCTCTGGAAAGCAGATGCTGCGTCTCGGTCTCGCTGGCGCCCAGAATTTCCGCGGTCTCCGCGAGGGTGAAACCCTCCACGTGGCGCAGCAGGAACGCCTGCCGCGACCGGGGGGTCATCGCGGACACGTTGCGGTCGAAGCCGGACGTCCAGTTCTTCGGCCGCGTCTGCCATCCGCTGGCGGCGACGGAAGAAAGGATCTGCATGAATGTCTTGTAGAGACCGACCCGGGGATCGGCAGCCGTCGAAAACACCGCCGGATCAGCGATCAGCGTTTCCAGCAACTGCTCGACGTAAGCATCGCCGCCGGCTTGGGATCCGGTCAAGGCTCTGGAGAATCGGCGCAAATGTGGGATATGCGAGCCAACGACGTTAGCTATCGACATGAGAACTGCCCCTAATAAATGCCCAGACGTTGATACTAGCACGCCTTTGCTGGCGATTGTGCCTTATGGAACGCACTCATTGCCAGTTGGTTGCAACCGGAGCGCAATTTTTTACGATGGCGATGGAACCGCGTATGATCCATCGCGTTTGAACCGTGGGCGCTGCCTGCGTCCCAGTGCACGGGGTCAACAGTCCAATGAATCAAGCGAAACGCAAGGCCTTGTCCGCCGGCGAGGCAACGCCATCAACTGACGACGAGCCGGCAGCACCTGCCATCAACGACAGCGTTCAAGAACAGATCGGCGCAAAACTGAAAGCTTTGTTCGACGAATCAGCAAAGCAGCCGGTCCCCGATAAGTTTGTTGAATTGCTTCAGGCTCTTGCGCAAAAGGAAGATAGTGGTCATGCAGACTGAAGCGAGCTTTCGTGACGGTCTGCTCGGTGAGATTCCGAGCCTCAGAGCATTCGCGCGTTCCATCACGGGCAACCCCGATCGAGCCGATGATCTGGTTCAGGAAACGCTGGTCAAAGCCTGGGCGAACCGGACACGCTACACACACGGCACGAACCTGCGGGCGTGGCTGTTCACCATTTTGCGCAACACCTTCTATTCGGAGTTCCGCAAGCTCACGAGAGAGGTTGCCGATACCGAAGGTCGCTTCGCAGCAACCCTCGCGCAGCAGGCCAACCAACTCGCACACCTTGATCTCGAAGAGTTCAAGAGAGCGTTTGCGCAACTTCCCGAGGATCAGCGCGAAGCCCTGTTTCTCATCGGCGCTTCGGGCTTCTCCTACGAGGAAGCAGCCGCGATTTGCGGATGCGCCGTCGGCACCATGAAGAGCCGCACGAACCGCGCCCGCCAGAAGCTGGCGAATATGCTGGAAGTCCATTCGCCGGATGATTTCGGGCCCGATGCGATTGATGCCGCAGCCCTCTCGATGCCGCAGAGGCGCGCCGCCCGCGGCTGATCTCCCCGCGTGTAGAAGGGGAGGCCTGCCTGCATCGCCGCCAGCCAGCCTTCCCAAACTCCCCACGGCTTACATGCGGCGCAAGCGTCTCCCAAAGAAAAAGCTGCCGACAAACACCAGGCTGATGAACTGGAGCGGGGTCAACTGCTTCAGCAGGCTCTTCGACGCCGTCACAATCAACGCCTCGGTGCGATAGCCCGCGTCCGAAAGAGTGCCAGCAACGCTATCCAGATCGATTCCCATCTTATCGGGCAGATCAGCAAACGCATTCGCCTGGGTCGCGGAAGCCGTTTCCTCGGTCGCGGACTCAGCGTCCGCAGGAGCCGCTGACGAAGTGCCGCTCCACGAGGCCCACATCAGCAGAGCTAGCGCGCACACGGCAAAAAGCCCGGCAACGATCAGCGCAGCGACGATCGCGCCGTAGTGAATTTCAAGCCACCAGAACCCGGCCAGCGTTGCAAACACCAGCGCCATCAGGCCCATCACCACTGCGACGACATAGAGGAGTACGGAACGTGCCGTCTCCTGGATCTCCTCCCGCGCGCTCGCCTTGATGCTATCTACCCAGCGATTGAGGAAAAAGCTCGCCACGGTCTTGCCTTTCGGAATGGGCTGGGATGCGGCGGTTTCGCTGCTGCGCATCGGAGCCGAATGTTTCGCGATTGTGATTAACGACGCGCAGCAAGCATAGTGTTTGGCTCTCCCCGCAGACAAGCAACGCCAGTTCACGCCTTAACGTTCCCGTGCTGCTGCCAGGCAACCGTTCGGCGCGGGTCGAGCCATCTGGCAAACAGGCAAAAGAGCACCGGGACAGGAACCGAATGCCGGTAACCGTAGTTGACATGGTATACGCCAGCTACAGAGGAGAACGATAATGAGCAGCAAAATCATAGCCTTGTCTGCAGCTCTCGGCATGCTTGGCGCGACTGCGGTCAGCGCGCAAACGAGTCCGCCCGCTGCACAGCCGCAAACAACGCCACCTTCGACAACGTCGCCGATGGCTCCCACGACGCCGCCGTCAAAGATGGCGCCCGCTCCGGGATCGTCAGCGAGCATGACGGACAGCAAGGGCGATCGGTTCCTTGCGCAACAGCAGCCCGGCCAACGTCTGGCAACGGATTATATGAAAAAGAGCATCCTCGGCGCGAACAATGAGCGGATCGGTGATGTCACCAATCTCTTGTTGTCTGAGGACGGTCAGGTCGTCGCGGTTGTCGTCGGTGTCGGCGGCTTCCTGGGCATCGGCGAAAAGAGCGTGGCTCTTCCGCTGTCTGCCCTGACGCAGTCGCCCGAGACCAGCCAGCTCACGGCGCCGTTTACCCGTGAGGATCTCGAGAAGGCTCCGGAATTTGTGACCCGCGCGGAGGCCACGACGACCACCACGCCGACTGGGTCCGGCATACGGAAATAAGGACCAGGCTTCAGTTGAAGCTTGAACTTGATCCGATCATTCAGCGCCCCGCAGCAGATGTTGCGGGGCGTTTTTCATCGGCCCGCCGCCCACGCCGTTTCGCCGCTCGCCGAGCGCGGAACCCAGGATTGCCTCTCCCCGTATTGTAGGCACACACAAACATCCAAGGAGAGCAAACCGTGACCCTCAAATCGATGGATGACCTGTTTCTGCATCAATTGCAGGACATGTACAGCGCCGAGAAGCGGATCCTCCAATCTCTTCCCACCATGGCAAAGAAAGTCGATGCGAAAGAGTTGAAAAACGCTCTCGACGAGCATTACGACGAGACCAAGGAACACGTGAATCGCCTTGAGAAGGTCTTCAAGCTGATCGGGGAAAAGCCGAAAGGCGTGCGCTGCAAGGCGATCGAAGGCATCATCGGCGAGGCCGAGGAGCAGATGGATGAAATCAAGGACGATGCCGTCTTCGACGCGGCGATCATCGCGTCTGCTCAGGCCGTCGAGCACTATGAAATTACCCGTTACGGGACCTTGCTCGCCTGGGCGAAGGAACTAGGCCACACCGATGCGGTCGATCTCCTGAAGGCAACGCTTGGCGAGGAAAAGCACGCGGATCAGGTGCTCACGAAAGTCGCCGAGCAGAAGGTCAACAAAGCGGCTGCATGAATCGGCTTGGGACAGGACAGGCCGTGGCAAGACGGGCCACGGCCTGAATCTCAATCCTGCTTTGCGGACGTCAGTTCACGGATTTCTCGCGCGTCGTCGATACGGTTACATCGGCGCGAAAAAACACATCCGTCCGCATGCCCGCCAGCAGTGGCGGACGCCCGTCGAGATCGATCATCACTTCGAGAATGTCGACATCTGTCGGCTTGCGCGGTCCGCGGCTGGGAAGACGCGGCGGCCCCACGTACTCAGCGATGCTTGCCACGCGACCTTCAAAATCGCGCCCGCTGAAGGCATCCGAACGCACCACGACACGCTGGCCGACGCGAATTTTGCCGACGTCACGCTCCTCGACCTCCGCGCGCACCCGAAGGGCCGAGACGTCGCCCATCGTTACAGCGGCCAGTTCAGGCGTCGGCGCAATCATTTCGCCCACCTTGACGTTCGTCTGCAAAACAGTGCCGTCGGAGGGAGCGCGAATGCGCGTCCGCTCGAAGGCAAGTTCTGCGAGCGAAAGGTCAGCGCGCGCTGCCGTCAAACCCGCCTCGAGCCGCGTCGGAAGCGGCATGCCGGACCGGGCCGCGACACGGCGATAGGCCTCGCGCTCCTGCTCAAGCTTTTCGGTTGCGACGACCAACGCAGAGCGGGCCTTCGCGACCTCATCGGCACTCGCAGCATTCCGGCGCCGGTCGCTCTGGACGCGATCCAGATCGATGCGGGCGGCATGCATGGTCCGTTCCGCGGCAGCCAGCACGTCCTCGGCAGCACGGCGGTCCTGGGCAGCACCATTGACGTTCTCCGCATCGCGCTCGCGGCGGCGGACAGCCAATTCGGCTTCGGCGGAGATCAGGCGTGTGCGCGCTTCCTCGTCATCGAGGCGGACGAGAAGATCGCCAGACTGGACGCGATCACCCAAACCGGCGACCACATCGATAATCCGACCAGCCACCTGCGACCCGATCCGCACCTCGCCGCCGCGCGGTTCGACACGACCGGGCGCAGAAGCGATCCAATTCGATTTGGCCTGCGCGGGCTGCGCCTTGGACGTTTCCAAAGCCGCACTCTTCTGCTCGCGCTTGCGCACTTCAGACCATTCATTGACGCCGTAGCCAAGCCCGGCGGCCAACGCCAACGCGATAATCAGCGTCGTGACAGTCGAATCTATTCTAGGCATTGGCCTTCCGTTTCCTGGTAATATCGTATTTCTTGACGTTTTCGTTGTCTTCCGGCCTGCGGTCTTCACCAACGATGCGGCCGTCTTCGATGCGTACGATACGATCCGCGAACGCGTGCGTGCGCGGATCATGCGTGACGGCGAGCACCGCGTGATTGTTCTCCCTGGCGATCTGGGCAAGCAACGCCATCACGGCGTGCCCATTCTCGCTGTCGAGGGCTGCGGTCGGCTCGTCAGCCAGAATGACGGACGGCGACCCGGCCAGCGCGCGCGCCACGGCGACGCGCTGCTGCTCGCCACCACTCATGTTGCGCGGATAGCTGCGCAGCTTGTGCGCCAACCCGACGGCGGTCAGGGCGGTCTCGGCCTTTGCGACCGTTTCGCTGTATTTCGCGCCCCGGACGTCCAGCGCCAGACGGACATTCTCCATCGCGGTCAACGTCGGAAACAGGTTGTAGGACTGGAAAATGAAGCCGATGTGCCGACGTCGCAGGTCCGCAAGCTTCTCTGCATCGAGACCTTGAATGGTTTCGCCGCAAATCCGAACCGTCCCCGACGTGGGGGTCAGGATACAGCCGAGAATGGACAACAGCGTGGTCTTGCCGCTGCCCGATGGGCCCATCAGCAGAGTCAATTCACCCGTCGACAGCGTCATATCCACGCTTTTCAGTGCACGGACCTTGGCGGCGCCATCCCCCAGCTCCTTCACGATATTGACGGCTTCGAGAACGACGGATTGACTCATCGACTGAATACCATGGCTGGATCGATCTTCGTCACTTTCATGATCGCCGAAACGGCAGAAATGGCGCACATGAAAAGCGTCAGCAAGAACAAGGCGACCGCAAGGCCCGGCGTCATGACGATCGGCAAAGCGGTATGCGTACTCAGGACCACGACCGTCAGCGCAATGATCATGCCGAGCGTGTAGCCGATCACGGCGCTCAGGCCGGCCTGCGCCAGGATGACCTTATGAATATAGCCGGAGGATGACCCGAGCGCGCGCAGCGTCGCGAATTCGTTCAGGTGATCCTTGGTGCTCGAATAAAGCGTCTGTGCCACGATAACGGTGCCGACCAGCAAGCCCAGGATCGCGCCACCAATCAGCGCCACGCCGGCTCCGGTCGAGAACAGCCATTGATCGAGGCTGCGGTCGCGGAATTCCGCCTTTGTCAGAACTTCAGTGCCAGGCAAGCGGGACAGCAGGTCTTTCCTCACCGCCTCGACATCGACACCGGGCTGCGTCTGCACGAGGAAAAAGGTCGTGTTCTCTCCCGGCACACCCAAGAGGCTTCGGGCCCGGTTGAGCGTCGTGAACACATACGGAGCCATCGTGAACGAGCGAATGCCATCCGTTATGGCGCGCACCCGGACGCGGCCGCTCTCGATCTGGGCGGTATCGCCCATGCCCTTGATGCCGAGATCGGCGAGATAGCTGCGATCAACCGCGATCGCATCAGGGGCTGCCAGCGCGCCGGCTGATCCTTCCACCACGTTCCACGGCGCAAGTCCGCCGTCTTCAGTATCCGTTCCGACGATGACCGAGGTCGTGCTGCCCCCGCCCGGCTTGCGCCATTCGGCGAACGAAACGACCAGAGGAACAACCTTGGAGACTCCCGGCGTGGCAAGGGCAGCATGCCGCTCGCGCGGTGTGAGCAGAATTCCACCCTCTTCGAAGCTCTTTGCCCCGTAAGCCGTGATCCACAATTCACCATGGGCATTCTCGATCATGCCGATGATCATTTTCCGGGCGCCCAGATAAAGCCCAAGCTGCACCGCAACCAGAACAATCGAAAACAGAATGCCCACCAACGTCACGATCAGCCGGATGCGATCGTGAAACAGGTTGCGAATGGCCAGCGTCAGTATCATCAGCGTTTCACTTATTTATGAAGACGATATTCAGCGTCTATCTCTAACCGGTCTCGGGTCGTTCGGCGGTCCCGCAGGTGACAGGGGCCCGCTGCTGACGGAATTGGATGCGCATTCCACGGTGCTGCCTGCAGACCCCGCGCCACAGACGCCCGCAGTATATAGGCGGTCCATCCGCGTGGCGCCACTGCTGAGCGTTGCCGGAGTTAAGCAATAGACCAATCCATTGCTGACCTCGCGGCGCAAATGGGCGCACGAATTCGGCATAGAGAGGGCAGCAAATAAGTTGGAGCGGCCCGTTTTTGCCCAACTGAAACTGTAGGCAGTCCGAAATAATGCAGCATGATGCCACTTTTACTGGCGAAAACGGGAATCCGGCAATGCGCACAAACCGTGCAAACTACTGGGCGTTAAGTATTTTTTCGATTATCGCGCTGACTGCCGTGGGACACGTCGCCGAGGCCCAGCAGCCGGGTCGAAACGCCGCTCCCGCAAAGACGGCGCCCGCGCCAATGCCGCCTCCCGTTCCGGATACCACCGGCATCTGGATCGATGACACCGGGCAAGGCGCCATTGAAATCCTGCCGTGCGGCCAGCAACTGTGCGGCCGCATTGTCTGGCTCAAGGATCCACTCGCCAAAAACGGCCGACCGCTGACCGATGCTCTCAATCCGAATACGGGCCAAAGGCAGCGGCCCATTTGCGGCCTGCAAGTGATCGGCAATCTCCAGGCCCAGTCGGGCGGCGCCTGGGACAACGGCTGGATCTATGATCCGAAGGAAGGCAAGTCCTACGACGTCGAGATCATGCTCAGAGCCCCCGACAAGCTTCAGGTCAAGGGCTACCTCGGCGTCAAATTCCTGAGCGAAACCTTCGTCTGGACCCGAGCGCCTGCCCAACTCCAGCGTTGCGCCGCCGTCAACTGACGACGGCGCAAACCTTTCTATTGATCACGCAACCGCGCGGCGGCCAGCGGCATCCGTCTTCTCGGGCGCTGCCACGTCCTGATCCTCGTTGGCGACCTCGCGACGGTCCTTTGTCCGATCGAGCCAGTTGCTGAAGGCAACGGTCCTATCGACGACAAGGTCGCGCTGCCTGTCGACAGTGATGATGTGATAGCAGTCGTCCAGCACAACCATATCGACCAAGCCACCGAGATTGCGCTGCAGGTAAAGCGCATTCTTGAGGCTGGCGCGGTCATCCTCGCGCGGATGCATGATCAGAGCAGGCTGGCGGATGCTCGGCAGCTCGCGCCGGACGATGTTCACCAGCCAGCGCAGCTCGAGCATCGTGCCGCCGGGCGTCTGGAACACGCCGGCCTGCGAGCTGTCGCCCGAATGCAGGGCCTCGACCACCATCTTGCGCAGACGCTTGTCCTTAATGCCGTGCGGGTCGCGCTCGACGAACGGAATGCGGTTGGCGACGGATTTCTGGAAGCAAAGACGGAACAGCCCCGCGTACCAGGGGATCGACCAGCCATCCAGCCACAGCGTCGGCGCATAGAGCGCCAGACCATGGACGTCCTTCGGACGGTTGGCCGCCAGATGCAGTCCAAGGATCGCGCCCGCCGACAGGCCGCCGACGACCACGCGGTCGCAGCTCTGGCGAAGCTCGTCCAGCGCCGCCTCGACGGACCAGTACCAGTCCTGCCAGCGCGACTGCTTCAGCTCCTCTTCGGTGCCGCAGTGGTTCGCAAGTTGAGGAACGTGCACCGTGTAGCCGGCGCGCGCCATTCCAAGCGCGACATAACGCATTTCGATCGGAGTACCACCCAGACCGTGGATCAACAGGACCCCGGTGCGCCCCCCCTCGAATTTATAGCTCCGATCTACGCTCATTGTACCTTTTCTCTATTGTTTCGTACCACACACTGAACCGGTGTTCGCTCCGCACGGCATTCGGCTGCCCTGGCCCTTGTGATTCAGGCCTCCCAGAGCAGGCCATTGCGAAGCGTTTTTGATTGATTTCGACTGTCGAAAAAGGCCGGTTCTCTAATCTGCCCCCGCCTTATGAAGAAGCCGATCGACAAGGCCGAGACCGAGATCAATCTCCTCCTTCGTGATGTTGACCGACGGCGCGAAGACGACGGTGTTCTTATAATAGCCGCCCACATCAAGAACGATGCCATAGCGGCGGTCTTCATATTCGATCCCACCGTTGAAGCCCGCCTGATTGAGTTGATTGGCAAGCTTCGTATTCGGTGTAATTCCGTCAGCCTCGCAAAGCTCCATGCGCAGAGCGAGTCCCATGCCATCGACGTTACCGATTGATTTCGGATACCGCCTCTGGAGTTCCTGCAGACCACCGAGGAAATAGGCGCCCATATCGCGCGTGATTGCCTCGTAGTCCTCGTCCTCCATCATCTTAACGTTTTCGAGGGCGACAGAGGTTCCCATCGGGTTCGACGAATACGTCGAATGGGTCATGCCCGCCGGCCAGATCTCCGGACTGATCAATTCCTCTCGCGCCCATAAGCCAGACAGCGGATTAAGACCGTTCGTCAGCGACTTGCCGAATACGATCACGTCCGGCTTCACATTGAAATTCTCCATCGCCCAGAATTTGCCGGCGCGGTAGAAGCCCATCTGGACTTCATCATCGACCAGCAGAATTTTGCGCGCCTCCAGTACGCCCTTCAGCCTCTCGAAATAGCCCGGAGGCGGAATGATGTATCCGCCCGTACCCTGAATGGGCTCCGCAAAGAATGCGGCGAATTCACTCTCTCCCGACTTCGCGTCCCACACGCCGTGATATTCGCTATCAAACAGGCGCGCGAATTGATCGACACAATATAGACCGCAATCGTCACGCTTCTTTCCGTACGGGCAACGGAAGCAATACGGAAATGGCACAAAATGGGCGCGATCCGAGAAGTGCCCGAATTTCTTACGGTAACGATAAGAAGACGTTATCGCCGTCGTTCCGAGCGTACGGCCGTGATAGCCGCCTTCAAAGGCGAACATCCGCGCCTTGCCGCCGGAGTAATTCCTCACCAGCTTGAGCGCATCCTCGTTTGCCTGTGCGCCACCGACGTTGAAATGCACGCGACCGCGCTCGCCCCAGGTCTTTTCGATCCTCTGCGCGAGCCTGGTCGCGAGTTCGATCTTCTCGCGATGAAGGAATTTGCTCGAAACTTGCGGCAGCGTATCGAGCTGGCGGCGGGCGGCGTTATTCAACCGTTCATTAGCGTAACCGAAATTGACCGCGGAATGCCACATTTGCATGTCGAGAAACGGCATGCCTTCGGCGTCAAAAAGGAACGAACCTTCACACCGGTGAAAGATCTTCGGTGTTTCCATATAGTGAACGGTATCGCCCCATGAGCAATACCGGGATTCGTAATCCATGAGCTCCGCGTCGGTCAGCTCACTCAGGTCATTCCGCGCGGACGTGGGCTCGCGAGTAACGCGCGTTTTCGCGTCAAGCATGCTCCGTCTCCAGTTTCGGGAGGCCCGCACGCGATCCGTAGGCTGTTTCAAGCCAGTCGATCAGCAACGCCGTCGCCTCGGTGAAGTCGTTAAAGGGAAGGTGACGTAAATCAGTTGAGCGGCAATGCTCGGCCAGAACCCCCTTTGCTAAAACCAGATCAGCCTTCTCAGCCATGCAAAAGTCGGACCGGCCATCGCCGATCGCGATGCGGACAACTGAACCCGCGTCTCCGAGAGAACCGCATTTGCAATGTCCTGCGGCGGCGGGACAGGCCTCCCTTGAATAAGGGAATCCCAATCGCCAGCGGTCCGATCCGAGCCACTCGATATGGTTAGCGCGAAACGGCAAATTCAACCCCGCCCTGGCAAGCACTCGTTCAATAGTCCGATCGATCCCGTCAGAGACTACGGTCGTCCCGAATCCCTGTTTGCGACAGAAACCGACGAACGCAGGAAAGGCAGGATCAATCTCTATCTCGTTAATGAACGCATCAAGCTCGTCAGGGGTTGCGCGGATCAGCCCGATCTGCCGCTCCATACATTCGCGCGAGCCGATTTCGCCGGATTTCCATTGCTTTTCGATATCGAGCCATGCGGGCTCTGCGAACCGCGTCAGAAGGCGGTCCGTCGTATCGATGGTTGCGATTGTCCCATCGAAATCAACGAACACGTGGAACTTCAGACGCACACTTGCCACGCTTGGAGAACCTGTTGAGTTAAACGATGATTCAGTAAGCCGTACGAGCGAAGGGCACAATAGCTCGTCTTATCCGGCGTTAGGCAAAGTGCCAATAATTTTCGTTAAGGGCTGCCTATCGATTGCGTCGATAGGTCACGCCCGAGCTCAAGCTCTCCGCGCGTCGTATCGTTAACGCATCGGGAGCTGGATACGCTGCCGAAACGGAACTGGAGCCCATAAAGCGGGAATTTGACGAAAAGCTGAAATCAGAGGTCAGGAGCGACATTGGACCGCGGTTGATAGGCAAATGAAACTGAACCGCAATCAGAAACATCGCCGAAGTTGTTTGCAGTATTTCTGTCATCTTTTCGGAATGAGCCTTTGAACACCGCCGGTTACCCCATTCCCGAGTGATCTGCATTTCCACGTCATCAATCTAAGATTGAGATGAAACATAAAATCTTCTTTTGATTGAATTTCATGCTCTTGCGCAGGGCAATTCGCAGCGGACACGAAGCGCCCGCCAAGATTGTAGGCGGACGGAGTTGACACTGCTGCCTGCACGGGCGAACGCTCGCAGCGAGGAACGCTGAACTTCACAACAGGGGCATGCAGGCCGGGAACCGGCGAAAGGCGACAGAAGCACTGCGTTGGCCGTTCGCCGCCTGACACCTGCACGATAAGACGATGACGATCCTGATCACCGGCTCGATGGGGCATGTCGGCTTTGAGACCGTGCGGCAGGCAGCAGCGCGCGGACATGAGGTCGTTGCACAATACCGAGGCACATTCCGGAAGGCTGACGCCGACTCTCTGAGCGGAGATATCCGGTGGGTTCGCTGCGATCTGACGAACGGCGCCGAGGTTGCCGGGCTCGCTGAAGCACACGGCATAAAAGGCTGCATTCATACCGCGGCCGTCCCGAATGAGATGTTCTGCCGGCCCGAGCCACTCAACGCCGTCAATGTCAATACCGGCGCGGTAGCAACGCTGCTCGATGCGGCGCGGACACATCAGTGGCGCCGCTTCCTGTACGTCAGCACCGGCTCCGTATTCCAGAATGCAACCGACGTCACAAAGCCGATTCTTGAAGACGCGCAACCCTCGGTCACAAACATCTACAGCACGACGAAATATTGCGGAGAACTGCTGACCAGCATGTATCGTTCGCAGTTCGACGTGCCAGCCGCAACCGTACGCATCTCATGGGTCTACGGACCACCCGTGCTTCCAAAGCAGCGCGATCCGTCGCGGGGACCGATACCGTTTCTTCTCAGATCCGCCATGACGGGCACGCCGGTGCACGAGGAAAGCGGCGGCGACTTTGGCGCGAGCTTTACTTACGTGGCGGATGTCGCCGGCGGACTGCTTGCGGCCTATGAGGCCAAGGCTCTCACGCACGAGATCTATCATCTGGGATCCGGCGCGAATTATTTAACAAGCGATGTGGTTCGCGCCATCAAGACGGCGGTCCCCGAAGCAGACTTGAGCGTCGGTCCGGGCACTGCTCCCTGGACGGACTATACGAGAATGCGCGGTCCGCTGGCCGGAGACCGGCTGTTTGAGGATTCCGGCTGGCGTCCGCAGTTCACTCTCGAAACCGGCATGAAGGCCTTCGCCGACTGGATCCGCGCAAACCCGGACGCCGTCCGATAATCCGTTGACCCACGAGAGCCCCTCCCGAATGACATTGGTGAGCGGATCGGCGGCCCCTATCCGGGTTTCGCCACCGCTTGACAGCAAACGCGGGCAGAGCCAAACGCTCGCGCCATGAACTACCGTCACGCGTACCACGCCGGCAATTTTGCAGACGTCCTGAAACACGCGACGCTGGCGCTCATCGTTGAACATCTCAAGCGCAAACCGACACCGTTTCGCGTGATCGATACTCATGCCGGGCCGGGCCTTTATGACCTGACCGGCATCCAGGCGGAAAAAACCGGCGAATGGAAGCAAGGGATTGCGCACCTGTACGGCCCGGAGGCAGGCCAGTTGCCTCAGGATATCGCGCCGCTGCTGGCAGCGTATCTGTCTGCCGTTGCGCAACAGAATCCGGCAGGAGGCCTGGCTCGTTATCCCGGGAGCCCATGTCTGGCGCGTAGCCTGCTGCGGCCCGAGGACCGGCTGGTTGTCAACGAGTTGCACCCTGAGGACGCGACCGAGCTGAAATCGCTGTTCACCCGTGACCGGCAAACGACCGTGCTGCATCTCGACGGCTGGACCGCACTGAAGTCGCTGCTGCCGCCCAAAGAGAAACGTGGTGTGATCCTGATCGACCCGCCGTTCGAGCAGCCCGGCGAGCTTGACCGTCTCGTCGACGGATTGCGCGAGGCTGTATCCCGTTTCGCGACCGGGATCTACATGCTCTGGTATCCGATCAAGAATCCGAAGACGATCGCCACATTCCACTCTGCACTGACGATCGGCCGATACCCCAAGCTTCTCGTCGCGGAACTGATGCTACGCGCACCGCATGATATCGACAGGCTGAATGGCACCGGCATCGCCATTCTGAATCCGCCCTGGCAGCTCGATGATCAGCTCAATAAATTGCTGCCGTTTTTGTCCAGCCGGATGGGTGAAAACGATGCCAGTCACCGCTTATTTTGGCTTGGCGTGAAAGCCGCCTGATCCAACACGTTGAAATGCAAGCAGCGGTTGCAAAAATCCCGAAATTGCCTTGCACTCACGAAACTGTTCGCACATAGTTATGCACAGTTCGGGCGGCCTATCGGACCCGGCGGATATTGCTGAGCCCTGCTGATGCGTCTCTCGCACCTGCGTAGTATTCCGGATCGCACCTCACGTTCCCCGACATCGGATTGGACTGCCTAGCTACACGGGCGCGTGCCTGTGGGGACGCGCAGACGCCACCCACTACGGGGACAAGGAGACCCTCGCATGCGGCAGAACGGTACAGTGAAGTTCTTCAATCAGACGAAAGGCTTCGGGTTCATCACCCCTGACGAGGGCGGCAAGGATGTGTTCGTGCATGTCACAGCCGTCGAGCGCTCGGGCCTCGGCACCCTGGACGAGGGCATGCGTGTGTCCTTCGAAACGGAGCCCGACAAGCGCGGCAAAGGCCCCAAGGCCGTTGACCTTCAGGCTTCCGCAGACTGATTTCAAGAAAGTGGAGAGACGGCGCACCAAAACTGCCGCCTCTCTGCAACGCCTCTGTTGGAAAGTCGGTCCGGCGATCGAAGAATGCCGATGGACCCGTAGGAAGTTTGAGCGGATTCGGGCAGTGTCGCCCGGTTCGCTTTTTCTTTGAGAGGTCTTCGAGATGTTCAAGCTGACTAGTTCGCTGGCCGCCATGGCCGCTGCGGCTCTGCTGGTATGGGCCGCCTCGCCCGCCGAAGCACGGTCCTGCATCAACAAGGCCGGGCAGGGCACGAACTCCACCGAAGAAGGTGCGAAGTTTCAGGCTTACGAGGCCATTTTGCAGGCCACCGACTGGGGAATGTGGGCGTCCTGGATGGCATCCAGCCAGAAAATCGGCGTCGCGCCCGGTTATAAGGTCACGCGGCTGAAGACCAAGTGCGGCAAGGGCGGCATGGGCTCGAGCTGCGTCATTCAAGCGACCCTCTGTAAGTGATCAGTGGGTGCGTGGCGCCCGCAACCTCTGCGCCACGCATCACTTTCCGATGAAAGTTCAGGCGGGCATTCCGCTGCTTTCGAGAAAAAACTCACCTCCTGTCAAACGCGCGTGGCGCGCCGGCAACGTTGGTTCCAAATCCGGCTGCCAACCCCTCCCGGATCGCTTTTCCTTCTTAACCATATCGCCGTCTCCTGAGCATAGTGAGCCGCTTTTGGGTCACTGCTGAGGAGGCATGATATGAAGAAGTTGCATGTAGCGGCTGCGAGTTGTGCCGCGTTTTTGGGTCTCGCTCTCGTCCCCACCCTCGCCAACGCAAAATGCGTTCTCGCGGGCGGCACGGCAACTGGTCTGACGCCTGAGGTTTCCAAGACCCTGGCGACTGCCGCGCTCGGTCAGTCGATCACGAGCTTCGGCGGCAAGGCCCGCGGCAAGGTCATGATGAAGTGCGACGCAAACCCGCTTCTGACGACTTGCACGGCCAAGCAGCGCGCCTGCAAATAAGCCAGCGCTGACGGACGCTTGGGACGGATCGGCCGCTTTCGGCGGTCGATTTGTTCTTTCTGGTTTCGAATGCCCCGGTCCCGGTACCCAACTGTCACGATAATGTGGCCGTCGCGCCGCAGCATTCATAAGATCCTAACCTCATCACGTTGAGTTTGAACCTTCCGTTCACTTTTTTCGTTATTCTGGCGAATAGCGGATCAGATCACGGCGGAAAGGTGGTGCATATGACGCGCGTAACGCTCTTGAGCATGGCGATCGGCCTTGCAGCAGCGCTGAGCTTGCCATCTCCGGCGGATGCGGATGGTCAGCGCAAATATCAGTCCAAGTATCAGTCCTCGAAATACCGGAAAGGCCCAGCCGTGCGTGGCTACGTGCTGCGTCAGGGCGGTGGCTATTCGTACATCGCCGAGGATGTGATCAATACCTACGGCAACAACCGCACCCGGTACGGCAGCATGGACGTCTATCGCAACCCGATGCTGGACCGGCAATCGCAGTTCGGACCGTTCGACAACGGATTTTTCTTCGATTCGGGCATCAATGCACGCGGTGGGGACTCGCCCTATCAGAACTGACGCCCATCGTTTGAGCCTTCTGCAGCGCCCCGGTTCATCCATGAGCCGGGGCGTCTTGCGTTCACCACCGACGCAGACGTGCCACGCGGTCGATACTTCCGGTTGAAGGATGCTCTTCCTCGCTGGCAACCCTGGCGCGCGGCCGCTATACCTCACACTATTAACCATAGTCGGCTCGAATGAGGGGTTTGCCTGATGCCGTCGCGTTTTCGACTGGCCGCACTCGCGGCGACCATGACTGCCATCGTTGGCCTGTCCGCTCCTGCCGATGCGGCGTGCACCCGACTGGGTTTCTCTGTAAACGACTATGGTAAGGATGGTCCGACCAAGGATGCCCTGAACCTCCTCGACAAACATATCGAGAAGTGGGCGGCCGAACGTGGCATCAAGAAGTACAAGGTCGGCAAGAAGGACGTGACTTGCGAGCTGTTCCTGGATTTCATTGTTTTCGATGAACACACCTGCAAGGCAGAAGCAGATGTGTGCTGGTCAGGACCGCCCGCCAAGCCGTAAACCCATCGGTGCGGTCGCAAAGTTTTATCAATAACGCCTACGCGCTACTGGCAACCGGAGCTCTGTTCTGGTCCGGCAATCATGTGCTCGGCCGTGCGATTGCCGGCCATGTGCCGCCGGCCGGACTGAACGTGTTCCGATGGGTTCTCGTTGCCCTGATCCTGGCGCCGATCGTCAGGAGAACCTGGCGGCAGGACTGGCTGGAGATTTCCCGGCGTCCGGGCACGATGGTGTTCCTGGCGCTCACGGGCGGTGCGCTCTTCGGCACGTTGCAGTTCGTAGCTCTCGGCTACACCGCCGCCCTCAACGTCGCCGTCATGAACTCGGTCGCGCCGGCAATCATCGTGCTGGCGAGCTTTCTCATCTTCGGCGACCGGCTCAGCATCTGGCAGCTCGTTGGTGTCATGCTGTCGTTACTTGGCGTCCTCGCCATCGTGACACGCGGAAGTCTGGCCCAGCTCGCCAGCCTGGATTTCAATGGCGGCGACCTGCTGGTGGTCTTCAATATGACGCTGTGGGCGATCTACAGCGCCTGCTTGCGCCTGCGGGCCAACATCAGTGGCTTCAGCTTTCTGTTCGCCCTGGCCGTGATTTCCGCGATTGCCAATGTCCCCTTCGCCGTTTGGGAACACGCCGCCGGCATGCCTCTGCAGCTCACCTGGACTACCGTGCTGTCCATCGCCTATGCGGGCATATTCACGAGCTTCCTGGCGTATGCCGCCTGGAGCCGCGGGGTCGAACTGATCGGCGCATCACGCGCCAGCGCGTTCCTGCATCTGGTGCCGGTTTATGGGGTCATCCTGGCTTGGGCGTTCCTCGGCGAACGGCTGCAGTTCTTCCACGTCGCCGGGCTCGTCCTGATCCTTGGAGGCGTGACACTCGTCGCCAAAAACCCGATCAATCAACGCGCGCCGCGCCAGTAGCCCGTCCCGGTCACAACGACTTCGACCGCACCCTGGGTGATCACAGGGTGGGAGATACGGACGGCCAGCACACCATCGTAGCCTTTCTCGCGGGCGCGTTCGGCCAGGTTTTCGAGAGCACGCGTAATGGTCTTGTCGAGGAGCGCCTCGTAGCGGGTCATCTCTCCGCCGATGGTATTGGTGATGACCTCGCGCATATCGCGCAGGATGTTTGCTCCACTCACGGCGCAGGCGTGCAGCAGATCGCCATGACGCACGGGCTCCTCGATCGTCTCTGTCGTCACCAGCCGCATTGCATCTGCCCCTTGATCCGCCGCTCCGTCACGCCGCTGCCCTGCGCCGCCGCCCGAACACGATCCTCTTGAGGATCAGCAGGACAAGCAACGAGAGAACCGCCATCACCACCAGCAGCGCCGTATGCTTCTCCCACAACAGGACCGGACTGACATTGCCATCGAATACATTGTCGAAATCCCTGACGACAACGGCCGGATTAGGCAGCAGCTCGGTGCGCAGCATCATGGCGACGGCCGCATCCTGATCCCGGCTGGCGAGAACAGCATCGCGGACACGCGCTGACGCAAGAACCTGCATGCGAGTCGGGTTCTGTGCGACGGCGCGTAGCACACGCTGACTCGCCGTCGTCTTCAAACCGGTCAGATAGCGCGCCAGCGTATCGAGTTCAGGTTCTGCCAGACTGCGGGCGAGCATCTTGAGATCGGCGTCGTCCAGTTCGAACAGGACATCGCGGGCATCACGCGAGATTCCCGCAAGCCGCACCGCCGCCAGCCGATCATCGAGCTTCAGAATGCGTGCCAGCGACGCCTTTGTGAAATCCTGAGGCTTGGCCCGCTTGTGCATTTCATAGGCAACGACCGAGCCAAGCTTATCACCGGCAAACGTGGTCCAGAGCAGCGCGGTATCGACGGATCGCGTCTCGCGCAATATCTCCATGCCTGGATCGGTCAGCGCGTTGATCGCGGTGTTGAGGGAACCATCCTGAAGCCGCTTCATGACGCCGGCGTCACCCTCCGTGACGCTGATGACGCCGACCAGTTCATCGATTTTGGCGAGCTGATCCGGTCTGGCGGCATCAACGAATGCCTTGAATCCGGCATTGCTTTCCGCCAGCTCCAGCACCTTGGCGTGCGCCCGGCGGAACTCGCGCCAGATCTCGACGATCCGGTCCGCGGTTTTCGTCGCCAGTTCGGCGACTTGCTCGCCAAGCTGCACCGATATGGTTCGCGCCAGTTCCTCCTGTACCTTTTGTTTCGTCGCCTTGGATTTCATTTCCTGGGAGATGATCGGCATGACGCCGGAACGCAGCTCCCACATGTCTTTCGCGATCAGCACGACGCCGATGCCGCCAGCCACGATCGACACCAATCTGCCAAGGACAGCGCCGACGATCCGGGTTCCGACGCGCGTTGCCATGTTCGAAAGCTGGCGTCGCACCAGGAGGATCACGGCGCCCGTCAGCCCTTCCCCGCTCTGTATCAGAACCGACGTGGGAGACACGGTTGCGCCGGCCGACGCGGGGTCGATCGCGAACTCCCTACCGGCATCGGTTGCGACGACGCGGGCCACCGTCGAACCGAACCGTGGACCAAGAAACGCCTGCACGCATTGCAGCGATGGCTCCGCGGCATCGACGGCTGCGACCTCGATATTGCGACCCACGCTCTTGCCGACGCCGATCGCCAGTTGCTCGATGGCCGTCTTCACGGCATCGGACCGATAGACGCGTTCGGTCACCGCCGTCGCAAGCGATTTGGCAGTTTCCTGATAGGCCAGGGACTGCAACAATTCTCCCCAGCTCGTTTCCTCGCGCACCTCGGCAACCGCAATATCGACCTGCTGGTCGAGCGTGTCGTCCATTCCGGCCCTGCGCCATTCCTCGGCCACAACGGCGTTGAAATCGACGGTATTGAGGCCCCCGCGCAGTGCAGTGAGCGTGATGCGCTCGACCGCGGCCCGGAACGCCTGTTCGTCGCTCGACTGGCACGCCTCATAGTCCGTGCGGGAGAGCTTCGATTGGGCCAGTGCCGACGGCGACAGCGGAGCAATCGCAATGGCGACACTCGCCACGGCTGCGGTGATGGTTCGATAAAACCCAGACAACACGGAGCCTTCGGACCTCTCAACAGGCAGCATCAGCTTCTCGCCGGCTGCGGGCAACAGCTTTTCATCAATCATTGTAGCATTTCGCGGCCCAAGTGCGACTGCCATTGCAGCCGCGGAACGCGCCTCCGCGACCCGGAGGATCAAGCGCGTTTTTCCCAACGGCCATTGTCCGACTGCTGCCAGTAGGTCACCTCGCACCCGGCCGCGCGAGCGCGCTTCCACTCCTCCCGGGCCTGCGCAACCGCCGGGGAATCGTGCCCATCGAAAAGATGAACAAGACGTTCGTAGCCCTCATATCCCGGAGCGGCGGCACCCTCGACCAGGAAACGGACATGCGCTCCGTTCGGATTATCGTCCGTCGTAGTCAGAAACACGGGCTGCAAATCCGGCGCGCCATCGCTGACGGTCCCATGCGGCAGGAAGCTCTCGTCGCGGTAGGTCCACAGCGAGATATCCAGGGCTTCGAGACGCTCCTTGCTGCTGCATTGGACAACCGCGCGCCAGCCGCGAGACAGCGTGCGCTCCAACAATGCCGGAAGCACACGTTCGAGCGGCTGCTGTTCGAGATGATAGAAAAGAACGTCCGTCATGTGCGTCTCGCGGCTTCCAGTGATCGGACTATTTCGTCACGACGCGGGAAATGACGCGCCCGGCATTGATCGCCTGATTGAGCAGCCGCCCCCATTCGAACCCGCCTTTTGCGCCACCGAGACGCCGCACCAATTGCGCCCGTTGCGCCTCAGGCAGCAACGCTGCAATCCGCGCCCAAACCGCATCGATATTGTACCGGCCCACCGTATCATCGAGACACGCCGGCACGATATCGTCGAGCGCGAAATCGAGATCCGCCCCGGCCGCCTCCATCGCCGCACGGATGGTCCGCGCCTTCGGCTGGTCACCCTTGGCGATATCGTACGGTGGGGCCCATTCCGAAAACGGCCGCAGCCGATCGATATGGTTGAGCACCAGCATCATGGGCGGACGCCGGCGGTTCGGGTGCTCGGAGAAATACTGCCGGATGGCATTGAGCGCGGTGCGATCATGTTCCCGGTCGGCGCGGCTGGCATCCGCCACCCAGACGATCAGATCGCAGTCGGTCGCAACCGTCACGAGTCCTTCGAGCTGCTGCTTCTCACCCTGCATCCCGGGGCTGTCGATGATCAGAGCCGCAGGGACACCCTCGCGCTTCAACTCGTAGGCACGATACGACGGCGTCGCGGGCAATGCGTCGACGGCCGCCTGCACCTGATCGGACAGCGCGTTGACGAGGCTCGACTTGCCCGCATTGACCTGGCCGGCCACCAGTAGCCGCAGCGGCTCGGTGACCTGTTGCGCCATCTCCTCCCGATCGCGACGGGTCGCCGGTGACACGTGACTGTCGAGATCGACATCGCTCACTCGCAACCGCCCACCATAAAGATCAATTGCCGCGTGCCCTACTTCCTCGACGTAGCGTTCTGCGAGTTTGCGCGTGAGATGATCCCGGCCCGCCTCGTACATCTTTTTCGAGAACTGCTCGCGGATTTCGTGCGTCGCCGCGCTCAGCGGATTGAGCATCCGCACGATGCGCCAGATGTCGTAGGCCTGTTCGGCATAGTCGATCAGCGAGCGCCAGCCGTACAGCTTGACGATCTGACCGACCGTGAGCTGATCGCCGAGAGGGATCTGATCGCGGATGAACGGCCCAAGCTCGCCGCTGACACGCTGGACCAGCGCCATTGCCTCCGGCGCCGTGAAACGCAGAAGCGCATCTTCGACATTGGGATGAAATTTGCGCGCGACCGTCTCGACGGTACGTTGCCCGAGATCGAACACGGCCTGGAAGCTGTCGAGCGACCCCGGATCGAGTGTCCGCGAGATGTTGCGCACGTCCTCCCACGCTTCCGCCTCCAGCGGCGTCCAGCCGGGATCCGGCGCCAATTCCTCCTCGGCCGGATCGTCCTTCGGCACCGCGGGCGCGCTCTTTTCGATGCGCCGGAAGCTCAGCCATTCGATCGTGAAAATCAGCGTGGTGACGACGCAGGCCGCAATCGCCCAGTAAATCAGGTATCCGTTTTGCCAAAGCCACAAGCTGCCGAACACGATCAGCGAGACGATCGGCAGCAGAAATGCGACGGCCAGCATCGCCATCCGCAGATACGCCCGGGCTCGCCTCGGTGTGCGCGTCATGCTCCGGCCTGTCCGCCGCTTTCGGTCTGGGTCGCAGCCGGCCGCCGCGCCAATTTGAAGGCTTCCGCGAGCGCCGCGCTGTAGGTGCTGGCAACGCCCGTCATGTCGGTTTCTCCCATTCGGCGCCGGGCGAGAAAATAGCACGCCGCCTTGCCCAGCGCGAATGTCGTCGCGAAGCTGGCCGCGCTCGCCGCCATAGCACCGGCCGTCTGGCCATAAACCGGGATGAGCTTCATGAGCTGGCGGATCCCCAATTGGCTCGCCGCGCGCAGGATCGCGGCCGTGCCGAAGCAACTGGCGAATTCCCCCACCGTCCGGCGATCCCACTCCACGCCGTAGATTTCGGCGAGACTGTGGAGCATCTTGGCCTGAACGCCCGGTACGGCGACAAGCCCCGCCAATGGCACAACGTCAGCAGCGGCGGCGGCCGTCGCATAGCCGACGATATGCGGATGCGCCTGCACGCTGCGCGCGTCGTTGTCCGCGGAATGAACCAGCTCCAGGGCCGCGACCAGCCCGGCGGGCGCTGCGATTTTCAGATCCTTCAGCAGCGCGTCCAGGCCGAAAAATTGCGGCTGATAGCCATCACCCGGCTGCGTGAAGTCAATCGGCACGAACAGGACCGCGCCATCGCCGGGCAGGTTTTCGAACAAGCCGCGCTGATACGCGAGACTTCGCACCAGTTCGGAAGGAACAACGCGCGTATCCGGTAAACCACCATCATCGAACGGATAGGACGGGCGATGATTTTCACCCGTCTTGTACGCCTCGTGCAAGGACGTTTGCGCCACGACGACAGGCCAATCGGGCCGCCGTTTGCGAACGTCGCGAACCAGAGACACGATGGCATCCTGCTGCGGATCGAGCGCTCTCATGACGACCAGCATCAGATGCGCCTGATCCTCGGCGAATGCGAGATCCTCCGAGGGATCGTAGTTTGTCTCGCCCAGCCCACGCGTATCCAGAAACCGGATGACGGGCGCCTCGGCGGGAAAATCGAAAACCCGGGATGTCCGCGTGCACGGCGCAAAGCCGCTCCCGATCTCGGCGTCGGACGCTCCGGTCAGCGCCCGGACGATCGATGTCTTGCCGGATTGCACCTTGCCGACAAGCCAGACAACAGTGGCCGCGTCCCGAGCCGTGGTTTTAATGGCCTGGGCTTCGCGATTGCCGGCCGCGGGATCCATCACGGCGGCCCAGAGATCATTCCAGTATCTTGCAAACAACCCGCGCGAACGGTCCATCCAGCTTGTCATGCCGCGCTTCTTGAAGCCGTTGCCACCACCCGCATCGAACTAATGGCAGTTTCCATCCGCTTCAAGAGCTTCCGAGCGCATCCCCCGTCAATGATATCGAACGCGATCAGCCTTCAGAAGATCGCGCAAAAGCTCGTCCAATAGTTCAGTCGCGAGGGCGTGAGCCATCGGTGGATCCATGTGTTCAGCAAGCAGCCTCATGCCGGCTACGATCGCCGCACCGGCTTCCTCGATATCCTCGGTTTGCTGAACCCTTTCGCAGTGCATGTCGGTCGTCCGTGGCTTGGCACTCCGCACGGTGAATGAACGCCCCACGGAACGAAACGATCCCGACAGGCCCCGATCAAAGAGATTTCCGCCTTAATCCTTCGCCGACGGCTCGGACGCTTGCATGGCGTCCCGATACGATTGGTCCCTCAGTCGAGAAGGATCGAAAGCGCGAGGGCCAGCAGGCTCAGCGCACCGATCCATAACGCGAGACGGCCCCAACGACCAGCGCGTGCCTGCTCGCTGCCAATCCGCTCAATCGTTTCGTGGTCGAGCCGGACACCGTTGCGCGCCATCTCGGCCAGCGCCAGAGCACTCTGCTCCGCGCGACTGAACAAGCCGGGGAGGTCTGACAGAATCTTGCCGAGAGTTCCCGCGCCTTCTCCCGCCTCGCGCAGGGCACCGGCGACGCCAGCATTGGCCTCGACCCATTCCTTCGCCACCGGCTCGGCGGCAGTCCATAGATTGAGATTCGGATCCAGCCCTCGCGCCACGCCTTCGACGATCACCATGCTCTTCTGCAGCAGGATCAGTTCCGGACGTGTCTCCATGTCGAAGACTTCCGTGTAGGCGAACAACTGCCCGAGCAGGTCCGCCATGGAAATTTCGTCCGCCGTCTTGCCGTGGATCGGCTCACCGATCGCGCGCAGGGCTTGGGCGAACACTTCTACGGGATGATGAGGCGGTACATACCCGGCCCAGAAATGCACCTCCGCCGCGCGGCGATAATCGCGCGTGATGATGCCGTGCAGGATTTCCGCGAGAAACCGGCGCTCCTTCATGCCGAGACGGCCAACGATGCCGAAGTCGACAGCCACCACGCGGCCCATCTCGTCCACGAACAGGTTGCCCTGGTGCATGTCGGCGTGGAAGAAACCATCGCGCATCGCGTGGCGCAGGAAGCTGCGCAGCACCGTCTGCCCGAGTGCGTGGCAGTCGTGTCCGGCCGCCTCCAACGCGGCGCGATCGGAAATCGGTATCCCGTCGACCCACTCCAGCGTCAGCACACGGCGGGCGGTCCGGCGCCAGTCGACTTGCGGGACGCGGAAACCTTCATCCGCGGCGCTGTTCTCCGCCATTTCGGAGATCGCGGCGGCTTCGAGCCGCAGATCCATCTCAAGCTGCGTCGTGCGCGCGAGCGTGTCGACCACGGCGACCGGACGCAGCCGCCGCGATGGCTCATGAAAACGTTCGACGGCGCGCGCGACGAAATAGTAGCTGTCGAGATCGCGCTTGAAGCGCTTCTCGATGCCGGGGCGCAGGATTTTCACGGCGACCTTGCGGCGCTCGCCATTCTCGATCACGATGGCTTTATGCACTTGCGCGATCGAAGCGGCGGCGACCGGCGGTCCGAACTCGGCGAAATGCTCTTCCAGCCGCCCGCCCAGCGCTTCTTCCACGGCACGCCGCGCCTCAGCCATCGAGAACGGCGGCATCTTGTCCTGCAGGTGACGCAGGTCGGAGGCCAGCTCCGGCCCGATGACGTCCGCGCGTGTCGCCAGGAACTGCCCCAGCTTGATATAACTCGGCCCGAGAGAGCCGATGGCATCCGTCAACCGCGTATCTTCCGGCTTGCCGGCCCGGAAGGGCCACGTCACGGCGCGCACCGGCCATGTCAACGCATAGGCGAGCGTCACGCCCAGCGGTGCCTTTGTTCCGCGCGGCACGAAGCGCACGCCATGCTGAGCCAGAACCAGTCCGGCGCGGCTCAGGCGAAACAGGTTTGAGACGACGTTCGCCATGGGGATCAGATTCGCCAGCCCGAATGGATCGCAGCGATGCCGCCGGTCAGATTGCGATAGCTGACGTTGGCGAAGCCCGCCGCACGGATCTTGGCGGCAAAGGCCTCCTGGTTCGGGAATTTCCGGATGCTTTCGACCAGATACCGATAGGACTCCTCCGATCCGCCCGCCACACGGCCGAGACGCGGGATCACCTGGAACGAGTGCAAGTCATACAGCCGGTCCAGCATCGGCACCTGGCATTCGGAGAACTCCAGGCACAGGAAATGCCCGCCGCGCTTGAGGACGCGATACGCCTCGCGCAACGCCTGGTCGATCCGCGTCACGTTGCGGATGCCGAAGGCAATCGTGTAGGCATCGAACATGCGGTCGGCGAACGGCAGGGCTTCCGCATTGCCCTGGACGAGCGAAATCTGCTGGTCGCGATGCTCGGCCTCGACCTTGCGCTGCCCGACCCGCAGCATCTCCTCGCTGATGTCACACACGACCGCGCGGCAACCACGGCCGCCCGCGCGCGCATACTTCAAACCAACGTCAGCCGTGCCGCCAGCCACATCGATCAGGTTGAACGACTGATCGGAGCGCGGCGGATTGAGCATGGTGATGAGATCGTCCTTCCACAGCCGATGCAGGCCGCCGGACATCAGATCATTCATCAGGTCATAGCGCTCAGCAACGGTCGAAAAGACCTCGTTGACAAGGCCTTGCCGTTCCTCGGGCCGAACGTCCCGGAAACCGAAGGTGGATGACGTATCGTGCTGATCTTGGTTGCTTATCATGGCGCGCACCATACCTGAGCCGCTGGCCGCACGCCAATGCGGCTGCGCGTACGGTAGAAGGGTGCTTAACACGCCGCACCCGGCTCGCCTTGTTGCTGCAGCACGGCTAAACCATGCAGTCTCTTTGCCCGCCATGGAAAGCGATCCCACGTGCCAGAGCTTCCCGAAGTCGAAACCGTCCGCCGAGGCCTGGAGCCAGTCATGGCCGGGCGGCGAATCCGGCACGTGATGCAGCGCCGGCCGGATCTCAGGTTTCCGTTTCCGGACCGGTTCGTGGAACGGCTGGAAGGCCAGCGTATCGATCGCATCGGCCGCCGTGCCAAATACCTGATGGTGTATCTCTCAAACAGCGAGATCCTGGTCATGCATCTGGGCATGAGCGGCCGCTTCATGATCGCCGCGCCCGGCAAACCGCAGCCGAGCGTGCTCGGTGAGTACATCTACGAGCACGACGGCAACCCCGCGCACAACCACGTCCAGTTCGAGCTGGAGGACGGGGCGACCGTCACCTACAACGACCCCCGCCGGTTCGGATACATGGTGCTGGTGCCCGAGGAGACGCTCGAACAGCACGCCTTGTTTCGCGGCCTCGGCGTAGAACCGCTCGGCAATGCGCTCAATGCCGATTACCTGGCCTCCCGGGCATGGCACCGGAAAACCGATCTCAAAGCCTTCCTGATGGACCAGCGGAACGTCGCCGGGCTCGGGAATATCTACGTCTGCGAGGCCTTGAATCAAGCTGGGCTCAGTCCGGTGCGCCCGGCTGCATCACTCGCGACCGGCACCGGCCGGCCGACGGCACGCACTGAGCGGTTGGTCGTCGCGATCCGTTCCGTGCTGGAGCGCGCCATCCTCGCCGGTGGATCGACCTTGCGCGATTACCGCCAGGCCGACGGCTCGAACGGGTCCTTCCAGGAATCGTTTCTGGTCTATGGCCGTGAAGGCGAACCTTGCCTCACACCCGGATGCCGGGGCATTGTCCGACGCATCGTGCAAGGTGGACGCTCGACGTTCTATTGCCCCAAGTGTCAGAAATAACGCGGCTCAACCGCCTCATTCTCAAACTCAACGCGAGGAAATCCAAACCGATGGCTTACCAGAACATCCTCGTCGAGACCCGTGGCAAGGTCGGTCTCGTTACGCTCAACCGCCCTCAAGCCCTCAACGCGTTGAACGGAGCCCTGGTCTCCGAGCTGAATTCGGTGCTCGACCAATGGGAAGCCGATGATGCCATCGCTTGCATGGTGATCACGGGATCGGAAAAAGCCTTCGCGGCCGGCGCCGACATCAAGGAGATGAATTCAAAAACCTACATGGAGGCGTTCAACGAGGACTTCATCGCCTCGTGGGATCGCATTACGCGTTGCCGTAAGCCGGTGATCGCGGCGGTCGCCGGTTTCGCTCTCGGCGGCGGCTGCGAACTGGCGATGATGTGCGACTTCATCATCGCCGCAGACACCGCCAAATTTGGCCAGCCGGAAATCAAACTGGGTGTCATGCCGGGCGCCGGCGGAACGCAGCGTCTGGCGCGGTTTGTCGGCAAGGCCAAAGCCATGGATATGTGCCTCACCGGGCGCATGATGGACGCCGCCGAAGCGGAGCACTGCGGCCTCGTGAGCCGCGTCGTTCCCGCGGCCGACCTCATCAACGAGGCGATCAAGGCCGCCGAAACGATCGCCAGCATGTCCCTGCCCGCCCTGATGATGGCCAAGGAGTGCGTGAACCGCTCGTTCGAGACGACGCTCGCCGAAGGCCTGCGCTTCGAACACCGCGTGTTCCATTCCATGTTCGCGCTGGAAGATCAGAAGGAAGGCATGGCGGCATTCGCCGAGAAGAGAAAGCCGGTGTTCAAGAACCGCTGACGTCGGCTGCGTCCCCGGGCAGCATCCTGCCCCGGGGCACATCGCACGATGCGGAGACTGAAGTCAGCGCGCCAGCAGCCGGCGCTGCGTCATCACGGCGATTGCCGACAACCCGACAATCGCAAACCCGCCGAACAGGAAGATGTAATTTGCGGCCCAATCAGGCCGGATCGTCTCCAGTTTGCCGGAGCCGACAAGAAACACCAGTCCGGCAAGCGCGGCGACGCCTTGCAGCATCGTGAGCTGAAGCCCGCGCTGCAACAGGTGTTGACGCCCTGCCGGGGCCGCCCGGTCAATCATCATTCCGAACCCGAAGGCAAAGGCCGCGAGCAGCGCCATCGCCGCACCATATTGCCAGCCGTGCTGCCATCTGAGGCCAGACAGTGAGTAAACGGCAAACATCGCAACCGCGCCCCACGCGAATGTGATCGCCATCAGCCAGGCATTGAAGCGCGCTGCAACCGGAGCCGTCGTCTCCGTCACCTGAGCCGCCTCCAGAGACCAGGACGGCTGATTGGAGCGCCAGCCCACCACCAGCACCAGCAGCGCAAACAGGCCAGCCGATGCCCCCACCAGCATATGCGTGCCGCGTCCGGCGCCAAGTACGATAACAGCCACGCTGAGGCACAGCGCGATGATCAACCACGGAGCTATTCTCTGTAAGGACATCATCGATCTCCGGCCGCACCCGCTCTCGAGGCCCAGCGTCGAACCTGTTCACGCGTGCTTATTGTTGCGCAAGGCGTACGCACTGATGATGGCGATCGCCATCGCGCCGAAAAAGAACACGTTGTTGGCCGCCCAGTCGGTAAAGCGCGGCGTCAGAAAGCGGACCATCTTTCCGTCGATCAGCAAGCCCAGCATGGTGATCACCATGCCTGCGAGCTGCACGATGGCCAGAATGCGGGCATGGCGCAGACGCGTGTCGTCGTCCCGGCCCGCCTCGGCATCGCGGCCGAGAACCGAGGCGAAATACAGCGAAAGCCCCGCTGCCACCGCGAATGCCAGCAGGAACTGCCACCATTCCTTCCAGACCAGAATACCGGTGCCGTAGGTCAGGGCGAGGACCAGCACGCCCCAGGACCACACCAGTCCCATGTACCAGGCGTTGCTGCTCGCGACCGCAGACGCCGAGCCGCCGTTGTCGAGCAGCACACGGCAACGGCGCGTGGCGACGGCGGCGATGAGGATGCCCGTCACCGCGGCGATGGCCATGTGGAGGTAGGCCCATTGCACGCTTTCCGCGCGCATCGATGCCGTCAGCACGAGAAAAACGACGCTCACACCCATCGCGAGCAAAGTCATGACACTTGGCACGTGATCCCCCAGCGGTTCATTGCGGCGCAGACTATACAAATTTTGCCGGCCCGTGCGATCCACGCTTTGGGTGAGACCTATGGTCCAGAGCCGTCAAGCAGAGGGGCCGTAATAATCCCGGTACCACCTGACGAAGCTTTCTATACCGGTCTGGATCGGTGTGCTCGACCTGAAACCCACGTCGCCGGCCAACCGTTCGATATCGGCCCAGGTGCGCGCGATATCACCAGGCTGCTGTGGCAGAAACCGTTTGATGGCGGTGCGTCCCAACGCTTGCTCCAAGTGAGCCACCATGTCCATCAATGCGACGGGCTGATTGTTTCCGATGTTGTAGAGGCGATAGGGCGCATTGGAGGTCGCCGGATCGGGCCGCTCGCTGCTCCAGGATGGATCCGGGGCCGCCGGGCGGTCGAGAACCGCCAGCACGCCGTCGATCACGTCGTCGATATAGGTGAAATCGCGCGCGTGGCGGCCTTCGTTGTAGATGTCGATCGGCTGGCCGGCCAGGATCGCCTTGGTGAACTTGAAGAGCGCCATATCTGGCCGGTACCACGGACCATAGACCGTGAAGAACCTCAGCCCGCTCACCGGCACTCCATAAAGATGCGCGTACGTATGCGCCATCAGCTCGGTCGATTTCTTGGTGGCAGCGTAGAGGCTTATCGGATGATCGACATTGTCGGACTCTGAAAAGGGCAGGCGCGTATTGGCGCCGTAGATCGAGCTGGTCGATGCCAGAACCAGATGCGAAACCCCATGCGCACGGCAGCCCTCGAGTACGTTGAGCGTACCGACCACGTTCGACTGGACGTAAACGTGCGGATTCTCCAGCGAATAGCGCACGCCCGCCTGCGCCCCGAGATGGACCACACGCTCGGGGCGGTGGACCCCGAAAAGACGCTCGATCCCCGCGCGATCCGCCAGATCCAGGTGCGCAAACGTAAAGCCCGGATGGGGTGACAGTCGATCAAGACGCGCCTGCTTCAGCCGGACGTCGTAGTAATCATTGAGATTATCCAGCCCGATAACGCTGTCGCCACGCGCCAGCAAAGCCTGCGCGGCGTGATAACCGATAAAGCCAGCCGCTCCGGTTACGAGAATCCGCATCGCGCGCCCAAGATCCCTTGGAAAGGCCGCAGCAACAGGCTTTTGCACGGCCCGGCCAGTCCGCGTGGCCACTATAGGCAGGTCGATCGCCCTTGACGAGCGGCACCCCTTTCCGCCCGCCAAGTATCCCCGGAATCATGGGATTCGTTGACCCTCCGCGTGGACAGCGCTATAGCCGTGGGGCAATTGCCGCCCGGAATCTCTTTTCCGGGCGGCTTCACGTGTTTTGCTGCCAGCCCCAGACGGACAGTCGGGCGATGCCGCCGACACGCTGGACAATGGCGAACAGGCACCTTTAGAGGACAAGAGACTATGGCGAATACTACGTCGGCCAAGAAGGCCGTACGCAAAGCGGTCCGCCGGACGGAAGTCAACAAGACGCGGCGTTCCACAATGCGGACCCAGGTCCGTAAGGTCGAAGAAGCGATCGCTTCCGGCTCGCAGAGCGCTGCCAAGGCCGCCCTGGCCATTGCGGAGCCGGTGTTGGCCCGCACGGCCCAGAAGGGTGTGATCCACAAAAACACCGCCAGCCGTAAGGTTTCGCGCCTTGCTGCTCGCGTGAAAGCTATGCCCACCTGACGCGTACGGCAGCCTGCGCACGCGTGATGTGACAGGATTGCAACAAGCAGGTTCGAGGCACGATCGACGAGTCCGAGGAGGCTGAACCCGAAACAGCCTCAGAAATCAGAGTTCTCGACAGCTTTGCCGCTCGCTGTTCACAAGCTGATCAGAGCTGTTCCGAGTCCCACCCAAAAGAAAACGTCATTCAGGCGGCGCCTCCATCGGGGGCGCCGCTTCGTTTTTGACAGCCATCCGCCGGTTCCGAATCTGCTCGTGGACTCAATGCAGTTCTCCACGACTCTTCGCATTTTGATCAGACTTTTCCCCAATCCCGCCGATAACTTTCGATGCCTTGGCGGACCAGCAACGCACGCGTTAGCGGACTTGTGCGTTTGAGGGACCTGTGGTTAATACGGGGTTAATTGGGCTGGCCCACAGGGTCGCTGCAATAAATTGTAATGATGCGTAAGCTTTACCGCTGGGCTTTGTGGTCTCAGTAGCCTGGCGGATCCAGTAAATGGCGGCGGATACCTCTCTCGATGCGAGTATAGCGGGTCGAGAACAGATTGTTTGTATTGGCGTCCTTCATCTGTTGCTTGTTGGAATCTTAGGTAACGTCTCGGCGATCGCCGGGTGCGTGTGGAGGTAGTGGAGTGAGTTCAGCACAGGCCATCCACATTGTGGATGTTCAAGTCCAGGATGTCTGGGCACGGCTGAAACAGGATGCCGGGTCGGTTCTCGTCGATGTGCGCACCAGGGCGGAATGGGCGTACGTCGGACTGCCGGACCTGTCGTCGATCGGCAAGCAGCCGGTCCTGATCGAATGGCAGACTTTCCCCGACAGCCGGGTTGATTCCGGGTTTGCGGATCGTCTCACGAAAATACTGGATGAGGCAGGCGTCGACAGGCAGTCGGAGGTCTTCTTCATCTGTCGATCTGGCGCGCGCAGCAAGGCGGCTGCGCAAGTCATGACTACGGCAGGATTTGCGGCCTGCCGTAACGTCGCGGACGGTTTCGAGGGTCCACTCGATACCAACCGCCATCGAGGCCGGACAGCAGGTTGGAAAGCTGCCGGTCTTCCCTGGGCGCAGGGCTAGCGCGTCAGCAGGGCAATGAGAAACGTCGGCGCGCGATCGTGAGGGCGAGCGCTTGCATGACGTCCTTGGACTGAGGGTCGAACACGAGCAGCGGGAAAAGTATCATGAATAGGCTGGAATCGGCAGGCCCCGATTACGGGGGCAAAAGCGGTCGGAGCGATCGCGAGACGAAGATCGAAAGTGACACACCGAAGTCGGCAGAGCAGTCGCTGACAATCAAGAGCGCGGACATCCGGGGCCAGAAGGTGCGCAAGATGCTGCGCGCCCAGCTTGGCGAGGACGTTTACACGAGCTGGTTCCACTCGATGGAATTCGAGCCGTTCGACGGCAAGACGGTCCGTGTCACGGTGCCGGTGAAGTTCCTCAAGAACTGGATCCAGTCGCACTACTCCGAAGCGCTGCTGAAATGCTGTGCCGCGGAGTTCGAGGGCGCGGAAAAGGTTGAGGTTTCCCTGAGGCAACCGAGCCCGGCGCGTGGCCTGTCTGCGCACACCGGCATGTCGGCGGACCATCGCCCGGCCGCACCCGCCTCCGAGACCACCACGGATTGGACGACGGCACGTCCCGTCGTTGCTCAACCATTCGCGGCACGCACGCAGGCCGGCGGCTTCGAGGGATCACCGCTCGACCCGCGCTATACCTTCGAGAGTTTTGCGGTTGGCCCCGCGAACCGCATGGCACACGCCGGCGCGACGCAGGTTGCCGAAACGGTTCTGAGCGATAGCCGCGGCTTCAATCCGCTGTTCATCCATTCGTCGGTCGGCCTCGGCAAGACACACCTTCTGCACGCGATCGCGTGGTCGGTGCGCCGCCGTGTGCCGCAGGCGCAGGTGCTCTATCTCACGGCCGAGCGCTTCCGCTATCAGTTCGTCGAAGCTCTGAAGAACCACGATCCGCTGGCTTTCAAGGAGAAGTTCCGCTCGATCCATATGCTGCTGATCGACGACCTGGAGTTTCTCCACGGCCAGCAGACCGAGCAGGAGTTCGACCACATCATCAACTCGCTGCTCGATGGCGGACGTCAGGTCGTCGTGGCTTCGGCCCGCGCGCCCAACCATATCGAGAAGCTGAACGAGCGCATGCGCTCGCGTCTGCAGCGCGGTCTGGTGACGGAAATCGGCGCGCCCGACGAGGAACTGCGGTTCCGCATCCTCGAAAAGCGGATGCAGGAGAAGCGGCAGCTCGATCCGTCGTTCGAGATGTCACGCGATATCCTCGAACTGCTGTCTGACAGGCTACGCGAGAGCGGCCGTGAGTTGGAGGGCGCTGTCACCCGTCTGCACGCGACGTGGCAGTACATGCGCACACCGATCACGCTCGACATCGCCGAGACGATCATCCGCGATCTGGTTCACGGCAGTGAGCCGCGCCGCATCAAGATCGAGGACATCCTCAAAGTGGTCTCGCGCCATTTCGGCGTCTCGAAGGGGGATATCCTTTCGCAGCGCCGGCACCGCTCGGTCGTGTGGCCGCGCCAGATCGGCATGTATCTCGCCAAGCAGCTCACCTCGCGGTCGCTGCCCGAGATCGGCCGCCGGTTCGGCAACCGCGACCATACCACCGTGTTGCATGCAATACGCAAGATCGAAGGCGAATTGGGTGGGAACTCTCGCCTCAGGGACGAGCTGGATGAGCTCAAAAAGCTGCTGAACAACTAGCGGGGAGGCCGCAAGGCCTAAAGGGAGGTTGCAGCAGGACGGGACAGGGCGGCATGCCGGCTCTGTCCCGCTTCAAGGTCGGGGACGACACCGCGTCGGGCCTTGCTAAAATTACGCAGATGCGGTCAAGTTGCTGTTACGTGCGAATCCTACCTACCTGAGCATCGTGCATCGCACCATCCGGCCGCGATCCGATGTCGTGTCCGGCAAGCGCACGAGGCAGCTGTACACTCCCGAGAGGCTCCTGGCATGCGGCTAGTGATCGAAAGAAGCGAACTCCTGCGAGCCCTGGGGCATGTGACGAGCGTCGTGGAACGGCGTACAACCATCCCGATCCTGTCCAACGTGATGCTGCGCGCATCCGGCCAGCAACTTGAGTTCAAGGCGACTGACCTGGAACGCGAGGTGATCGAGCAGGCATCCGCCGAAGTCACGACGCCCGGTGCTTTGACTGTCCCCGCCCACATCCTGCACGATATCGTCCGCAAGTTGCCCGATGGCGCGGAAGTCGAACTCGTCCGTGATGCGGAGCGCGAACGCCTTGCGTTGACGGCAGGCCAGGCCCGATTTGCCCTCCAGTCGCTCCCCGCGGAGGACTTCCCCGATCTCGCGGCCGGCGAGATGACGCATACGTTCCAGATCACCGCGCAGGATCTGAAGCGGCTGCTGGACAAGACCCGGTTCGCGATTTCGACTGAGGAAACAAGGTACTATCTCAATGGCATCTACCTGCATCCGGCCAATGCTGGCGGACAGGCGATGTTGCGCGCCGTCGCGACCGACGGCCACCGTCTGGCCCAGGTCGAGCTGCCGTGCCCTGCGGGCGCTGATGGCATGCCGGGCGTCATCATCCCGCGCAAGACCGTGCATGAACTCTATCGCCTGCTGGAGGACACCGACGCGGAGGTGAGTGTCGGCGTATCGGCCACCAAGGTCAGGTTTGAGATCGGCACCGTGACGGTCACATCGAAGCTCATCGACGGTACGTTCCCCGACTACGGCCGTGTCATCCCGCAGAACAACGACAAGGAACTCAAGGTCTCCAACAGTCAGTTCATGGGCGCCGTGGATCGGGTATCGACCATCGCCAGCGAACGCGGGCGCGCGGTGAAACTCAACCTGTCCGAAGACAAGATGATTCTGTCAGTCAACAATCCCGAGGGCGGCAGCGCCACCGAGGAGATCGGCGTCAGCTATTCCGCGGCACCGCTGGAGATCGGCTTCAACGCGCGCTATCTGCTTGATATCGCAGGGCAACTTGAAAGTGACACAGCCGTCTTCAAACTTGCCGACCCGGGTTCGCCGACCATGGTCCGCGATGGCGGAGACGAAAGCGCGATCTTCGTGCTCATGCCGATGCGCGTTTGAGTGAACATTCAACGCCGGCTGCCGCACCGCCAGACGCACGCTGCAGCTCAATGCCATGCATGGCCATGATTGAACAGCCGCGCCGCTCGATCTGGGTCGAGCGGCTGTCCCTTTCCAATTTCCGCAACTACACCGCGGCCGAGATCAAGCTGGGTCCGCAACCCGTGGTGTTGCTCGGCGCCAATGGGGCGGGCAAGACCAACCTGCTCGAAGCCGTTTCGCTGCTGGCGCCGGGGCAAGGGTTGCGTCGCGCGCAGTTTCCCCAGCTCGCCCGTCTCGGCGGATCAGGCGACTGGGCGGTTGCAGCGCACGTCAACACGCCAAATGGCGGCGTGGATATCGGCACTGGCCGGTTGCCTGGCACGCCCGCATCCACCTCCTCCGCGCGCGTCGGCCGTCTGGTCCGCATCGACGGCGAACAGCAATCCGGATCGGGGGCGCTGGCCGACTGGGTCGAGATGGTCTGGCTGACGCCGACCACGGACGGGCTATTCACCGGACCGGCCAGTGAGCGGCGCGCCTTTCTCGATCGGCTGACGCTGTGCTTCGATCCGGGTTATCGCACCCGCGCAGGGCAATTCGAGCGCGCCATGCGTCAGCGGAACCGTCTCCTGCAGGACGGCATCAGCGATCCCTCGCAGTTCGCGGGCTTGGAATTGATCATGGCCGAAACCGGCGTCGCGACGGCTGCGGCCCGTGCGGAAGCCGCCGCGGCTCTCGGCGCTGCGATACTGACGCGCCGCGATCGCCAGCCCGAGTCGCCATTCCCGTGGAGTCGCGTCGCGCTCGACGGCTGGATCGAAAAGCAGCTCAGCGAAAAGCCGGCCGTCGATGTCGAAGATGCCTATGTCGCGGCTCTGAGAAACGGCCGGGAGCGTGACCGCGCAGCCGGCCGTGCGCTGATCGGGCCGCACCGTACGGACATCCTGGTCGAGCATGGTCCTAAATCGATGCCTGCGCATCTGTGTTCGACGGGTGAACAGAAAGCGCTGTTGATCGGCCTGGTTCTGGCGCATGCCGAGCTGCTTGCCGAGCGCCGGGATGGTGCTGCGCCGATCCTGTTGCTCGATGAGATCGCAGCCCATCTCGACGTCCACCGGCGGGCAGCATTGTTCGCTGAAATCCTGCGGCTGGGGGCTCAGGCCTGGTCCACCGGCACCGATCGCCAGGACTTCGCCGCGCTCGAAAACAAGGCCCTTTTCCTGCAGGTCGACAACGGAAACGCCGCCGAGATGTCATAATCCGGCTGCGGCCTCGTCATACACCCTGTCGCACCGCCAGCAAGACAATGAAAATATTACATAATTTGCCAATTTCCAGTATGTGAATTGTGTACGATTCCGGGGGCCTTTTACCCCGCTCTGTGCTATAAGAAACAGACAGATAGAACTCCCCCCACAGGACACGTTCCGATGAGTGCTGAGCCGGCTAAAAAACGCAACGGCGCCGAACACTATGGCGCCGAGAACATCAAGGTGCTGCGTGGTCTGGATGCCGTCCGGAAACGTCCGGGCATGTATATCGGCGACACCGATGACGGATCGGGTCTGCATCACATGGTCTATGAGGTCGTCGACAATGCGATCGACGAGGCTCTGGCCGGTTATGCCTCCGAGGTGCAGGTCATTCTCAACGCCGACGGCTCATGTTCGGTGACGGACAACGGCCGCGGCATTCCCGTCGGCATCCATCCTGAGGAAGGCATCTCGGCAGCCGAAGTCGTGATGACCCAGCTCCACGCCGGCGGCAAATTCGGCGAGGGCGAGGACGACAACCCCTATAAGGTCTCAGGTGGCCTGCACGGCGTCGGCGTATCCGTCGTCAATGCGTTGTCGCAATGGCTTGAGCTGACCATCTGGCGCGATGGCAAGGAGCACTTCGTACGCTTCGTCAACGGCGTTTCGGAAGCCCCGCTGAAGATCGTCGGCGAGGCGGGCGACAAGAAGGGCACCAAGGTCACGTTCCTGCCCAGCCTCGAGACGTTCCACAACGTGACGGAATTCGCCTACGAGACGCTCGAGCACCGGTTGCGTGAGCTGGCTTTCCTGAACTCTGGTGTGCGGGTCGTCCTGATCGACGAGCGGCATGCCGATCGCAAGGAAGATGTGCTGCAATATGAGGGCGGCCTCGGCGAGTTCGTACGTTATCTCGACCGCGCCAAGGGCTCTCTGATCGAATCCCCGGTGATGGTCAACGCCGATAAGGACGGCGTCGGTGTCGAGGCGGCGCTGTGGTGGAACAACAGCTACCACGAGAACGTGCTCTGTTTCACGAACAACATCCCGCAGCGTGACGGCGGCACGCATCTCGCCGGTTTCCGCGGTGCGCTGACCCGCGTCATCAACAAGTACGCGGAGGAATCCGGCATCGCCAAGAAGGAGAAGGTGACGATCAGCGGCGACGATGCACGCGAAGGCCTGACCTGCGTGCTGTCGGTGAAGGTGCCCGATCCGAAGTTCTCCAGCCAGACCAAGGATAAGCTCGTCTCGTCCGAGGTTCGGCCGGTCGTGGAAAGCGTGCTCAGCGATAACCTTGCGGCCTGGTTCGAGGAACACCCGAAGGAAGCCAAGATCATTCTTTCGAAGGTGGTCGAGGCGGCCGCGGCACGCGAAGCCGCCCGCAAGGCGCGCGAGCTGACACGGCGCAAAGGTGCGCTCGACATGGCGAACCTGCCCGGCAAGCTTGCCGAATGCCAGGATCGCAATCCGGCCAACACCGAGCTGTTCATCGTCGAGGGCGATTCGGCCGGCGGCTCCGCCAAGCAGGCGCGCGACCGGGAGTTCCAGGCCGTACTCCCGATCCGCGGCAAGATCCTGAACGTCGAGCGCGTGCGCATGGACCGCATGTTGTCGAGCCAGGAGATCGGCACGCTGATCACCGCGCTCGGCACCGGCATCGGCCGCGACGACGAGGGCAACAGCGCCGTCAACATCGACAAGCTGCGCTATCACAAGATCATCATCATGACGGACGCCGACGTCGACGGCGCACACATTCGCACGCTGCTGTTGACGTTCTTCTACCGGCAGATGCCACAGCTGATCGAGAAGGGCCATCTCTACATCGCCCAGCCGCCGCTCTACAAAGTGACCAAAGGGCGATCAGAGACCTACCTCAAGGACCAGGCGGGCCTCGAAGACTATCTGATCGATAGCGGTCTCTCCGATACCGTGCTCGCACTCGGACGCGGGGAAACGCGTGGCGGACAGGACCTGCGCGATATCGTTGTCCAGGCGCGCTCCATCCAGCGCACCTTGGACGGAATGCACTCCCGCTATTCCCGCTCGGTCGTGGAACAGGCCGCAATCGGCGGTGCACTCGATGCCGGTTTGCTCGGCAATCGCGATGCCGCCGAAGCGAAGGCAAAAGCGGTCGCGGAACGCTTGGACGTCATCTCGGAAGAAACCGAGCGCGGCTGGGTCGGGCGGTTTTCGGACAACGAAGGCCTGATGTTCAGTCGCGAGGTGCGCGGCGTGAAGGAAGTCCATATCCTTGATCGCGCCTTCATCGGCTCACTCGATGCACGGCGCCTCAATGAGCGTCACGACCACCTCAAGGATGTCTATGACCTGTCCGCAACGCTGAAGCGCAAGGAATCGGAGACCATCATTTACGGCCCGTCGAGCCTGCTCAAAGCCGTCTACGATGTCGGTCGCAAGGGGTTGGCTCTTCAGCGCTATAAAGGCCTCGGCGAGATGAACGCGGATCAGCTCGCCGAAACCACGCTGGAGCGCGATACGCGGACTCTGCTTCAGGTGAAGCTCGGCGATCTTGCCGAAGCCGACGAGATCTTCTCCAAGCTGATGGGTGATGTGGTCGAACCGCGCCGCGAGTTCATCCAGGAGAACGCGCTGTCGGCCAGCGTCGACGTTTGAGATAGCTTGGCGGCGTTGGCGGCCGGCGTTAAGCGCCGCCTGTGCCGTTATCCAGATTGCGGGCGGCCTCGACCGTCATCAGCGCGACGCCCTCGCGGATCGGAAAGGCGAGCTGCGCCGCCCGGCTGATCAGCTCGTTGTGTTCCGCGTCATATTCCAACGTCGTCTTGGTGATCGGGCAGACGAGCAGTTCAAGCAAACGCGGATCAATCCGTTCGGGAGAGGGAGTGTTGTCTTCGGTCATCGCGGAATGAGCCTCTGCTGATGACTGCAAGCTGGCCTCACCCGGCGCAAGTTGCAAGACAGTTCTTGCAACTTCTGGCGCCGAAGTCATCCCGGCACAGACCGGGATGACCGATGAGGCAGTCGAACGATCGTGCCTCGGTCTCGTCTAGAACCTGAAGTTCAGGCCGGCCCTGACGACATCGACTCGATTGTCGAAGTCATAATCGTCGAGGCCGCTGCTCAACGCGCTATGGCTGCCGAAGTCCATGTGCAGGTACTCCACTTTCGCTGACACGGTCTCGGTGAACGCCATCTCGACACCGCCACCGACAACCCAGCCGGAACGGACGTCCTCGTTGCTGACTTTGTCGCCGCCGGTGATCACATCCTCTTCGACGGCAGCGAAGGCAAGACCGCCGGTGCCGTACAACAGCAACCGGCCCATGGTCACGCCAGCGCGGGCACGCAGCGTTCCCCACCAGGGCCCGAAGCTTGTACGGTAGACGCTGCCGTTGACCTGCTTGTCGTCATTGCTGATGTCCATGAAGCCGACATCACCCTCGACACCGAGCAGGAAGTTCGACCCGATCATGTAGTTATAGCCAACCGTTGCGCCGGCCAGAAAGCCTTCCGGGCTCGTACTGGCACTGTCGGCATCGCTGTCGAACGACGAGTCGCCCCATCCGTAGCCGCCGTTCAGGCCCCAATAGAACCCCTGCCACAGGGCCGGACGGCTTGGCCTGGTCTCATAAGGCTCGGGCGGTGGCAATCGCGGCGAGCCGAGATCCGCGGCCAGCGCGGGCGAGATTGCAGCCGTGCAGGTGCATAAAGCGGCACCCACCATGAAACGCATTCGCATATTGGCGCTCCCTAGCGGGTGGACGCGCACCTGATCCACCACCCGCAACTCAAAGCACCTCCCCCGATGGTTGCCACATGCAACCGCCGTCGCCTTCCTCGGCTATGGGTGTGACCCGACCAAGGCACAATCTGGAAAACTTCGTGTTATCAATGAAGTAGACATATTCCCGGCGTCGATCTGTCACGCACGGGACTGACGGCGTCTCAGAACATCGCCATGTGGACGCGATCCGGCGGCGCATGTCCGTCGAGGAAGGTCTTTACATTGATGATGACCTTCTGGCCCATGTCGATGCGGCCTTCGATGGTCGCCGAGCCCATATGCGGCAGAGCCACCACGCGATCAGAAGAGAGCAGCTTCGGGTTGATCGCGGGCTCATGTTCAAACACGTCGAGCCCGGCTCCGGCGATCGCGCCCACCTCGATCATGCGCGCCAGTTCGTTCTCGTCGATCACCTCGCCGCGCGCCGTATTCACAAGATAGGCGGTGGGCTTCAACAGCTTCAAGCGCCGGGCCGAGAGCAGGTGATACGTCGCGGGCGTGTGCGGGCAATTGACTGAGATGATATCCATGCGGGCCAACATCTGGTCGAGGCTGTCCCAATAGGTCGCTTCGTGCTCCTGCTCGATCTCCTCGGGCAGGCGGCGGCGATTGTGATAGTGGATTTGCAGGCCGAACGCCCGGGCCCGGCGCGCGACGGCTTGACCGATCCTGCCCATGCCGATGATGCCGAGGCGCTTTCCATAAATCCGCTGGCCGAGCATCCAGGTGGGCGACCAGCCTTCCCAGTGCTTCTCGGGATTTTTGAGCAGCGCCGTGCCTTCCGCCAACCGCCGCGGCACCGCCAGGATCAGCGCCATCGTCATGTCGGCGGTGTCTTCTGTCAGGACGCCGGGCGTATTCGTGACGGTGATGCCGCGATTGCGGGCGGTGTCGAGATCGATGTTATCGACGCCGGTGCCGAAATTGGCGATCAGCTTCAATTGCGGACCGGCTTGAGACAGCACTGCACGGTCGATGCGATCCGTCACCGTCGGCACGATGACCGCCGCAGTCTTCACGGCCTCGATCAGGTCGGCCTGGCTCAACGGCTTGTCGTCGACATTGAGGCGGGCATCGAACAGCTCGCGCATCCGCGTCTCGACGACGTCCGGCAGCTTCCGCGTCACAATCACCACTGGCTTCTTGGCGTTTGGCATGAGGCTGAGTGTCGATCCTGATCCGGCCGATGCCGATCACCTTCGAACATCCGCTCGAACGTGTGCGGCATATTCCCGATGTCTAACAGAACGCGTTCTTCATGACAAAGCGCCGAAAGGATAGTCTGGGACGAAATGCGATCCACAAGGGAGCGCACCGGGCCTTGATTGCGGCTCAAAGCCGTGCTGTTGGGCAGGGCATGAGGAAAACTGATTCACTGCGCATGCCGAAACTGCGAACGGATGGTTGGTTCGTGTTGCTTGCCGCCGTCCTGTCGGTGAATCAGGCCTCGATCGCGCAGGCGGCCGACGGCGTACCTCAGCAGCAAGGCCGCACCACGGGGATGACCGTGCCGCGGTTCGTCAGCCTGAAATCCGATCGCGTCAACCTGCGTAACGGCCCCGGAACGGACTACCCGACATCCTGGGTATTCCGCCGTGCCGGCATGCCAGTCGAGATCGTCAAGGAATTCGAGACGTGGCGGCAGATCCGCGACTCGGAAGGCGCCACGGGTTGGGTCCTGCACTCGATGCTCTCCGGACGTCGGACGGCTCTCGTGCTGCCATGGGAATTGAAACAGGATAAGCCCGCGCCGCAGGTTCAACTCCGCAGCGATGACAATGGCGGCGGGCGCGTCGTCGCGGTTGTCGAAGCCGGGGTCATCGCCAACGTGCAGAGCTGCGACCGCCGCTGGTGTTTCGTCATGATCGGCGACTATCGCGGCTACGTCGAGCAGGATAAGCTGTGGGGCGTTTATGCCGGCGAAGTCGTCCGCTGAGCCCGGCGTCTCACAAAGCGAAGAAAATCAGTTCTTCGGCACCAGGCGGACCACCACATCGATATGCGAGATGCGGAAGCCTTCGGGCGGCTGCGGCATGTCGTGGACGGTGATGGACGCTCCTGGAATATCGACCAGTCGCCCTTCCGTCTCGATCAGGAAGTGGTTGTGATTTGAGGTGTTGGTATCGAAATAGGCCTTCGATCCGTCGATAGCGATCTCGCGCAGCAGCCCGGCACGCCTGAACTGATGCAGCGTGTTGTAGACGGTCGCCAGCGAAACACGCTCACCGCCGGAGACGGCTTCGGCGTGAAGAAGCTCGGCGGTCACGTGACGATCACCCGACCCAAAAAGAAGACCACCCAGGACCAGCCGCTGGCGCGTTGGGCGCAAACCGGCACGGCGCAGCACCTCGGTGAGGTCCGCTACCGCGAAGCCCTGATTCGTATGATCGCTTCCCACAACGGTTATTCGTTTATCCAGCCATAATTGCGCATGCACATATCGAACAACGCAACTATATGGACTGAGGCGGCATTCTGCAAGGCCTACGTCCAATGGGTTACCGTTCGCGGTCCACTGGAAAGCGGCTTGACGCATGACTGGAATGCCTTTTTGAAGATGGGGACGAGTGTGTGCTAGATACGCCCCGGGACCAAGTCCTGCGGCGTGCAAGTGGGACATTCGAGGGGCGGCACGAGGGCACCATGGCCGACAGGCGTTCGACATTCGAATATGAGGATCTGCTGGCCTGTGGGCGCGGCGAGCTGTTTGGAGCCGGCAACGCACAGCTCCCACTCCCGCCAATGCTGATGTTCGACCGCATCTCGACCATCAGCGAAGCGGGTGGCGCGCACGGCAAGGGGCAGGTCAAGGCTGAGCTCGCGGTCGCCGGCAATCCTCAGTGTGAATGGTTTTTCGCCTGCCATTTCAAAGGCGACCCTGTGATGCCCGGTTGCCTTGGGCTCGACGCCTTGTGGCAACTCACCGGATTCTTCCTTGGCTGGCTGGGCGCTCCGGGGCGCGGCCGCGCGCTCGGCGTCGGCGAAGTAAAATTTACCGGCATGGTTCTGCCGAGCGTCAAAAAGGTCGAATATGTCGTCGATCTCAAGAGAGTGATCCTGAGAAAACTGAAGCTCGGAATCGCCGACGGGGCGCTCCTGGCCGACGGGCAGATGATATACTCTGCGCAAGATATGCGCGTGGGCTTGTTTGAGACCGGTCAAGACCCCGCGGGTACGACGGCTTGAGGTAGACATGAGCCCAGGCGGCCGTTCTGCGGCGGCGCAGATCTCCGGGCATGGGCCAGAAGGGGTTGCTGATGAGACGGGTCGTCGTGACCGGGATGGGTATTGTTTCGAGTATCGGGAACAATACCCAGGAAGTGCTCGCTTCACTGAGGGAGGCGAGATCCGGCATTGTGAAAGCGGACAAATACGCCGAGCTCGGCTTCCGCTGTCAGGTGCACGGCGCTCCCGATTTCGATTGGGAAGCCGTCGTTCCCCGCAAACCGAAGCGCTTCATGGAGGCCGGGACGGGCTGGAACTACGTCGCCATGGATCAGGCGATCCGTGATGCCGGGCTGTCGGAGAAGGAAATCCAGGACGAGCGCACGGGCATCATTATGGGCTCCGGTGGCCCTTCAACCAGCGCCATCGTCCGCGCGGCCGATGTGACGCGGGAGAAGGAGCCGAAGAAAATCGGTCCGTTCGAGGTTCCCAAGGCGATGTCGTCCGGAGCGTCCGGCACCCTCGCGACCGCATTTCAGGTGCATGGCGTCAATTATTCGATCTCGTCGGCCTGCGCCACGTCAGCTCACTGCATCGGCAATGCCGCGGAGCTGATCCAATGGGGCAAACAGGATGTGATGTTCGCGGGCGGCAGCGAGGAGTTGGATTGGACCCTGTCCGCCCTGTTCGACGCCATGGGCGCCATGTCCTCGCGTTTCAACGAGACTCCGGCACGGGCCAGCCGCCCGTATGACAAGAGCCGGGACGGCTTCGTCATCGCCGGTGGCGCGGGTGTCGTCGTGCTGGAAGAATACGAGCGCGCCAAAGCGCGCGGCGCCAAGATGTATGGCGAATTGGTTGGCTACGGCGCCACATCGGATGGTTTCGACATGGTCGCGCCGTCCGGCGAAGGGGCGGCCCGCTGCATGCGGCTCGCCATGAAGGGTTTCGACGGCAAGGATACGGGGCGGATCGACTACATCAATCCGCACGCAACCGCGACGCCGGTGGGCGATCAGAAAGAAGTCGAAGCCATTCGCGAGGTCTTCGGCAAGGACATCCCTCTGATATCAGCGACAAAATCACTCACCGGACATTCTTTGGGAGCGACCGGCGTTCAGGAGTCGATCTACTCGCTTCTGATGATGAACAACGGGTTCGTCCCGGAAAGCGCCAATATCGATGAACTTGATCCCGCCTTCGAGGACTTGCCGATCGTCCGGGAGCGCCGGGATGTACCAACGCTTAACTGTATCATGTCGAACAGCTTCGGATTTGGCGGCACGAATGCCACTTTGGTGTTCCGCCGCGTCAATGGTTAAAGACGTTTCATATCGCGGCGCTAAGGAAGGAGGATTGAGCTCCTTCGAGGCGGCCCGGATATGCGATTTTACAGAAACACAATCGGCTGGTTCGAAAGCGACGCGCGTCATGCGCGTTCAGGATCTGGAGCTCCAATGACTGAGTTCGATGTCGCGAGACCCGGCCCGCTGCTGGCAGGCAAGCGGGGGCTGGTGATGGGTGTGGCCAATGAGCGATCGATTGCCTGGGGCATCGCGCGCGTCCTGGCCGGGCAAGGTGCCAAGCTGGCCTTCACCTATCAAGGTGACGCCTTCGGCCGCCGCGCTGTCCCTCTCGCCAAATCGGTGGGCTCGGAAGTGATCGTCTCCTGCGACGTCAGCGATCAGGCAAGCGTCGACAACGTTTTCGATGAAATCAAGAAGTCCTGGGGCGGCCTGGATTTTGTCGTCCACGCGCTGGCTTTCTCGGACCGTCGTGAGCTCTCGGGCCGTTATGCCGACACCAGCCGCGAGAACTTCGTGAATACCATGGTGATTTCGTGCTTCTCGTTCACCGAGATCGCGAAGCGCGCGGCTGACCTGATGCCGGATGGCGGCTCGCTGCTGACGCTCACCTATGGCGGCGCAACCCGCTGGGTGCCCTCCTACAACGTCATGGGCGTCGCCAAAGCTGCACTCGAGGCCTCGGTACGCTATCTCGCCGCAGATCTCGGACCGCGCGGCATTCGGGTGAACGCCCTCTCCGCCGGGCCGATGCGGACGCTGGCCGGTGCTGGCATCTCGGACGCGCGAGTGATCTTCAATTATCAACGCGATCATTCACCGCTGAAGCGCACGCCCACACTCGACGAGGTCGGCGGATCGGCGCTCTACCTGCTTTCACCGCTGTCGGGTGCGGTCACCGGCGAGGTTCACTTCGTCGACTGCGGCTACAGCACGGTCTCGATGCCGAGCCTGGACGCGTTGAAGGAACTCGAAGCCGACGCGGAAGCGGCAGGCCGCGCGCCCGGAGAATAAGCTCGGGTCGCTCGCCGAATGGTCATGGTCCGGCCTCCACGCCGCCTGGATATTGCAGCAGACTGCGGGTCATGGCATGGCTGATGGCATGATCGGTGTCTTCGATTCCGGACTGGGTGGCCTGACCGTGCTGCGCGCGCTGGTCGGACGCTACCCAAACCAGCCATTCCTTTATCTTGGCGATCACGCCAACGTCCCCTATGGCAATCGGTCGTCAGAAGAGATCGTCGAGCTGACGCGCGCGTGCATCGAACGTCTCTTCCAAAGCGGATGCCGGCTGGTCCTCCTGGGCTGCAATACGGCGACAGCCGTTGCCGCGCGACGCCTTCAGCGGGAATGGCTGCCCTCATCACAGTACGCGGGCTACAACATTCTCGGCATCGTCGCCCCCACGGTGGAAGCCGCGACGCAAACCCCTTGGGCTGTTTCCACACCGCAGTATCCGCAGAAATTCAACACCGACGTCATTGCTGTGTTCGGCACCACGCGGACGATTACGTCCGGCGTGTTCCCCGAAGAGATCCGGAAGCGCTGTCCCAAGGTCACGGTCGTCCAGCAGATCTGCTCCGAGCTCGCCGGCGCGATTGAGCACAACGCCCCCGAAGCGGAGCTTGATCGGCTTGTGCGGACCGGTGTCGGCGGCGTGCTGAAGAGTACAGACGGCGCGCCACCACATCGCGCGATCCTTGGCTGTACGCACTTCCCCTTGGTCGAGCATATTTTCCGTCGGCATTTGCCGCCGTTCACGAGATTGCTCTCGCAGCCGGAAATCGTCGCGGACAGCCTTGAGGACTACCTCGCGCGGCATCCCGAATATACGGCGCCGCAAGAGACATCACCGAAGCTCAGGCTGACGACGACGGGCAATCCTGCTCGGATCAGCGTGCTGGCACGGACGTTCTGGCCGGAATGCGGTGAGTTCGAAGCCGCATCGCCCTGATTGTCCGTTCGTGTGCGGCGCTTTTGCTGAACGGTATTCATCCGACATTCATCCCTCCTCGAACAATGTTCACCCCGTGGAGACGTGTATCTCACGCAAGGCTTTTTCCCTGTGAGATCCGTGTCGTAACAACGACGGAGATTGAACATGCGTATGTTTTCAGCCGCTATTGCTGGCGCAGTCCTCGCGGTCGGTCTGGCCATGTCCCCTGCACAGGCAGCTCCCGGCGGTCTCTCGCCGTTGAAAAGCGTGACGACCCAAGACAGCCTCGTCCAGAAAACCCATGGCTGGCATAGCTACTGCTCCACGAACCGGCGCGGTTGGCGACATCGCCACGTGCGCGGGCGTGGCACCGTATCGTGCGGCCGCTATGTGCGGCCACGCCACTGGCGCGGCAGCCGTCACTGCTACTGGAACCATCGCGGTGTGCGCGTCTGCGTGCGGCGCTAAAGAGTTTTCGCCTCACCCAGAACGCTGTGTTGTCATCCCGGATATTTCGCGTGAGCAAAATATCCGGGATCCAGGCGGGATTTCCGTAGTCTCTGGGTCCCGGCTCTCCGCTTCGCTCCGGCCGGGATGACAAGCGGACGGTTCGATCCAAATCGGAAAGACTTTAGGCACGAAGTTCGGAGTGCCCCTCAGTCCCAGATTCAGCAGGGACATTCCCTAAGCAGAAGGGGCAGGCTGCATCTCGCAACCTGCCCCTTTTGTCATTCAACGCCTGCAGACGTCTCAGTCGCGATCGCGGCGGCGCTCACGACGCGGCGGACGATCGCCGCGCGGCTCCTGGGCTTCTTCGCCCTCGGCGCCCGGCTCACGCGGAATCTCCTGGCCGGTCTCCTGGTCGACAATCTTCATCGACAGGCGGACCTTGCCGCGATCATCAAAGCCGAGCAGCTTGACGTAGACTTCCTGGCCTTCTTTCACGACTTCGCCCGGCGTATTGGGCCGGCCCTTGCTCGTGAGCTGCGACACGTGGACGAGACCGTCCTTGGCGCCGAAGAAGTTCACGAACGCACCGAAGTCCATGATCTTCACGACCTTGCCCTTGTAGATCGTTCCGACCTCGGGCTCCGACGTGATCTCGCGGATGCGCTTCAAAGCAGCTTCGATCGACTCGCGCTTGGCGGCAGCGATCTTCACCGTGCCGTCATCCTCGATGTCGATCTTGGCGCCGCTCTCCTCGACGATCGAACGGATCACCGAGCCACCGGAGCCGATGACCTCGCGGATCTTGTCGGTCGGAATGGTGATGGTCTCGATGCGCGGCGCGTGCTCACCGAGTTCGGTGCGCGCTTCGCCGAGCGCCTTGCCCATCTCGCCGAGGATATGCATGCGGCCGTCGCGCGCCTGATCGAGCGCAACACGCATGATCTCTTCGGTGATGCCGGTGATCTTGATGTCCATCTGCAGCGACGTGACGCCTTCTGACGTGCCCGCCACCTTGAAGTCCATGTCGCCGAGGTGATCTTCGTCACCCAGGATGTCGGACAGCACGGCGAAACCGTTGTCCTCCTTGATGAGACCCATGGCGATACCCGCCACCGGACGCTTCAGCGGAATGCCCGCATCCATCATCGCCAGCGAGCCGCCGCACACCGTCGCCATCGACGACGAGCCGTTGCTCTCGGTGATCTCCGACACCACGCGAATGGTGTAGGGGAATTCCTCAGCCGACGGGATCAGCGGATTGAGCGCGCGCCAGGCGAGCTTGCCGTGGCCGATCTCGCGACGGCCGGGCGAGCCCATGCGGCCCGTCTCACCGACGGAGAATGGCGGGAAGTTATAGTGCAGCAGGAAGCGGCCCTTCTTGGTGCCTTCCAGCGTATCGATGTACTGCTCGTCCTCGCCGGTGCCGAGCGTGGTCACGACCAGCGCCTGCGTCTCGCCACGCGTGAACAGCGCCGAGCCGTGCGTCCGCGGCAGGACGTGAACCTGCGACAGGATCGGGCGGACGGTCTTCAGATCGCGGCCGTCGATGCGCTTGCCGGTGCGGATGATGTCACCACGGACGATATCCTGCTCGACGTTTTTGAACACGCTGCCCAACAGGACCGCATCGCTCTTGTCGTCTTCCGGCAGCAGCTCGGCGAAAACCTTGTCGTGGACAACATCGATGGCTTCGCGGCGCTTCTGCTTTTCGGTCAGCGCGTAGGCGGCGCGCAGATCAGCCTCGGCGAGCGCCTTGACCTTGTCCTTGTACTTGGACTTCTCGGGAAGCTTGACGTCCCACGGCTCCTTCGCGGCCGTCTCGGCCAGCTTGATGATCGCCTGGATCACCGGCTGGAAATGCTTGTGGCCGAACATGACGGCCTCCAGCATCTGCGTCTCAGTCAGTTCGTGCGCCTCGCTCTCCACCATCATCACGGCGTCATGCGTACCGGCGACGACGAGGTCGAGCTTGGTCTTGTCCATTTCATCGGTCAGCGGGTTCAGCACGTACTCGCCGTCGATCATGCCCACGCGCGCCGCGCCGATCGGCCCGAGGAACGGGAGGCCGGACAGCGTCAATGCCGCAGAGGCAGCCACCAGGGCGACGATGTCAGGGTCATTCTCGTTGTCGAACGACAGAACGGTGCAGACCACCTGCGTCTCGTTCTTGAAGCCGTCGACGAACAGCGGACGGATCGGCCGGTCGATCAGACGCGAGGTCAGCGTCTCCTTTTCGCTGGGACGCCCTTCACGCTTGAAGTAGCCGCCCGGGATCTTACCCGCAGCGTAAGTCTTTTCCTGGTAGTTTACCGTCAGCGGGAAGAAATCCACGCCGGGCTTCACGGACCGGGCGCCGACGACGGTTGCGAGCACGCTGGTCTCGCCGTACTGGGCAACGACTGCAGCATCCGCCTGGCGGGCCATCTGCCCGGTCTCAAGCTTCAGCTTGCGTCCGCCCCAATCGATTTCCACACGATGTATGTCGAACATTTTCTATTCTTTCGGATATCGTTTCGGTCGTATGCCGATCACGCCAGTGTTGGCGGCCCCATTGCCGCAACACTGGTAGAACCCACCGGAACTCCGGACTTTCCGGCTCTTGCCGTTCAGCACTTACGCTGTCTCTTGGCCCAGGGGCCGTACATATCGGCACGAGAAATGGCAGGTCAGCCGGTGGGCGACGCCCGCGGCGCCACCCATCGGGCGATCAGCGGCGAATGCCGAGCTTCTCGATGATCTTCTGGTACCGCGCGTCATCCTTGCGCTTCACATAGTCAAGCAACTGGCGACGCTGGCTCACCATCTTGAGCAGCCCACGACGCGAGTGGTTGTCCTTCTTATGGGTCTTGAAGTGATCGGTCAGCGTGTTGATGCGCTCGGTGAGGATCGCGATCTGGACTTCAGGCGAACCTGTATCACCCGCCTTGGTCGCGTTGTTCTTAATGAGTTCCTGCTTGCGCTCGGCCGTCAGCGACATCGGAGTTCCTTTCTCGATATGAAGGGAGGGCCATCGGCCCCTTACGAAGCGGCCACAGCCGGGATGTCGTCCAGCAGGGTCGCCATAGGATCACGGGATCATCCGCCCCGCGACGCGCCGTTATACACCAACGGCCGCCTGGAGCGAGGGAATTATAAGGACGATAGGGCGGTATGACTTGGTAAACCCGGTTTAACCGCCGAAATTGAACACCCGCGTGGGCCGGAATTCGCCTTTCGCCAGTTCGCCGACCCCGACCAGATGCCCTTTCGACATGGCATAGGCCAGTCCGCTCTGGATCGGCGCATCGCGGCCGCGCATCAGCACGCTCTGGCCCCGGCGCAGCCGTGAAGCATCCGCCGAGCTGATATCCACGCGGATCAGATCATCCAGCACCGCCTCGACTGGCAGAAGCTTGACCGTCAACAGGTCCATGGCCGCTGCCATCTTGGACGCGTCCTGTAATTCATCGAGATGCTGTGCGACATCTTCGTCGAATGGCCCGACCCGCGTTCGCCGAAGCGCCGAGACGTGCCCATAGCAGCCAAGCAGACGCCCCATATCGCGCGCCAGGGCGCGGACATAGGTCCCCTTGCCGCACACCGCCTCGAATACCGTGGTGTTCTCATCCGGTTGCGAAACGACCGTGAGTTCCTCGATTACCACTGGCCGTGCCGTCAGTGCCGGGGTCTCGCCGTCACGCGCAAGATCGTAGGCCCGTTCGCCGTTGATCTTGATCGCGGAAAACGTCGGCGGGATCTGGCTGATCTCGCCAATAAAGCGCGGCAGGATGGCCTCGATTTCGGCCGGTGTCGGACGCGTATCACTGGTGTTGGTGATCTCGCCTTCCGTATCGTCGGTCGTGGTCTCGGCGCCCCATGACACCGTGAACCGATATGCCTTCCGACCGTCGACGACGTAGGAGCAGGATTTCGTCGCCTCGCCCAGGGCAATCGGCAGCAGGCCTGTCGCGAGCGGATCCAGCGTCCCGGCATGCCCGGCCTTCTGCGCATCGAACAGCCGCTTGATGACAGCCACGGCCTGGGTTGACGTCATACCAACGGGCTTATCGAGAACCAGCCAGCCATGGACTGGGTTGCCTTTCTTGGAGCGTGCCATACGTGTGGGCCTGAAATCCTATTCTTCGATGTTGTCGGCGTTGCTCTTATCGGACGGCTTGAGACTGTCCAGAAGACGATCGATCCGGTGACCGCTGTCGAAACTCTTGTCCTCACGAAACACCACGTTCGGCGCCGATCTCAGATTGACCGCTTTCGCCACCAGCCCGCGGATGTAGCGGCTGTTGCGTTCAAGCGCGGCCAGCACTTCACGGATATCGCTACCGCCAAGCGGCATCACGAATACCGTGGCCGCCTTCAAATCCGGCGACATGCGGACTTCCGAAATGGTGATGATGTGGCCGGCGATGATGTCGTCATGGATATCGCCGCGCGCCAGCGCTTCCGACAGCGCATGCCGGATCAGTTCGCCGACGCGAAGCTGACGCTGGGACGGCCCAGTCGGGGGAGCGGAAGCACGTTTGGACATTCATTTACTGGCCGGATTTGAACCGACACAGCCTCCTCAAAAGCGAATGCGAACGGCGGGGAATGACTTCCCCGCCGGCTTCAGTCGATCGCAGCGCTGCCTAGAGCGTGCGCTTGATAGTCTCGATGTTGAAGCATTCGATCACGTCGCCGGCGCGCATATCCTGGTAATTGGCAAACGCCATACCGCAGTCCTGCCCGGCCGTGACCTCTTTCACCTCGTCCTTGAACCGCTTCAAGGTCGACAGCGTTCCCTCGTGGATGACGACGTTGTCGCGGATCAGGCGGACTTTCGCGCCGCGCTCGACCTTGCCCTCGCTGACGCGACAGCCCGCGACCTTGCCCACCTTCGAGATGTTGAACACCTCCAGGATCTGCGCATTGCCGAGGAAGATTTCGCGAATGGTCGGCGCCAACAGGCCGGACATCGCGTCCTTCACGTCGTTCACGAGATCATAGATGATGTTGTAGTAACGGATCTCGACGCCATCGCGCTCCGCCGCGGCTTTCGCCTGGACGTTGGCGCGAACGTTGAAGCCGACGATCACCGCTCCCGAAGCATGTGCCAGAGCAACGTCCGACTCGGTAATACCGCCGACAGCAGAGTGAACGATGCGGGCTTCTACCTCGTCCGTCGAGATCTTCTTCAGCGAACCGGCAATAGCTTCGACCGAGCCTTGCACGTCGCCTTTGACCAGAAGCGTGAACTCCTTGGTGCCGTCTTCCTTGAGCTGCTGCATCATCTGCTCAAGGGTCCGCGACGTACCGGCCGTGCCCAGCGTCTCACGACGCTTGCGCTGACGGTAGTCGGTGATCTCGCGCGCACGCGCTTCGCTTTCAACGACGGCGAACTGGTCACCGGCTTCCGGCGCGGAGCCAAACCCGAGCACTTCCACCGGAACCGACGGACCTGCCTCGTCCACGTTCTCCCCCTGGTCGTCAATCAAGGCACGCACGCGCCCCCAGGCCGAGCCGGCAACGACGATGTCGCCGACATCGAGGGTTCCGCGCTGAACGAGCAGCGTGCCTACGGGGCCGCGACCGCGCTCCAGCTTCGCCTCGATGACAAAGCCTTCCGCCGAGCGACGTGGATTGGCCCGCAGTTCGAGCAACTCCGCCTGGAGGCTGATGGCTTCGAGAAGCTTGTCGAGATTGGTCCGCTTGAGCGCAGACACCGCGACTTCCAGCGTGTCACCCGACATGCTTTCAACCACGACCTCGTGCTGCAACAGCTCGGTGCGCACCCGGTTCGGATCAGCACTCGGCTTGTCGATCTTGTTGATCGCCACGATCAGCGGCACCTTCGCCGCCTTGGCGTGGTTGATCGCCTCAACGGTTTGAGGCATCACGCCGTCGTCAGCAGCCACAACCAGCACGACAATGTCCGTCACCTTCGCACCGCGCGCGCGCATGGCGGTAAACGCCTCGTGGCCCGGGGTGTCGATGAACGTGACCATATCACCGCGCGGCGTCATCACCTGATAGGCGCCGATGTGCTGGGTGATGCCACCCGCTTCGCCACTGGCGACGTTCGCCTGCCGGATCGCGTCCAGCAGCGAGGTCTTGCCGTGGTCGACGTGACCCATGATGGTCACGACCGGCGGCCGCGGGTCCAGATCCTCGTCGAGATCCTGATCGCCGATGAAGCCTTCTTCAACGTCGGCCTCCGAAACCCGCTTCGGCGTATGACCGAATTCCTGCACGATCAGCTCGGCGGTGTCTGCGTCGATCACGTCCGTGATCTTGTGCATCGCGCCCTGCTTCATCAGCAGCTTGATCAGATCGACGGCACGCTCCGACATACGGTTGGAGAGTTCCTGGATCGTGATCGCTTCGGGAATGATCACCTCGCGCACGATCTTCTCGCGCGACTGGGGAATACCCATCGCCTTGAGCTTCTCGCGCTCGCGCTTGCGCTTCAGCGATGCCAGCGATCGCTCACGCTGGCGCTCATCGAATGCATTGGTGATCGTCAGCTTGCCGCGCACGCGGTTGTCGTCGGCACCCTTGACGGGCGTGCGGACGAGCTTGCCTGCGCCCTTCTTCTTGGCTCGGCTTTCATCCTCATCGGCGATCTCGGCCGCCAAGGCACCCGGTCGGCCGGTGCGCTTGGGAGCCTCGGTCTCGCCTTTCTTAGCCGTCTCCGCGACCTTCGGTCCACTGCGATCAGGGCGTGAGACGATGACGGGCCTCGTCATGCCAACGACCTTGGGCTGCGCTTCAGGCGTCGTCTCAGGCTCTGCTACGGCTTCGGCAACAGGGGCCTCCGGCGCGGCCTCAACGGGGGCAGCCGAGGGCGGGGGCGTTTCAGTTTCCTTCACGGGCTCGGCAACCGGTTCGCTGACTGCTTCCGCAGTCGTCTGAGCCTCGGGCGCAGCTTCAACGGAATCCTGCGGCGCTTCGTCCTGCGCCTCCAGCTCCGTCCGCTCGCGATCGGCTTCATCCTGGCGCTGACGCTCGGCGACCGTGCGCTGTTGTTCCTCTGCCTGACGCTCGTGCGCGGCTGCAAGCGCCTTGGCACGCGCAACGCGCTCTTCCTCAGAGAGCGTGCGCAGAACCGTCGGCTGCTTCTGAGGCTCGGGCTTCGCTGCAGGCTGCGGTGGTGCGGTCTGAGGACGCGCCGGACGCGTCTCCGCCGCCACCGGTGCCGTTGTTTCTTCGGCATCCTGCGTGGAAAGGGTACGCTTGCGCTTCTTCTCGACAACAACCGACTTCGACCGCCCGTGGCTGAACTTCTGCTGCACGTGGCCGGACTCAACCGTCCGTTTCAGGCTGAGCGGCTTTCGCCCACCTGTCAGGGTCTTGTCAGTCGTCTCCTTAGTCTCGCTCATACTTTGCCCGTTTCTAAACGCCTCTCGGCGGCGCTCAATGAGCCGCGGTTTCAGTCTCCGACGCCGACGAACCCGACCGGTATCGGGTCATTCGGCTGGCCTCATTCAGGAATTTCGTCGTGGCGCCGCCTGCGCTCAGCGCAGCATGTACCACATTTGGCCGTCCTAAGGCCAAACTCATTTGCTCACTGGTCAATTCCTGGAAAATCAGCGGCCTAGTCCCAGCTTGCGCTGAAATGGCTGCAAATCGGCGGTCCAGCTTGCCTGCCCCGTCGACCGCCGCGTTCGATGCGTGAAGCAGAACGGCAACACTTCCAGAAATCAGTTCCGCTTCGACGCGCGTAAATCCTGTTGTCACCAGTCCCGCCTTGTTGGCGAGGCTCAGAGCTTCCAGGCTGCGCTTCACCAAAAGCCGGTCGACCACATCCGCCAGATCGGCCGGCGCCGTGATCTGCTTCTTGAGGCTTTTCGCGAACGCCTTGCGCTTGACGGCCTCGGCGACCGCGGTGCGTTCCGCCGTCACCCAGATACCCCGGCCCGGCAAGCGGCGGGAGAGATCGGGAACGACCTGCCCGTCCGGCGAGGCGACGAAACGGATCAGTTCATCCGGTGGACGAGACGCGCGACTGACCACGCAGGTTCGCAACGTGGCCTGAGGCCCCGCCGTCGCATCCTCCGTGATCCGCGTCCGTTCCGCCATCAACTTGTTGTCCGCTCCTCGTCATAGCCTGATCACGCGTTGGGACCGGCCGCGTCGGCCGTCGCGTCCTCACCCTCCGCCGCCTCTTCGGCGGCCGGAGCCAGGTCTTCAGCCGAGATCCAGCCGAGCAACACACGCGCAGACATGATCATGTCCTCGGCCTCTTTGCGGCCGATATCGAAACCGTCCAGGAAACCCTTGTGCCTGACCGGCTCGGCATCCTTCTCCTTCTTGCGCTCCGTCCAGCCCACCAGATCATCGGTCGCGCAGTCGGCAAAATCCTCCAGCGTCTTGACGTCGTTCTCGCCCAGCGAAACCATCATCGCGGTCGTCATGCCGGCCACCTTGGACAAATCGTCGGACACGCCGAGTTCCTTGCGCTTGGCATCCCGCTCCTGCTCGATCCGGTCGAGATATTCGCGGGCGCGGGTCTGGATTTCCTGCGCGGTGTCTTCGTCGAAACCTTCGATATGCGCAATCTCGCTCAGTTCGACGAAGGCGACTTCTTCAACAGTCGCAAAGCCTTCGGTCACGAGCAACTGGGCGATCACCTCGTCCACATCGAGGGTCTCCATGAAAGCCTGCGAGCGCTCGGAGAATTCCTTCTGGCGCCGCTCGCTCTCCTCCTGCTCAGTGAGGATGTCGATATCCCAACCGGTGAGCTGGGAAGCGAGGCGGACGTTCTGTCCGCGGCGGCCGATGGCGAGAGACAACTGGCTCTCGGGAACCACGACCTCAATACGGTTGGAGTCTTCATCGAGCACGACCTTGGTCACCTCAGCCGGCGCCAGAGCATTGACGATGAATTCCGCCGCATCCGGCCGCCACTGGATGATATCGACCTTCTCGCCCTGCAGCTCGTTGACGACAGCCTGAACACGCTGGCCGCGCATACCGACGCAGGCGCCAACGGGGTCGATGGAACTGTCCTTGGAAATCACGGCGATCTTCGCGCGCGACCCTGGATCGCGGGCCACCGACTTGATCTCGACGACGCCATCGTAGATCTCCGGCACTTCCATCGCGAACAGCTTGGACATGAACTCCGGCCGGGCGCGCGACAGGAAAATCTGCGGACCGCGCTGCTCTCGGCGGACGTCATAGATGTAAGCGCGGATGCGGTCGCCATAGCGCACGTTCTCGCGCGGGATCATTTCATCGCGGCGAATGATGCCCTCGGCGCGGCCGAGATCGACGATCACGTTGCCATATTCGACGCGCTTGGCGGTGCCGTTGGCGATCTCGCCCATGCGGTCCTTGTATTCGTTGAACTGGCGCTCGCGCTCAGCCTCGCGCACCTTCTGCACGATGACCTGTTTGGCGTTCTGCGCGGCAACGCGCCCGAAATCGAGCGGCGGCAGAGATTCAGCAATCAAGTCGCCGATCTTCGCATCCGGATTGCGCCGCTTGGCGTCTTCCAGCGTAATCTCGGTCGAGTCGTTCTCGACGTTCTCGACGACCGCCAGCACTCGCGCCAGACGCGTATCGCCGGTCTTCGGATCGATCTCGCAGCGAATGTCGTTCTCAGCACCATAACGCGACTTGGCCGCCTTCTGGATCGCGTCCTCCATGGCCTGGATGACGATCTTGCGGTCGATCGACTTCTCGCGCGCAACCGCGTCTGCGATCTGCAGAAGCTCCAACCGGTTTGCACTGACACCTGCAACGGCCATGCGTTAAATCCTTAGAAGCTCACTCATCCTACTGCGACTGTGTTTCAGCCGCGCTCTTCGCAATCTGCTTGGCCCGCCGCAGCGCTTCCCTGACAAGCTCGTCCGTCAGGACCAATCTCGCGTCGGAGACCATATCAACGGGAAAGCCGATCACTTGTGTCCCAAGTTGATCGAGAGTTACCGTCATCCGCACTTCGCCATCGTCGAACCCCTCGAGCGTTCCACGGAAACGCTTGCGCCCGTCTACGGGCTCCCGAAGCTCGACTTTGGCTTCATAGCCTGCCCAATCCTCAAAATCCGAGGGCCTGACTAACGGCCGGTCGATACCGGGCGAAGAAATTTCAAGCCGGTAGGCTCCAGGCAGAGGGTCGTGGGCATCCAGGAGAGGAGATAGCTGCCGCGAGATCGCTTCGCAATCCTCGATTGAGATTGTTCCGTCGGATCGTTCCGCCATGATCTGAACGGTCTGGCCTTCGCGCCCTTGAATCTGCACCCTCACGAGGCGAAAGCCAAGATCTTCGAGTGCCGGCGCGATAAGCGACGCAATACCCGCAGCAACGCCGGATTCGCGAATGAAGCGCTCGGAATCCGCGCTTGCATTCCGCTGTTCCATAACGACCCATGACTGCAAGACACGAGCATCATGATGGCTCAAAAATAAAGAAAGAGCGGACCCGGTGGGGCCCACTCTCAGAGTTGAGATGATCATGAGCAAAATTAGAATAGGACTGGGTTTCTGAAGGGTCAAGCGAATTTGACGGATTTTTAGCAGTCCGCCTTCTTTTCAGGCGGCCGACCGCGTCAAATCCGCTCAAAACTTAGAAAATAACACCTGCGGCCCGCAGCCACGGCCTTCTGCTCATAGCGAGTCTGAGGCCAATCAGCGAGCCGTTCGCGCCAATCACCAGGCCCCTCGGCAAGCCAGCGAAACCGGGGCGAAGCCGTCAATGCCAATAGTGATGTGCGCGCGTAATCGCCGATATCGGTGGCCAGCCGGAATTGGCCACCAGGCCGGATTACACGTGACAAAGCATCAACCATAACTGGAGAAATCAGCCGCCGCTTGTGGTGACGCGCCTTCGGCCAGGGGTCCGGAAACAGCACGAAGGCGCGCGCGATCGAATTCTCAGGAAGCCAGCGCAGCAGTGGACGTGCGTCGTCAGCGTGAAGCCAGATGCGCTCGCATTTCTGCGACCTAATGCCCGACAGAACTTTGACCACACCATCGAGATAAGGCTCACACCCGATCAGCCCGACATCCGGATGATGCGCGGCTTGCCAGAGCAAATGCTCGCCGCCGCCGAAGCCGATTTCCAACCAGACCTCGTGCACCGGAGACACGAACAATTCGGCCAATGGCTGAGGCGGCGGGATATCGAGATCAACACGAACGCGTGGCAAGTCCACGGCCAGCAACTGTTCCTGCGCGGCGCTGAACTTGCGCCCGTGCCGACGTCCGAAGGAACGCAATTCCCGATTTTCCGGTGCATCGGACGCACCCATCAGGCTCACCATCTGCTTTGCGAAAACCGATCGGCCGCAGGTTTCCCCGCGGCCGATGACACTCGAATACCCGATAGAGCGAATGCAACCCGCTAGCCGACCAGCGTCTTGAGTTTGTCAGCCAGGTCGACCTTCTCCCAGGAAAACCCGCCATCTTCATCGGGATGCCGGCCGAAATGACCGTAGGCGGCGGTGCGCGCATAGACGGGCCGGTTGAGCGCAAGATGCTCGCGAATACCGCGCGGCGTCAGCTTCATGGCGTCCCGCAGCGCCTTCTCAAGCTTGTCCTCGCTGACCTTGCCCGTGCCGTAGGCATCGACGTAGATCGACAGCGGCTCGGCCACGCCGATGGCATAGGAAAGCTGAATGCAGCAGCGATCCGCCAGCCCGGCGGCAATCACGTTCTTGGCGAGGTAACGCGCGGCGTATGCTGCAGACCGGTCGACCTTCGTCGGATCCTTGCCGGAAAACGCGCCACCACCATGCGGCGCAGCGCCACCATAGGTATCGACGATGATCTTGCGGCCGGTGAGACCGCAGTCCCCATCCGGACCGCCGATCACGAACTTGCCGGTCGGATTGACGTGCCAGACGGTGTTCTTGTCGATCCAGCCCTTCGGCAGGGTATCCTGGATGTAGGGCTCGACAATCTTGCGGACGTCAGCAGAACTCAGATCCGGATCGATATGCTGGGTCGACAGCACGATCTGCGTCACGCCGACCGCCTTGCCACCTTCATAGCGCACCGTCACCTGGCTCTTGGCGTCAGGACCAAGCTTTGCCGCAGCGCCTTCCTTCGACTTGCGCGCCTTGGCCAGCACTTCGAGAATCTTGTGGCTGTAATAGATCGGCGCCGGCATCAGCTCCGGCGTCTCGCGGCAGGCGTAGCCGAACATGATGCCCTGGTCGCCGGCACCTTCGTCCTTGTTGTCCTTCAGGTCGACGCCCTGGGCGATGTCGGCAGACTGAGGGTGCAGGAGGACTTCGACATCAGCGGTTTCCCAATGAAAACCATCCTGCTCGTATCCGATGTCCTTGATCGCCATGCGGGCGACATGGGCCACCAGATCCTTGGTGATGGTCGAAGGTCCGCGCGTCTCGCCGGCGATGATGACCCGGTTCGTGGTCGCCAGCGTCTCGGCGGCGACGCGGATATCCCAAGGACTGATGCCTGCCTTCGCGCCTTCGCGAAAATACAGGTCGACAATTTCGTCCGAGATCCGGTCGCAAACCTTGTCGGGATGCCCCTCGGAGACAGATTCGCTAGTGAAGAGATAGGATTGGCGCGGCACGAGAGACCCCGTCGTACAAATGAAAGCCTGAATAGCCGCGTTTCCATTGCAGGCTTTCGAAAAGGGGTCAAGGCGGGTCTTTAGCAAAGCTTATGCTGGACACGCCTCGCGTTAAGGCTACCCCTCAGTCTCAGCCAGCCTTTTCAACCTCGGCCAGCGTGCGAACCAGGTCCACGACGGACCGTCGCACCTTCGGGTCTGCGATGCGAACGAACGCCTTATTGAGCTCGATGCCCTCGCGACTGCTGAGGAAGTCGACGACGTAGCTGTCCGGCTTATCGGCAAGACCACCCGCCGCAGCCGTCGGCCTGGAGTCCGTCACGCCCCCCGGCGCTTCGTCGTAGAAGAATTGGACATTCACCCCGAGGACCCGGGCCAGATCGAACAGCCGGCTGGCGCCGATCCGGTTGATGCCCTTCTCGTACTTCTGGATTTGCTGGAATGTCAGCCCGAGCTGCTCGCCGAGCTTTTCCTGACTCATGCCCAACAGCATCCGCTGAAGGCGCACGCGACTGCCGACATGAAGGTCGAGAGGGTTTGCCCGTCGCGAGCCTTTTTCTACCAGTTCTTCGTCGTGTTCAGCGACCGCTTCATCTTGCCTGGCCATCGCCTGTGCTCCCCACCCAGTTGAAATGGCTTAACACCGCGCAATTCCTAGGTGCAGGAATATGGCACGTCAACGAGAACAGATAGGGTCAGAATGGCAATCTGTGCATGGAACAGTGACTAATGTGCAACAAACCTTACGAAGAATGACGAGGACGCATCAAAAGCAGGCTACAGAACCCGATCAGCCAACTGATCATAAAGATCCCGTCACCGAACCATGCGTAAGGGGGCGGTGGCCGTGCGCCGGGCAGGTCCGTATCAATGACTCCGCGCTCGTTAAGGCCAATCCGCGCGAGAATCCGGCCGTTGGCGTCCACAACGCCACTGATGCCGTTGTTCGCCACCCGGATCAGCGGCACCCCCTCTTCGACCGCCCGCACCCGAGACTGATGAAAGTGCTGGCGGGGGCCGGTCGTGTTGCCGAACCATCCGTCATTGGTCAGATTGATCAGCGCCTGCGATCGCTCCGTTCCCTGAACGATCGCAGCGGGGAAGATGGCCTCGTAGCAGATGAGCCCTGCGACCGGGGGCAGACCGGCGGCCGCCAATAACGGACGTGGCGTCTGGCCCGTTGAAAAGCCGCCGCGCCAGGCGACGAGCTTCTGCAGACCGATTGCTTCCAGCAGCGGCCGCAGCGGCAGATACTCACCGAACGGCACCAGATGAATCTTGTCGTAGATGCTCTCCGGCTGGCCATCGGCGCCAAAGACGATCAGGCTGTTGAAGACGCGGCGCCCAGAAGGCGAGGCCGCCGACTGTTCATCGAGCCGCAGGGCGCCGGCAATCAAACGGGTTTCCTCAGGCAGCAGATCCCCGATCACGCGGAGCGCCTCGGGCGTGCTGAGCGGAAGGAATGGCATTGCGGCTTCCGGCCAGATGACGTGCGTGATCCCGGCGAGACCGACGTCCGTGCCGTCCGATGACTGGCGCGACATCGTCAGATGATCGATGAAGATGTCCCGCTGGTTCTCGGGCCGCCACTTCTCGCGTTGAGGAACGCTCGGCTGCACGAGGCGAAGCCGCACACCTTGGACCGCTGGCGGCGCGGGCTTCGCGAGTTCGATCGCCCCGTAGCCCCAGGCCACCGGCAGCGGCGCCAGGGCGGCGAGCACGGTCAGAACTGCCGCGTGCCAGCGTTTCCGATCCGCCCCGGCGTCAGCCAGCGCAACGAGCGGTAGGCCGAACACCAACACTGCAATCAGTGTAAGGCCATAGATGCCGAAAATACCGGCCGACTGCATCAACTGCAGCGGCGCTGTAAGCGCATAGCCAAGAACGTTCCACGGGAAACCAGTGAAGATATGTCCGCGCAGCCACTCGGCCGCCGACAGCGTCAGTGCCAGAAGCAGCACCCGCTGCAGGCCTGGGCGCCAGACCAGAGCCGCCACCGCAACCGCCGCGCCCCAGAACAGCGCAAGCCCTGCAGGCATCAGCGTGACGGCGAAGGGCAACAGCCACGCGAATTTCTCGGCCTCGACAAGAAAGGCTTCGCCGATCCAGAACAATCCGGCGAGAAAGTACCCCAACCCGAACAGCCAACCAACCGCGGCCGCTCGCAACATGCGCCGGACGGCAGACGCGTCTCCGGTCCTGGCGATGCTGCCGTCGATGAACCAGACCAGCACGGGCAGGGTGAGGAACAGAATAGGGCTGAAAAAGAACGGCGCCATCGCCAGGACCGACGCGGCACCGGCTCCGATCGCCAAGGCTGCGCGCCGCCATCCGGTCAGGCAACCAATGTCCGCGGCTCGTCCTTGAAGCCGTCGGCCAAAGGGTCGAGACGCTGCAGGCGTGGAAATGCCCCCGGCCATGGGCCTCAGCCGTCCGCAGGCGGGGCGTCGGTCACGGCAGCGGGATCAACGCGGTCGACGTGGATCTTGAGCTTGTTGATGCGCCGCGGATCGGCGTCGAGGACCTCGAACTCGATCCCGGAACGATGCCGCACCAGTTCTCCGCGCGCAGGCACACGGCCGACAAGTGCGAACACGAGGCCGCCGAGCGTATCGATTTCCTCTTCCTCCTCAGGCCCCAGAAGCTTGACGCCGAGACGGTCCTCCAGCTCTTTCACCGGCGTGCGCGCTGAAGCGACGAGCCCCAACTTCGGATCATCGATGATATTGGCCGCTTCGGTTTCGTCGTGCTCATCCTCGATGTCGCCGACGATCTGCTCAACCAGGTCCTCGATCGTAACGAGGCCGTCGGTCCCGCCGTATTCGTCGATGACGAACGCCATATGAATGCGCGTGGACTGCATGCGCAGCAGCAGGTTCATGGCCGGCATCGAGGGCGGCACATACAGCACCGGGCGGCGGATCTTCGCGACGGTCATCGGACGGGACAAGTCGACCCGGCTGAGATCCAAGTCGGCGAACGCCGCCACGACATCCGCATGGCCATCGCCATTTTGGCTGTCAGGAGCAATCGGGGCAGATTCGCTCTTTTGTTCACCGAACGGCCGGCCCGTCGCCTCTCCAAGCAGCCAGCGCATCATGTCCTTGATGTGGATCATGCCGCGCAGGTCATCCAGGGTCTCGTGGAAGATCGGAATGCGCGAAACGCCTGCCGTATGGAAGGTCGCCAAGACCTCAGCCAGTGTCTCGCTTTCCTCCAGCGCGATGATGTCCGCCCGCGGAACCATGACATCATCGACCCGCAGTCGGCCGAACTGCAGAAGCCGCAGCAGCATGCCGCGCTCTTCGGTGCTGACGGTATCATCCGGCTTCGCCTCGACGCGCAGTGCGTCTTCGAGCGTGCCGCGGAGGCTCTGGCTGGTGGGCAATCCCAGGCGTGCCTTCAGTCCTGAAAGCCAGCCGGATGCGCCATTCCCACGGTCATCGCCCGTGGCAGAGTCGCTCCTGGAAGATTCGACGTCGGTACTCATCACAGCTTGCGTTTTCAGCTCCTGGCTTGTGGATTCCGTCACACCGGCCCCGCGTAAGGGTCGGCAATGCCCAGCGCCGCGAGGATCTCGACCTCGAGCGCCTCCATGTCTGCGGCCTGTGCCTCGGTTTCGTGGTCGTAGCCGAGCAGATGCAGCAGACCGTGAACGAGAAGATGTTGGAGATGGTCGCGCGGCTGCTTGCCCTGCTCCGTCGCCTCACGCAGCAGCGTTTCCGCAGCCAGTGCGATGTCGCCAATGTGGCGGGGCTCTCCCGGCGAAACGTGGCCGAATCCTGCGGGGAACGACAGGACGTTGGTGGGCTTGTCCTTGCCGCGGTAGTCGCGATTGAAAACCCTGACGCGCGCGTCCGAACTCAACGCGACCGCGGCTTCCATGTCATTCAGGTCCAGATGGCGCGCAAGCGCATCGGCGGTGGCGCCGAGCAAGTGGTCCACCGCTCCGAAATCCGACCAGTCCCCATCCTCGATGACAATGTCGAGCGCCAGTCTTCGTTGAGGCTCGGGGTCGTCGTTGTTTGCATCTCGCGCGAGGGCGAGGCCGGTACTGTCGCCGTTATCATCCATTGCGATCGTGCCTCGGCTCGGTGCCTTTGTCGTAGGCTTCGACAATGCGGGCCACGAGGTCTCGCCGCACAACGTCGGCAGACGTGAAACGGATCACTTCGATCCCCTGAATGCCCGCCAGCAGGCCGACAGCTTCTTCCAGGCCGGATTTCTGCCCCGGCGGCAAGTCGATCTGCGTCGGATCACCGGTGATGACCATCTTGGAGTTCTCGCCCAGGCGGGTCAGGAACATCTTCATCTGCATGCTGGTCGTGTTCTGGGCCTCGTCGAGAATAACGTAGGCATTGGCCAGCGTGCGGCCGCGCATGAACGCCAGCGGCGCAATCTCGATCACGCCGGTTTCCAGGTCGCGTTCGACCTTTTCCGGTGGCAGCACATCATAAAGCGCATCGTAAAGCGGCCGCAGGTATGGATCGACCTTCTCACGCATGTCACCGGGCAAAAAGCCGAGACGTTCGCCCGCTTCCACGGCCGGCCGCGAGAGAATGATCCGCTCGACAATCCCTCTCTCCAGGCAGTGCGCCGCGTAGGCGACCGCCAGATACGTCTTGCCGGTACCCGCTGGCCCGAGCCCGAAGACCAGGTCGGTCTTCTCCAGGCCGCGCATATACTCGCTTTGTGCGGGTGTCCGCGCTTTGATCACGCGGCGCCGGGTCGCGATTTGCGCCTGGCCATCCGGTGCAGCCGTTGTGCCGGTCGTCTCGCCGCGACCGTGGCGGATCAAGCCGTCGAAATCTCCCGGCCCGACCGGTTCGCCGCGCGCGACGCGCGTATAAAGTTGCTCCAACACGCCACGGGCGATTTCGCAAGCCGACTCGGAGCCCGATAAAATCACGACATTGCCGTGCGCATGTGCCTCGATGCCCAGCCTGTCCTCGATCAAGGCGAGGTTGGCATCGTATTCACCCAGCAGCTCGGAGAGATATCGGTTGTCCTCGAAAGGAACGACCAGACGCTTCCTGGCATGCGACGGCTTTGCTGGCCGTCCCGCCCCGGTCGCTGACCCGCGATATGCGCTCAAATCATGGTCTCCAATACGAGCCGTCCCCTTCCCCGGGAACAAGCGGCTCTCACCTACCATAGCCTATGTAGGGAAAGCATGACAGCGGTCCATTGGGAAACAACCTAAGGATGCATTTCAGAGCACCACGCCCGCGAGGCTGTTGGTGCCCGCGTCGGAGATCTCGACGTTCAGAATTCGGCCGAGCAGGCTCGGTTCCGCATCCGCATGCACGGACTGCAAATAGGGCGAGCGCCCGATGAGCTGCCCCGATCTGCGACCAAGCCGTTCAAACAAAACGGGAAATACTTTCCCCACGCAGCCTGCATTGAACGAACTCTGCTGGCTCTGAAGCAATGTCTGCAATCGTTGCAGCCGGTCTGTCTTCACCGGTTCCGGCACCTGATCGCCCATGTTGGAGGCCGGTGTCCCAGGACGCGGGCTATATTTGAAGGAGTAGGCCTGTGCAAAACCCACCTCGCCCACGAGGTCGAGGGTCTGCTGGAATTCGCCCTCGGTCTCGCCGGGAAACCCCACGATGATATCCGTCGAGAGGGCAATGTCGGGCCGCACATCGCGAATGCGCTCGATAAGGCCCAGATATTCGACCGCCGTGTGCTTCCGGTTCATGGCTGCGAGAATGCGGTCGGCGCCAGCCTGGAACGGCAGATGCAGATAGGGCATCAGTTTCGGCAGATCCCGATGCGCCTCGAGGAGATCATCGCCCATGTCGCGCGGATGGCTGGTTGTATAACGCAGCCGCTCCAGCATCGGAATGTCCGACAAATGAGCCAGAAGCTGAGCGAGCGACCACGGCTGACCATCGACGCCCTCACCGTGATAGGCATTAACATTTTGACCTAGCAGCGTAATTTCACGCACGCCATCAGCCACGAGGCGCTCCGCCTCGGCCATGATCTGCGCCACCGACCGCGACATCTCCATACCGCGCGTGTAAGGCACGACGCAGAAGGTGCAGAATTTGTCGCATCCCTCCTGAACAGTGAGGAACGCCGAAGCCGCGCGCGGCCCACGGCGGGCGGGCAGTTTGCCGAATTTGTCCTCGTCCGGAAATTCGGTGTCGACGATCTGGCGATGCTCCGACTTCGCCTTGGCAATGAGATCCGGCAGACGGTGATAGGCCTGCGGGCCGATGACGAGGTCGACCGCCGGTGCACGCGCCACGATCTCCGCGCCTTCGGCCTGGGCCACGCACCCGGCGACGGCCACCAGCATGTCCTTGCCCGCGGAACGTCGCTCGTTCTTGATGTCGCGATAGCGCCCAAGCTCGGAATAGACCTTTTCCGCCGCCTTTTCCCGGATATGGCAGGTGTTGAGCACCACGAGGTCGGCATCGGCGGCGCTCTCGGTCACGGCATAGCCATGCGAGCCCAGCGCTTCCGTCATACGCTCGCTGTCATAGACATTCATTTGACAGCCAAACGTCTTGATGAACACCTTCCGGGTGTCCGCCATGCGTTAACCTCGTTCCCTCAAGGCCGACCCAAATTCAGGCCCGCCCAGTCGCAGTGCACCATAAAGACGGCCAAGCTACGGCTCAGGTTCCCCGGCCATGCGTCGCAGCGCGCCAGCGGTGCTGCAGCGCAACATCCATATGACAAGAATGTTTAATACTTGGCCCCTTTTCCGTCGAGGGGCGACGGGTGCTTTTATGCCAAAGATCGTTTCTCCGGCGATGGCAAATCCACCGCTGGGACGGGTTGATCGTCCTTCCTCGGCTGATCCCGCAACAGTTCGGTTACAGCCTGCCGCACCTCGGCCTCGCTATAGCGCGCAAGAGCCTTGCGATCGGTGAAATGCGACAGGGGAACGGGTTCACTGATACGAATATGAACGTCGAGCGGCCCCGCCTTCAGGAGTTCCCAGGCGTGACTGCCCATCTCCATATCACCATACCAGCCGACCAGCGGGCGGTCCGATCGGCGCAGCGGCACCCCGTGAAGATGCGTGTAGACCATCGCCAGCGTCTGGACGCAGGCACACTCGGCATCGCTGCCGGGCGACTTCGAGGGCTTGGCGGCCGCAAACAGCGACGTCTTGAAGGGGAGGACACGATTACCGTCGCTGGACGTGCCTTCCGCAAACAGCACCACCGTGTCGCCCGTGCGCAAGCGCTCGGTGATTTCACCCGCCGTCTCGCCGACGGTTGTGCGGCGATTGCGGTCCACGAACACCGACCTTTGCAGGCGCGCGAGGGACGAAACGAACGGCCAGCTACCGACCTCCTTCTTGGCCACGAACGACACCGGCGCCACCGCGGATAGAACGGGAATATCCAGCCAGGACGTATGGTTCGAGATCACAAGGACCGGGGTACGGCTTGAAATGCGCCCGTCGATATGCAGTCGGATCCCGAGCAACCGGCACACTTGCCGGTGATACCAGTGCGGGAAGCGCCGCGCGTACCGAGGAGCGGCTTTCAGCAGCAGCGCCTGCACCGGCATCAAGGGGCAGGTGAGCGCCATGAACGCGGACAGGATGGCCGTCGCCCGGAGCGCTCCCGGACGCTTCGCTTCCGGATTTTTCGACAAACCGGAGGCCATGTCAGGTCAGCACGATCTCATCTTCCCGGATTGTCCCGCTTCGGGCTGTGTGTCTTGCGGGCGCATATAAGGACGCTTCGTGTGCTCCGTCCACCGGGTGCGCCCTCAAAGTCAGAGACGCTTGACGAGAATGGCGGCATCCACGGCGGCAGCCTGCCCTGGACGCGTGTAATAGCCGCGACGTTCACCCGCCTTCGCGAAGCCCTGTTTGAGATAGAGCGCTTGTGCTGCGCCATTGTCGGCGGCGACCTCAAGGAACATCTTCTCTGCGCCCCGCTGCGCCGCGTGCTGCGCGAGCGCGTCAATAAGCCGGATCCCGATGCCGCGACGTCTCCAGGCTGGCAGAGTACCGATCGTCAGGATTTCGGCTTCGTCCGCGACCACGCGGCAAAGAGCGAAACCGACGTCTTCAGGGGCGCTTCCGACCTGAGCCAGACACGCTATCACGGCTGGCTCCCGAAGCGTTGCGGACAGGCTCGCTTCGTTCCACGGCGGATCGAAAAGCCGAGCATGCATATCGGCGATCGTGGGCGCCGCCTCGGCCCCGACCTGCTTGATGACAATGTGGGGCACGGTCTCCGACATCATGCACGCGGCAACGCTTTGCCGATCTGAGGCTTGGCATCCGGCGCCCGAAGATAAAGCGGCAACAATGGCTTCCGAGCCTTCAAGGCCGAGGTCATGCCCGCCAAAGTCCGGGCATCCGGTTGCACATCGGGGAGTGCGGCTTCCGCCTTTCCGCCCTGCGCCCGGACAGCGTCCGCCAGAGCCGATCCGGCTGAACCTACGCAGAAGAGATCATCGCCGGGGCAAAGTCGGACTGCTTCAGCGGGCGCCATCAGGCCTGGAGCTGTCACGGGCTCACCGTCGCGACTGTCAAAGACTTGCACCCAAGCCTGCCCGGCTCGCCCGTCGATGCAAACCGCAAGCTGCCGTCCGGATATCGCGTCGCCGATTTCGCTTATCGCCTGATGCGCAATCACATGCAGCGACGTGGTGGCGCGAATAGGCAGACCGGTCGCAAGCGCCAATCCCCGGGCCGCCGCCACCCCGACGCGAATGCCCGTGAACGTTCCCGGCCCTTCCGTCACGGCGATAGCATCCAAACCTCCGACCGAGACACTCGCTTCGCGCAGAACCTCCTCGATCATCGGCATCAGGCGCTCGGCCTGGCCTGTCACCATGCGCTCATGCCGCCAGACGAGCTGAGCAGACGCGATCTGAGGTGGACCGAGCAAGACCGCCGCCGAGCACGCGCCAAGGCAAGTATCGAAAGCCAGGACATTCATCGCCCGAGCCTATAGCCGCGATGCCTCCGACATTCCAGCGGGAAGCAGTCACGCGCGGAGGGCAACACCACAAACGCCATCTTGATTTATGTTATATTATAACGTTACATAAATGAACATCCCTCAGGAGGTACGTTCGTGGACGCGCAGCTCAAAGATCACCTCGCCACCGCACCGGCCAAAGCCGACACCCGCCTGCCCGTTACGGTGTTGTCAGGCTTCCTCGGCGCCGGAAAGACCACGGTCCTCAATCATGTGCTCAACAATCGCGAGGGGCTGAAGGTCGCGGTCATCGTCAACGACATGAGCGAAGTGAATATCGACGCGGATCTCGTGCGGGATAGCGGCGCGAACCTGTCGCGAACGGAAGAGACGCTCGTTGAGATGTCCAACGGCTGCATCTGCTGCACGCTGCGCGACGACCTCCTGAAGGAAGTCCGCCGGCTGGGGGCGCAACGCCGGTTCGACTATCTGCTGATCGAGTCGAGCGGGATCTCCGAGCCACTCCCGGTCGCCTCGACGTTCGAGTTCCGCGACGATGACGGTAACAGCCTCTCGGACGTGGCGCGTCTCGACACCATGGTCACCGTCGTCGATGCCGCCAGCCTCCTCAAGGATTACACCTCCGAGGATTTTCTGGGCGATCGTGGGCAGTCATTGGGCGAGGACGATACGCGATCACTCGTCGGGCTTCTGGTCGAGCAGATCGAGTTCGCCGACGTTGTCATCCTCAACAAGCTCGACCTGGCAACGCCGGACCAACGGCTGAAGGCGCGATTGATCGTGCGCGCTCTCAACGCCGATGCGCGTATCGTCGAGACGAGCAACGGTCGCGTGCCGCTCGCCGCGATCCTCGATACCGGGCTGTTCAGCTTTGAAGCCGCACAAAAGCATCCGACGTGGTTCAAGGAGCTGAACAATTTCAACGAGCATGTGCCCGAGACGGAAGAATACGGCATCACCAGCTTCGTCTATCGCGCTCGCGCACCGTTCGATCCGGCAAAGCTGCACGCCTTTCTCAACACACCGTGGCCGGATGTTGTGCGCGCGAAAGGCTTCTTCTGGCTCGCCTCGCGGCCGCAGTGGGTCGGCGAACTGAGCCACGCCGGGGCCATGATCCAAACGAACGCAGCCGGATACTGGTGGGCTGCCGTGCCTCAACGCCACTGGCCGGACGATCCGGACATGGTCACGCGGATCAAGCGCAGATGGCACAGCACGTGGGGCGATCGCCGCCAGGAACTGGTCTTTATTGGCAGCAAAGCCATGGATCAGATCAGGATGGTCGCCGCGTTGAACGCGTGCCTGATGCCGGAATCAAGCCGGAAGAACACCAGAGCCTGGGAAAAACTGCCCGATCCGTTTCCGGCATGGTCGTTGGGCGACGGTTGAGGTCGAGAGGGCTAGATGATCCTGGCCATCTCATCGAAATCAAACCGCGGCGAGCGCGGAAACAGGCCGGCCGGATCGCCGTAACCGAGATTGCACAGGAAGTTTGATCTGGTCTCGGTGCCGGCGAAGAATTCGCGGTCGACGCCGGCATTGTCGAAGCCCGACATCGGTCCGGCATCCAACCCCAGCGCTCGCGCGGCGAGGATCAGATAAGCGCCCTGCAGGGAGCCGTTCCTGAGAGCCGTGGTCTGGATGTCCGGCTTGCCCTTGAACCAGTTGGGCGCATCCGGTTCATGCGGAAACAGCTTTCCCAGATGTTCGTAGAACTTGAGATCGTACGCGATGATGGCCGTCACCGGCGCGGCCATGGTCTTGTCGCGATTCCCCGTCGACAGATGCGGTTTCAGCCGCTGTTTGGCGGCGGGCGACTTCACGAAAAGCACCCGCGCAGGTGAGGAGTTGGCCGTCGTCGGCCCCATCTTCATAAGCTCGATCAGCTCATGCAGAAGACTATCCGGCACGTCGCGGGGCTGGAACGCGTTGTGGGTACGAGCAGAGCGGAAGAGCTGATCAAGCGCAGCAGGGTCGAGCGGATCAGCCATTCTGCGTCGATACTCCTGCCGCAATTGGCGGCCACCGGTTTTCGGCCGGAGGTCCACCACGCGAACCTCCGGGCGGCCGCTTAGACGGCCTGGACTTCCTGAACGTCCGGGCAAAAATGCCGGAGCAGGTTTTCGATGCCATGGCGCAGCGTCGCCGTGGAGCTCGGGCAGCCTGCGCAGGCGCCCCGCATGTGCAGGAATACGATACCATCACGGAAGCCATGGAAGGTGATGTCGCCACCGTCCTGGGCCACGGCCGGGCGCACGCGCGTATCCAGAAGCTCCTTGATGGTCAGGACAGTCTCTTCGTCCTTCGGATCATAGTTGCCGCCGGCGACGTCATTGGAATTTTCGGTCTCGCGCACCGGCGAGCCCGACATGAAGTGCTCCATGATGGCGCCGAGAATGGCCGGCTTGACGTGCTGCCACTCCGAGTCGTCCTTGGTGACGGAAATGAAATCCGAGCCGAGGAAAACACCACGCACGCCGTCCACTTCGAACAGGCGGGCGGCCAGTGGCGAGTCACTTGCCTCGTCGGACGAGCGATAATCGGCCGTGCCCTCGCCCAGAACCGGCCGGCCCGGGATGAACTTCAATGTCGCTGGGTTGGGTGTCGGTTCGGTCTGAATGAACATGCATTGCTCCTTGCGCCCGCCCAATGGGCTTCGAGGACTCCCATGCCCTCGATTTAGAACTATTCTACTAGTTAGCTATGGGGCGGTCAAAAGTCGAGCCCCTGGCTCGGAAAACGCATCACGCGAGCGCCTGGAGGTCGTCCAGGGTGAGATTGCCCGGCACGATGGTGATCGGAATGGGGAAAGTCCCCGCGGTTGCACCAGCAGCCAGTGAAGATACCAGCGGTCCGGGACCTTTGGCATCCGTGGACGCGCCAAGCGCCAAAACGGCGATATCCTCGTCGTCGTCGATCAGCTCCACGATCTTTTCGGCCTTCTTGCCTTCAAGGATGACTTCCTCGGTCGGGACCGACTCGAAGCCCGCCGTATTCAGCTTGCGCCGAAACATCCGGAACAGAGCCTTGGCTTTTGTGGTCTCTTCTTCGAGCTGGACCTGCCGCACACCGACCCAGTGCTGATATTCCTGCGGCTCGATGACATAGAGCAGCAGGACGGAGCCGGACGTGTGCGCCACACGCAAAGCGCTGAAGTACAGCGCCGCCTCCACCTCATCACTGTCGTCGACAATGACGAGATATTTGCGACGGTGGCCTTCCTCAAAAACGCGGCGTTTTTTCATGGCCATGTCTCATGCTGTCACGTTGCAGGTATCTCGGCAATCGCGGCGTGCGCGAGTGGACCGCCGGGTGAAGTTTTCCGGTTCAATGCGTGAGATGAGCGGAAAAAATACCCCGATTTCGCCTCAGCCCCGGATGAAGCCCATAATATCCCTCACCTGATCCATGATCGGCTTCGCGATCGCACGTGCGCGATTTGCCCCATCGACCAGAACCTTATCAATTTCGGCAGCGTCCTGCGAGAGCCGACGCATTTCAGCGCCGATCGGGCCAATTTTTTCAACCGCCACCTCGCCAAGCGCTTTCTTGAAGGTGGAGAATGGCCCGCCACCGAAATCGCGCAGCACCGTCGTGGCATCGATACCGGCCAATGCCGCATAAATGCCGACAAGATTCTCCGCCTCCGGGCGCCCTGCCAGCCCTGCCTCCTCAGACGGCAGAGGTTCAGGATCCGTCTTGGCCTTCTGGATTTTGCGCGCAACCGTTTCCGCATCATCCAACAGATTGATGCGTGACAGATCGGACGGATCGGATTTCGACATCTTCTTCGTCCCGTCGCGCAAGCTCATGACGCGCGTCGCAGGGCCTGTGATGACCGGCTCCGGCAGCGGGAAAAACAGACCGTCGTCATATCCTGCCGCCGTGATGGAAGCACGGAAGTCATTATTGAACTTCTGTGCAATATCGCGGGCCAGCTCCAGATGCTGCTTCTGGTCCTCACCCACCGGCACGTGCGTGGCCCGGTAGACCAGGATGTCAGCGGCCATCAGGTTCGGATAGGCATAGAGACCGACCGACGCGTTCTCGCGATCCTTGCCGGCCTTCTCCTTGAACTGCGTCATGCGGTTGAGCCAACCCAGGCGCGCGACGCAGTTGAACACCCACGCCAGCTCCGCATGCTCGGAGACCTGCGACTGATTGAAGATGATGCTCTTCTTGGGATCGACACCGGCAGCGATATAGGCAGCCGTCACTTCCCGGATCGCCGGCTTCAACTGCTCCGGGCCGCCCCAGATCTCGACCGCCTGCGTGATCGCGTGCAGATCGACCACGCAGTAGATGCATTCATGGCTGTCCTGCAGCTTGATCCACTGCAACATCGCGCCGAGATAGTTGCCAAGATGCAGCGAGCCGGTCGGCTGCATGCCGGAAAAAACGCGCGGCGTGATCTTCGGAAGCGTCATGGGAGTCCTGTGCTCTTTGGAATTCCGGCGGTTTATCGCGCGCCGAGGCACCGTGCGCAAGTTGCCAATTGCGTTGGACTTGTCGCGTTGACGTTCACACAGGTCCGGCGTTGCGCCTAAAACCCGCGACCAGCCGGCGCAGCGGCATCGCTCCCGTCACTTGAACGGCCACGGCGTAAACGATCAGACCGATCAACACGAGCGCCGTGAGCGCCCCGAAACGGGCGAGGGTGCCCTGGCCGCCAAGCCACGGAGCCAGCGCGTCAGCGGAAAAAAACAGCGCTACTCCCATGATGAGGCTCGAGACACAAATCCTCGGCAGACTGCGGTTCAACGTCCGATCGACGATGAAATCACCACGCCGGGCCAGTGTCGACCAGAGCAGCCCCGCATTCAGCCAGCCGCCGAGCGTTGTCGCCAAGGCAATCCCGACGTGCGGCATGAGACCTGCCCAGCGGAACAGGAAAAAGAAAGCAATCGATCCCAGCGTATTGGCGGTCAGGCTGATGGCTGCGTAACGCATTGGCGTGGCGGTGTCCTCGCGGGCGAAATAGGCGGGCGAGAACACCTTGATCAGCACGAACGACGGCAGTCCCAACGCGAAAATGCCGAGAGCGAGCGCCGTCGCATGCGTATCGGCGGCCGTATAGGCCCCGCGCTCGAACAACACACTGACGATGGGGGATGGCACCACAGCCAGCGCCACGGCAGCCGGCAGCGTGAGCAGCATCGCGAATTCCAGCGAACGGTTCTGGCTATTCATCACATCGGCGCTGTTTCCGGCGCGCAAATGACGGGAAATATCAGGCAGCAACACCACGCCGATAGCAATGCCGACGATCGCCAGCGGCAGCTCATAGATGCGGTCGGCATAGTAGAGATGCGAGACTGCACCATCCTGCAGGGAGGCGATCACCGTGCCGATCACGATATTGATCTGTGTGATGCCACCGGCGATCACCCCTGGAATACCGAGCCGGATCAGGTCGCGGATCTCCGGGCTGAGCGTCGGCCGGCGCAGCCGCAGGGCAAACCCGTTCATGATCGCGCCATAAGCCAACAGCGCCAACTGGAAGACGCCCGCGGCCGCGACGCCCCAGGCGAGAATGATCCCGGCGTTCGCGTCACGGCGATAGCCCAGAGCCATGGCCAGCAGGATGGCCGCCGTCAGCGTCAGATTGAGAATGATCGAGACGCTGGAGCTTTCCACGAACTTGCCCAGCGTATTGAGAACGCCCGAGAGCAAGGCGACCAGCGACATGCACAGGAGATAGGGAAAGGTGATCCGCGTCAGCAAAACCGCGAGATCGTACTTTTCCGGCGTCTCGGCAAATCCGGGCGCCAGCACATGCATGAGCCACGGCATCGTGATCTGGGCGATTGCGGTCAGCAGCACCAGGACGAACACCAGCCCCGACATCGCATCCTCGGCAAAGCGCCGGGCCGAGTCGGCGCCCTCGCCTTCCAGCCGCTTTGCGAACAACGGTACGAACGCGGCATTGAACGCGCCTTCTCCAAACAGCCGGCGAAAAAGGTTCGGGAACCGGAAGGCGACGAAGAAGGCGTCAGCGACCGCGCCTGTTCCCAAGACCGCTGCAATTAGAATATCGCGCACGAAACCAAGCACACGGCTGATCATCGTCAGCCCGCCGACGGTGGCGAACGCCCGATAAAGCTTCATGCAGCCTCGCCCTGATGCGACAGCACACCGGCAAGCCGCTCGCGGATGGTTGCCTGTCGCGCTTCGCTGACGATTTTCTTGCCGGTGAGATCCGTTACGTAGAAGACGTCCACGGCCTTCTCTCCATAGGTGGTGATGTGCGCCGACGTGATGTCGAGATTGAGGTCGGACAACGTGTTGGTGAGATCGTAGAGAAGACCCGGCCGGTCCCTCCCGGCCACCTCGATAACCGAGAAATTGTCCGACAGAGAATTGTTGATGATTGTTTCGGGCTCGACCGTAAACGCATTGATGCGCCGCTCGGTAGGACGGCGTTCCCCCATCAGCCTGGCGATACGAATTTCACCGTTGAGGGCGCGTTCGATGGTGCGGGCGATCCGATCCATACGTCGCTGCTCATCGTCGATCTCGGCAAACTCACGCTGCAGCAGGAAGGTGTCGAGCGCGATGCCGTCACGCGTGGTCGAGACGTGTGCGCCGATGATGTTCGCTCCAGCCGCGGCACAAGCGCCGGCAAACAGCGACAACAGCCGCGGATGATTGGGAGCCAACACCGAGAGTTCGGTCATGGACGTGAAGGCATCGGAGGTAAACGACGTCGCCAGCCTCCGCCCCTCGCTATCCGCCCGGCGGATCAGGCGGGCATGCTCGGCCTGCTTGTGCGTGTCTATTTTGAGCCAATAGTCATCGTAGTGACGGTCGAGGAATTTTTCGACTTCGGCAGGCGGCCAATCCGACAGCTCGGCCTTCAACTGGTTCTGCGCCTCCATGATCCGGTCGCGCCGCGAAGCCTGCGTGTGACCACCGGCGACAAGCGGCTCAGTCTCCCAATAGAGCTGCCGCAGAAGCTGACCTTTCCAGCCGTTCCATACGCCCGGGCCTACGGCGCGAATATCGGCAACCGTCAGCAGAAGCAGCAGTTTGAGCCGCTCCGGGCTCTGGACGATTTCGGCAAAGTCACGGATCGTTTTCGGGTCGGAGAGATCGCGGCTCTGCGCGATATTGCTCATCTCCAGATGGTTCTGGATCAGCCAGACGACCGTTTCGGTCTCGGACGGGCTGAGGCCGAGCCGCGGACATAGATTGCGCGCGATCCTCATGCCAACGATCGAGTGATCCTCGATCTGGCCTTTGCCGATATCGTGGAGGAAGGCTGCAACGAACAAAGCGCGCCGGTTCTGAATCCTCGAAACGATCTCGGTTGAGAGCGGCAACGTATCGGCAAGCTGCCCCCGCTCTATCGCCCTGAGCTGGCCGACAGTGCGCAACAAGTGCTCGTCGACCGTAAAATGATGATACATATTGAATTGCGTCATGCCGACAACATGGCCGAAGTCGGGAATGAAGCGCCCCAGCACACCCGCCTCATTCATACGCCGCAGCGTCGCCTCGGGATTGGGCGAGGTCAGCAGGTTCAAAAACAGGCGATTGGCTTCTGGATTCTGGCGCATCCGATCATCGATCAGGCGCAGAGAGCTGCGCAGCAGGCGCACCGCCGACGGATGAAAAAAACTTCCCGTTTCCTCGGCAATCGCGAAATAGCGGATCAAATTAACGGGATTATTCCGGAAAGCGTCGACGTGAGCGACGTTCAGGCGCTCATTGTCGATACGGAAATCCGTGGTGCGCCGAATTCTGCGCCGTGTCGCCCAGGTGACTGGATTGATGAAACTATTCAGCCGCGGTGCTGACTTGAGCTGCTGGATTTCCAGTGCGGAGCACAGAATTGTGGTCAGATCGCCGACATCCTTGGCGACCAGGAAGTAGTGCTTCATGAAGCGCTCGACATTGCGCTGGCCTGCATGTGCGCGATAGCCGAGACGTTCGGCCATCACGGTCTGAAGGTCGAAGGTCAGCCTCTCCTCCGGCCGGCCGGCCTGGAAATGCAGATGACAGCGGACACTCCACAGGAACGACTCGCACTTGCGGAACGTCGCCACCTCGGACGGGCGGAAAATTCCCGCGCCTTCCGCATCGGTGCCGAGGTCGTGGCCGTGGAAAAACTTGGCCAGCCAATGCAGCGTGTGCAGGTCGCGTAACCCGCCTTTTCCATCCTTGATGTTTGGTTCGACGCGATAACGGCTCTGGCCGCTTTTGCGGTGACGCTCATCACGCTCCGCCATTTTGGCGTCGACGAAGGGGCGCCCCGAAACCGCGACGATCTCTGCGCGGAATCGCTTTCTCAACGAGGTGAACAGCTCCGCATCGCCGAGGATCAGCCGCATATCCAGGAGTGCGGTCAGGATCGTGTGGTCGGAAATCGCCAGCTTCAAGCATTGATCGACCGTGCGGGTCGCATGTCCGACCTTGAGGCCCAGATCCCACAGCAGGTAGAGCATGTGCTCGACGACGCTCTCGCCCCAGGGCGTCTGCTTGTAGGGCAGCAGGAACAGCAGATCGATGTCGGAGCCCGGCGCCAGCATGCCTCGGCCATAGCCGCCTGTTGCGACAATGGCCATGCGCTCGGCATCGGACGGGTTGGTCGCGCGATAGGCGTGGCCGACCGTATGGTCGAAGATCAGCCGGATCAGTTCGTCTTGAAATCGCGACAGCCCTTCCGCACAGCGCCGGCCGTTGCCGTCGGCCATGAGCTGGGCTTCGGCGGCCGCACGCGCCGTTTTCATGAGCGCCCGGCAGCAATCCAGAACATCATTGCGCGCCTCGGCGGCGCCACCGTGCTGCTCGACGAGCCGGCTCAGCTCCGCACGCGCCGCGGACGGGTCGAAATAAGGCGCTTTCACCAGGGCAGCGTTGTCCATCGGCTCGCGATACCGTCGTCCTGCTATTGCGGCGGCGATTTTCCGCGCAATTCCTTGAGATGATATAATGCGTCCAAAGCCGCGCGCGGACTGAGCTCATCCGGCCTGAGCCCGTCAAGCGCAATTTCCAGGTCGGACGGCCCTGCCTCGATCGGCGGCGTGGGTGGCTCGTGGGCAAAGAGCGGCAGATCCGCAAGCGACCCGTTCGTGCCCCCGCTGCGCCGATCGGCCTTTTCCAGCCGGGCCAGAACTTCTCGCGCCCGCTTCACAACGGGTTGTGGCAAGCCAGCAAGCTTGGCGACCTGAATTCCATAAGAGCGGTCGGCCGCGCCCGGCTTGACCTTGTGCAGGAACACGATGTCGTCCTGCCACTCTTTTACGTCCATCGTGACGTTGGCGAGCTTGTCGAGGCGGCCGGCGAGTTCCGTCAGTTCGTGATAGTGGGTGGCGAACAGGGCCCGGCAGCCACTGACGTTGTGCAGATACTCAACCGTCGCCCAGGCGATCGACAGACCGTCGAACGTTGCCGTGCCGCGTCCGATCTCATCCAGGATGACGAGGGAGCGGTCGGTTGCCTGGTTCAGAATGCCTGCGGTTTCGACCATCTCGACCATGAACGTCGAGCGACCGCGCGCCAGATCATCGGCGGCACCGACGCGAGAGAACAACCGGTCTATGACGCCGATATGCGCCTCCCGTGCAGGCACGAACGATCCGGCCTGCGCCATCAAGGCAATCAACGCATTCTGGCGCAGGAACGTCGATTTGCCGGCCATGTTCGGCCCGGTCACGAGCCAGATGCGGCCGTTGGCTTCAGCACCTTCCGTGGAGGCTTCGTCTCCGCCGAGGACACAGTCATTCTCGATGAACGGCGTTGCCTTTGCCCGGCGCAAGGCTTGCTCGACGACCGGATGACGGCCGCCGCGGATCTCGAACTCCTGTCCGGCAGTCATTCTCGGACGCGTATAGCCTTGCTCGAACGCGAGCTGCGCCAGCCCCGAGAACTGGTCGAGTTCCGCCAGCGCCGCCGCGATGCCGCCGAGGTCCTGCTCCATCGCGGCGATGGATCGTGCCAGCTCGGCAAAGATCTCCTGTTCGATCGCGAGCGCGCGCTCGGCCGCGGAGGCAATCCGGCCTTCCGTTTCGGCAAGCTCCGTGGTCGTAAATCGCATCGCGTTGGCCAACGTCTGGCGATGCCGGAAGACGTGGGACAGCGGTTCGGACATCAGCGGCTTGGCCGCGCTCGCCGGAACCTCGATGTAATAGCCAAGCAGATTGTTGTGCCGGATCTTGAGGGATTTCAGACCCGCTTCCGAGATGTAACGCGCTTCGAGGCCCGCCATCACCTGCCGGCTGTCTTCCTTCAGGCGCCGCGCCTCGTCGAGATCGGCGCGAAACCCATCGCATACAAATCCGCCGTCGCGGCGGTGCGGCGGCGGCGTTTCGACCAGTGCAGCCGCCAGCGAGGCGTGAAGCTGCGCGGCCCCTGGCGCGGACAGCCGGGTCAGAATGGCAGCCAGTTCATCCGGCACCCCGACACCGTTCGACGATTGCGCGAGAACATCGGCCAAGGCGCCAGCCGCATTCAAGCCGTCGCGTATGCCGCCCAGATCGATGGGCCCACCGCGTTGCAGCGCCAGCCGCGATACCGATCGCGCAATATCCGGGGCTGATTTGAGCGCAGCCCGCACCTTTTCGCGCAGACCATCGGCTTCAAGGAGGTATCCGACCGCATCGAGCCGCGCAGCGATCGCTCTCGGATCGCACAGCGGCGTCGCCAGCCGGGCCGCAAGCTCGCGGGCGCCAGGCCCCGTAACCGTACGATCGATCGCGTCCAGCAGGCTGCCCTGCCGGTTGCCGGACGTCGAACGTACGATTTCAAGGCTTGCGCGCGTCGCGGCGTCGATCGACATGGCCGCTGCAATGCCGGTCCGTCGCGGCGGCCGGATCACCGGCTGACAACCGATCTGGGTCAGCTCCACGTATTTCAGAAGTCCAGCGGCTGCGGCCAGCTCCGGACGCGAGAAATCGCCGAACGCCGCCAGATCGCTTACCCCGAGACGGGCCTTGAGCACGCGCTCGCCTGCCATGCTGTCAAACGTTGCGCCAGCGACGGGCGTGGCCGCAGCTCCGACCAAACCGATCCAGCGCTTGATATCGGGATTAGCGAGAACCTCGTCCGAGGCAATCACTTCGCTCGGCTGCAGGCGCACGATCTCGCCCGGCAGATCTCCGTCGGAAACGGCGCCGATCTCGAATTCACCGGTCGAAATATCCAGTGAGGCGAGCGCTAATCCAGGGCCACCTCCACCCGTCGCATGCGGGGAAACATAGAGTGCCGTCAGATAGTTGCGCGCCTTTGCGTCGAGCAGGGCGTCTTCGGTCAGCGTGCCCGGCGTGACGAGGCGGACCACATCGCGCCGCACCACGGCCTTGGAGCCTCGCTTGCGGGCTTCTGCCGGATCCTCGAGTTGCTCGCACACTGCGACGCGATAGCCCTGGCGGATCAAGCGTTGCAGATACTCGTCAGACCGGTGCACGGGCACGCCGCACATCGGAATATCCTGTCCGGCGTGCTTACCGCGCTTCGTCAACACGATACCCAGGGCCTGCGAGGCCACCACCGCATCCTCGAAGAACAGCTCATAGAAGTCGCCCATCCGGTACCAGAGAATGCAATCCGAATTGGCGGCCTTGATTTCGAGGTACTGGGCCATGGATGGCGTCGCGTCGGCTACGGCCAGACGCTCAGCGGCCACAGTGGGGCCTGCCGCAGCCTCTTCGGGCGCGGGTCCTGCGGCCTGTTTCGTCTTCGGTCGCGACACTCCGTGCAAATCCCCCTGTTTTCCCCCTCGAGCCAACCACATAGCCGTTCACGCGCCGCTGTCAAAATCCGTGGTCGCGCAACGCAGCCGTTGTCCCCACGTCAACGAAAGTCCTATGCTGGTTCCAAATTCTAGGGGAAAGCATCAAGGACCATGGCTCCAAAATTTGCAGCAGCTCGCTTCACCGAAGAGGAAGCGCTTCGATTTCACGCGCAGGGCAAACCTGGAAAGCTTGAGATCACTCCGACCAAGCCTCTGACAACACAGAGAGATTTGTCTCTGGCCTATTCTCCGGGCGTTGCCGTTCCGGTGCTGGCCATCGCCGAAAACCCATCTCTCGCCTACGACTACACGAACAAGGGTAACCTCGTTGCGGTGGTGTCGAACGGCACCGCGATCCTCGGCCTCGGCAATCGTGGCGCGTTGGCCGCCAAGCCGGTGATGGAAGGCAAGGGCGCCCTCTTCAAGCGTTTCGCCGACATCGATGCAATGGACGTCCTGGTCGACACACAGGACGTCGATGCCTTCATCAATTGCGTGCGCTATCTCGGCCCAACCTTTGGTGGCATCAATCTGGAGGATATCAAAGCCCCGGACTGCTTCATCATCGAGGAGAAGCTGCGGGAGCTGCTGCCCATCCCGGTCTTCCACGATGACCAGCATGGCACCGCCATCATCGCCGCCGCCGGCCTCATCAACGCGCTTCATCTCACGGGCCGCGACATCGCCAATTTCAAGCTGGTGGTCAACGGTGCGGGCTCGGCCGGTATCGCCTGCCTCGATCTGCTCACCTCCATGGGCATGCCCAAGGAAAACGTTCTGCTGTGTGACACCAAGGGCGTGATCTACCAGGGCCGCAAGGACGGCATGAATCAGTGGAAATCGGCCTACGCTGCCAAGACCAAGGCGCGCGCGCTGGCTGACGCCATGAAAGGCGCCGACGTCGTGTTCGGCCTGTCTGCCAAGGGCGCGTTCACCGCCGACATGATCCGCTCGATGGCGCCGAAGCCGATCATCTTCGCGATGGCCAATCCTGATCCGGAAATCACGCCGGAGGAAGTCAGCGCCATCCGTGACGACGCCATCATGGCCACGGGACGATCGGATTATCCCAACCAGATCAACAATGTCCTGGGCTTTCCATTCATCTTCCGCGGCGCCCTGGACGTACAAGCCTCGACCATCAACGATGCGATGAAGATCGCCGCCGCCAAGGCACTGGCAGATCTGGCCCGCCAGGACGTGCCCGACCAAGTCGCAACGGCTTTCATGGGCCGGGAAGTGAAGTACGGCCCCGACTATATCATTCCAGCGCCGTTCGATCCGCGCCTGATCAGCCACGTGCCGCCGGCCGTCGCCAAAGCGGCAATGGAGACCGGCGTTGCTCGCAAACCGATCGTGGATCTCTATGGTTATGTCAGGAAGCTGTCAGGACGGCTCGATCCTGTCGCGGGCTGGCTCGGCAGCATCTTCACGCAGGTCCGCGAAGCGCCGAAGCGTATCATCTTTGCCGAAGGCGAACAGGTGCAGGTCGTCCGTGCCGCCAATGCCTTCTATAACGCCGGGCTCGGCAAGCCGGTGCTGATCGGCCGCCGCCAGCCCATTCTGGATGCCTTTGCGCAGGCTGGCATCGAGCTCACGGATGCGATCGAGCTGCACGACACCAGCCAGGACGACAATCGCCATCAATACGCGGAGTTCCTGTACGAGCGCATGCAGCGCAACGGCTACCTCATGCGCGACTGCACGCGGCTGGTGAACAACGATCGCAACGTATTTTCCGCCTGCATGGTGGCGATGGGCCACGCCGACGGCATGGTCACCGGCGTCACGCGGCCGTGGTCGGTTGCCTACCAGGACATCCGCCGCGTGCTCGATACGAAGCCGGGCCAACGTGCTATCGCGGTCTCGATCGCACTCAGCCGCGGTCGCGCCGTTCTGATCGCCGATACCAGCGTGCATGACATGCCAAATGCGCGCGAACTGGCGGACATTGCCAAGGCCGCCGCCCAGGTTGCCAGGCGTCTTGGTCTGGAGCCGCGCGTCGCGATGCTGGCCTATTCGACATTCGGACAGCCGCGCGGCGAGCGATCGGACCGTGTGCGTGAGGCGGTCGGCATTCTCGACGCCGAACGTGTCGAGTTCGAATACGATGGCGAAATGGCCGCGGATGTCGCGCTCAATCGCGAACTGCAGAAGATCTATCCCTTCTGCCGCCTCTCCGACGTGGCCAATGTTCTCGTGATGCCGGCGTTCCACTCAGCATCGATTTCGACCAAGATGCTGAAGGAACTCGGCGGCGCGACGGTGATCGGTCCGGTCCTCGTGGGACTGACCAACTCCGTGCAGATTTGCCCGATCGGATCGAAGGACAGTGATGTCCTGAATATGGCGGCTCTTGCGGCCTACGACGTCAGCGGATAGATGACCTTACCGCCAGCGGGTGGGGCAAACGGACATTCCGCGCCTCCCCCGTCATCCTCTCGACAGCACACAAGCTCTCGCTTGATGTGAGCTGTGCGAAGGATCGAGGTCAGATATGCGCATGTGCGCCTGAGAGTTGACGCTCCCGTTTCTCAAGCTCAATGGTCCTCAAATGACCACGACACTCGCGACCCCCGCGTCCCGTCCACTCGTGCCCATCCTCGTGGCGCTGAGTGTGGCGCATCTCATGAACGACCTCATCCAGTCGATGATCCCCGCTCTGTACCCTCTGTTCAAGGAGGTGTATCAGCTCGACTTCGTCCAGATCGGATTGATCACGCTTGCCTTCCAGGTGACGTCATCCCTGCTGCAGCCGCTGCTTGGATACATCACGGACCATAAGCCGTGGCCCTACGCCATGGTCGCGGGCATGGCATCGACGCTGACGGGTGTTCTGGGGCTGGCATTCGCGCACAGCTACATGATGATCCTGTTCTCGGCCGCCTTGGTCGGGCTTGGATCAGCGGTCTTCCATCCGGAAGCCACCCGCATGGCCCGGCACGCCGCGGCAGGGCAGCAGGGTTTCGCGCAGGGAATTTTCCAGATTGGCGGGCACGCCGGCTATGCCATCGGCCCGCTGCTCGCAGCCTTGGTGGTTGTGCCGCACGGCCAGACGAGCCTCGCCTGGATCTCCGTCGTGGCCATTCTGGCAATGGTGCTGATGGCCTGGACGGGCGCGAAGTACGCGCTCATGCGCCGGGCGCAGGCAAGCGCGGCCAAGGCGCAGGCCACGAAAGAGCCCGTCCGTCCGCTCGCGTCAGACCAAAGCGTGCTGCTGGCAATGGCGGTCCTGATCGTTCTCCTCCTCTCGAAGAACGCGTATACGGCCGCCTTCACGTCCTACTACACGTTCTATCTGATCGAGCGGTTCGGCGTGACCGTGCAGGTTTCACAGCTCATGCTGTTCCTGTACCTCGTCGTCGGCGCGTTCGGCGTGATCATCGGCGGAATGGTCGGCGATCGTGTCGGCCGCTATCGCGTGATCTGGATCTCGATCCTGGGATCGCTGCCCTTCGCGCTCATGCTGCCGTACGCCAACCTGTTCTGGACCGGCGTGCTGAGCGTGCTGATCAGCCTGATCATGGCGAGCGCGTTCGCATCCATCCTGATTTACGCCATCGATCTCGTGCCTCATCGGATCGGGCTTGTCGGCGGGCTGTTCTACGGGCTGTCATTTGGCCTGGGCGGCGTCGCAGCCGCTGCGCTCGGCATGCTGGCCGACCAGATCGGCATCATCGCCGTGTTCAAGTTGTGCGCGTGGCTCCCGGTGCTCGGCCTTCTCACGTTCCTGCTGCCGAAGGTGCCGCCGGCGCATTAGCGCTCTGCGGCGTCTCGCCGTTGGGCGTGGATCGACGAAAAACTGGCCGGTGTTGTCAGCTTCGCTGCATGGCCCGCTCGAGCTTCTTGCTCAGGATCCAGGACAATCCGAGGAACACGACCAGGGTGACGAGGCCCAGGCTCGATGAGGCCTGTGTCATGAATTTTTCCGACACCTGGCCGAACGCAAAGCCCGCCGAAACCACAATGACCGACCAAATCCCCGCGGCGACCGCATTCAGGACGAGAAACGTCGACCACGGCATGGCAGTCATCCCATAGGCAAATCCGGCTACGCCGCGAATGCCGTGCGGATAGCGATGCAGCAGGATCATCCAGACGTGATGACGGCTCGCCAAATACGTCACGGTTTCCAGGGCACGTTGAAAGCGCGTCGATTTGGCAAGCCAACGCATGCCGTACCGCCGGCCGATCCAGAACCGGACGACATCACCGAGAAAACTGCCCACCCAGCACACGAGGATCAAGGTCCCGACATTCAGCGCGCCGGAGAAAGCCGCGTATCCGGCGAACATCGCGAACAGCAGGCTGTGCGCGGCGGCATAGGAAAACATGAACATGTAGGCTGCATCGCCGTGCTGCGCGATCAATGCCAAGAGCGAGTTGAGATCCGTCGGCACCTGCACTGCTGAACTCCCTGACAACCGGCCCCTCCCGGTGCGGGATGGTTGCGATATCTGCTAGCATCGCCGAGCGCCGAGGCCAACCTGCTCTGGTGGCAAAATCGGCGACCCGCCATGAAATCGACGCGAGGGGTTGCTTGGTTCGCGTCCAGCGTGTGGCGCGCAGGTCATCGGGGCTGGGAGAGTTTGCCTTGAAATTCTGATTTCGGAATATGTTCATGCGTACACTCAGCGCCCGTCTGCTCGCGGTCTTGATAGCCCTTCTCATCGCACCCGCCGCCGCCCAAGCGGCCAAATCCGGCACCAGCGATCAGTTCAGCTCGCACGAAAAGATCCTGCAGTGGATCGATGGCTATCGGCTCGATCCTGAACCAAAGCGCATGCCGGACGCGGTCAAGGCGCTGAGCCGCCTCGGTCTGTTTCGCGACATGGACGGCGCGGGGGTATTCGTCGGCTTCATGGCGGGCGTGCTCAATTCCAATCCGCAACATGCCGATGCCTACGTCCGGCAGATGTTCCCGATGCCTCCGGAAGATCAGAGCGCAATCATCAAGGCGATCGCCTATTCCGGACTGCCCAACTGGAAAGACCTGATGCGCAGATACGTGGAGCGCATGCCGGCACGCAAGGTGATGATCGAAAGCTTCCTGCAGGATAAGGCGAAGGTTCTGCACGACCTGCCGCTCGACAGCGGCCCGGCGCCGATCGACACGCTATGGGGCTATTATTTCGCAACCGGCTCGCTCGAACCCGTGCGGCGCATCATCAGCGCGTTGAAGTGGTCGGGCGACAAGGCCGACGTCAACAAGCTGACCATCGGCAGCATGGCAAAGTGGACGCTGGCCAACAATGCATCGCGCGATCGCGAGTTGCTGTATCTGCTGCGCGATGAATCCATTCTGACCAGCCATCCCGAACCGGTGCGTGAAGCGCTCAAGGAAATCGTTGTCGCGGCCGAGACGTTCGAGACCGGCAAGATCCGCAAGGAGGCGCTGGCGGCGATTGAAGAATTGAAACGCAAGGGACCGCAGGCCAACAACAAGTGGGCGACAGCCGCGCAGTGGGGCAGCACGGCAATTGCGGTCGGCTGCGTCGTCGCAGGTGCGTTGGGTCAGGTGCAGATCGGGATACCGTGCATCGTCACCGGCGCGATGTCGACGGCTGCAACGAAGCTGTTGAACAACTCTCCGTAAGGGCGTTCAGGCCAGCCAGCGCTTACGCCGCTTGTACGACTTTCCTTCGCGGAAGCTTTTGCGATCCGCGCCGCCGATGCCGAGGTAAAACTCCTTCACGTCCTCATTCTCGCGCAGATCGCGCGCATCACCGTCCATGACGATGCGGCCGTTTTCCAGAATGTAGCCGTAAGTGGCGTACTTCAGCGCGATGTTCGTATTTTGCTCAGCGAGCAAGAAGCTGACGCCTTCGTTCTTGTTCAGCCCGTCGACGATACCGAAGATTTCCTCTACGATTTGCGGCGCGAGGCCCATCGACGGTTCGTCCAGCAGGATCATATCGGGACGCGACATGAGCGCCCGGCCGATCGCTGTCATCTGCTGCTCACCGCCAGACGTATAGCCAGCCTGGCTGCCGCGACGCTGCTTGAGACGCGGGAAATAGCTGTAAACTTTCTCCAGATCCTGCGCGATGGCGGCCTTTCCGTCGCGACGCGTAAAGGCGCCGGTCAGCAAATTTTCTTCGACCGTCAAATGACCGAAGCAATGGCGGCCTTCCATCACCTGGATGCAGCCGCGCTTGACGAGATCGTTCGGTGTCAGGTGGTCGACGCGCTGTCCCTTGAAGTGAACCGATCCCTTCGTCACCTCGCCGCGTTCTGATTTGAGCAGATTAGAAATCGCCTTCAGCGTCGTCGATTTGCCGGCCCCGTTTGCGCCGAGAATGGCAACAATCCCGCCGGCCGGCACATTGAGCGACACCCCCTTCAGTACCAGAATGACGTGGTCATAAATGACCTCGACATTGGTCATCGCCAGGATGGGCGTTGCGGCTTCGGTCTTCGCCTTCAGGGCAGGAGCAGTGCTCACAGTGTCGCTCCGTAAACGAAATGCCCTCTCCCCGCGTTTTGTGGGGAGAGGGCCGGATGATCAGCTTTCTTTCGAGCAATCGCGCGGCGTGATCTTCTTTTCCGCCGCGTACTTCTCCGAAACATCCTTCACCAGCGGATCGACCACGGAACGATCGGCGGTGTAGTAGTCGGAAATGATCTTCCACTCCTTGCCATCCCACTGATGCAGGCGGGCTTTGTCAGCGCCCTGGTGATCGGCACAAGACAGCTTGATCGGCTCCAGCATGCCTTCGAAACCCAGTTCCTTGATCCGAGCTGCAGTAAGGTCGAGGTTTTCGAAGCCCCAGCGGATTTGTTCGCCGGTCAAAGGTTTGTTGCCGTACTTCTTCTGCGCCGTACGGATCGCCTCGGATCCGACCAGAGAATCGATCAGACCGCGATTGTAGAGCACCTGCGCGAAGGTATCCTTGCCGACGCCCTGGCCTTTGGCGAATACGTGCTTTTCGATGTCGGCGTGCACGCCGAACTTTCCAGCCGGATGCTGCAGCAACAGCGCTTTATAGCCCGTGGCCTGATCGCCCGCCGGAATGACATCCGGCTCCGCACCCGACCACCACACGCCGATGATCTTGTCGCGCGGATAGGCGACGGCCGCGGCTTCCTTGATCGAGGTCGAGTTCATCACGCCCCAGCCCCACAACAGAACATAGTCAGGGCGATCCTGGCGAATGCTCAGCCACTGCGATTTCTGCTCGACGCCCGGATGAGTGACGGGAATGAGCTTGAGATTGAAGCCATCCTTTTTGGCGCGGGCTTCCAGTGCAGGGATAGGCTCCTTGCCGTAAGGGCTGTCGTGATAGACAAGACTGATCTTCTTGTCCTTGAGCTTATCGAACCCACCCAGTTCCTTTGCGATGTGCTGAATGGCGACGTCGGCCGCCGTCCAGTAGCTGCCCAGTGCGATGAAGTTCCACGGGAACACCGCGCCGTTGCGGCTGTCGGACCGTCCGTATCCGAGGGTCAGCAGCGGAATCTTGTCGCCCGGCACCTTCTCGGTGAGGGCGAACGTGATGCCGGTCGACAGCGGTGAAAAATACGCCGCGCCGGTTGGACCCTTGCCCTTCAGGCGTTCGTAGCACTCGACGCCTTTATCGGTCGCGTAACCGGTCTCGCATTCCTCCATCACGATCTTGACGCCGTTGATGCCGCCGTCGCGCTCGTTCAGAAGCGTCAAGTAGTCCGCGGCACCATTGGCGAACGGAATACCATTCGGCGCATAGGCGCCGGTTCGATAGACGAGCCTTGGGACGAACTGCTCATTCTGTGCCAGCGCCGGCAGCGCAGGCAGGACGGCCGATCCACCGATAATCGCGGCAGCGGCCAAAACCCAACTCTTGCGAGTCATACCTTGTTTCCTCCTTGGTTCGGGCGCGGCTTCAGCCGGCTCCAATCGCGAGCCTTTTTTGTTCTTACCTCGGCCCGCCGCTCCGCTTCTGCGTGCCAAAGCTTATCCATCAGCGGCCACCCGCTAATACGGGAACGGCCATAATCTGAGCTTCTCCTTCGTGATCGCCCAGAGGCGTGCGAACCCATGTGGCTCGACAATCAGCAACAGGCAGATCAACGCGCCGGTGACGATGAACACCAGATGCGAGGCGGTCTCGACCGACATCGGAATTCCGAGCGCGTGCGGTACCTGATCCAGCATGATCGGCAAAATGAGGATGAACGCAGCGCCGAGAAAACAACCAAGGATCGAGCCCAACCCGCCAATAATCACCATGAACAGGAGCTGGAACGAGCGATCGATGCTGAACGCCAATGGCTCCCATGAGCCCAGATGGACAAACGCCCAGAGTGCGCCAGCAACGCCGATGATGAAAGACGAAATCGCAAACGCCGTCAGCTTCGCATAAAGTGGACGGATACCCATCAATTCGGCTGCGATATCCATGTCGCGGATCGCCATCCATTGGCGGCCGATGTTGCCACGCACAAGATTTTTAGCCACCAGCGCGAAAACCGCCACGAAGGCGAGTGTCAGCAAATAGCGCTCGACGGGCGTATTGACGATCCAGCCGAAAAAGTTGAGTTCGGGCGCATTGACCGAGCCGGACGGCGCGTAGTTCGTGAACCACTTCACACGCAGGAACACCCAGTCGAAAAAGAACTGGGCAGCCAGCGTCGCAACCGCGAGATACAGGCCCTTGATCCTGAGGCTCGGGATGCCGAATAGAATTCCCACCAGAGCCGCCATTCCGCCAGCGAGTAAAATGGAAACGAGCAGAGGAAGCTCCGGAACCCTCAGCGCAAAATTGTAGGCGGCGTAGGCGCCGATCGCCATGAACGCGCCGGCGCCGAGCGAGATCTGTCCGCAATAGCCGATGAGAATGTTCAACCCAATCGCGGCCAGCGATAAAATCAGAAACGGAATGAGAATCGCTTTGAATATATAATCGTGCGCGAATGGGCCAACTCCGAGTATCGCCAGCAGCGGCACGCCGAGGAACGCGAAGGCCAGCAGCAGCAAGAGCCCAATCCGGTCCTGCCGGATCGGGAACATGGCCATATCCGCTGCGTATGTGGTCTTGAACTGGCCTGCCTCGCGATAGAACAACTGGCAGCCTCCTCAGATCCGCTCGATGATCCGCTCGCCGAACAGCCCTTGCGGGCGGACCAGCAGAACGGCCAAGGCCAGCACATAGGCGAACCAGTATTCGATGCCGCCGCCGATATGCGGACCGAGGTAGATTTCGGCGATTTTCTCGCCCGCGCCGACAATCAAGCCACCGACAATCGCTCCGGGGATTGATGTGAAGCCGCCGATGATCAGAACCGGCAACGCCTTGAGGGCGAGGAAGACGATGGAGAACTGTACGCCGAGTTTCGTGCCCCAGACCGTCGCTGCCACCAGCGCAACCAATCCTGCCACAAGCCAAACCACGAACCAGATCCAGCTGATCGGAATTCCCACGGACTGCGCGGCAGCGTGATCATCAGCGACGGCGCGCAGAGCGCGGCCGGTTTTGGTCCATTGAAAGAAGCACGCCAATCCGGCCACGAGAATGCCCGCAATCAGCCCGCCCCAGACATCGAGTTTGCTGATAAGGATGCCGCCTGGGAATAATCCCTCGAGGACGAACCATGCGTCGGTGGGATAGAGCTTCAGCGGATAGACGTCCGATCCGAAAATCATCTGCGCCGCGCCTTCGATAATAAAGGTCGCGCCGATCGTCGACATGAACAGCGTCAGTTCATTCTGATTTACAAGTGGACCGAGAACGTAGCGTTCGATCAGCCAGGCGGTGATGGCCATGATACCGCCGGCAAACAGCAGTGCGCCGATGACCGCGAAACCGAACGGCAACCCTTTGGCGACGAGCAGATCGAGCGAACGGACCAGTGCTAGTCCCGCCAGAAGCACCATCGCGCCCTGGGCAAAATTGAACACACCGGACGCTTTGTAAATCAGCACGAAGCCCAGCGCGACGAGCGAGTAAAGCACGCCCGCCAACAGCCCACCGATCAGCACTTCGAGGAACGGACCGAGACTATCCATGGGCGTCCCTCGTAGCGGAACAGCAACCACTGCCCGTCATTCCCGCGCAGGCGGGAATCCAGACATCTTTCCGTGTGTAAAACGTAGCCGTTGCTGGATGATCTATGATGGTCTTCTCCGACCAGATCGCCTCTGGAGACGTGGCCTGGATGCCCGCCTGCGCGGGCATGACGGTTGAGAAAGTCGATCCAAATTGGAAGCTAAGCACGACGTTCAATGCGCGACTCCCAGATAGGCGGCAATCACGGCTTGGTTGCGCTGGACTTCGTCGGGCGTGCCGTCGGCAATCTTGGTGCCGTAGTCGAGGACGACGACGCGATCCGATAAATCCATCACCACGCCCATGTCGTGCTCGATCAGTGCAATGGTGGTGCCGAGTTGGTCATTCACGTCGAGAATGAAGCGGCTCATGTCCTGCTTCTCCTCCAGGTTCATGCCCGCCATCGGCTCATCCAGCAGCAGCAGCTCCGGCTCCGTTGCGAGTGCACGGCCCAGTTCGACGCGCTTCTGCAGGCCGTACGGCAACTTGCCGACAGGTATCTTGCGGATGTGCTGGATTTCGAGGAAGTCGATGATCCGCTCAACCACCTCGCGGTGCCGGATCTCTTCATTCTGAGCGGGTCCCCAATACAGAGCTTGGGCCAGCACACCGCGGCGCATTTTCAAGGTGCGACCGGTCATAATGTTGTCGAGCGTCGACATCCCCTTGAACAGCGCCACGTTTTGAAAGGTGCGGGCGATGCCCTGACTTGCGGCGATGTACGGGCGCATCCGCTGCCGGCGTTTGCCCTTGTAGGTGATCGTCCCTTCCTGCGGATGATAAAAACCGTTGATGACGTTGAGCATCGACGTTTTGCCGGCGCCGTTCGGGCCAATAATGGCGCGCACTTCACCCTTGCGAATATCGAAGGAAACGCCCCGGATCGCTTTGACGCCACCGAAAGACAGCGAAACCCCGTCTACGGCCAACAGCACGTCCACTTCAGCATTTGGACGAACTCCCGGTCGATCTAATTCGGCAACGTCGGCTTTCATTCAGCCGCCTCCTTGAGCACCGCGCCTTGCGGTTGGTGAACCGGCATATCGACGATACGCACGTCACCTTCGATCATCCCCTTGCGGCCGTCTTCGAACGTCACCTCGGTTTTGATGTGAGCCCGCGAGGACCCGTCGTAGAGCGCCTGGATCAGTGGCGCATAGCGATCCGCAATGAAGGAGCGGCGCACTTTTTGCGTTCGGGTCAGCTCGCCGTCGTCGGCGTCGAGTTCTTTCGGCAGAACGAGGAAGCGGCGGATCTGCGAGGCCGCCATTCGCGGTTCCTGCGCCAGCTGACGATTGATCTCATCCAGCCGCTTCTCGATCATCGCGTAAACGTCGGGATTTGCTGCCAGCTCCTGGTAGCTGCCGTAAATGACGTTGTTGCGCTCGGCCCAGCTGCCGACTGAAACGAGGTCAATGTTGACGAACATCGTGACATAGTCGCGTTCGTTGCCGAAGGCGACGACCTCCTTCACCTCCGGATAGAACTTGAGCTTGTTTTCGAGATATTTCGGCGCAAACAGCTCGCCGTTATTGAGTTTTCCGACGTCCTTTGCGCGGTCGATGATAACGAGATGGCCGTGGGTATCGAAGAAGCCCGCATCACCGGAATGCACCCAGCCTTCAGCCGTCTTGGTCGCCGCGGTGGCTTCCTCGTTCTTGTGATAGCGCTGGAATACGCCAGGCCCCCGGAACATCACCTCGCCGCTGTCGGCGATGCGGATATCGACACCCGGCGCAGGCGGGCCAACCGTGTCGGCGTAGATTTCGCCGTCCGGCTGCATGGTGATGTAGACGGTGGCTTCCGTCTGACCGTAGAGCTGCTTGAGATTTATCCCTAGAGAGCGGTAGAAGCGGAAAATCTCCGGTCCAATCGCTTCACCGGCAGTGTAGCCGATCTTCAGGCGGCTGAGGCCGAGACGATTGCGCAGCGGTGCATAAACCAGTTTATCACCAATCCAGTACAGAACACGATCCGTGATCGGAACCGGCCTGCCTTCCAGGATCGGCTCGCCGCAGCGCCGGGCAACGCCCATGAACGTGTCGAACATCCAGCGCTTGAAGCGGCCAGCGTCCTGCATCCGCACGACGATATCTGTCAGGCCAGCCTCAAAGCGACGCGGAGGGCCAAAGAAGAACGTCGGGCCGATCTCGCGCCGGTCTTCCAGCGCGGTCTCAAGGCTTTCCGGACACGCGACGCAGAACCCCGCCGCATAGGCCTGACCGTAGGAGAAGATATGGTCACCAACCCAGGCCATCGGCAGATAGGCGATGATTTCGTCGTTCTCCGTGAGCGTATCGAAACGGTTGGCGTTCTCGGCTGTCTTGATCAGGTTTTCATAGCTGAGGACGACCCCCTTGGGCTGACCGGTCGTGCCCGAGGTGTAGAGCATCACGCTCGCGTCGGACGCCTTGCCTTGGGCAATCTCCTCCAGCCACCACTGATTTGTCTTCGGATCGGCCTTGAGCGCCTGCCTGCCCGCCTCCTGCACCTCCTCGAACGCGTGCAGATGGGTATGATCGTATTTCTTCAGCCCGCGCGGATCTTCGTAAACGATACGGCGCAACGTCGGCACGCGGTCCGCGATGGATAGAACCTTGTCGATCTGCTCCTGGTTCTCGACGATGGCAAAGGCAATTTCGGCGTGCGCGAGGACATATGCCATCTCAGCGGCGACAGCGTCCTGATAGACCGGCACAGGGACTGCGCCGATGCTTTGCACTGCAGCAAAGGCCCAGTAGAGGCGGGGCCGATTGTCACCGATGATAGCGACCGTTTCGCCGCGCTTCAGCCCCAGATTATGCAGACCGATCGCGAGCGCGCGAACTTCATTATGGACATCGGACCACGTCCACGTCTGCCAGATCCCGAGATCCTTCTCGCGATAGGCAGGCCGCGCACGAAATCGCTCGGCATTTCGCAGCAGCAGCCGCGGAATGGTGTCGAAGTCCACAACAGACGCGCGAGACGTAGCTGTCCCGTTCATCTCCCGGCACTCCCTCCCACGCCCCCTTTTTGCGGTGACGTTTGTTGTTATCCCAGCATGTAAACTCCGTACGCGCTCCGACGCAAGTTTGCCTTTGGGAGGGGGTGAGAAGAAACCTTGCTTCAGGATACGGGTCGAGCGTGGTCCGCGTCAGTGCCGCAGCTTTTGACTTCCGACTGGCATTGAGGCCGCCAGATGCCTAGGATGCGCCGCAAATCACAGATAGCCCGGCACCGGAGTGAGGCATATGGCGGAAGAACTTTATCATTTCATCGGAGGCAAGCGGGTCAAGGGGACGAGCGGCCAGTTCGGTAACGTCTATTGGCCCATGACCGGTGAGCTTGCCGCCAAGGTCCCCCTGGCGAGTACCGCCGAAATTCGCGCTGCCGTCGAAAACGCCAAGGCCGCTCAACCAGCCTGGGCCGCTACCAATCCGCAGCGCCGGGCGCGCGTGATGATGAAGTTCGTCGACCTCGTGGCGCGTGACATCAACAAGCTTGCGGATGTCCTCGCCCGTGAGCACGGCAAGACCATCCCGGACGCCAAGGGCGACGTTCAGCGCGGCGTTGAAGTTGCCGAGTTTGCCTGTGGCATTCCGCATCTCATGAAGGGCGAGTTCACCGAAGGCGCCGGCCCAAACATCGACATCTTTTCGATGCGCCAGCCGCTCGGCGTCGTGGCCGGCATCACGCCGTTCAACTTCCCCGCCATGATCCCGATGTGGAAGTTCGCACCGGCCATCGCTTGCGGTAACGCCTTCATTCTCAAGCCATCCGAGCGCGACCCGTCCGTGCCGCTGATGCTGGCCGAACTGATGATCGAAGCCGGTCTGCCTCCCGGAATCCTCAACGTCGTCAACGGCGATAAAGAATCCGTCGACGCCATTCTCGATGATCCGGATATCATGGCCGTTGGCTTCGTCGGCTCTACGCCGATCGCAGAATACGTCTACACGCGCGGCTGCGCGGCCGGTAAGCGCGTCCAGTGCTTCGGCGGCGCCAAGAACCACATGATCATCATGCCCGACGCTGACATGGATCAGGCCGTCGACGCTCTCATCGGCGCCGGTTACGGCTCGGCCGGTGAGCGCTGCATGGCTGTTTCTGTTGCCGTTCCGGTGGGCAAGAAGACCGCCGATCTGTTGCTCGATAAGCTGATTCCACGCGTCGAAAGCCTCAAGATCGGCCCCTCGACCGCAGCCGATGCCGATTTCGGTCCATTAGTGACGAAAGAGCACGTCCAGAAGGTCAAGGACTACGTCGATCTCGGCATCAAGGAAGGCGCCAAGCTGAGGGTCGACGGCCGCAACTTCCGTATGCAGGGCTATGAGAATGGCTTCTACATGGGCGGCTGTCTGTTCGACGACGTCACCCCTGACATGCGGATCTACAAGGAAGAGATCTTCGGCCCGGTACTGTCGGTCGTCCGCGCCAAGGACTACAACGAGGCGCTGCGTCTGCCGAGCGAGCACGAATATGGCAACGGCGTCGCGATCTTCACCCGCGATGGTGATGCGGCACGCGATTTCGCAGCAAAAGTTAACGTCGGCATGGTCGGCGTCAACGTGCCGATCCCCGTGCCGATCGCTTACTACACGTTCGGCGGCTGGAAGCGCTCCGGCTTCGGCGATCTGAACCAGCATGGCCCGGATAGCGTTCGCTTCTATACGAAGACGAAAACTGTCACGTCGCGCTGGCCATCCGGCATCAAGGAAGGCGCCGAATTCTCCATCCCGACGATGAAGTAGTTTGCCGCCATCCTGAAAAGCGGAGATTAGATAAGGACCGGTCTCAAGCCGGTCCTTCCCAATGAAGAGGACTTGAATGGATACGAAGACACTTCTGATCGGAATTCTGGCAGTGGCCGTTGCCGTGCTTGGCTATCTGTATTGGGACAGCCAGCAGACGACCGTGGATATTCGGGTGCCGGGCGTGAGCATCCAGGCCAAGTGACGCTGCGCTCAGCGGACGTGAAGATGGCAGCGCGAATACATTGACCCGAGGCCTCCGATGGCAACCTATCGTCTCCATAGCTTCTGCCAGTCCGGCAATGCTTATAAGGTCGCGCTGTATTTGAACTGCGCGGGCCTCGATTGGAAACCCGTGTTCGTTGACTACATGGCCGGCGCAACGCGCGACGCGCTCTGGCGCAGCACTGTGAACCCGATGGGGGAGGTGCCCGTCCTCGAGACCCCTGACGGGAAGCGGCTGACGCAGTCAGGCGCGATCCTGACATGGCTTGCGGAGAAAACCGGCAAGTTCGCACCTGCCGATGCAGATCAACGTTATGAGGCGCTTCGCTGGATCCTGTTCGATAACCACAAGTTCACCAGCTATCTGGCGACCTACCGGTTCCTGCGCGCGTTCGCCGCGCAAGAACCGGACCCAGCGGTGCTGGCGTTCCTGAGGGCCCGTGTCGAGGCAGCCATGACCGTGCTCGATGTCCACCTTGAAACCACGCCGTTCGTGCTCGGAGACAAGCCGACGATCGCTGATTTTTCGCTCGCGGGATATGCGTTCTTCCCCGCGAGTGAAACCGGCATCGATCTGGAAGTCGACCACAAGAACATCTTCACTTGGACGCAACGCCTGAAAACACTGCCAGGTTGGAAAGATCCCTACGATCTGCTGCCTGGCGAGAAAATTCAGCCGCGCCGCTAGGCTGCCTTCTTAGGCACAGCGATTGATATCCGGCAGCCGGTTCCGCCGTGGCACTTGTGCATCCAGGGGCGACACCGACCTTCGCCCGACCGAGGAAAACATGACGTCCCCGCATTTCGATCAACTTGAAATCCGTGACCCGGAGCAGAGGGAACTGGCGCAATTCAACATGCTGCCAGGCCTGATCAGCCGGGCGAAAGAACGCGCACCGGGCTGGGCGCGGCATCTTGCTGAGGTCGACCCGCAAGCCGTGACCTCCCGCGAGGCCTTGTCAAAATTGCCAATCCTTCGCAAGTCCGCGCTGAAGGAACTGCAAGCTGGACAACCGCCATTCGGGGGCTTTGCGACATCTCCGGTTTCCGCAATGTCGCGGATTTACATGTCGCCCGGACCGATCTTCGAGCCCGAGGGCAAGGCGCAGGACTGGTGGCGTTCGGCGCGCGCCCTCTATGCCGCCGGTTTCCGTGGCGAGGACATCGTCCACAACACGTTCTCCTACCACCTGACTCCGGGTGGCTGGATTCTCGATGCCGGCGCGCGGGCGCTCGGCTGTTCCGTGATTCCCGCCGGACCGGGCAATACCGAGCAGCAGCTTTACGCGATCGCCTATCTGAAACCGACCGCCTACATCGGCGTGCCGGACTACCTCAAGATCCTGCTCGACAAAGCCAAGGAGGCGGGTTGCGACATCTCCTCGTTCAAGCGGGCGATGGTCTCGGGTGGCGCGCTGTTCCCGTTGTTGCGGCAGGAATACGCGGGGCGCGGCATCGCCACGTTCCAGACGTACGCCACCGCTGATCTCGGCATCATCGCCTACGAGAGCCAAGCCCTTCAGGGCATGATCCTCGATGAAGGCGTGATCGTCGAAATCGTCCGGCCCGGGACGGGCGACCCTGTTCCGGAAGGTGACGTGGGCGAAGTGGTCGTCACGTCCTTTAATCGCGATTACCCGATGATCCGACTGGCAACGGGCGATCTGTCATCGGTGATGCCCGGCAGCAGCCCGTGCGGTCGCACGAATATGCGCATCCGGGGCTGGCTGGGTCGCGCTGATCAGACCACCAAGGTCAAGGGCATGTTCGTGCATCCCGAGCAGATCGTGGCAGTCGGCAAACAGCATCCGGAAATCGGGCGCGTGAGGCTGGTCGTACGCCGCGCCGGTGATCAGGATGTCATGACACTGATGGCCGAAGCGCCGACCAACGACGCAGCCTTCGCGGAACAGGTTGCCGACACGCTACTGCAATTGACGAAGTTGAAGGGCGCCGTGGAACTCGCGGCTCCGGGATCATTGCCGAACGACGGCAAGATCATCACGGACGAACGCGACTACGACTAACGACACCTCTGCCAACTCGCCGCCGGATGGCGGAATACGGTGGCATCGATCTGATGGATGCCACCGTATTTGAAACGCTCCGATCAGCGCCTAGCGCCACATATCCGTTTCGTCGCCGTCGTACTCCATGCCGCAGAACGTGCCGCCCTGGTAATAGTCGCCAACCGGATCGGCGGCGATCTTCGCCTGCTCGGCCAGGGCGTGCTCGCGGAAGTCCTCGGAATTGCCCTTGGGGCGATAACCGAACTTGTAGGCGTTGGAATTATCCCACCACGACGTTTCGTTATAGGACGCGCCGTACATTACCTCGTAGCGGATCTCAGGGTGCTCAAGGCCGATGCGGATGAGCTGAACAAGGTCGTCGGGCCTGATCCAGATGGCCATGCGGCGCTTGTCGAGCGGCTTCTCGCCGACGTTGCCGATCCGCAGCGACAGCACGCGCAGACCGTGCTTATAGGCGTACATCGCACCAAGGCCTTCGCCGAACAGCTTGCTGACGCCATAACGGCTATCAGGGCGCGGCACGACGTCCGTGCCGATGCGCTGCACGCGCGGATAATAACCGACAGCGTGGTTGGATGAGGCGAAGACGACCCTCTTCACGCCCTTTTTCCGCGCGGCTTCGAACGTATTATAGCAGCCGATGATATTGGACTGATGGATCACATCCCACGGTCCCTCGACGGAAAAGCCGCCGAGGTGGATGATCCCATCCACACCCTCGCAGATTTTCTCGACGCTGGCCGGATCGCTCAGTTCGCAGGGAATGAACGTCTCGTTCTTGGCGAGGCCGGTAACCTCCTTGATGTCGCTCAGGACGACCTCCGGATACTGCGCTGCCAGCAGCGGCCGGATCATGCCGCCCACGCCTCCGGCGGCTCCCGTCAACAAAACACGCTTCATTGATGCTTTCTCCTGTTGAGTGTCGATCTGAGGTCGTTGTGGCGGGTGGGCTGTCAATCGGCCGTCTGACGCCGTTCGGCGAGATGGCGATAGCGTTCGAGCCCACGGGTCAGGTGCGTACGCATAGCACGGCGCGCTTCCGTCGCGCGCCCCGCCTCGAGCGCCGCGAAAATTTTTCTATGTTCCCGCTGGATCCCGCTGAGGTACTGGCGCTGCTCATCCGCCGTGCTCAGCGAAGAACGGATACTCTGACGCGGTATCACATGCCGGCCAAGAAATTCGAGGAACTTGACGAACTTCGGATTGCCTGTCGCGACGGCGATCGCGCGATGGAATGCGAAGTCTTCCTGGACGGCTCCCTCACCCCGCGCAATTGCCGCTTCGATCGCAGCGAGAGCTTCGGCCACCGGTGCAAGATGCTCCGGGGTCATTCGGGCGGCAGCGATAGCGGCGCCCTCCAGCTCGATTGCCAGCCGCAATTCCATCACGTCGAGAACGTCGCTGATCGAGCTGAGGCCTTCCGGAGCCAAGCGGAACATGGCCCTGCTTTCATCAGAGGCCACAAACGCACCGGCACCCTGCCGGGTGATCACCAGACCTTCTGCCCTGAGTGCGGCGACGGCCTCGCGAATCACGGTGCGGCTGACCCCGAGCACCGCCATCAGCTCCTGCTCCGTCGGCAGGCGCGCGCCCGCCTCCAAACGGCCACTGCGAATTTCCCCGGCGATTTGATCCACAACCTCGTGTGTCAGATTGCGGACCGGACGCAGCGGCCGAAGCGCAGGAAGCTTGTCAGGTGTTGGGGACGATGATATTTTCTCAAGTCGTCGGGTCATCGTACAACTTTAATACCATTGACGCGACAGTCTCACAAGGTGTCTTTCAGACGCCATACAGGCTGATCGGGCAGGAGGCCGCACGCATCGCGAAGGGCTGAATGGTGCATCCCTTCTAATTCAGTAGCGCAACGCACCGCCCTCATTGTAAGCAGCTGATAAAATATCCGGCTCCAGACCGGAAGATGATCGCTTCAAAAACAAGCGTTGTCATTCAGGAGGAAACGCAATGAACAGACGCGAAGTCATGAAATTGGGCTCGATGACGCTCGCTGCGACCGGTATCGGCGCATTGGGCGGTCCGGTCTTTGCTCAAAACAAGATGGTGCTCAAAGCCACCGACGTTCACCCGCTCGGCTATCCGACCGTCGAAGCTGTCGAACGCATGGGCAAGAAGCTCGAAGCCGCGACCAACGGCCGGATTTCCGTGCAGATGTTCCCGTCGATGCAGCTCGGCGGCGAAAAGGAAATGATCGAGCAGGCCCAAATCGGCGCCCTGCAGCTCGCGCGCATTTCCATCGGCCCGATGGGCCCGCTCGTTCCCGAATTCAACGTGTTCAACCTGCCTTTTGTGTTCCGCGACGCGGCGCACATGGAAAAGGTGATCGACGGCGAAATCGGTGACGAGCTACTGCAGAAACTTTCGGATCACCCGACGGCCGGTCTCATCGGCCTGTGCTATATGAATTCCGGAGCCCGCAACGTTTACAATTCCAAGAAGCCCATCACGACGATCGACGATCTGAAAGGTCTCAAGATCCGTATGATGGGTAACCCGCTGTTCGTCGATACGATGAACGCTCTCGGCGGCAATGGCGTGGCGATGGGCTTCGATCAGCTCATCAACGGCATGCAGACCGGCGTTGTGGACGGCGCGGAAAACAACGAGCCGTCTTATGAAAGCGGGCAGCATTATCGCTACGCGAAATACTATTCCCGCACCGGGCATCTGATCATTCCGGAAATCCTGGTGTTCTCGAAGCGGAGCTGGAACAATCTGTCCAAGGAAGACCAGGAACTGATCCGCAAGCTTTCCAAAGAGGCACAGCAGGAACAGCGCAAGCTCTGGTACGAGCGCGAAAAGGAATCGGTCGAAAAACTGAAAGCGGCCGGTGTCGAGATCAATGATATCCCGGATCGCACGGCCTTCCAGAACGCGGTGAAGCCGGTCTGGGAAAAGCACGCCTCGGCCCATAAGGCGCTCATTGACCGCGTTCAGGCTGTAAAATAGCCCTTAGTTCCGACCGGCCGCCCCGCGCACACCACGAGGCGGCCGGTATCATTTCGGGAGACGCCGATGCGCGCTGCCTACTTCCGCGCGATGGACGAGTTGCACCGTGCCTGCGTATTTATGGCCGGGTTGGCGCTCGTCGTCATTACGCTTATCATTCCGTGGGGTGTCTTTACCCGGTACGTGCTCAACAGCGCGTCGTCATGGCCGGAGCCGCTCGCGATCCTGCTGATGATCGTCATTTCGTTCCTGTCCGCGGTCGTATGCTATCGCGAGCATCTCCACATCGCAGTCGGTATCCTGCCGTCGATAACCAGCGGAGTCGGACGTCTGCTGCTCGGCATCGTCATCGAGAGCGGCATGTTCCTGATGAACATGTTTCTGCTGTGGTATGGCATAAATCTCGTGAAGCAGACGTGGTATCAGTCGATCGCCGAATTCCCCATTGTTTCGGTCGGCGTCTCGTATCTGCCCATCCCGATCTGTGGCCTGATCACCATCCTTTTCATTGTCGAGCGGTTTCTCAAGGGCGACTGGTTTCCCGCGCCGCACATCCATGACGATGACCTGCATCCTCTCTCCACTGAATAGCGAACCCCATAACCATGGACGCATTCGTACTCATCGGCACCTTCATCGCCGCCTGCCTTCTTGGGATGCCGGTCGCTTATGCCCTCGGGCTCGCGGCGGCGGCGGGCGCGCTTTGGATGGACATTCCGCTCGAAGCGATTGCGCTGAAAACATCCGACGGCATGGATGATTTTCCACTGCTTGCCATCCCCTTCTTCATTCTCGCCGGCGCGATCATGGGCGAGGGCGGTATGGCCGCCCGCATCGTGAACCTCGCCAAGGTGTTCGTTGGCTTCATCCGCGGCGGCCTCGCGCTGGTCAACCTGCTGGCGTCCTCGATCTTCGGTGCGATCTCCGGTTCGTCGGTCGCTGACACGGCTTCGATCGGATCGGTGATGATCCCGCAAATGGTGAAGGCGGGATATCCCCGATTGTTCGCCGTGAGCGTCACAGTGTCGGGTTCCCTGCAGCCTCTGCTCATCCCGCCCAGCCATAACATGGTCATCTACTCGCTGGCCGCTGGCGGAACCGTCTCCGTGGCGCATCTGTTTCTCGGCGGCATCATCCCGGGGCTTCTGCTGTGCATCGGCCTGATGACGCTCGTGCTGACGGTCGCCTACCGCAAGAACCTCCCCAAAGGAGAACCCGTCCCTCTGGGCCAGGCCTTGCGCATCGCGGTCGATGCGGTCTGGGGACTGGTGACCGTTTTCATCATCATGGGAGGCATTCTGTCGGGCATCTTCACGCCGACAGAGAGCGCGGCCGTGGCCTGCGTCTGGGCCTTCTTCGTAACGATGTTCATCTACCGCAGTTACAAATGGTCCGAGCTGCCCTTGCTGATCGGTCGCGTGATCCGCACGCTCGGCATGGTCATGATCATGATCGGGTTCTCGATTGCCTTCGGCTACATGATGGCGCTGATGCGCATTCCCTCGCTGGCAGCGGAGTTCTTCTCGACCGTCGCGTCCGACAAGTACATGTTCCTGTTGTACGTGAATATCCTGCTGCTCATTCTGGGAACGTTCATGGACCTGGCGCCGATGGTGCTGATCTGCACGCCGGTGTTTCTGCCCATCCTGCAGAAGTTCGGCATCGATCCGGTTCATTTCGGCATCGTGATGATCTTCAACCTTGGTATCGGTCTGCTGACGCCACCGGTGGGCCCAACGCTGGCCGTGGGCTGCGCCATCGGCAAAGTCTCGATGGAAGCCCTGTCGCGCGCTATTCTCGTCTTCTACATCCCGCTGTTGGCTGTTCTAGGCGTGATCACGTACTTCCCGGAATTGACACTCTGGCTGCCACGCACATTGCTCGGCGATTGACGCTTCGCCAGATGCCGCGGGCTCCGTGATGGGATCAACGGTGCTCGCGCAAACCGGCTTCCTTGTCGCCTCCCCCTAGGCACGACGCTCCGCGACCTTTAGTAGGCAAGGATCGGACGGCGATGTCAGGGCGGCCGATTGAGGCTCCGCTGCTGCCCGGACTCGCCGCCCAAGGCTGGCTGGGCGGTGACATGACGAGCGATAAATCAGATTACGAAACGGCGTGCACCTCCGAGCAGATCGCTGCACGCGGCAATCGAAAACCCGTCAATCTCGCTTTGCAGGGCGGCGGTGCGCACGGCGCGTTCGGGTGGGGCGTGCTCGATCGTTTGCTCGAGGATGACCGTCTCGCCATCGACGCCATCAGCGCCACCAGTGCCGGTGCCATGAATGCGGTGACCATGGCTTACGGAGTGTCGCTCGGCGGACGCGACGGAGCGCGCGAGAAGCTCACGGAATTCTGGCAAGCCGTCAGTGATGCCGGATGGCTCTATAGCCCAGTCAAGAATTCCCCACTCGAAAACTGGCTCTCGATCAATCATTTCGATAACGGCTGCTCACCGTCATTCAAAATGTTCATGGCGATGGTGAACACGTTTTCGCCTTACGAGCTCAATCCCCTGGATTTCAATCCGCTGCGGGATGTGTTGCTCAAGGTCGTCGATTTCGAACGCTTGCGGATCTGTCCCAACGCCACACGCCTGTTCCTGGGTGCCACCAACGTTCGCACCGGAAAAATCCGGGTATTCGAGAACTCCGAGATTACGCTCGACGCAGTGCTCGCCTCAGCCTGCCTGCCCTATATCTTCAAGGCCGTTGAAATCGATGGCGAGCATTACTGGGACGGCGGCTTCATGGGCAATCCGGCGATCTTTCCCCTGATTTACCGCGGCGCTTCGAGCGATGTTATCATCGTACACATCAATCCGCTGGTGCGCGATCACCTGCCCGCGACCGCGCCTGAGATCTTCAACCGCATAAACGAAATATCCTTCAATTCGTCTCTGATGCGGGAAATGCGCGCCATCGCGTTCGTATCCCGTTTGCTCGACGACAATCGGCTCGACATCGGACACTATCGGCGCATGCTGATTCACTCGATCCGGGATGATGAAGAAATGAACCACCATAACATCGAGAGCAAACTCAATCCGGATTGGGGCTTTCTGTGTCATTTGCGCGATGCAGGCCGCAAAGCCGCCGACGCATGGCTGGCGACGGGCTACGACAAAATCGGGAAAACATCGACCATCGACATCACGGCAACCTTTATGTGAGCTGCCCTCAACGTTCAGGCTGCAGCCTGCCCTGCGCCCCCCGCTGGCATCAATTTCGGAACAGGCTCACCTGACAACTTGCGCACCTCCTGAGCCGGCACGGGCGGGCTCCACCAATAGCCCTGCGCCTCGCAACAGCCCAACGCCATAAGCTCCCGTAGCTGCTCCGCCGACTCGACGCCTTCCGCGATGGTGGTCATCCCGAGGTTCGAAGCCAATTCGGTAATCGTGCGAATGATTTCCGTGGAGCCGGGAATATGACCAATCCCGCTGACGAATGACCGATCGATCTTGATGCTGTCGAAGGGAAAGCGCAACAGATAGCTCAGTGAAGAATAGCCGGTCCCGAAATCGTCCATTGCGATCCGCGCTCCGAGATTGCGCAACTCGTGCAATTGCCGAAGGGTTTGCGTGTCGCCGCAAAGCAGTGTCGATTCCGTAATCTCCAGCACGAGGCGATGTGCAGGGGCTCCCGCGTCAGCAAGTGCGGTCTTGATCTGCCGCACCAGTTCACTGCTGCGGAATTGGATAGGCGACAGGTTGACGGCGATCTTCAAGTGATCCGGCATCCGCGCGAGTTCCTGGCACGCTTGTTCGAGCGCCCAAGCACCGATCGGTTCGATGAGGCCGATATCCTCCGCCAACGGCACGAATTCCGCGGGCAACACCAGCCCCTTGTGCGGATGCCGCCAGCGGATCAATGCCTCAAAGCCGCTGATCTCCTGCGAGTCGAGACGGTACAGGGGCTGATAATGAAGCTCGAATTCGCGCTCTGTCAGCGCCTTGCGCAAGTCGCGCTCCAACGCGTGGCGTTGCCGGATTCTGGCGTGCATCTGCGGTTCATAGAAGCGATACGCCGGCCGCGGGGATGCCTTCGCTTCGGCGAGAGCCAGATTGGCAAACACGAGCAGATCTTCGGCTGTTCTCACGTCAGCAGTCGCCCGCGCAATGCCGATGCTGGCGCCGATGGCAACGTTGTGCCCCGCTACGGCGAAAGGTTCGCTCAGCCGCCGTATCACCTTCTGGGCCAGCCTGGCGGGGTCGCTGCCGTCATCGAGGCGATGGACGAGCGCAAATTCGTCTCCACCAAGTCGTGCAATGAGATCGCCCCGGCCCACCAGATGCCGAAGACGCCCCGCCACGAGACGCAAGAGTTCGTCTCCGACCGTATACCCGAGCGCGTCGTTAACCACCCTGAACAGATCGAGATTGATGCAAAGGAGTGCGACCCCGTCGCGGTCTCCGGCCGATGACAAGGCGCACGCCAGCCGTTCGTTGAGCATCGCTCGGTTGGCAAGATTGGTCAGCGCATCGTGACGAATCAGGTGATTGATCCTGGCTTCCGTCTGATATCTGCCCGTTACATCGGTGAAGGTCCGCACGAAACCGCCGTCAGGCAGCAACTGGCTTCGCACCTCGAGCACGGTGCCATCGCGCGTGGTCCATTCGTGCGTCGGCACCCGGATCGGCGCGGAACGCCGCGGTTTATCCCCGTGCCAAGGAGAGACGGCACCGACGTCGAACGGGTTGAATTCTCCCATTCTGCGCTGATGATCGATCACGTCGGCGTATGCAGGAGGATGCTTCAGATAGGAGCCGGGCAAGCCGAGAAGCGTCACAGCCTGGCGGTTGATGGCAGCGAGTTGACCGTCGCCGTCAACCATCATGATCCCTTGCGACATATGGTTCAGGGTCAGCTCCAGCTCGCGGGATTTCGCACGCGAGCGGATTTCACTGAGCGAGAGGGCGCCTTGAATTCTGTCCAGCTTCAAAGCATGCCGTGACGCCACGAGCACAGACACCAAGAAGAGCGCACTCAGGAGGCCGGCGAACAGATGCGCGTTGCGCTTGTGGCGGCTGAAGCTCACGACGCTTTCCTCGTCGGCCGCGGATACGGCGACGACGAGCGGCAATTTTTCAAGCGCACGGTAGGAAACGATGGCGCCACCATTGTGATCATCGCCGGGCTGCCAGAACGATCCGCGGCTCCCCCGCTTCAGTCGTGCAAAGAGCTCTGTGCGCGACAGATCCGTGCCCGGCGCAGGCGCGACGTTGCCGTGCGCAGCGCGAACGACACCATCGCGGCCAATCAGCATCATGGCGCGATCCAGATCGATCACGACGGCGCCATGCAGCTGCGGGACCAACTGAGGATCGAGCGATACGGCGATGACCCCGCCGAAATTTCCATCCGGCTTATCGAACTTCCGCGTCAGCACGACGCGCCCCAGCTCGGCGGCGTCTCCCCGAAGCGGTTGACTGATGAAAAGCACATCGTCCTTGTTGTTATTCGCATGCACACGGAAGAATTCGCTATCGCTCAGCGACATCGCGACTTTCGTTGACAAAGCAGTGCCGGTCGCGAGCAGGCTCCCGTTCTCGTCGATCACTGAAATCGTCGATGGGCTGTCTCGATCGATGGAGGCCTCCGACAGGAGTTGCGACCAGCTCGCAGTCCCGCCTGCGCGTTCATAGGCGCGCCGCACGAGCAAGAAGGCCCGATCAGCTTCCCCGATGGCTCGCATCACCCGCTCTTCGAGCACATGGCTGAGATTGCCGGTATCTTTGAAAATCGCCTGACGGACCGCTTGCCGTTCAAGCGCCAGATGCACCAGCGCACCCAGCCATACGAGCGCGAGGGCGGCGATTCCGCAACAAAGGTAGGCCCGCGCAGACGAATACGGATAACCCGACGGTATCCAACGGAACATCATATCGTATCTCTCCGCATTTCGCGTATTTATGCGATATCCGCATAAATATTTAATTTTCGGCGAATACGAAAGGCCTCCTCCTGCCCCTCACGCGTCGAAGCGGTTAACGAGGGGTTAAAACCGGTGCTCAAATCGTGAAGAACGACAGGCCGTCATCGTGCCCAGCTCGTGATTGTCGAAGCGACGCTCAATCGGTACGAACACGTCAACGGCACGACCAGGCACAAGGACAACAACACCGTGAATTTCGAACTGACCAGCGAACAGGCCGCCCTGCAGGAAACCGCACGATCCTTTGCGCGCGAACAGATGACGGCCCCCGCGCGCGAAATTGAACGGACAAGCACGCCGCTCTCGAAGGACTGGAAACGCCGTTATGGGGAGCTCGGCTTTCTGGGCATCAATATCTCGCCCACCTATGGTGGTCTCGGCCTTAGCAATCTCGACGCCGTACTGGTTCTCGAGGAGTTTGCCAAAGTGCATCCGGCCGTCGCCTTCCCGATTTTTGAAAGCGCCGTCGGTCCGGTCAAGGCGGTCGAGAGGTTCGGTTCGGAAAGCCTGAAACGTGAGTTGCTGCCACGTGTGACACGCGGCGAGGCTGTTGTGGCCGTTGCCATGTCGGAACCGTCAGCCGGCAGCGCGCTGACCGACTTGTCGACCCGGGGAGAGTTGAAGAACGGTACGGTCATTCTCAACGGCACGAAGCGCTGGTGCACGGGCGGCGGCTCCGCAGACGGCTATGTCGTCTATTGCCGCCTCTCTGACGCACCAGGAGCGAAAGGCATCGGCGCTGTCTATGTGCCCGGCGATGCGGCCGGCCTGAACTTTGGCGCCCGCGAGGACATGATGGGTTTTCGCGGCACCACCACTGCCGACATTCACCTCGATAATGTTTCGGTGCCTGAGGATCATATGATCGTGCCCGCCGGGGGCTTTCCGAAGCTGATGGAGGCCTTCGATCTGGAACGATGCGGCAATGCCACGATGTGTCTTGGCATCGCTGCCGGCGCGCTTGAGGATGCGCTTGCCTATGTGCAGGAGCGGCATCAGTTCGGCAAGCCCATCGCGGATTTCCAAGCGGTGCAGTTGAAGCTGGCCGAGATGGCGACCAAGGTGGAAGCGTCGCGCCTGCTGATCCATCGCGCCGTGACACGCGCGTCGGACGGCTTCCCATCCGTCGCGGATTCCTCGATCGCCAAATGCTTCGCCAATGAAATGGTGCGCGAGGTCACCGGCGCCGCGCTGCAATTGATGGGCGGCTACGGATATTCAAAGCAATTCCCGGCTGAACAGCGCTTCCGTGATGCGTGGGGCTGGGGCATCGCCGGAGGCACGATCGACATCCAGAAGATCAATATCGCCGCCGCCCTCATCGGCCGGCGCTTCGATCAGCGGCGGTAATCACATGCGGGCGACCGGAGCGTCGATCGGGTTTGCACCATAACCGATGCTTTGCGCGTCATAACAGAAGTTCCATATGTCGCTGCCAGCGCGCGTGCTAGGCGAGCCACATCTGCGATCAGGCAAAGGCTACAGATCATGAACTCCGGTCAGGGCTCCTTGATATCAGCTTTGCGGCCGTCTGCGTCGCAGGCTCCGGAAAGCGGCATCCTGAAGGTCTTCAACTACGGCCGCACGAAGCAGGGTCTCATTCCGTTGTGGGCGGGGGAAGGTGATCTGCCGACACCAGCCTTCATCTGCGATGCAGTCACCCGTTCGATGCAGGCGGGCGAAACGTTCTACACCAACAACCGCGGCATCCCCAACCTGCGCCAATCCCTCGCCAGCTATTTCACCCGCCTCTACGGCACCAGTTTCTCGGCGGAAGAATTCTTCGTCACCGGCGGCGGCATGCAGGCCATTCAGCTCGCGATGCAAGCCATTGCAGGGCCTGGTGACGACGTGATCGTCCCGACGCCAGCCTGGCCGAATTTCGCGGGCGCCATCGGTTTGCAGGGGGCGCGCGTGATCCCAGTGCCGATGGCTCTCAAGCCCGGTGGCTGGACGCTGTCGCTCGACCAGATGTTTGCAGCGGTTACGCCGCAAACACGCGCAATTGTCATCAATTCCCCATCCAACCCTACCGGCTGGACTGCGACCCGCGACGAGTTGAAGGCCGTCCTGAATTTTGCGCGTGCGCGCGGCATCTGGATCATCGCCGACGAGATCTACGCACGCTTCCACTATGCTGGAGGGCTCGCCCCCTCTTTCCTCGAATTCCGGCGTCCGGACGACCTGATCATCTTCGTCAATACGTTCTCGAAGATGTGGGCCATGACCGGATGGCGCATCGGCTGGCTGCAAGCACCTCCGGAACTCGGCCAGGTGATCGAGAACCTCGTGCAGTACAATACGTCAGGCGTTGCGCCGTTCATGCAGCGTGCCGCCATCACGGCTATCGAAGATGGTGAAACCTTCGCGCGCGAACAGATTGCCCGCGCCGCGGCCGGACGCGACGTCGTCAGCCAGGTGCTCTCCGCGTCCAACAAAATCCGGTACGCTCCGCCGGCCGGGGCATTCTATGCGTTCTTCGGGATCGAGGGCATCGAGGACTCGATGACAGCAGCGCTGCGGCTCGTTGACGAGACCGCGATCGGCCTCGCTCCCGGCACCGCGTTCGGTGACGGTGGTGGCGCATACTTCCGGATCTGTTTCCTGCGCTCCGTCGATCCGTTGCGCGAGGCCATGGACCGGCTGCAACGCTGGCTCAGTACGTGATCAGGCCAAGATGCTCCGGCCTCTTGTCCGTCATTCCCGCGCAGGCGGGAATCCAAGCATCCTTCCACTCGACGGACAGTCGAAGGATCGAACGACCGCAGCAACCGAACGTCTGCCGGTTGCGTGATCTGGATTCCCGTCTACGCGGGAATGGTGGGCTGGCATAGGGTGTCCAGCGGGTTTCGTCAGACCTACGTCTTCGGTCCCCGCCCCGTCTTGTCGCCTGCGGAAATCTCGCGTGTGCCGAGAACGTCCGCCAGCCGCATTTTCGCTGATCCGGGTTGCAGCGGCTTTTGCTGGCTCTCGTGTGGCACCCAGCCTGTCAGCGTGATGATTTCGAATGTTGCCGGAATGCGGCCGCCCGGCAGCCCGTGTCGCTCCAGATAGATTTCGCAGGCCCGTATCAGCGTCTCGCGCCGCAGCGGACGGCGGCTGCGGTCCTTCAGGACATTGCTCGCGCCCATGCCGCGCAAATCTCGCATCAGCGCCAGGGGCGACTCGTACGTGACGGTCACGAGATCCGCGTCCGTCACGGGCAACGCGAATCCAACACGTTGCAGCAAGCTGCCGAAATCCCGCACATCCGCGAACGGCGCAACGTGCGGACTGGCGCCGCCCTCGATCTCGGTCTCGGCCAGCAGAAACGACTCGCGCAGCTCACTCAGCGTCTGACCGCCCAAGAGCGCCGCCAGCAACAGTCCATCGGGCTTCAACGCACGCCGGATCTGCACCAGCGCACCTGGAAGATCGTTGACGTGATGCAGGCTCAGCGCTGACACGACGAGATCAAGCGCGCCGTCACGGAACGGCAGGAACTCCTCGTCGGCCAGAACGCGCGGTTCGGGACACTGCCTCAGATACTCCCACGCGTGATCGACACTCACGACGGTTGAGACGCCAGGCAACGTCTGCAAGTGCCGGGCAAGAACACCGTGATGCGCGCCGAGATCGACGACCGTCGCAAACTGACGTTGCACCGCGCGCAGTCGCTCGGAGAAATCCTCAGCCACCCGCCGCAGGAGGAAATCATGCGCATCGGCGGAGGCCGCAACGCGCGCGCGTCTCCGCTGAAGTAACTCGCGATCGAAAATCTCGTGCTCGCTCATGGGCTGGAAACGTCTCGCCGGGCGGTTGGTTTTCTGAGCCTGCCTCACGATTTTCGCTTCGCAACCGGCAGGCGCGCTTTAGACTGGGTGCGAGCCTCTCTGATCGCACGCCTGATGAGCCCCTTGTCAAGTTTCACCCACCAATTGGTGCGCACGATGCGCGGCGCGGCAGATCTCGTCATGCCGCCAGTCTGCCTGTATTGCCGCAAGCCCCTCGCCGAGCATGATTGCCTGTGCGGCAAATGCTGGCGGGAGGTCAGCTTCATTCGTCCGCCGCTATGCGACAGGCTCGGAATCCCTTTGCCCTTCGATATCGGATCGCCGTCGATTTCGGCGGGGGCGGCAGCCAATCCCCCGGATTACGACCGCGCACGCGCCGTGGCGCACTTCGACGGCGTGCTGCGGGATCTCGTCCATAAACTGAAATATGCCGATGATCACATCGCGCGGCGTCTCTTCGGCCGCTGGCTTCTGGAGGCGGGCGCCGAGCTACTCAAGGATGCCGACCTGATTGTTCCGGTGCCGCTCAACAGATGGCGTCTGCTCAAGCGACGTTTCAATCAGGCGGCTGTGCTGTCGCGGGAGCTTCACCGGCTCACCGGACTTGCTTGGGATCCGATGATCTTGACACGGACGCGCCAGACCATAAGTCAGGTGGGCCTCACTCACGATCAGCGGCGGCGTAATGTTCAGGGAGCATTTGCCGTGGCGGCCGGGCGGGGCGCCACCATCGACGGACGTTCGGTCCTGCTCATCGACGATGTCATCACGACCGGCGCGACGATCGGTGCTTGCGCCCGGGCCCTCAAGAGCGCGGGAGCTGCACGGGTCGACGTGCTGGCGCTGGCCTTGGTGACTCCGGACAGCATGGTGAATCCGTCGTGAGGGGCGCGGCAATCCACGCGTTTCCGTCGACCGGCCAAGCAGGTAGTCTATTGCGCTTTCGGAGCGCCGGATTTTGAGCATGCCCCACGTTACCATCTACACCACGTTGTTTTGCCCCTATTGCCAGATGGCCAAGCAACTGCTGAAACGCAAAGGCGTCGCCTATGAAGAGATCGATGTAGGCGGGAAGCCGGAGCTCAGAGATGAGATGACCATGAAAGCCGGCGGACGCCATACGGTGCCGCAGATCTGGATTGGGGACAAACACGTTGGTGGCTGTGACGACCTTTACGCGCTGGATCGGGCTGGCGAGCTCGACAAGCTATTGGCCGCATAGATGATGACGATTGAGAGCGACATAGCGCAGGTCCCTGCCCCGGCAGGTTTCCGGGTCGGGCTCGTGCAGATGTGCACGGGGCGCGATGTCGCTCGCAATCTCGCCGATTTGAGCGGGCTGGTGCGCGAGGCCGCCGCCAAGGGCGCGCAGTATATCCAGACGCCGGAAGTCTCCGTGCTAATGGAGATGGAGCGCGCGCGGCTGTTCGTCGAAACGCGTCCGGAAGACAGCAACCCGGCGATCGCTCATTGCCAGGCGCTCGCCCGCGAACTCGGGATCTGGCTGCATCTGGGCTCCATGGGCATTCTGGTGAAGCCAGATAAAATCGCAAACCGCTCGTTCCTGTTTTCACCGGAGGGCCGCATCGCCGCCCGCTACGACAAGATCCACATGTTCGACGTCGAATTGCCGGGTGGCGAGACCTATCGCGAGAGCCGGAATTTCGAGCCCGGACATCAGGCCGTTCTGGCAAACCTGCCCTGGGGACCGCTCGGGCTGACGATTTGCTACGACATGCGCTTTCCCCAGCTTTACCGGGCTCTGGCGAAAGCCGGCGCGCGCTTTATCGCCGTGCCGTCCGCCTTCACGGTTCCGACTGGTAAGGCCCACTGGCACACCCTGCTCCGGGCACGTGCCATCGAGACTCAATGCTTCGTTTTCGCGGCCGCTCAGGCCGGCGAGCATGAAAATGGGCGCAAGACCTATGGTCACAGCCTGGTTGTAGCGCCCTGGGGTGAAATCCTGGCTGAAGCCGAGGGCGTTCAGCCTTCGGTCATCATCGCCGACGTTGAATTGGGAGCCGTCGAAGACGCACGCCGACGGGTGCCCTCGCTGCAGCACGACCGGCCGTTCGATGTGGTTTGGGCCGATGCAGCGGCCACTACGGAAGCCGTGTCATGATCCGCTATCGTCTCCAGTGCCAGAAAAACCACGAGTTCGAGGGCTGGTTCAAAAGCAGCGCCGACTTCGACAAGCAGGCCAAGCGTCGGCTTGTGAGCTGTCCCTCGTGCGGCTCGACCAAGGTTTCCAAGGCGTTGATGGCGCCGAGCGTGTCGACGAAAAAGGGCAAATCCACCAACGAGATGACGGTTGCCAACCCGCAAGCAGCCCAACATTCCGAAACGCGCCGCGAGCTGATGGCGGCGATGCGCAGGTTGCGGGCCGAAGTGGAAAAAAACGCCGAGTACGTCGGTCCGCGCTTCGCCGACGAAGCCCGCAAGATGCACCATGAGGAAACCGAGACGCGCGGCATCTACGGCGAGGCAACGCCCGACGAGGCCCGCGCGCTGGAAGACGAGGGCATCGATTTCTATCCGCTGCCTCGGCTGCCTGAAGATCAGAACTGATCCAGAGTAGCGCGCTGAAAGCGTCGAGAGCATCCGGAAGACACCGCCTGCAGCAACGCTTTCGTAACTCGGATATTGATTCCTCGCACAAATCGTCTAAGTCCTGCCGCTCGGACCGGTATTCACCGGCCGTGTCAAGGAGCCGAAACCATGGGCTATAAGGTCGCCGTCGTCGGTGCCACGGGCAACGTGGGCCGTGAAATGCTGAATGTTCTGGCCGAACGGCAGTTTCCTGCCGACGAGGTCTTCCCGATCGCATCGCGTCGGTCAGTCGGAACGGAAGTCAGCTTCGGCGAGAAAACCCTCAAATGCTTCAACCTGGAGCAGTTCGACTTCTCGCGCGCGGACATCTGCCTCATGTCGGCCGGCGGCACCGTGTCCAAGGAGTGGTCGCCGCGGATCGGCGCGCAAGGCTGCGTCGTGATCGATAATTCGTCGGCCTGGCGCTACGATCAGGACGTGCCGCTGGTTGTGCCGGAAGTGAACGCAGAGGCGGTGAAGGGCTTCCGCAAGAAGAACATCATCGCCAATCCGAACTGCTCGACGGCTCAGCTCGTGGTCGTGCTGAAGCCACTGCACGACTACGCCACCATCAGGCGCGTCGTCGTGTCGACCTATCAGTCGGTGTCCGGTGCCGGCAAGGATGCGATGGACGAGCTGTGGCATCAGACCAAGGGCAAGTACGTTCCTGGCCAGGAGGTCGAGCCGAAGAAGTTTCCGAAGGAGATCGCCTTCAACGTCATTCCTCACATCGACGTCTTCATGGAGGACGGCTACACGAAAGAGGAATGGAAGATGATGGTCGAGACCAAGAAAATCCTCGACCCGAAAATCAAAATGACGGCGACCTGCGCACGTGTGCCGGTGTTCGTCGGTCACTCCGAAGCTGCGACGATCGAGTTCGAAAAGCCGATCACCGTTGAGGAGGCGCGCAACGTGCTGCGTGAGGCGCCAGGCGTGATGGTAGTCGATAAGCGCGAGCCCGGCGGCTATATCACGCCGATCGAGGCAGCGGGCGAATTCGCGACCTATGTCAGCCGCATCCGCGAGGATGCAACGGTTGAGAACGGGCTCGCGATGTGGATTGTCGCAGACAACCTCCTCAAGGGCGCCGCACTCAATGCCATCCAGATCGCCGAAACGCTGATTAACCGCGACTTGCTGAAAAAGGCGGCTTAAGCCGTCGGGGCACCAACATGGGATGCCGAAAGGGTAGGTCGATGACCTGCCCTTTTTATACCAATGCGTCGGAGGCCACCCCCGCGCGCCGCTAGTATTTGTACAGGACATTGAGCGTGCCGAAGCCTCCGGCGCCGCCGGCATCTGTTTGGGAAAGACCGCCAGACACGGAGATTTCGCCGCTGCCCCAGTCGTAGCGCGCGAAGCCGCCGACACGCCAGCCATCCAGTGTATTGCCGCCGACGGCCGCAATCTCAGGCCCGAATGACAGCTCCGGCATCACGCGATAGCCGATCCGCCCGCGCGCTGCGAAACTCATGTCGTGCGTGGTTGCGGCTGACAGATCGAGTTGCGCCCATGACGACGGAGTGATCTCAAGCCAACTCTCGATGGCGATCTTCGCGCCAATATCCGCGCCGACGACGTCGTTCTCCGGATCATTGATCGACAGACCATGCTGCGCCCATGCTACGCCCGCGAACGCCTTGAGCGTCAGCTTCCCAAGCTGCTGATGATAGCCGATCAAAGAATCCGCGAACGTGAAGTGGCCTTTGATCTTCTGATCGAGCCCGCGATAGGAATATTCACCATAGCCACCGCCCGCGCGTATCCGCCAGCCGTTCCCGTGCAGGGATCCGAACGGTGCCGCAGTCATGCCGGAATAAACGGACCAGTTCGATGACGTGACGTCTATGCCGGCCCAGATCTCCTGAGACGGGCCGGTTCGTTCCTGCGCCCCTGCGGCATGTGCCACCAGACACCCGGCGATCAAACCGCCGAGCACACACGCTCGCGCACGCCACCCCTTCGACCTTTCCCCCCGCACGGTCGTACTCACACTGTGAACGCTACCCAATGAACGATGTTAACCAAATGTCAGACGTCTGCACAACGGGAAATGCTCGGCAGCGTGCAAAATCGCGTCTGGCTCCCCTAGCGCCTTTGCAGCCGGTGACGCACCCGCTTTGAAACTTATCGAGAGCAGGCTCATCTATTGGGGGTGGGCAACAGGGTTTACCCCGTGTCATTCGAGAGTTGGCTGCATCTGACGGATGAAGGGCTTTATTGCGCTCCGGGCCGGTTTCACATCGATCCCGGCCGGCCGGTCGCGCGCGCGATCATCACGCATGGCCATTCCGATCACGCCCGCGCGGGGCACGACGCCGTTCTGGCGACACAGGAAACCATCGACGTCATGCGCTTGCGCCTCGGCGACGACGCAGCCCGGTCATTCCAGGCGCTGAGCTACGGAGCGCCTCTGCAGCATGGCGATGTCACGATTACGCTGCATCCGGCGGGACATATTCTCGGCAGCGCTCAGGTGGAGTTGCTTTACAAGGGACAGCGGGCCGTCATCTCCGGCGACTACAAGCGTGCCGCTGATCCGACCTGCGCGCCCTTCGAACTTGTCCGTTGCGATCTCTTCATCACGGAAGCGACCTTCGCGCTGCCCGTATTCCGGCATGAGCCGGCGGAGAAGGAAGTCGGCCGCCTGCTGGCATCTCACGCGGCGTTTCCCGAACGTACGCATCTGGTCGGCGCCTACGGTCTCGGCAAATCCCAGCGCCTGCTGGCGCTGCTCCGTCGCGCCGGATACGAGCGCCCGATCTACCTGCATGGCGCGCTGGACGCGATGACACGGCTTTATGAAAGCTACGGTCAGGATTTCGGCGAAACGCGGCTTGTTCGCGACACCGAAGATAGCCTCGCTGGCGAGATTGTTCTGTGTCCGCCGTCGGCCTTGAACGACCGCTGGTCACGGCGCGGCGCCGAGCCGGTGACGGCCTTCGCCTCGGGCTGGATGCGGGTGCGCGCTCGCGCCCGCCAACGCGGCGTTGAGCTTCCCCTCGTCATCTCGGATCACGCCGACTGGCCGGAGCTGATCGACACCATCACCGCGACCGGTGCCGAAGAAGTGTGGGTCACACACGGGCGCGACGATGCTCTGGTCTATCAGCTCAGCCGCATGGGAAAGCGCGCCCGCGCCCTCGAGCTTGCCGGACTGGAGGACGAGGGCGAATGATCCGCCTCCACCGTAGACCGTACGCGACGCAGGCGAGCCGCCGATGAAGGCTTTCTCGACGCTGCTCGACCGCCTGTCCTACACGCCTGGCCGCAATGCCAAGCTGAAACTGATGCGGGACTATTTTTCCGTGACGCCCGACCCGGATCGCGGCTGGGCGCTGGCTGCGCTGACCGACGGATTGCCGTTCTCATTTCCAGTCCGGCGCACGATCATGGCACTGATGGACGAGCGGCTCGATGCGGAATTATTCCGCATGTCGCGCGATTACGTCGGCGACACGGCCGAAACCGTCGCCCTGCTCTGGCCCGAGCCCAATGGTGAGACCGACCCGCCGCGCCTCTCGGAGGTCATTCATCATCTCGGTTTGATCGACGCGCAAGATCTCGGCAACACCATTGCCGGATGGCTCGACCGACTCGACTCGAACGGCCGCTGGGCGCTGCTGAAACTGCTGACCGGCGCATTGCGCGTCGGTGTCTCGGCGCGCCTGGCAAAGACGGCTCTCGCACAGATGGCTGACCGATCCGTCGATGAGATCGAGGAAGTCTGGCACGCACTGGCGCCGCCTTATGCGCCGTTGTTCGACTGGCTCGAAGGGCATGCCGAGAAGCCCGACGTGACAGGAGCTCCCGTGTTCCGTCCCCTGATGCTGGCGCACGCCATCGAGGAGCGAGAGCTGGCCGACCTCGACCTCAACGCATTTTCCGCTGAATGGAAGTGGGACGGCATCCGCGTGCAAATCGCGGCCGGCCATGGCGAAACGCGCATCTATTCGCGCACCGGCGACGAGATCAGCGCAAGCTTTCCGGAACTGACGGGGATGTTCCGCTTCGACGCGGTGCTGGACGGCGAGCTGCTGGTCGTGCGCGATGGCGCCGTGGCGCCGTTCAACGATCTGCAGCAGCGGCTCAATCGCAAATCCGTGACGCGCACCATGATGGAACGCTTCCCGGCGCATGTGCGGCTGTACGACATTCTCGTCGCGGGTGATGACGACCTGCGGGAAAAGGCGTTCTCAGAACGTCGCCAGCACCTCGAACTGTGGCATCGCGAGATCCATCCGCCGAGGACCGATCTTTCCGAACTCGTGGATGTCGTGGACCGCGATCACCTGCATCGGATCTGGAGCGAAACCCGGGGTGCGGGCATCGAAGGCCTGATGCTGAAGCGGCGGTCCAGCCCGTACATCGCCGGCCGGCCGCGCGGCCATTGGTACAAGTGGAAGCGGGCGCCGCTCACGCTCGATTGCGTGCTGATGTACGCCCAGCGCGGCTCGGGAAAGCGATCCTCATTCTATTCCGACTACACGTTCGGGGCGTGGACGACGGCGCCGGACGGCCAACCGCAGCTCGTGCCCGTCGGCAAGGCTTATTCCGGCTTCACGGACGCGGAGCTGGTCGATTTGGACCGCTGGATCCGCAACAATACCACCGACCGGTTCGGTCCGGTGCGTGCGGTTCGCCCTGCGCTTGTCCTCGAAGTTGCCTTCGATGCGGTTCAGCGCTCGACGCGGCATCGATCTGGAATTGCCATGCGATTTCCGCGCGTTCACCGTATCCGCTGGGATAAGCCGGCTGAGGAAGCAGAGCACCTCGCAACGCTGGTCGGCCTGATCGAGACATAAATCATCCACAGCTTTGCGCGAAGTCAAATGCGGAACACTTCCGCACGTTGTATTGTTGTCACTGGAGCAGGTGGAAACAGGTCGACTGTCCAAAGGAGGAGGCTCATGGAAACAGATTTCAAACTGGATCCCGTTGCGGGGCCGTTCCAGAACGTGTTTCAGACCTTCTGCCGGGGATGGGATGCGGCAGGCCTCGGCTTTGAGCCGATGATGAAGGCGGCCGCCCGCAGCAACATCGAGGCGGTCACGCTCGCAAGCCAGCGCGCTCAGGCCTACCTGGAGTTGCCCGCGCGGCTCGGCCAATGCCGATCTCCCCAGGATCTTGCCAGCGAGCAGATGCGGTTCTGGCAGACGATGACGCAGCAATATACGGAATGCTCGCGCCGCATCATGACGACATGGACGTCCTGCGCGCATGAAGCCGGCGACCGCGCAAGGTCAGAACGTGAGCGTGATTACATCACATTCCCCGAACCGCAGCAGGAACGCGAATCCGAGCGCACAGCCCGCGAACGCCGCGCCGCTTGAGGGGAACCCGCTGTCCCAATAAAAACGGCGCCGGAGAGCACTCCGGCGCCGTCGCATTTCCGTGCTTTCGGCGTGGTGTGATCAGCGCTTCGTGAACTGCCACAGCGCAGGCACAATGGCGGCGCCAAGAGCGGTCTTGAACAGCGTGGCGGCGTAAAACGGTACGATGCCCGCGATCCATGCCTTATCGGCGCCAATCAATCCGGCCAGCCACAGATAGCCGAGGCCGAGAATGGCGACATGACCGACAAACATCGACACGAACAGCCGGGGCACCGACTGACCCCAGCCATGCTCCGCGAGCCAGCCGACAATGTAGGCACCTACCACGAAGCCAACGAGATATCCGCCGGTCGGACCCATCATATAGGCTAGTCCCAGGCCCTTCTCGGGCGTACCGGCGAAGACCGGCAGCCCCATCGCGCCCTGAACGAGATAAAGCGCGACAACTGCCGCGCCAAGACGCGAGCCCAGCGCAGCGCCGAGGAACAGCACGACGAACGTCTGCATCGTCATCGGAACCGGCCAGAAGGGAACCTGGATCTTGGCCGACGCCGTCAGCATCAGCGTGCCGATGACCGCGATCACGCCATAGCGCAGAATCTTGCTTTCGGTTTCAGGCCAAAGCGCTGAAACGAGTGTCGAATTGGACTGTGAGTTCATTGCAGAGTGCCCCATCGATTGGCTTTGAATTCTGCGAAGCGGACGGATCGATCACAGACGCGACAAGATCTGACACGGCGCGGGATCGCTGGCAATTGCTAGCTTACCCATCGGCGCGCACAACCTCGACCGCAAGCTTACTTGAAGTCCGCCAATGTCAACAAGGGCTTGAAGTCGAGCCCGGCGGCCTGGAACGCTTCGGAGGCACCTTCCTGACGGTCCACCAGCGTAATGACGCGCGCCACGTCCGCACCATCGGCGCGCAGAGCCTCGGCCGCCTTCAGGGCAGAACCTCCAGTTGTCGTAACATCTTCAACAACCACAACGCGTTGTCCTCTCAGTGTTTCGCCTGGCGCCAGGCCCTCGATCAGGCTCTGCGTTCCGTGGTCCTTGGCTTGCTTGCGGACGAAAAAGGCTGACATGGGCTTGCCGCGTAACGGGCTGAGCGCAGCGACCGCCGATGCGATTGGCACCGCCCCCATTTCCAGGCCACCGACCCACCGCGCCCCAAGATCCTCGACCGCATCGATCAGCAGTTGCGCGATGAGATAGCTCCCCTCGCCATCGAGCATCGTCGGTTTCATGTTGAAATAGAACGCCGACGTGCGCCCCGATGCCAGCTTCATCTCCTTGCCGCTCTGGAACGACCGGGCTCTCACAATCTCCACAAGGCGGGCACGATCGGCAACAGGTGACCGGGTCGAGGCTGACATGGGAGAGGCGTCCTTTCTCTGCTGGGTTCCGCCCCTGGCTAGACGCTGGCGCGCGAGAGCTGTCAAGAGAGCTGTGATCGAAGCTGCGATGACTTAACATGGCAGCGAGGAACGAACGCAAGAGGAAGAACGATCCCATGACGGTTCACGATGACATACTCGCGCGGTTTGCCGACCTGGCGACGCCAACCCTGGCGAATGCGCTGGACGACGTCGGCTTCGAAGGCGTTCTCAGCGGTATCGGCCAAGTCGTCGCGGGAACGCGCTGTCACGGCCGCGCGGTCACCATGACGCAAGCCTCCGGGGCACGCGGGAGCTATGCGTCGGAGGACTTCAAGGTCGGCCACATGATCGATGCCGTGGCGCCCGGCGAGATCCTCGTTGTGGACAATGGCGGCCGTGAGGTCTCAACGTGGGGCGGCCTCGCAACGCTGGCCGCAAAGGTAAAGGGAATCGGTGGTCTCGTGGTCGACGGCGGCGTCCGAGACCGGGAGGAGATGGAGCAGCACCGGCTGCCGGTTTTCACGCGCCACATGACGCCGCTGACAGGCCGCACCCGCCTCTGCATCACGGCCATGAATCAGCCGGTCACCTGCGGCGGGGTACGCGTCCGGGCCGGCGACATCGTCGTCGCCGACGGTTCGGGCGTGGTTTGCGTTCCAGTGGAACACGCGGAGCGCGTTGCAGATCTTGCGGCACGCTATACCCGCGACGATGAGCTGGCGCAGGCCGAACTCCTCAAGGGCCTCTCCTTCCGGGAGGCCATGGCGAAATTCACGCGGATCTGACCCCGTTCGCGATCTTCTCAGTGCGCCATGAACACGGGCAATTCTGACCGTGCCAAAATCTCGCTCGTGGCGCCGCCAAAGATCATCTGACGCAGCCGGCTTTGCGTGTACGCGCCTTTGATCAACAGATCCGCGCCCAGGCGCTGCGCCTCTTCGAGGATAGCGGCGCCCGGCTTGCGGCTGCCCATCAGCACCGTGAGCTCACGTGCCTCGATGCCATGCCCGGCCAGGCAATCCGCCAGCTCTTTGCCGGACGGCCCCGGCGACGTCGCGCCTTCGACCGTCAGCACGGAAACTTCCCGCGCCTTCAGAAGCAGCGGCATCGCATAGGCGACCGTCCGCGCGGACTCGGTGCTGCAGTTCCACGAGATAACGATGTGCTCGCCGAGCGTCTGTACCGGCATCGGAGGGGCAATCAGAAGCGGCCGGCCACTCTCGAACAGCACCGCTTCGAGTGTTGTCATACGTGGTCCGGCCGTGCCGCCCTGGGGCCGGCCGATGACCGTGATGTCGTACACGCGAGCCATGCTGCCCAGCGCGGCATCGTCCACAGGATCGACCGGACGCCAGCGATACCGCAGCTTCTCGCCATCTCCCATGCTTTTGGCCGCGTCCGAGGCAAAAAAGGCATCAAAGATGCGGCGCGCCCCGGCCAGGATCTCCATGTCTTCCTGCTCGGCGCGCGGGAAGGTGACGGTCACGACAGGATCGGGCCCAACGACAGAGATCTGCGGCAACCGCAATGCAACGCCTTCGACGGTGCCTCCAAATATGCCGGAAAAGCGCAGAGCGCATTCCAACATGGACGTTATTGCGTCATTCTTTTCGATCGGTACGAGGATGTTTTTCACGATGTCCTCCGCTGTGACGGATGTGTGCGTGTTGTTTGGGCGGACACGAGAATTATACCATGCTTCGTGATCTCTCGGTCAGAGGCGGCAGCTGCGCCGACTCTTATGTAAACGTTGCCCCTGATGCATGCGATTCCGCAACCCTTATGATGCCAAGGTGCCACGCTGCGAGAAGTTTCTTCTTGGAAATCAGATAAACCGTGGCGCGGAAGGCAGCGGCGCGTTGTTCAGCACAGAGCCACCACCTTCGCGATCCGTATCCCGGCATCATTCAGTCCGTCACGGCCTGCTTCGTGGACCTGATGGCGGCCCGGCCTGAGTGGGTTGACGAGTGTCCGCTTCTACATCCCAGCGTAGTTCGGCCCGCCGCCGCCCTCGGGCGGCACCCAGTTGATGTTCTGGCTGGGATCCTTGATATCGCAGGTCTTGCAGTGGACGCAGTTCTGCGCGTTGATCTGGAAGCGCGCGCCTCCGCTATCGTCCTTCACCACCTCGTAGACCCCAGCCGGACAGTACAAGCGCGCCGGCTCTCCCCACTCAGGCAGGTTCACAGCGATCGGAATGCTGGGATCCTTGAGCTGCAGGTGGACTGGCTGGTCTTCCTCATGATTTGTGGCCGAAAATGACAGATCGGTCAGCTTGTCGAAGGTCAACGTCCCATCGGGCTTGGGATAGTCGATCGGTTTGCTGTCGGCCGCTTTCTTCAGTGTCGCGTAGTCCGGCTTGCCATGCCGGAGCGTGTAGCCGAGCCCTCTTCCGGGGATAAACGTATTCAGCCACATGTCGACGCCCCCCAGCGCGATGCCGGCGAACGTCCCGAACTTCGACCAAAGCGGCTTGGCATTCCGCACCAGCTTCAAATCGCGTGCGATCGGCCCTGTCCGCACAGCCGCCTCGTAGTCGTCCAGAACGTCATAGGCGCGATCGGCCTTGAACGCCGCGACCACAGCATCCGCTGCATAGATGCCGGACAGGATCGCGTTATGGCTGCCCTTGATGCGCGGCACGTTCACCATGCCGGCCGCGCAACCGAGCAGCGCCCCGCCCGGAAACACCAGCTTCGGCAATGACTGCCACCCGCCTTCGGTAATCGCGCGCGCGCCGTAACCGATGCGCCGCCCGCCTTCGAGGTGATGGCGGATCGCGGGATGCGTCTTGAAGCGCTGGAATTCATCGAACGGCGACAGGTACGGATTCTGGTAGTTCAGATGCACCACGAAACCGACAGCGCACAGGTTTTCGCCGTAGTGATAGAGGAACGAGCCGCCACCGGTGGTGTTGTCCAAAGGCCAGCCGAAGCTATGCTGGACCAAACCCGGCTGGTGTTTCTCCGGCGGCAACTCCCACAGCTCTTTCAGGCCGATGCCGAACTTCTGCGGATCGCGCCCGTCGCTGAGCCCGAAGTCTTTCAGAAGCTGCTTGGTCAGCGAGCCGCGCGCACCTTCCGCAAACAGCGTGTACTTGCCGCGCAGCTCCATGCCGCGCGTGAAGCTGTCCTTGGGCTGCCCGTCGCGCCCAACGCCCATATCGCCGGTGGCGACACCGACGACGGCGCCGTTCTCGTCCCGGAGCGTCTCGACAGCCGCGAAACCCGGATAGATCTCGACACCCAGTTCTGCAGCCTGTTCGCCCAGCCAGCGCACGACATCGCCGAGGCTGACGATATAATTGCCGTGGTTGTTCATCAACGGCGGCATCAGGAAATTCGGCAACCGCACCTCACCCGCTGGGCCGAGATACAAGAAGCGATCCTCGAGGACCGGCGTCGATACCGGCGCCCCCTTCTCCCGCCAATCCGGGATCAGAGCATTGAGACCAACCGGATCGATCACTGCACCGGACAGCGTATGGGCACCGACTTCCGACGCCTTTTCCAGAACGACAACTGAAAAATCGAGGTTTTCCGCGGCTGCAAGCTGCTTCAGCCGGATCGCAGCGGCAAGACCTGCCGGCCCTGCGCCCACGATCACCACGTCGAATTCCATCGCCTCACGGGGCGGCAACCCCTCGGCCTCAGCCATGATGCAAGTGATCCTTTAGTTATAGTCTGGGCGCGATACGGCCCGCGTTTCGCGCCGACGTCAAGGGCCGGGGGTGACTTTGTCCCGCAGTCAGGCCAACAGCTCTCGCACTGTTGCCGGATTCGACTAGATTAGGCGCATGGAACAGTCGGACGATCATCGCCTCCTGGCGCTTGTCGCGTGGTATCGCGACATGGGCGTGAGCGATTCGCTCGTCGACATGCCGTTGGATTGGCTCGCGCTCGGCGGAGACGCCGATGCCCGGATCGACGCGGCCAAGTTCACGGAGACGCGCGCGCAAACCGCCGAGGTGCCGTCGTCGCCTTCGCCACGCCAAGCCCCCGACAGTGCACCGCAGGCGCGGCAAGGCGCCCCGCGAACGTTCGCCGCCATTGCCCCTGCAGCCGCCGAACAGGCGGCAAACTCCGACGCCGCAGCAGCCCGGACGCTCGACGAGCTCAGGGACAAGCTTTCGCATTTCGATGGATGCGCGTTGAAGGCAACCGCCAAGAACCTGTGCTTCTATCGCGGAGCTCCAAAGGCGCGGCTGATGCTGATCGGTGAAGCGCCCGGGCGCGACGAGGACATCGCAGGCAAGCCATTCGTGGGACGAGCGGGCCAGCTTCTGGATCGCATGCTGTCGGCAATCGATCTCAGCGAGGCCGACGTCCATATCACCAACATCGTCTACTGGCGGCCGCCTGGAAATCGCACTCCGACACCTCAGGAGGCCCTGGTGTGCCGCCCCTTCCTGCTACGTCAGATCGAACTGGTCGAGCCTGAGTTTCTGTTGCTGCTCGGCGGTGCGGCGGCCAAGAGCGTCTTCAACGTCACCGATGGTATTCTGCGTATCCGCGGCAAATGGCGGGAGATGCAGGTTGGCGGGAAAACGCTGCCGACCATCGCGACATTGCATCCAGCCTATCTGTTGCGCACACCCGCCGCGAAACGTCAGGCGTGGCGCGATCTGCTGGCCGTGCGCGCCAAACTCGATGCGCCGCACGCCGCCAAGACGTGAACTTTTCGATCAGAGGATCGAATACGATGAGCAGAATAGACGAGTCTCGCCCCTTCATTCCCGTCTCGATCGCCGTCCTGACGGTCTCCGATACGCGCGATCTGTCGTCCGACAAATCAGGTGCGACACTGGTCGAACTGATCGAGGCAGCCGGTCACACCGTCGCGGATCGTGCAATCGTCAAAGACGATGTCGATCAGCTTCGCGCCAAAGTGGGGAGCTGGATCGCAAAACCGGACATCGATGTCGTCATCACGACGGGAGGGACGGGCTTCACCGGTCGGGATGTCACTCCGGAAGCCCTGCGGCCGCTGTTCGAGAAGGAGATCGATGGGTTTTCGACGGTCTTTCACATGATCTCGTTTCAGAAGATCGGCACCTCGACGATCCAATCGCGCGCCTGTGCCGGACTAGCGCGCGGCACCTATGTCTTTTGTCTCCCCGGTTCGCCCGGCGCCTGCCGCGATGCCTGGGAAGGTATTCTCAAATGGCAGCTCGACAACCGGCATCGGCCCTGCAATTTCGTCGAGATCATGCCCCGCCTCGAGGAACATCGCTGATGCCGTGCCACGACGTTTGCCGGAGCCATGACACCCGACGCCTGACTTACATCGACCTGCAAAACTTCCTATAGAAGGAGATCATCGATTCCCCGAACGGACGTCCCCATGCGCAAGCGCCGTTTTCGATTGGGACGTACTGTCCTCCTCCTGCTGATCCTGGGCGGCATTGCGCTCGCGTTGCGTCAGGGGCTTATCCCCGCAAAGTTTGTTCCGCTGCCGACTGTCAGCCTCGACAATCCCACCGCGCTGCTCATCGATTGGCGCCTGGCCGCGCTGCGCAAAGACCCGCAAGCCTGTGCCCGCGTCCTGGTTCCTCCGCACATCGAGGCCACCGCCACCCGCGACAATCCGCTGAAGAACGGTTGCGGCTGGGAAAATGCCGTTCGAATTTCATCGGCAGGGAGCGCCCGGCTCCATATCGACAAGGTCACCTGCGAGGCCGCCGCCGCGCTGGCGTTGTGGATGGCACACGAGGTGCAGCCGCTGGCGGTCTCGACGCTCGGCAAACGCGTCACGTCGGTGCAGCATATGGGCACCTATTCCTGCCGCAACATCGTCGGCAACCGGTTCTGGAAGGACATGCGCAGCGAGCATGCCACCGCGAACGCCGTCGATATCGCCGGTTTCACGTTGGAGGACGGCCGGCAGATTACCGTCCTGCGTGACTGGGACGACAAAGGCGCGGATGGCGAGTTCCTGCGCGCCGTGCATAGCCGGGCCTGCCGCTATTTCCGGGTCGCTCTAGGCCCCGACTTCAACCGCGCCCACCGCGATCATTTCCACTTCGACCGCGGTCCGCTTTCAACCTGCCGCTGACAGAACCTTTAACTCTTTGCTTTCCTGTGCGCTTCGCTCTTGAAACGCAACGCTGGCATCCTCAAATACAGCAAGCGGATGTTGTCTGCTTGACAGGCATCTGTGGATACGCGAGCGTTGAGGAATGAAAAGCGCAATGGCCATTGTTCGACGCAGCCCTATCGCGGAACTGTAGCCCCGGACCCGGCGAAAAGCGCCCCGAGTTCGGGGGCGACGCTTAGCGCATTTTTTCGTTTCCGGCGCTTTCCAACCAGCCCATCAGCCCAAACGTTTTGTCCGCAGCGCCCGCGCGCCGCGCACCAAGCTGCATTCAGACCCAATCAGATGTCCACCCGTGGATAGAACCATGCGCAACAGCAACAAGCCCAAAATCACTATAAGCGAAGCGGATCACGTCCGTCTGACCGACATCGCACTCGCTGCGGAAGACCGCGCGCCGGAAGTCACAGAGGAGCTTTTGGCCGAGATCGATCGCGCCAGCATCGTGCCGACGGGCTCGGTTCCAAGCGATGTGGTGCAGATGGGATCCACCGTGGAGTACCGCACCGAAGCCTCCCAGCAGAGGCGGGTGACGCTGGTGTTTCCCGGCCAAGCCGATATCGATAAGGGGCGCATCTCGATCATGACGCCGATCGGCACGGCGCTCATCGGCCTGTCGCCCGGCCAATCCATTGAGTGGACGGCACGCGACAACCGGAAGCACGAACTGACCGTCATCAGCGTCGATCCACCTGAGACGTCCCCGGCCCGCACTGAAAACTAACGGTATCCTTGATCCCTCCCGGTTTCTTGTGAGGGATCAAGGTTTGGCGCGTCCCGAAACTGGACGCGGTCGACCCGGCCTCGGCCGGTTCAATCCGGCCGCTTGTTCTGACGATTGCTGATCAGATCCTCGACCACTGCCGGTTCGGCCAGCGTCGACGTATCGCCGAGGTTCGAGAAATCATCCTCGGCGATCTTGCGCAGGATGCGGCGCATGATCTTGCCGGAACGCGTTTTCGGCAGCCCCGGGGAGAACTGGATCAAATCCGGCGACGCGATCGGCCCGATCTCCTTCCGGACGTGGGCAACCAGCTCCTTTTTCAGATCATCGTTCGAAATCTCGCCAGCCAGCAGCGTCACGTAGCAGTAGATACCCTGCCCCTTGAGATCGTGCGGATAGCCCACCACGGCCGCCTCGGCGACTTTGGGATGCGAAACCAGCGCGCTTTCGACTTCGGCCGTACCGAGCCGGTGGCCGGACACGTTCAGCACGTCATCGACGCGACCGGTGATCCAGTAATAACCGTCCTCGTCGCGGCGGCAGCCATCGCCTGTGAAGTACATGCCTTTGTAGGCCGAGAAGTAGGTCTGCACGAACCGTTCGTGATCGCCGTAGACGGTGCGCATCTGCCCCGGCCAGCTATCGAGGATCACGAGGTTGCCGCTGGTTGCCCCTTCCAGCAGCTCACCTTTTTCGCCGACCAGGGCCGGCTGGACACCGAAGAACGGCATCGTCGCCGATCCCGGTTTCAGCCGCGTCGCACCCGGCAGCGGCGTGATCATGATGCCACCGGTCTCCGTCTGCCACCACGTATCAACAACCGGGCAACGGCCCTCACCAACCACGCGATGATACCATTCCCAGGCCTCGGGATTGATGGGTTCGCCGACGCTGCCCAGAAGACGCAGCGATGACCGGTCCGTGCGTTTGACGAAATCGTCACCAGCACCCATGAGGGCGCGGATCGCCGTCGGCGCCGTATAGAAGATATTGACGTCCCACTTATCGACGACATGCCAGAAACGCGAGGCGGTGGGATAATTCGGGACGCCCTCGAACATCATCGTCGTCGCGCCATTGGCGAGCGGGCCATACAGGATGTAGCTGTGACCCGTCACCCAGCCGACATCTGCCGTGCACCAGTAGATGTCACCGTCGTGATAGTCGAAGACGTATTGATGCGTCATCGACGTGAAAACGAGATAGCCGCCGGAGGTGTGCAGCACGCCCTTCGGCTTACCGGTAGAGCCCGAGGTATAGAGAACGAACAGCGGATCCTCGGCGCTCATCTCCTCCGCAGGACAATCCGCCGACACCTTGACCAGCTCCTCGTGCAGCCAAATGTCCCGGCCTTCCACCCAGGCAACGTCGTTGCCCGTGCGGCGCACAACCAGGACCTTCTCCCCACCCTTGGTCTTCTTCAGCGCCTCATCGGTGTTTTTCTTGAGCGGGATCGTCCGTCCCCCGCGCACACCCTCGTCCGCCGTAATGACGAACTTGGAGGTGCAATCGTCGATGCGGCCCGCAAGGCTATCCGGCGAAAAGCCGCCGAACACCACGGAATGAACGGCCCCGATGCGCGCGCAGGCCAGCATCGCGTAAGCAGATTCAGGGATCATCGGCAGGTAGATGGTGACGCGATCACCCTTCTTGACGCCATTCGCCTTCAAAACGTTGGCGAACTTGCAGACGCGCTCGTAGAGCTGGCGATAGGTGATCTTCTCGTCGTGAGTGGGATCGTCTCCCTCCCAGATAATCGCCACCTGATCGGCGCGATTCTTCAAATGCCGGTCAACGCAGTTGACGCACACGTTGAGCGTGCCGTCCTCGTACCATTTGATCGAGACGTTCTCAGGGGCGTACGAAGTGTTCTTCACCTTCGTGTAGGGCTTGATCCAATCGACGCGCTTGCCCATTTCGCCCCAGAACCCATCAGGATCGGCAATGGAGCGCGCGTACATCTCCTGATATTTGGTGTCATCCACCCAGGCTCGACTCGCCCACTCCGGAGGCACGGCATAGCTTTTTTCCGACATGGCCCTGGACTCTCCCAGACTGCTCGTTGAGTTTGTTTGGCGGGTATTATGTCGCCCGGCTGCCAGCGCTGCAATCGCCCCGTTGGTCGAACGCGTTTTGACGCAACTCAAACGCCGATCAAGCCGATAATTGCGCCTTGTATGAGCAGTACACCGAGCCAGTGGCCACTATCGATGATGGTGAGAACCGGTCTCGCCCCTTGAAAGGCGTGGTTAACAACATGGGTCGTCAGCACGAAGCCTGCCCAGACGAAGGCTGCCGATATCAGCCCGTTCCGTACTGTCACCTGGCCCGCTCCCAAATGGCCAATGATGCCCGCAAGCACGTAAGCCATCATCAGCAGGCCCACGAACGAGAGGATGAAGGGCAGTGCATTTCGATGCCAACCCGCCTTCTTGATTTCCTTCTCGTCGAGCCCGGTTGCGGTCAACCACAACCGGGAAAACATGCCGTACCAAATGCCTCCGAACAGAAAGCCGGCGACGGCAGCCGAGATGACGGCCACCTTGCTGATGCCTGCGAAAACCATGTCGCATCCTCCTGCGTGATCCGCGGAGAGCTTAGCAGATTTCACACTTCACGGTTTGACCGACATCTAAAGCAGCCGCAGCCGCTAACCCCCGGCGATCTGCGGCAGGATTTGAACCTCGGCATCCGCATCGATGGGCTCGAACAAGGCGTCCTGATAAATCTGCCCATCGATGGCGACCGCCAGCCCCTGCTCGAGATGGGGCGCAAGCTCGGGAAACCGCTCGCCCAGACGCACGAAGAGCTGACGCACGGAGGCAGCCTCGATCTCAAGCTCGGTCACGCCCCCGGTGAATTGGCGCAGGTTGCCGATCAATGTGATGTGGACCATGGGTGGCTCCGGAGGTACCAGAACGGTCGCCTTCACGACATCGCAAGCATCACCACGCCGGTGGCGATCAATATCACCCCCAACCAATTGTGAAATGCAAGGTGCTCACCGAGAAACGACACGCCGAAGATGGCGACCAGAACGACGCTGAGTTTGTCGACAGGCGCTACGCGCGCCGCATCGCCGATCTGAAGCGCCCGGAAGTAGCACACCCAGGATGCGCCGGTCGCCAGCCCCGACAACGCCAGAAAAAGATACGTCCGACCCGATATGCTGGCCAGCGGTTGGAATAGTCCCCGCACGAACAGGATGCTGCCGAGAACCACCAGGATTACGACTGTTCGAATGAATGTCGCGAGATCAGAATTGATGTTCTCAATGCCAATCTTGGCGAAAATCGCCGTCAGGGCCGCGAATACGGCGGACAGGAGCGCCCAGATGATCCAGCTTTCAGAAATCATCCAGGCTCCCATTACGCTGTGTCGCCCGCAGCAGCCGATGATCCGGCCACATCAATTCCGGAACATGCCGCAAGATGACCCGACTCCCGCTCCGATCATAGAAAACGGCATCGCGTCACACTTTCAAGTTCTTGTCACCGCTCGTCCGGGCAGCGTCGATGGCGGCGAGGACTTTCGGCGGTGACATCGGCAGCTCGGTGAACCGCAATCCTGTCGCGTCGGCAACCGCGTTTGCGATTGCTGCCATCGGCGGTACGATCGGCGTTTCCCCGACTCCGCGTACGCCATAGGGATGGCGCGGATTGGGAACCTCGACGATCACCGTGTCCAGCATCGGCAGATCCGAGGCAACCGGAATGCGATAATCCAGGAAGCCGGGATTCTGCAGCCGCCCGTCGTCTCCATAGACGTACTCCTCGTTCAATGCCCAGCCGATGCCTTGCGCCGCGCCGCCCTGGAATTGCCCTTCGACGTAGCTTGGATGCACGGCCTTGCCCGCATCCTGGATCACCGTGTAGCGGACAATCCAGACGCGTCCGGTCTCCGGGTCAACCTCGACGTCGGCGATATGGGTGCCGAATGTCGGCGCCGCGCCATGCGCGTTGATGGAGGAATTGCCGACAATCGGGCCGCCCGTTTTGCCGGATATGCGGGCGATGTCTCCGAGCGACATCGGCTCGTGCTTGCCAGCATTGTCACCGGCAGGCTTCACCATACCGTCTTCGTAGGTGACGGCCTCGCGCGGAAGATCCCACAGCTTGGCTGCACGGCTACATACCTGATTGATCACCTGCCCGGCTGCATCGACGACCGCGATTCCACCCGAGAAGGTCGACCGGCTGCCGCCGGTCAGGAAGTTGTAGCCAAGCGACCCGGTGTCGGCGATCAGTGGGCGGATGCTGTCGACCGTGACGCCCAGTTCCTCGGCGGTCATCATGCACAAAGACGCGCGCAATCCGCCGATGTCGGGCGTACCGGCCATCAAATTCAGCGTGCCGTCCTCGTTGAGCTGGAGCTGAACCGTCGTCTCACCGCCGATGTTGAACCAGAAGCCGGACGCGATTCCGCGCCCTTGATTGGGCTTCAGAGGTGCGGACCAGTGGTTATGGCTCTTCGCGGCCTTGAGCGTGTCGATGAGGCCGATCGGACCGAATTTCGGACCATAGGCCGCCTTCGTGCCCTCCTTAGCCGCGTTCTTCAATCGCAGATCGATCGGATCCATGCCGAGTGTGCGCGCCAGTTCGTCGATCACACACTCGACCGCGTATTCGGAGATCGGCGCGCCCGGTGCGCGGTAAGCCGCAACCTTCGGACGGTTGGTGACGACGTCGTAGCCGACCGCCAGGACATTCGCGAGGTCATACGGCGCAAAGGCACACATCGCGCCGGGACCAACGGGCGAACCCTGGAATGCACCCGCCTGATAGTTCAGAAGCGCTTCACCCGCGGTGATCGTGCCGTCCGTCTTCGCGCCAATCTTGATGCGCATGCTGGAGCCGGAGGTCGGCCCGGAGGCGCGGAACACCTCTTCGCGCGTCATGGTCATCTTCACCGGCCGCTTGGCCTTGGCGGCCAGGGCAAGCGCGACAGGCTCAAGATACACCACCGTCTTGCCGCCAAAGCCGCCGCCGATCTCGGTCGCCGTCACGCGGATCTTGGAAATGTCCCAGCCGAGAAGCTGAGCGCAGTGCGCGCGGACAACCCAGTGCCCCTGGGTAGAAACCCAAAGCTCCGCCTGACCGTCCGGCGCGACTGTCGCGAGACAGGCGTGCGGCTCGATGTAGGCCTGATGCACCGGCTTGGTCTTGAATGAGCGCTCGATGATGACATCCGCCTCGGCAAACCCCTTCGCGATGTCACCGAGTGCAAATTCCACGCGCTTTGCGACGTTAGACGCCTTCGTCGGAGCAGGTTTGACGCCTGCGGTGATCATGTCCTCGTGCAGAAGCGGCGCATCGGGCTGCATGGCGGCGTCGACGTCGAGAACATGCGGCAGAATTTCATAGTCGACCTCGATCAGCTTCAAGGCCTGCTTGGCGATGCTGACGCTGGTCGCCGCCACTGCGGCCACAGGATGACCTTCATACAGCGCCTTATCGCGCGCCATCACGTTGCGCACGACGTCATGGAAATTGATCGTCGACTCGCCGGCAGCGATGAAATCAGAGGGTTGGTCTGCGAAATCAGCGGCCGTCACGATGGCTTTGACGCCAGGGAGTTGCGCGGCCTTTGCGACGTCGATGCGGCGAATACGCGCGTGCGGATGCGGGCTGCGCAGCACACGGCCCACGAGTTGGCCCGGCAGATTGTAGTCGGCACCGAACCGGGCGCGGCCGGTGACTTTATCAACTCCATCGGGGCGGATCGGACGCGTTCCGATGATCTTGAATTCGGCGCTCGGGCCAGGATTGCGGACACGTTCCTGCATGGCTCAGGCGCTCCTCATTTCGGCAGCCGCATCCATCACGGCGCGGACGATTTTATCGTAACCCGTACAGCGACAGAGATTTCCGGCCAGCCAGTATCGCACCTCGGTCTCGGTCGGATTGGTGTTGCGCTCCAAGAGTGATTTCGCGGCGACCAGAACTCCGGGGGTGCAGATGCCGCATTGCAGCGCGGCATGCTCCAGGAATTTCCGCTGCAGAGGATGCAGCTCATCGCCAAATCCCATGCCCTCGATGGTCTCGACCGACTTACCCCGCGCCTCGACGCCCAGGATGAGGCACGAGCACACCAGCCGACTATCGACGGTCACGCTGCATGCACCGCAATCACCCGTGCCGCAGCCTTCCTTGGTGCCCGTCAGCTCGAGTTCATCACGCAAAACGTCCAGCAAGGTCTGATGCGTGTCGCACAGCACCTCGACAGGGTCGCCGTTGAGATTGAATTCGATATGATGCTTTGCCATCAGCGCAACCTCGCCCGCTCATATGCCTTGAGAGCTGCGCGGCGTGCCATGACACCCGCAACCTTGATCCGGAATTCCCTGGTGCCTCGCTTGTCGTCGATCGGCTTGCAGGCCGCACGCACCGCGCCCTCGAATTTCGCCAGCGCGGCGTCATCAAGGCCGGTACCGATCAGGGCCGCTGCCGCCTCGGGAACCAGCAACGGCCGAGCAGCCACGGCGCCGAGCCCCACACGGGCGTCCGCGATCTTCCCCTTGGCGTCGAGGGTGAGGTTAACTCCAGCGCCGACAACGGCGATGTCCATTTCGGTTCGCGGAATAAAGCGCAGATACGCGTCGGACGCACGCTGAGGCCGCGGCGGCAACAGAAACGCAACCACGAACTCGCCCTTCGCAAGCGAGAGCTTACGCGGAGCCAGAACAACGTCTTCGACCGGGATCTCGCGGCGCCCGCCCGGCCCCGCCACAACCGCCTTCGCACCCGCGGCAATGAGGGCCGGCACGCTGTCCGCGGCGGGCGACGCGTTACACAGGTTGCCGCCCATGGTTGCGCGGCCCTGAATCTGGGTCGAGCCGATCAGGTTGGCCGCTTCAATGACGCCAGGCCACACCATCTTGAGTTCGGGATGTTCCTTGAGCTCTGCGCCCGTCACCGCGGCGCCGACGCGGAAACCGCCGCTCGGCTCGCGCTTGACCTCGCGCAGTTCACCGATCCCTTTGATGTCGACGACCAAATCAGGGGCGATGAGGTCGGTCTTGAGCTGGACGAGCAAATCCGTCCCGCCGGCCAGCACCCGGGCTTCGCCCGGTGCTTGTGCCAGAAGGCCGACCGCAGCGTCGAGCGTTTCAGGCGCCTCGTAACGCATGCCGTTCCTCTTGATGGAATTTAGATTTGTAATAGCCCTAGGAAATCACAGAGCGCGGCTTCCGCCAACACCAGCTCCCGCAGTTGTGAGATCGTTCAACTTAAGGCGTGCCCTCGGCCCGCTTCGCGGTAACGCAGTTTGGCGCTAGACTGACACCAAAGGTCCACCCATAAGGGCCTTCTATGACGACCGTTCCGGGAGGAGTTCGCGCATGTCCATTTCACGCCGCCTGTTTGTCACTTCGGCAGCCGCCGGCTTGGCTGCTCCGGCCGTCCTCCGTGTTACCGCTGCAAATGCAGCCGAGGTAACGCTTCGCCTGCACCATTTTCTCCCGGCCGTATCGAGCGTTCACAAGTTCCTGCTCGCCCCTTGGGCGAAGCGCATCGAAGACGGTACCGGCGGGCGCCTCAAGATCGATATCTATCCCTCCATGCAGCTCGGCGGGGCTCCTCCGCAGTTGTATGATCAGGCGAAGGATGGCGTCGCTGACATCATCTGGACGCTGCCCGGCTATACCGCCAGCCGCTTCCCGACCACCGAGGTGTTCGAGCTGCCGTTCATCGCCGCGCGTGAAGGCATCGTGAACGCGCGTGCCGCCCAGGAATTTGCCGACCAGCACCTCAAGGAGGAAACCAAGGACGTCAAACTGCTGAGCTTCTGGTGTCACGACCATGGTCTGATCCACGCCAACCGGCAGGTGAAGACCATGGAGGATCTCAAGGGCCTCAAGCTGCGGTTCCCGACACGCCTTGCTGGTGAAGCACTCAAGCTTCTCGGCGCCAGCCCGATCGGAATGCCCGTTCCGCAGGTGCCGGAAAGCCTCGCGCAGAAAGTGCTCGACGGCGCGGTGATCCCCTGGGAGGTCGTTCCCGCCGTGAAGGTGCAGGAACTCGTGAAATACCACACCGAGATTCCAGGCTCGCCGACCTTGTATACGGCCTCGTTCATGCTGGCGATGAACCCTGCCAAGTATCAGAGCTTGCCCGCCGACCTCAGGGCGGTGGTGGACGCAGAGACCGGCATGACGTTCGCCACGCATGCCGGCAAAATGTGGGATACCGTCGGCGCGGACATCTCAGAGATGGTTCGCAAGCGCGGCAACATCATCACCACTATTGAGCAGTCCGAGAAGGCGCGATGGATGAAGGCCACCGAGCCGGTTGCTGATGGGTGGATCAAGCAGATGAAGGAGCGCAACCTCGACGGCGGCAAGCTGCTCGAAGCTGCCAAGGCTGCGCTGGCCAAATATCAGAAGACCTGAGGATTCCGGAGACAGGCCGGGTGAGGTCGACGGATGTGGTGCGCGACGACCCGCTCGCTGCATCTGCAATCGCCCATGAAGGAGAGCGAGATGCCCAAAGGCTACTGGATCGCGCACGTCACGGTGACGAACCCGGAAGGGTACAAGGGCTATATGGCCGCAAATGCCGAGCCTTTGCAGAAATACGGCGGGCGCTTTCTGGTGCGCGGCGGCCAGGCTGAGATCCGCAGCGGTCCCGAGCGGCAGCGTCACGTCATCATCGAGTTCGACAGCTATGCGACCGCAAAGGCCTGCTACGACTCACCCGAATATCAGGCTGCCGCCAAAATCCGCGACGCGAATGGCATCGCGGATGTCGTGATCGTAGAGGGCTACGACCCATAAACTTCTGCATGAATAGCGGTTTGCTCGCGAATACGGCGCGCCAAATCGCGCCGCTGCGCACCTATTTGATCAGCAGAGTGTCCAGTCCCCGCACGAGTCCCTTGATTGATCTCACCTCGCGCGCGGCAATCAGAGTGCCCTCGACGAATATCGTATTGTCCTGCTCGTCATGCCGCAGAATGAGCCTCTCGCCCTCCGCACCGAAGATCACTTCGACCGCCAACGGGCAACCCGGCAACCGCACCGAATGAACATGCGCGCCGCCGACCGAGGCACCGCGCGCGGCGACCGGCCCAATCAACTGATCGTCCCGCAGATGAACATGAGGTGATCGCACCCGCGCCAGCTCTTCCACGACCTCGCGCGCTGTCCCACTCGGCACGTCGGGCTTCCGCGCTCCGGCATATTCGATGACTTCCCAGTGCGGCACATAACGCGCGGCGATCTTGGAGAAGTGCAACATCAGCGCCGCCGTCAGCGAGAAGTTGCCGGTGATGGCGCCGACGCCCGCGCTTCGAGCCGCCGCATCGATCCGTTCGAAGTCATGGTCGAAAAAGCCGGTGGTGCCGATGACCACATGGATGCCTCGCGCGAACGCAGCATCGATATTTCCATGTACCGCGGCGGGATGCGTGTAATCGATCAAGACGGCGGGCTTGGCATCGAGCGCGGCGTCTATGCTGTCCGTAGCGATGACACCGCACGGCCGTCCGACGACCACGGAGCCGATATCCTGCCCGGCCGTCTTGCGCGTAACCGCACTCACCAGCCGGAACTCGTCCGGACGCTTCAAAACCTCGGCAATCAATTGCTGTCCCACGCCGCCCGAAGCGCCGGCAATACAGACATCAATCGGTCCCGGCGGACCGGCAGAATCAGTCATCGCGAACAATCCTTACCTTTCAGCGCAGGCCCTACGCTTGCAATTGGCTCCGCGCGGCTGTCACCGTGTTCTGCAACAGGCACGCGATGGTCATCGGACCGACGCCACCGGGAACCGGAGTGATCGCCCCAGCGACCTTCACGGCCTCCGCGAACGCGACATCGCCAACCAATTTCCCCTTCCCGCCGGCGCCTTCCACACGGTTGATCCCGACATCGATGACGATCGCACCGGGCTTGATCCAGTCACCGTGCACCATTTCCGGCCGCCCGACAGCGGCGATCACCAGATCCGCGCGCCGGACCACGGATGGCAGGTCCCGCGTGCGGGAATGCGCGATCGTCACGGTGCAATCCTCGCGCAACAGCAACTGCGCCACCGGCTTGCCAACGATGTTGGAGCGTCCGACAACCACCGCTTCGATACCTTTCAGATCGGCATGAACCGATTTTGCCAGGATAATGCAGCCTGCGGGCGTGCATGGCACCAGCGACCGTTCACCCGCGGACAACCGGCCGACATTGACCGGATGAAATCCGTCCACATCCTTCGCCGGATCGATAGCCTCGATGACCCTGCGCGCGTCGATCTGCTGGGGGAGCGGAAGCTGAACCAGAATACCGTGGACGGAACGGTCGCGGTTGAGCGTGGCGATGAGGTCCAGCAGGGCTGCTTCGCTGACGGTATCAGCCAACCGGTGCTCGAACGATTGCATGCCCGCTTCGACCGTCGCCTTGGCCTTGTTGCGCACATAGACATGACTGGCCGGATCGTCACCGACTATGACCACGGCCAGCCCGGCAGAGACGCCCGTCTCCCGCTTCAGCCTGCCGACGTCCTCGGCAACGGCGGCGCGCACCTGCGCAGCCATGGCCTTGCCGTCAATGATCCGTGCCTCGGCCATCACATCTGTCCTTCTTCATTTGATGTTGGACAATTGCTTCTCGATCAGAGCCTCGAGGTCCCCAGGATCTCCCTGAATTGTCAGGACCTTGATGCGCGATTTGGCTCCGGACGTCACGGCCACCGTTGTCTTCGGCACCGATAGCCAGTCGGCAACCAGACGCGCCAACGCTGTGTTTGCTGCTCCGTTCTCGGGCAATGCGCGAACGCGCGCTTTCACGGCACGGCCCTCGGCCGTGTCTTCCAGCCCCTCAATAGCGTCCTTTGCTGCACGTGGCGTCAGCCGTGCACGGAGAACAAGGCCGCGATCCGTCGGCCACCAGACGTCCTGTCTCGTTGGCTGTCCGCTCAACTCGACAAAAGTCCACCGATCAACCAGCCGTGGATGACGACGGACCGGATAAAGAATATCCCCAGCAGGAGGATGACAGGCGACAGATCGAGGCCTCCAAGATCCGGCATGAAGTTGCGGATCGGCCTCAACAGAGGTTCCGTAACGGCGTTGAGCGCCTGCCAGACGGACCGCACGAACTGGTTGTAAGGATTGATGACGTTGAAGGCGATGAGCCAGGAGAAGATCACGCTGGCGATGACGATCCACGTATAGAGGCTGAGCAAGTAGTCGATGAAAAGCAGCAGGGGTATCATCGCGCGTTGGTCTCCTCGGCTGGTCGAGAACGTGTAAACGAACCATGGCGCGCGGGGCAAGGGCGCTCTGACGATGACCGGTCTCGCCCACATCTTCGGCAGCACCCCGGGGCTTGCGGGGTTGACATGCGCAATGGCCACGGTTGACGCGCCGCGAGGTGTGTGTGCGGCGCACGAGCGTGGCGATCGCGGCGAGCTTGCCTTGCTTGACAAGCCAGGGAGGCGGCCCCTAAATGCCCACCGTTTCGCGTCCCACCGCGACACTTCGGGGCCGTAGCTCAGATGGGAGAGCGCTGCAATCGCACTGCAGAGGTCAGGGGTTCGATTCCCCTCGGCTCCACCATGCTTCCGTGAACCCCTTTGAAACATTGATGTTTTTCGGTGGATTTCCCAAACTTTGGAGACGGGTTTGGGAATCTGTATCCCGCTTTTTCGCGGTCAGACGCTCCATTGCCGCCTTTGCCAGCTTCTTTTGCTCGGCTGCCCTGGTGTAGCGCGCGACCTCCTGCAGCGTCGCATGGCCGGTGATCGCCGCGATCTCGTTGGCCGAACAGCCAGCCTCCGCCAGCCGGCGGGCCGCCGCTTTCCGCAAACCGTGGGTGACGCAATGCGCCGGCAAGCCTGCGCGTGCAATCTTGTCCGCCATAAAGTTGCCAAAGCCGTTCGATGTGAACGGCGCGCCGAAGGCCGTTTGCAGGATCGCTGCCCCCTCCAGGTCAACGCCCTGCAGAATCCCGACGAGTTCCGGATGGATCGGGATCCATAGCTTGACCGCCTGCGTACGCCTTGTTTTGAGCGGGATAACGCCAATGGTTCCGTCCTGCACATCGACTGGTGACATTCTCACCACATCAGAGCGGCGCTGTCCGGTATAGAGAAGCAACGCGAACGCCAGCCGTGCGGTCGTGCCGATCGGCCAACGCTTTTCAAATCGCGCGATCTCATCCTCGGTCCAGGTGTGGAACTCACCACCAACATATTTCCGGATCCGCAGTGTCGGGTCATCCTGACGCCAGCCGCAGTCCATTGCGAAGTGAATGAGGACCTTGATCTTCTGCAGCATACTGTTGGCGGCGCCCGGCCTATCGACCCGCTTCGCCATCATGCGCCGGACATGGTCGCGCGTCATCTCGGCGACTTGGCGGTGGCCAATACCTTCATCCAACACAAGCTTCTCAATCACAGCCCGATAGGTTTTCTGCGTGGAGGGCGCGAGGCGCAAAAAATCCGAACTCGCAAAGTAGTCCTGAACGAGACGATCGAAGGTGCCCGGCGCGCCACGCTGCTTAACTGGATGTTCAACAGCTCTCCCAGCCGCTGCCCGCTCGTACGCGGCAATGAACTGCGGCGTGCCAGGCATGCCGGGCAAGGCAACACGCTTCCCACGCCCGACCCGATAGTAATAGCGCCAGCGGCCATGTCGGTCCTTGAACCGGTCAATGTACTTCAATTTCACGTACGTCATTCGAAGTCAGACCAACTGTCGCCGACAACCGAACCTACGACCTGATCGCCGTCACCCTGCCGCGGAAGCCTGAGAAACGCCGCATCCAACTCGCCGATATCCCAGATCCTGCGGCCTCCGATCACGCGTGGCAGGGGCATTATGCCCTGCCCAACGAGTCGGCGAAAGAAGCTCGGCGAGACCGACAAATAAACCGCGGATTCGCTCTCTGAGAGGCCGCGACGGACCGTCAATCTGCTGGCAATCGTGGACTTCGACGGCACTTGTCTTTCCGCATCAGTGAGGCTGCGAGATCAGCAATAGCATACTCCTCGGATACAATCATTCGACCGAATTTGATGCAGCTAACTTTGCGCATCAATTGCGATACAAAATAGTGAGCACGAAAGAATTCTCGTTATTTCCTATCGCGCCCTTTTTATCGCCACCGCACCTGCATTCACTGCCGCTTAATTCGACGCATAATCGACGCACGGTATTTTTCTGCACAGAATTCAAACATCGCAAAGTGTGCCACTTCTTTATGAGTTTCCCAGTCTCACAAAGGAGCTCTTCCATGGCGCACCGCTCATTCGATCTACCCGAGATCCTGACGACACAAGACGTCGCTGCGATCGTAGTCGTCACTCCGAAAACAATTCGGCGTTGGATAAAAGATAAAAACTAAAAGCCATAAAGCTTGGACAGGTTATCCGCATCACCCGAAAAGATTTTGAAGATTTCCTGAAGCGCCATCGATGTCAGTCATAGCCTTGGGAAACCGTGCCCATTAAGCAAGTCCACTTTGCTGATATAGCGTTTTCCCAATTGTCCGCTCAGGGACGGCGAAACTCTCCCAAGGCATCTTAAGGCACAGGATATCGATCACAATCACCAGAATATGCAGGGAAACATGAAGCACCAATTTGATGACCCCTCGATTCCCTCCTGGATCGAAATTATCGAACGCGTGAAGTCTGACGTCACATTGCAGCCCGACAAACGGACCGTTGTTGCCTGCCGTTTGCGACAGCTGCTGAAATGGGATGCGATCGCCAATCAACGCCTGCACCCGCTCCCGGCAGAGACCCTGCCGTTCAGCGAGTCGCATCTCGAAGCCTTGATCAAGCCGCTGTCGCCCAGCGTACTTGGCATCGCCCCCAAAACACTGGCCAACGCCATTGCCGATGCCCGCTTCACGCTCAGCCACTATGGCCTCCGGCCGGTGCGGCCGTGGCTGCTACTTCCACCCGCGTGGTCTCAACTGGAGGCAATCATCGAGCAGGCCTTTCTGCGCATGAATGTCAAACGCCTGCTGCGGTTCTGCGCGGCGCATGGCCTTCTGCCATCAGCCGTGAACCCACAGATCGTTCCTGCATTCATCGCGGCGGTGGAAGCCGACATACGCGTGGCCAATCCGGCTTTGATCGCCCGACGGGCGCTGCGGGCGTGGAATGCACTGGCCACAGGGCACGCCGATCAATGGCCTCAGGTGCGACTGTCAATGCCTCGTCGCCGGAAGATTTGGGGACGGCGGTGGACAGAGGTCCCGGCCTTGGAACGAGCGATCGACGCCTACTTTTCTCCGCCTCTGCCGCATCAACTCTTCAAATGCCGGCACAAGAAGAAGCTGCGCCCGACAACCATCCAGACACAGAAGGAGGCACTGCGTTGCTATGTCAGCGCCCTGCTCAACGACGGCATGCCTGGCCAGGTCTTCCTCGCCTATATCGAGCAGATTCTGGTGCCGACACTCGCACCCGGCGACATTGTCGTGCTCGACAATCTCCCCGGTCACAAGCCGTCCAGGGTGCGCGAGGTGATCGAGGCGGCGAGCGCGGAGCTACGCCTCCTGCCGCCCTACTCACCAGATCTCAATCCCATCGAGATGGCCTACTCGAAGCTCAAATCCCTGCTCAGAAAGGCTGCCGCCCGAAGCGTCGATCAGCTTTGGACAGCAATCGCAGAGGCCCTGCCGAACCTCGCGCCCAGAGATTGCAAAGCCTACTTCAAAGCCGCCGGATAGAGAGCCGTATGATCGGAAAATGCTCTAGTCTGGGCCGATCACGAGCAGGGCCAATCAGGAGCAATCATCCCTCTTGTTGAAGGCTCGATCGAATCACTAACGCTCTAGGCGGGCGTAGCTCAAACGAATCGGGCAGCGGAGTGCCGCAACAGGTTGCGAAACAACTCACCGACAAGTACCACCGGGGCCTCGATTTGGCTCGGCTGGAGTGGACTATTTCCACGATTACGGGTACTTCTGCAATACTGTCCAATGTCAGCCGTCATCATCTTGCCGACGGCAAACATGCCAATAAACATCATGAAAAATCATGACCAGAACGAGCCGTATAACATTGAGTGGACGGCGCACGAAGCCGGTTAAGGGTAAGCCGACGCCACCTACCGCAGCCTCTACTAACGATGCTTCGGAACGGCGTGATCGTATCGTGCTCGCCGCTTCCCAGCATTTTGCCCGTAATGGGTTTGATGCAACCTCAATGCGGGATATCGCGAAGGATGCCGGCATTCTTGCAGGGTCGATGTACCACTACTTTGCGTCAAAGGAAGAACTCTACATTGCGGCACACGCCGCAGGCTTAAAAGTCGTAACCGAAGCCGTTTTGGAGGCCATCAAAGGTGTGGCCGACCCCTGGGAGCGCCTGGCGGAGGCCGCAGCCGTGCATTGCCGCATGCTGGTTGGCAACCACGCCCGGGTGTTCCGCCACCCTCAAATTCCAACTCCGTCCCTCATCGTGGACTTTCATGGCGTCATTGTCAGGCAGCGAGATTCGTACGAGCGGATTTTCCGGGATCTTATCGCCGACCTGCCGTTGCCCAAGGACGTTGATCGCCACCTGTTGCGATTGCACTTTCTGGGTGCGCTCAATTGGGTCTCGCAGTGGTACAGGGCGGACTTCCGGCTTACGCCGGACGAGGTGGGCCGCGGCCTCGTGCATATGCTGAGAAGAAAGTAGCCCGTTACCGGGCTACTTTTGTTGATCTCAGTTCACGGGCACAAAAGCCCCGTCTTTGACGACCAAAATGATACCTCCGTAGCTTGGCGCTCTTTCAGGACCGATTGAATATTTGCCTTTGCCAAGGACGGATGGCATGTTCGTGATCTGGCTCAGCGCACCGCGCAAGCTCTCGCGTGTCACATTGGGCGCGGCCTTCAGCGCTGCTGTCTTGAAAAGCTGGACGGCGTTGTAGCCGACCGCAGCCCAGTTATCTGGCGGGGTATTGTAGCGCTTCTTAAACACCTCAACAAAATGCCGATTCAGCTCGGAAGGGGTGCCGGGATGATAGTCAGCGACCAGGTAAGTGCCCTCTACGGCCTTGCCGCCTGTTGTCAGGTAAGGCTGGGAGACATGGCCCGGGGGCGCGAGCAACTTTACGTCCTTGGATAGGCCAGCTTGGCGTGCCTGGAGCAACAGATTGGCCGCTTGCTCAGGCGGCATATAGAGCGAGATTGCATCAACTCCGGCGGAAGCAATTTTCGTACTTAGAGCGGTAAAGTCGCTATCCAGACTGCTAATGGTGTCATCGGCAACGACCTGCGCACCGGCAGCCGCCATATGATCCCTCACCACCGTGCGCTGTTCGCTGAAAAGAATGTTGTCCCGCACGGAGACGAAAGCAATTTTCTTGATCTTCAACTGCTCGATACCGAATTTCGCGAGGCCAACCATGATGTCCGATGGCGCCTCGGGAATGGTGAAAATCCATTCGCCGATTTTCCGCACCGCTGGCGATGGGGTATTGGTGATCATGGGAATCTTCAAATCCATGACGAGCGGCCCGGCGGCCATCGCATCCGTCGACGTGTTGGGACCGATGATCGCAAGCGCGCGATCTTTCAGGGCCATTCGGCGCGCAAGGGTGACGGTTTGAGCGCGATCGCTGGCGGTATCTTCGAGAAGGAGATCAAGCTTGGTTCCGTTCACACCGCCCGCCGCGTTGATCTCTTCGACGGCAATGCGAATACCCTTCTCCATCGAGACGCCAACAAAGGCATAGGGACCTGTCATGGCGGTCGGCGCGCCAAGGACATACTTCTCCTGCGCGTGAGCGGCCAAGGGTAAGAGCGCCATGATGAGCGCCGCAATCGTTCTCAAAACCATAGGTGTTTCCTCCATTTTGTTTGGTTATGTGTCGGCGCCCAGGTAGTGCGCGATGACGGTGCTATTGCTGGCGAGTTCAGCGCTCGGGCCTTCAAGGACGATGCGCCCGCGCTCGAGCACATAGGCGTAGCTCGTTGATGCTAGGGCCCGCCGGGCGTTTTGCTCCACGACGAGGATGCTCAGGCCGGCAGCGTTAAGTTTTTGAAGGCTCGCAAAAACCTCGTTCGACATGAGCGGCGAAAGGCCAAGGCTCGGCTCGTCCAGCAAAAGGAGCTTCGGCGCCCCCATCAGGGCGCGGCCGATCGCGAGCATCTGTTGCTGCCCGCCCGACAACGAAGCCGCCATTTGCTGCCGGCGTTCCTTGAGGATGGGGAATACAGAGAAGATGTTCTCAAGGGACATTTCGGTGTGGCCCGACCGGCGTCGCGCGGCAATTCGGCCAAGTTCGAGGTTTTCTTCAACCGACAGCGGTCCGAGAATCTGGCGGCCCTCCGGAACTTGCAAGAGACCGAGTTGGGCAATGCGATGGGCTGGCAAGCCTGCCGCTCCTGAACCGTCAAAAACGACGCTTCCAGCTTTGGGCTTCAGGACGCCGCTGACGGTGTTGAGCAGGGTACTTTTGCCCGCTCCGTTGGCGCCGATCAGCGCGCGCATCTCGCCCTTGGGCACGTGCAGGTTGACACCGCGGAGGGCCTCGATGCCACCATAGGACGTTGCGAGCGAGGTTACGCGCAGCATAGGCTATCCTAGGTAAGCGCTGACAACGCGCGGATCATTTCGAACGCGCTCGGGGGTGCCTGAGCATATCAGCCGCCCCTGGTCGACGGCATAGATCTCCTTGCAGATGCGCATGACGAATCGCACATTGTGTTCAATAAGCAGAATGGCGAGGCCGCTTGCTGCAAGAGATTCGAACAATTCGCCGAGCTCAGTCGCCTCCACGTCGTTCATTCCCGCAACAGGCTCATCCAGGAGCAGAACAAGGGGCGAAAGCGCCAGCGCGCGCGCAATTTCCACGCGCCTCTGGTGTCCATAAGCCAGTTCTCCGGCGGGCCGGTCAGCAAGATGCTCGATATTGAGCGTCTTGAGTAGGGCAGCCGCTTTGTTGCGAAGCAGGTTGCGCTCGCGCACTGCGCCCGGAAGCCCTAGCAGGTTGGCTAAGAGCGATGTCACTTCCTGGCGGTGATAGCCGATGACGACATTTTCCAGGACGGTGGCGTGCGTCAGCAGTCGAATGTTCTGAAATGTCCGGCTGACACCAAGGCGGGCGATGCCTTCCGGGGCCAACGTGGTGATATCCTGCTCGCCGAGCGTGATGCGGCCAGAGGTCGGACGCAGCATTCCGGTAAGAAGATTGACGACGGTCGTTTTCCCCGCACCGTTCGGGCCAATCAGGCCCGTGATCATGCCCGGTTGGATCGCAAGGCTGAGGCCATCAACGGCATGGATGCCTCCGAAGCTTTTCGAGACGCCATGAAGCGCAAGGACACTCATGGCACGATCCTGCGCCAATAACGAAGCGCGAGCTGCTTCAATGTGTCAACAACGCCAAGCGGCATGAAAATCATGACGGCCACAAGGATGGTGCCATGAACGAGATAGCGCAACTCATCGAGCCCGCGAACAAGTTCGGGGAGCGCCATGAGCGCGATTGTGCCAACAAGTGGCCCTGCCACAGAACTCCGCCCGCCAAGCACAACGGCTGTCAGCGCGGCGACAACCATCTCAAAGCCGAATTGGCCTGGCACGATGCTGTAGCTATGCAGCGCGTAGAGCCCACCTGCGAACCCACCCAGGCACCCTGAAAGCGCGAAGGCCAGCGCGTGGTAGCGGTAGACCGATACGCCAAGCGCAACCGCCGCGGTTTCATCCTGGCGGACGGCATCAAAGGCGCGCCCCACGGAATAGCGGTTCATGGCCCACATTAGGTAGAGGAGGACGGCGGTGATGAAGATCAAATGCACGGGCTTAACGGTGGCAGGGATGTTGTTAAGCCCAAAGGCGCCTCCGGTAATGCGCTCGGAGTAGAGAAAGACGGAGATGACGATCTGGACGAAAGCGAGCGTCGCAACCGCCTGGAAAATCCCGCGCACACGCGAGAGCGGCAGGGCGATCAGCAAGCCCGCCACCAGACCAACGAGCGCTGCGATCATAAGCGCGAGGATGGTGCCAAGGCCGAGGCTAATGACCGCAAGCCCAGCCGCATACGCACCTAGGGATACAAATCCAGCGCTCGCAATCGAGAACACGCCCGCGCGAAAGACGACGTACTGGCTGTAGGCAATGATGGCGTGAATGAGGATAGCGGCGAAAAGATAGTCATAGACGCTGAAAAACTCGCTCATTTTCCGCTGCTTCCGGTAACGAGGCTGGTATCTCCGAAGAGGCCGGACGGGCGGAGCAACAAGATGATGAAGAGGAAGGAATAGACGACCGCGTCAACGAGCGTGGAGTATGGCGAGATGGTAACAAGAGTCTCGACAACGCCTAAAGCGAGACCTGCAAAAACCGCGCCGCCGATACTGCCGAGTCCGCCGATCACAACGATGACGATGGCGCGAAGCATGAACGGCTCGCCCATCAGGAAGTGAACGGAGTTGAAGGCTAGGCCAATGATGACGCCTGCGCCACCCGCAAGCGCACCTGCAAGGAAAAACGTCTGGAGATAAATCGAATTCGGGTTGATGCCGAGCAGGCCTGCCGTGCGTTGGCTGATGGCGACGGCCCGTATCTGCCGCCCAAAGGATGTTCCATATAGATAGAAGTACAGTCCCGCCGAAACCAGCAGGGACAGGAAAAAGATGGTGATCTGCAGGAGAGTGAGGCGAACGCTAAGGAACTGGAAGGTTATCAGGGGAAAGGATTCGAACGGAAAGCGCATGATCTGGGTGGCGGACACTTGCTGGGCAATGCTTATCAGGATGAGGCTCGCCCCGATACTGCCGACGATCGGCGCGAACTCCAGTTCGCCGCGCTTGCGAATGGGGCGGAACACAAGCAGCTCTAGAGCCAGCCCGATCAGTCCGCCTGCGGCTATGCCTGAAAGCAGAGAAACCGGCATGGGAAGCCCGGCCCTTGCCGTGTAAAGGCCGGCAAACGCGCCCCACATAAAAACTGACCCGTGCGCGAGGTTCAATATCCGTTGCACGCTAAAAATAAGCGTGAACCCGGCGGCGAAGAGCGCGTACACGCTGCCGACAACGACGCCGTTTATAAGTTGCTGGGCAATCAACTTCGTCTTACCTCGATTTGGGCGCGCAACCTACGCGGCTCCTCAGCACGAGATCCCGTTTTTGGGTACCAAACAAACGTTCGATTGACAACCAAAACCGAGCATTCCGTTCGCTTTTTCTTTATTCCGAAACCCGCACTACGGCGCTAGACGCGCGGCGAAGAGCGGTCCGTCATCGTATTTCGCAACGACCACACGGATGCGTTTACCAATTGCGACTGGCGTAACTTCACCAACCATGCGGCACAGGAAGCGAACACCATCCGCGAGATCCACGACGCCGATGCAGTAAGGAATTTCCTTCCCAAATGCGCGAGGAACGACGTGCACGCGCGTGAAGCTGTAAAGTGTGCCTTCCTGTTTGAGTTCGACCCACTGGATTTTTTCCGACCAGCACGCGCGGCAAAGCGGCCGAGGAGGAAAGGAGAACTGCCCACAATCACCGCAGCGCGTCGTCATCAGGCGGCCGCTATCCAGCGCATCCCAAAAAGGCCGCGTAAATGTCGACACACGTGGAGGAAACGGGCGCTTACCCGGAAACGGGACAAATTCGAGCGTGCTCACGGATGGGCCTCCAGAATATGGGCAAGGGCGGCGTTATAGTTTCCAAGCTCGGAAACCGTCATGCAGGTTTCAGGGTTGCGCACCTGCCGTTCACCCGCCATGCCTAGCAATTGCGTGCAGGCCTCAAAGAGGTCGTACATGGGAGTCACTTCCGGCGGATGCCCACGTGAAAGGTGGCCTCCCGACGTGTTAACCGGGCGCGCACCGTCGAAGGCGGAAATACCTTCGGTGGCAGCCGTCCAACCCCTGCCACGAGGGAGCAGGCCGATCGACTCGATGCAAAGGACTTCAACGATCGTGCAAGGGGAATAGATCTGGAACATAGATACGTCCTGCAGCTTCATGTTCGCGCGGGTGAGGGCTGAACCCGAGGCGCGGGCAATGCTCTCGTAAGCCAGCATATCGACATGCTTGTCGGAGAGTTGGTGCTCGCCTTCGTGGTAGAAGCCCCTTGAACGGACAAGTACATAAGGACGTTTGGCGGCGCGCGCCACCTCCTCGCTTACAACGACCATGGCAACCGCGCCGTCCGCGCGCCCGGGAACTTCGAGCAACCCCAGGGGCTCTACGATCATGCGTTGAGCAAGAACTTCTTCGAGCGTGATGAGGTCCCGGAATTGTGCGATGGGATTAAGGCTAGCCTGGCGCCTGTTCTTAACGGCGACCTCAGCAATTTGGGCCCGCTTCACATCGTGCTCATGCATGTACCGGTGCATATTGATTGCGTACCAGGAGATTGGCACCGCCCCAAAGATGGACTGAAAATCGACATCGCCAGTAAGCCTGATGCTGTAGTCAAGATGGTCTGCGGTTGGCACACCAGACTCAAAATGCGCGCCGATGGAGAGCACAACATCGCTTTCGCCAGCACAAACGAGCCTCACCGCTTCGTCAAACGCGTGTCCGCCCGTCATGCCGTTACCAAGCACCTGGATGACGGTCGAAGTGGCCTTGAGGCCGAGGTAGCTTGTGAGGACCGTGTGAAAGTAACCCTGCTTTGTGTGATCGCCCGGATGCGCAACGACAACGCCTGAAACGTCTTCCTTGGTAAGCCCAGCCATCTTGAACGCGTCCAGCGCCACGCGGGCCGCAAGCTCGTGTTCAAGCGGCGTGTCCCTTCCATCCTTCGTCCGCTGATAAATCCCCACGGGCACCGCAGCGAACCCGAGAATGGCTGCCCTTCGCATCATGATCCTCTCGTACTGAATTCTGGTTGGTGCTATTTTTATCTATCAAACGTTTGTTTGACAAGTATTGTCATTTTACCAGATGTTTGTTAGAGCCCGTGTCGGCTTGGTGAGTTTTGGGAGGTAGTCGTGCTACAGCATAAATCTTATGCCGACGCTGTCTCAGCATTCCGCTGGCAAATTCCATCGGAGCTGAACCTGGGGTTCGAGCTTTGCGACAAGCACGCAATTGACGCTGATCGCCTCGCCTTGATTTCTATTGGTGAGTGTGGCGTCGAAAAATTCACCTTTCGCCAGATTGAGTGCCAATCCAATAAGCTCGGCAATGCGCTTCTGCATCTTGGCGTGCGCCGCGGCGACAGGGTTGGCATTCTGCTCTCTCAGCGACCCGAGACAGGCATCTCACATGTGGCGTGTTTCAAGATCGGCGCCATATCGCTCCCCCTCTTCACGCAGTTTGGCCCCGATGCGGTACGGTTTCGCCTAGCCAACAGCAGTTCCGTCGCGTTGATTACGGATGAAGAAAACATTCAAAAAGTGCTGGCTGTGCGCGATGACCTGCCAGAACTGCGCGCGATTATCGTCGTGGATAGGCCATCGACCAAAGAGACGATCGGATACCAAGATCTAGTCGAAAAATCGTCGGATTCCCTCACGCTCGCTAAAACATTGGCGAACGATCCCGCGCTGATTGTTTATACTTCGGGAACAACAGGCCCGCCGAAGGGAGCGCTGCATGCGCACCGTATTATGGAGGCGCACAAACCTGCTATCGATTTCACGCAAGACGGGTTTCCGGTGTCAGGGGATTGTTTCTGGACCCCTGCGGAATGGGCGTGGGGGGGTGGCTTGTTCAATTCCCTCTTTGGAAGCTGGTGCTCAGGCGTGCCCATTGTGGCACACAGGTTTCGTAAGTTCGACCCGGAGCAAGCTTTCCACCTGATCGCACAACATGGCGTGCGCAACTCTTTCATGCCGCCAACCGCGCTGAAAATGATGCGCGAGGTTCCGGCGTCCAAGCGGCCAAATCTTGACATGCGCAGCATCAATAGCGGTGGTGAATCGCTAGGTGCGGAAACGCTGGAATGGGCGAAAGAAGTTTTCGGTCTGACGATCAACGAGTTTTGGGGGCAGACGGAAGCCAACTTTCTCACCGGGAATTCAGCCAAGCTAATGCCGACGAAGCCGGGATCGATCGGCAGAGCCACACCTGGTCACACGATTGAAGTCGTGAACGAGGCTGGAGAAATCTTGCCACGTGGGCAGACAGGCATCATTGCGGCGAAGGGACCTGATCCCATCTTTTTTCTCAACTACTGGAACAACCCTGAAGGGACGAAGGCCAAGTTTGCCGGAGATTGGTTGTTGACCGGCGATACGGGTTATCAGGACGACGACGGCTTCTTTTGGTTCCAGGGCCGGAACGACGACATCATTTCAAGTGGAGCTTACCGCATCGGCCCGTCTGAAATTGAAAGCTGCATTGCTTCGCATGCTGACGTAGCAGCAGTTGCCGTCATCGGCGCGCCTGATCCGTTGCGCGGTGAAATTGTGAAGGCGTTCGTGGTTCTCAATGAGGGCACGTCGGCGAGCGATGACCTCAAAAAGAGCATCCAGTCGCTCGTGCGCCAGAGGCTTGCCGCCTACCAATATCCGCGGGAAGTGGAGTTTATGGAATGCCTTCCCATGACGCCTTCGGGCAAAGTTCAGCGCTCCGAGCTGCGCGCCCTTGAGAAGCGCAGGCGGCAAGGCGAAACCTGATGGACCAAGCACAAGGCGGAACCCTAGGTATCAATCCAGTGGGCCACCTCGGAAATATTCGCACGGGCTGTGCGATATTGGTTTGCGGGGGCTGCTTGGTCTCCGTACCCGAATGCGATTCCACAAACGATGAGGCGGTCCGGGCCGAGGTTGAGACGCGCGCGCCAGAATTCAGGGTAAGCGGCAAGCGCGGCCTGGGGGATGGAATCTATCTTGAGCGAGCGCGCGGCAAGACAGAAATTGCTTACATACGCTCCGCAGTCGACGGCGCCATACACCCCTAGTTCCTTTTGAGTGCTGATGATGGCGACATGCGGCGCGCCGAAGAACCGGAAATTTTCTATGCGCTGCCGCTCGGCAGCTGCCTTATCGTTTCGGTCCACGCCGGCGGCTTCGTAGAGTTGAAAGCCGGAGGCGCGGCGGCGTTCCAGATAGACGCCGGGATAGGACTCCGGCCATGTGAGGTCGGGACATGGCTGATGGTGTTGAACGTACTGTAGAAGTTCGTTGCGGAGGGCATCCGTAGCGCGCGGACTAAAGATTGACACTTGCCATGGTTGCGCATTGCACCAGGACGCTGTTCGCTGGGCAAGCACGAGTATGCGCTCAATAAGAGGCTGCGGTATGGGGTCTGAAAGAAAGGCGCGGCAGCTAGAGCGATGGCTTAGTAGCGATTCAAACAAATGGTCAGGCGTGGAAGAATTTCCCGAGCTTGCCACCGCTCTCATTCCGCCGTTGTTGGAAGCGACGGAACTTCACAGCCAGTTGCGCAACAGCGCCCAGGCTGCTTTGATACTTGGCGGCCTTCATCAATAACGCCACGGTCGAGCAATCGCTCCACGAGTTCCCTCTTCTCCAGGATCGGGTAGTTACGCCAGATTTCGCGCTTCATGGCTTCAGGAGAACCGCCGCCATGCAAGGAGATGATCGAATACCAGCCGCCCTGGTATGAGGCGGTCAAGTCTTCGATGAAGCGTGATACTTCGAGCCGCTGTTCGGCTGGAATGTCCGGGCGGCCAGCCAGCACGGCTGAGAGCGAGGCCTTTGTTTCCGGGTTGTGATCCTCATCGGGGCCTGGAAGCGCAACAATGAGGCCACCGGATACATAATGAGCTACGCGATGCATGTCGTAGATTTTTGTGGCTAACAGCAGTTTGCCGATATTGGAAAAGACAGCGTCGGGCATTATGGATCCCGCGGGATCCTTCGTGCCGTAAACGGATGCCGCGACACCGCAGGCAAAAAAGCTTTCGGTGATGGTGATCAGTTCGACCATGGCATCGCGGATGTGCCCATGCTTGTCGGGAGCCAAGCCATTGGCGTCAATCATCAGTGAGCCGGCGCCGATTAACAAGTCACCAAATCCTGCGCGCGCTCCGATGCATGAGTGCCGGTGATGAGTTGCATAAGAGGTCGTCATAAAGCCGCCCTCTTCCGTTTCTCCCGAAAGGAAGACGCGGTCCCACGGCACAAAGACGTCATCAAAAATGACGACACCGGTCGATTGGCCGAACTTCGCGGAGAATTTGGCGGCGCTCTCACCTGGACGGCCGGCTGGCCGAGCAACAATTGTAACGCCTTCTGCATCGACAGGAATGGCGCAGCAGACGGCAAAATGCGAGTCATCTTTGGTGTGCGTGCGGCACGGCATGACCAGAAATTCGTGCATGTAGGGTGCGCCGGTTACGATGGCCTTCGTGCCACGGATCACGATCCCGTCTTTGCGCCGTTCGCTGATGTGCACATAGACATCGTGATTTACCTGTGCGCCGGGCTTTTTCGACCGGTCGCCCTTGGCGTCGGTCATGGCAACACCAAGGGTAAGGTCTTCATCCTGAATGCGGTGCAGGTAATTCAGGAAGCGCTGATGATAGTCTGTGCCATGCGCATCATCCGTCCTGCGCGTAGCCTGGAATATTCCGTTCAAGGCATCGTGTGTAAGATATCGTTGCGCGCATCCCGATTCCTTGCAGACGAGACGGACAGCCTCCAGCTTGTAAAGGAGGTCTTGCGACGTCTCGTTGATGTGAAGCATACGGTTGACTGTCTTACCTGAGGTACCCTGGCGCGCGAGCATCAGCGGTTGATGCTCCTTCATAAGCGCGAAATCATAGGTAATACCAACGGCCGCGATGCCGGGGGCGAGTCGCGGGTCCTCAGACACGCGCTCCACTCGTTGACCATCGACAAAGACCCGAGGGTTGTAGCGATCAAGGCTCGACCGGAATTCCTCGGCGGACATCAGCATGGCAGCCTCTGCGCTTTATCTCGAACTAGAGTTTGTATTTTTAACATTGTTAAAATTATTGGTCAAGCTTCCAACTTTCGCGCGAATAGGCTATGGTTGGTTGATGATCAACGCTGCACGTACCGCCCGCAAATCAGCTATCAAGGACACCAAGAGAGCAATCATCCTTGAAGCGGCGTTCAAGGTTTTCGAAAAAGAAGGCCTCGAGGGTGCCAACATGAGAGCAATCGGCGAAGCTGCCGGCTATACGGCAGCCGCCATCTACTTTCATTTCCCATCCAAGGAATCGATTTACGCGGAGTTGCTCTCGCTATCCCTGGACCGGCTGATTGAGCATGTGGATGCAGCCGTGACAAACATGAAAGAACCCCGAGCGCGGTTTGAAGCGGCTTCGCTGGCGTTCTTCGACTTTTACGCGCGGCATCCTCGTGACCTGGACCTCGGCTTCTATCTCTTTCGGGGCGGCATGCAACCCAGGGGCATTTCACGCGAAGCAAACGCGACGCTCAATGCGAAGCTTGCCAGGGCGCTGCGCGAAGTCGGCGCAGCCGCCCGTGAACTGGGTGCGGGCAGCCGCGCGGTACAGCAACTGGAAGCCGATGTTTTCGCGCACGCCGCGGGCTTGCTGCTTATGGAGCATACGGGCCGCATCAAGATGTTCGGAGCTCACTCCCGCAGGCTGATGGAAACGCATATTGCGAGGCTCCTCGCCCAGATCGAAGGCTACTGATGTTCCCTTCGCCAGAGCAGTCGGTGCTGCTCATCATCGATATGCAGCAACGTTTGATACCCGCCATCGCGGAGTCTGAGGCCGTTACGGCAAACGCGAAGCGCCTTGCGGGGATTGCCAGGTTGCTGGGTGTGCCGGTTCTTGCGACAGAGCAAAATCCGAAAGGATTAGGCCCCAATCTCGCAGAACTCCGCGTATTGATTGATGATACGCTTGAGAAACAGTTCTTTGATGCGACGCGCGAGACGCGATGGGCCAAATTTCTTCCGAAGAACCGGCCGGAAGTTTTCGTCACTGGGTGTGAAGCCCATGTCTGCGTCATGCAAACGGTTCTTGGAATGCGGTGCACGGATACGACGGTGCATCTCGTAAGCGATGCCATCGGTTCACGATCACTCACAAACCGTGCTGCAGCAATTGCGAGAGCCGCACACGCAGGTGCTAACATCGTCACAACGGAAATGGTGATCTTTGAGTGGTTAGCGACGGCCGAGCACCCCCGGTTCCGCGAAGCGCTTAGTTTGTTGAAGTAGTGCTTCCTTGCTCGCCCTTCCGGCGCACTTCGGCCACCGCCGTCCCCGCATCGACTTGCCGCAGAATGAACGCGATTCGGCTATCAGTCAGCTTCGAGCGCTTCATGGTCTCTTTTCGTCCAGCCCTTGAGGCCGCTAAACGAGAATTTTCTCAGAATCAGAACAGAGGCTGACGAACTAGCTTCAGTCTGTTCCGGACACTCGCTGCGCGCTGAGTACGTCATTGCCGCGGTTAGCACGCTCTCGTCATCGCGCACCTTCAGCGTTCGCAACCCCGTCGCTCGCGACTGCCCGACGACAGCATAACGTTGCACGCCGATACGGGGGTCGAAGTTCCGAGCCATGGAGCTTGAAAGCAGCCCAGTCTGACATCAGACGGAGAGTTTTGATACGCTAAAGGCTTCGACGGATAGCGTCCCCGAGTTCTCGGATCGCCCCAAGCGCGGTCGGCAGCACCCCCCCCATGGTCAGGAAGCCGTGAATCTGGCCTGGGTAATGACTATGGACTACACGCACGCCCCCGCGTCTTAAACGAGTTGCGTAAGCCTCACCCTCATCTGCCAAAGGATCGTAGCCGGCAGTCATGATGAAGGCGGGCGCCACGCCCGTAAGGACCGTAGCCTTCAATGGCGAGAGTCGCCAGTCGTCGTGCTCATGTTCTTCTGCAAGATAGTGGGCACGGAACCATTCCATAGTGGATCGCGTCACCGGAAGTCCCGGTGCCGCGATGCCATATGAAGCGTGCGACATAGTCAGATCCGTAACCGGATAGACAAGCAGCTGAAAGCGCAAAGGGGGCAGATCGCCATTGCGTGCGTAGATCGCCATCACAGCCGCTAGATTGCCACCCGCGCTGTCGCCGCCGATACCGATGCGCAAGGGGTCGAGGCCGAGTCTTGTCGACTTGGCAACGATCCATCGAACCGCAGCGATCGCATCATCTAGAGCCGCTGGAAATTTGCTCTCAGGCGCGAGCCTGTAATCGACCGCTAGCACACAGACACCGCTCGCCAGGGCAAGTTGTCGACACAGGCTGTCGTACGAGGCTAGATCGCCCAGAACCCAGCCGCCACCATGAAAAAAACCAGAGCAGGTCGCGCATCATCGGACATCGGCGTCGGGACGTATAAGCGGATCGCGATCGGCCCCGCGCATCCGACCGCCTCAAGGTCGATTACCTCGTAAACTGGTAGTACTGGCACTCCATACGAAATGCGGGACGCCGCCATTGCCCGCCTTGCGGAATCAGGATCGAGCATTTCGTACCGAGATGGGCCGACAACAGACATAGCGCCTATAAGATGCTCAAACACGTCAAATGGGGGCTCAACTACGCCGCGACGTAGTGTGAAGATCACGAAACGATACTCAGCAATCCCGTCACCGAAGCCGCAAAAGCCAACCCTGAGAAGATCACAACGTCCACCACAGGAAGGCTCAGTTCAGAGCATCGAGAGCCCGAATAGCAAATTTCGAGCGGAGTGCTTCAACGCGCGTTGGTTCATGAACGTCTCGGATGCCCAGCGAAAGTGTGATATATGGCGGCGAGACTACAATGAGATCCGACCCAACAGCGCGATCGTCAAAAGAACGCCGAGCGAGCTCGCGAAAGCGTCATCCGGGGCGCCCCGAATGACGAACAACCGGAAAATTTTCTCCCTCCGCCTGGTCCAAAAGTCGGGGCCGCTTATCGCGGGCGAATTCTAACGTAGAACTTAGCTCCGCTTCGTGGGGCAGGCCACTGAGGTGGGAGCAAGGAGCTCATACCCCATGTCGGCGACCAAGGCCCAGCTGTGAGTTACCGCAGTCGAGCTTTTTATTTTCCACCACCACAGGAAGGCCGCCAGGCTGCCGCCGGCGGCTCGGGGCGTCCATCATTCTCGTCGCTGTCGGCTGGCAGGCCTGATGGACCATATTTTGCGAGCGCAGCCGTCGACGTCTGGTGTGCAACATAGGCCGCCAATTTCTTGAAGGATCGCGACCCTGCCCTGGCCATGGTGTACAGCGCATCGATGATGATGTTGTTGATATCGGCATCCGGATATTTCGCCGAGGCGGTATCGAAGATGCTGATCAGGATATCGGTGTCTTGCGGGGAAAACCCGGCGAACGCAAGTCGCAGATGTGAGGTTCGCGGCATCCGGTTCTCACTTGGTTGGCGATGAGGCCACGCTGTCCGCGACCGTCTCAGAGATCAACGCGCAAGCGCACTCGGGTGACAGATCAATCACAGGATTCCCAGACTGCTCTCCAAATAGCCGCGGGACACAGGTGGGTTTCGGCGGACCTTTCTCATTCATCGACCTTCCCGAAGTTTGGGATTCCGGCAGAAAGTACTTTGAATGACAATGCGTGATCCGGCAAATGTCGGTGCGTTTATTGGAGACCCGGATATTCGGGACTTTGGTGCATGATCTGCAGCGCACGGAGGAGGGCCGTCTTCGCCACTTCTTTCTGCGCCGGCTGCGGAACGCCGCTGACGCAGCGGACGCCACGCAGGAGACGTTCCTGCGATTGCTCTCATCGTCCCCACGGCAAGAAATCGAAAATCCCACCGCTTATCTCCTCCGCACAGCACACAATATCGCTGTCGATCAGACACGTGCACTCAAGCGTGCCCGATCACGGATGAGGATGCGATCCGCAACATCGCCTCAGATGCGCCGTCTCCAGAAAAGCAGGTTATTGATCGCCAACAGCTTTCCCCGTTTGAAGCAGCGCTGCTGGACCTGCCCGAGCGGGCGCGCACAGTTCTGCTCCTGAACCGCAAGGAGTTCGAAAGGCAGACGGACGACTTGGCGATCATTGACTAGTTCACGGCGACGTTCAGCCCAGTGGGTGCCGCGATGGCAAAATGCTCCACCCACTTATCGTGCGCAGGCGACAATGAAACTCCTATCATTTGGATGGACTGGCCGAACCCTTAAACTGGAGGCCTCTGCCATGGCTCGAGAACGGCACGCGCCAGATGCGTCAGCAGGCCGACAAATGTTGCGATCCAGGCCGCAAGCGCCACGAACACCGTCAGTCGAGGGATCACTTCCAGAAACGGCAGATCAAGCGCCCGCGACAGCTGAAGGGTTCCGGTCGTGTACATGCCCAAAGGAAACACCATGCCCCATAGCTGCGGCTCGTAGCGAATCCTGTCACGGCGAAAAAGATAGCGCCAACCCATTAATGCAATCAGGAACGGGATCCACCAGGTGGCGGCAGCCCAGAAGAAGACGGTGAAGCCCTTCAGGAACGGCCGGAATTCCTGCAAGAGCGGCCACTCATTCGTGCGAAACAAGAGGATCGAGCCGGCCAACGTCGTGATGGCGACCGCACCCATGTTAATCCAGTAGGGCGGCGTGAAGTCATGCGCGGAGAGCCGCACGAAGGTGAGACGGTAGAAAATCAATGGGATGATCGCGAGATACAGCATGCAGCCGATCATGAACATCGCCAGGCAGAGGAACTGAATTTCAGGCGATGGGATGGTCCCGGCGTCAAGCGTTCCTTTGAGGACGACGATCGATTGCGTGGCTACAGCGGCGATCAACCAAGCTCCGTTGATCCCGCCGGCGAGCGAGGGCTTGCGCTCGCGGATTGTGACGGCAGTAAAGAAGGTGTACATCACTGCGCACCATAAGCCCAATCCGAGAAGCCAGAGTACATGGGCAACGCTGTGGGCGTTCGCGACGACAGCGTTCTGGGTGCCGAGAACACAGGTTCCAGCGACAATCGTAAAGAAGCCAGGCGCGCGCTGGTGGCTGGAAAGATCGGCCATCACGTTACCGAAGAAGCAGCATACCCGCAGCAGGGTCAGCACCCATAAGACAATGTAGGCGACCCAATTTACGCCAACTAGCGCGTGGGCCACGGTGGGCATTGCCAGCAGATGGCAAGCAATGGATATGACGCCAGTCGCCATGACCAGCGCGAAATAACCGGGAAACAGGTTTTCTGCCGCGCGGAACACAACAGCGCGCGCCATCGCCCAATATATGCCGCGAATAGATCCATCTGCAGGAAGGTCAGGATCAAAATCGTATTGCCGGCGCAGGCAATCGTCAGCCAACGCGCTAGCCTACCCCAGATGGGGCCTGCGGCGCAGCGCCAGATCGCAACGAGGATCCAGACCGTATAGGCAAATAAGACAATGAGGAGCGCCCGCTGGATGGCGACCCGATTCTGGTCGATGGCGAGGAGGTAAATGAGGGTCAAAACGGTGCTCGCGAGTATGCCGTAACCCCAGAACACCTTCCCTAGCGGCTCCGCTCTGTGCCAAGCACGCAGCTCCGTCGAAAACAACGCGCTCAGGACGTGGACGCCGGTTTCCCAGCAGGTGCGGCTTCGCGCATATCGCAGTGGCATGCCCCGCTCCATCGCCGACCAAGTCGCCAAGTGCATCAATGATTTGCAATGGGATCATTGATCAGGATCAAGTATTGCCAACGTTGCCCTGTTAGGATTTGCACGATACGTCGCCCCCAAACAGCAGTTAAAATCCAATTGCGGGAGTTTTTTCCTTGGGTGGTATCTTTTACCTCCTGTTCAGCCATCAACGGTTCTACCGTGTGTCCAAGTCCGAGCCAGGATCGTTCAGCACGCATGGTCGTTGATCGTTCGTGGGTCTGACAGGATGGGCCAGTAGCCGTAGAGCCAAATGAGAAAGGCCGTGCTCCACGCGATCGCACTCAGTACATGAGGGCCGCCCGGCACCAGCACCCCGAAATCCGGCGAAACCCGCAGAGCGGTCGCAAGGATCAGCAGCGCGAACGCCGCTTTCGCGGTCCACGGAAATGGGAATCTGTGTCCGGTATGGAACAATCCGGCGATGGATAGGACGGCGAGCACACTCATGCCGAGACCGCCCAGCAGTGCGATATGCCAGCCCGACGACTCGATGATCGGTGCGCCGAGTCGCGCCGCGCCGATGACAAGAAGGCCAACGCCCGCCAACGTCGCCGCGCAGAACAGGCAAAGAATCTCGGCGCGAAAGAACAATCGGCCAATGAACGATTCGCTAGCCCTGTCCAAAAACGCTGCGCCCGTGGCGAGCACAAGGTAGCCGCGCGCTTCCAGCGACAGCCCTGCGAGTTCACCGACAATGGCCAGCAGCACAAGACCCGCAGCGAGGTTCTGGCGGCCGGGATGCGGACGATAGGGGCTGGTTGCCTCGCTGGGATCGAGCACACGGTTGGTGACGGGAACGGTGATCCGCGCCAGCGCGAATCCGAGCACGCCAAGAAATGCCAAGCTCATCACACCGATGCCTTGCGAGGCGCGTGCGAGGTCGTCGGCGAGGAATCCGTAACGTGTCGCAACTTCGGCAGCGAGCAGAACCGACAGCCATAGCAGCAGGCCAGACAGGTCTGTGGACCGACGCTGCCAGCTCACGTGGGCAACGTAGGCAAGAAGACTGGCAAGCCAGCCGATGTCGGCGACGGCGCCCAACGCACCAAGAGCATCGAACCCGAGGATACCCACACAGCGACCCACGCCCCACAGACAGGCGAACGTCAGCAGGATGGTCTTGCCCGGACGCCGGGTATCGGTCCATTCATGAACCGCAGTGGTCACGAAACCGATCAACGCTGCTCCATAGGCGCCGATCAGCATTTCGTGAGGATGCCATAAGGTCGGCGGCACATCGCGCGCCAACGGCAGATCGAAGCTGAGCACCAGCACCCACAGAAACGGCCAGACCGCCGCGTAAAGCGCAGCCAGTGGAAAGAACAGGCGCAATCCTTCGTCCGTCAGTACGGTCAATAGTGAGACGGCTTGGCTATCGGAGTCGGATGTCACGGGCGATGCCGTCATGGCAGCCGTCGCTCGTCGACATCGTTGACATGATGGAAAAGGTCATCCTCCGACAGGTAGCGCGTCACGATCGCAAACACTTCGTGGTCGGCGCGATGACCCACCGTGCCATCGATCCGGCGCTCCCCGGCGATGCCATGTCCGCGAGCCTCCATGACGGCGATACGATCGGCAATGCGCACGGCTTCGAACAGATCGTGGGTGACGAACAACGCACCGAAACTGGCTTCGCGGGCGGCGGCAATGACAAGATCCTGCATCCGGCGTTTCAAGGCGACGTCGAGCGCCGTGAACGGCTCATCGAAGAAGACGAAGTCCGGCTGATTGGCGAGCGCCCTGGCAATGGCCACGCGCTGGCGCATGCCGCCGGAGAGTTCAATGGGAAACTTGTCGAGATCCTCAAGCTCAAGTGAAACGCGCCGTGCGCTGTCCTCGGCACGCCGACGCCGTTCCCGGCGCGCCAAGCCGGCGAGACGAAGCGGATAAGCGATGTTATCGCGCGCGGTCGCCCACGGCATCAGCCGCGGCTCCTGAAACACCATGCCGTGCCGCGCATAGCCTGTGTCAACGCGCCCGCGCAGAGGGTGAACGATACCGGAGGCGACGTGAATCAACGTGCTTTTGCCACAGCCGGACGGGCCGACCAGCGCGACGATCTCTCCGCTGCCGACAACGAGGTCGACCTGATCGAGAACGGTGCGGCCGAGGTAGGCATGGCCGACGCCGGACAGGCGCAGCGCCATCATCGTCGGACACCCCACGGCCGGGCGGCCTCGCGCCAGCGCTCAAGCTCGCCATGGATCGGACGGACGAGACCATACTCGACGGCAATCAGCGCTGCGACAGAGATCAGCACCCACGCCATCGCTTCGGAGACATCGAGGTTGGAGCGGGCACGCGCCAGCCCACCGCCAATTCCGCCGGCGTTCGACAGCACCTCGGCCATCACGGCGACCTTGAAGGCAGTACCGAGCGTCAGCACCAGCGCCGGGAAGACGTGCGCTGCGACGTGCCGTACGGCAAGTGTCGAGAAACGCCGCCACGGGCCGGCACCGAATGCGCGCGCCATATCATCAAGACCGCGGTCGCGGGTCATGATGCCTTCCGCCGCGCCGATGAACGCTGCCGGCATCGCCGCGATCGTCACCGTCGTCACCACCATGCCGTCTGTGGAGCCGAACCAGATCATCGCCAGCACGATCCACGCGATCGGCGGCACACCGAGAATGAGCGTCACCAGGGGCCGTGCCAGCCTGATGGCTGCTGCCGAATAGCCAGCGATGATGCCCACGATCACGCCGCAGCTCGCGGCAAGAAGAAAACCTTCGAACGCGCGCTGCACGGTCGTCGCCGCGGTGTGCCAGTTCGCCTCCTGGCTCGCGAGCAGGATGACCGACTGAGCAGCGGCGAGCGGCGACGGCAGAATGAATGCGCCGTAGGTTTCGTGTCCGATCTGCCAGACGACACAGAACAGGAAAATGGCGGCAAGGCCGCTCCATCCGGACCAGATGAAGCGCCCCACGCGCCCCAGCCGCTTCGATACGATCGTGCCTGCAAGTATCACATGTAGAACTCCGTCGCTGGCAACTTGCCTCCGAGCAAGGACGGATCCGCTTCAGCGATCACGGAGAACATGGCTTCAAGTGACGGGCGCGCTTCCCTGGCCGGATGACAGACGAGATTAGACCACGGGATCGACAGTCTGAGGATCGGCCACGGCAGATCCAGAGCCGACGAGACATCATAGGCCACAGCGGTGGGAGATCCGATCACCTCTGCCGTCGCCTTGACGAGACCGGCTTGCAGTCGCGTGACGAGATCGGGATGCTTGTCGGCAAAGGCTGTCGTGATGGCCAGACCGGCCTGAGGTAGCGGGTGATCGGTTTGCGTGATCTCGCGCCACAGCTTCTGCACATCCATGACGCGTGTGACCGGCGTGAAGGTCAGTGTGCCACGGGCGATGGCTGCGCTCACCGCGGGCTCGGGAACCAGAGCGGCATCGATGCGGTCAGCGAGCAGGAGTTGCATGGCTTCGATCGGTGTCCCGGTCGTCTCGACAATCAGGTCGGTGCCTGCCGTCATCCCGTGTGCCATCAGCAGACGACGGAAGACAAACTCCGGTGTGTCGTTACGGAACGGTACTGCCACCCGTTTGCCACGCAAGGCGTTGATCGACGTCAACTGCGGATCGCGGGCGATCACGTACAGCAGCCCGTCGGTCATGACATTGACGAGCCGCACGCCGAGTCCCCGATTGAACAGGTTCGCGGCGACCTGCGTCGGCACGATGACTGCTTGCATGGTCCCCGAGGTCAATCCGGCGCGCATCTCGTCGGGATTGCGCCACGCTTTGAACGTCACGGTCTCGGCCAGATCTTGCAGAATTCCAGCCGAGATCGCATGCGCCAGCGTGATCGAGGGCCCGGCCGGCGGCCCCCACAGAGTCAGTGCGGGCAGACGCTGCATCGGCCGGTCATCAGCCCATGCCGCTTGCCGGGCGATGCTTCCGGCAAACGGGCCGGCCAGTGCGGCAGCTCCCAGTCCGCAGAACCTCCGGCGTGTGTAACCGTTCGGCGTCATGTGCACATGCCTCAGAACCGTGCCTTGGCGCCGACGATGAAGGCGCGTCCGTCGCCGGGCAGGAACGCCGCCTGATCCGGGCGCGCCTCGTCGACGATCAAGGTCGATGATGCGTAGGTCTTATCGAAGATGTTGCGCACCTCGCCATAGACCGTGATCGTCTCCGTCAGGTCGTAGACGGCGCGCGTGTTGAAGACCGCGAACGGATCGGCATACAGCGTGTTGGCGTTGTCGACCGGCGTCTTGTCGGGCCGCCAGTTCACTTCGATTTCGGCGAAGGCACCCGGCAGGAA
>JAFAFW010000001.1 GCA_023423275.1 Pseudomonadota bacterium
CGCCATCACGCACCGAGATGTTGCCGGACGTTCCCTGATTAAGTCCGCTGGCGTTCATCCAGCGGCACTTGACGATGATTGCCTCTCGCAACTTCTGGGCGATTTTTGTCATCGCATCTCAATCTATAGGTGGCGCGTCGCGTCTGCCGGTTACATGGGCGTCGGCAGCGGTCAAGTCAGCCAGCCTCATTAACGTGTCGCCTCGCAGCATCTCCCTGCGACAAAAAGTGTCCAAACCATGGCGAACGCTTGCTTGCCGATTGTTGGGAGGATCGCGATCCACTAGCGTTGGAATTGCTCCTACGTCAGCAGGTTCAGCGTACAATGTTTGGAGATATCGGTTCGTGCACGGCGCATTTCCGCGCAGCCTGTCCGATTACCGGCGCCAGGATCGCGAGTTTCTTGGTCCAAGCCCATCCCCGGTTTTCCATCGTTCATAGCGCTGATCGTTTTGCCAGCCCGCCAGCCGGCGACGGAGTAATGACTTTCAGTCCGACGCGTATCGTCGATGTTGCAGAGTTCAGCCTCAAATGATCACACTTCGTCAGTCCAGCCGACTGTTCGCGGCACTTGCCCTGCTCTTTACAGTAACGCTGTCGTCTTTAGCCGCCGCGGAGAAAGCGGCCCCTGACGACGTCGCCCGCATGCTTGCCGGAATGGCTCCGGCTGCGACGTCCCCGCTCGCAACCTTGACGAGTGAACGGAGCTGGCAGGCACACGCGCGCGTATTCGATCAGGCTTGGAAAGGCCTCGATCAGCGCCAGATCTCCAGGATCCGCAATTGGTCCGAGAGCAACCTGCCGGTGCGCCGTCCCGTCATGTTCTACATGTTTAGCGGTCCGGATTTCCTCTATGCCAACGCGCTGCTGCCGGGGGCCTCGACCTACGTGCTGAGCGGATTGGAGCCGGTTGGCCGGATTCCTGAGCTGTCGCCGACCGTGCGTCGCTCATTGCCGCAAACCCTGCAGTCGCTGCGCGGGTCGATGAATTCGATCCTGAACTACAGCTTCTTCAAGACCAAGGACATGCGGGTGCAGCTCGCCGGTGGCACGCTGAACGGTACGCTGCCGGTGATCTACGTGTTCATGGCGCGCTCGGGCATGACCATCCACGAGGTCGATCTTATCAAGCTCGCCAACGATGGATCGGTGTCGGTCGTCGCAACTGCGGACGTTGCGACGGGAGCCCGGATTGCGTTTTCATCAGGCGATGGGCCGAGGCAAACGCTCTTTTATTTCCAGACCGATCTGTCCAATCACGGCGTGAAAAACAGCGGTTTCCTCAAGTTCTGCGAACAGCTCGGCGTGGGTGACAGCCTGGTCAAGAGCGCATCTTATCTGATGCACTCCGACAGCTTCTCGACGGTGCGCGAATTTCTTCTCACCCGCAGCCAGGTTCTGCTGCAGGACGACTCCGGCGTTCCGATCCGTTACTTCGAGCAGGATGATTGGAATCTGCGTCCTTACGGCAAATACCTCGGCCCGATCGCCCTGTTTGCCGGACAGAACCAGCCGCAACTGGGACAGCTGTTCCGCAAGTCGGCGCAGCGCATAGATTTCGGCATCGGCTATCGCTGGCGGTCGCAGGAATCCAACCTGCTTCTCGCGACGAAGAAGAGCCAGACCGCAGCACAGACTCCCGAAGCCGCCGCACCACGCAGGTAATTATGGGGAATCCTATCCTGTAAATGCCAAGAGGCGCCCGTCTTGCGATGGGCGCCTCTTTTGCATTCAAAACTTTAAGCGGCTGACAGGTCAGTCGCAGTAGGTCGGACGATAGCAGCGCTCCGTACCACCGCGGCAAACATAGTCGCCGTACCGGTTATAGAAGCAGCGCTTGCCGACGCGTTCGCAGCGCAGCGGGCCTTTGTAGCAGCCGTCGCCACGGTAGTAGGCGCGGTCACGGGCATGAGCGTACGCTCCGAGAACGCCGAGGCCGATAATCGTACCACCGACGATTGCAGCGGTGCGTCCGCCACGGCCAGCCTCGGCCGGCGCGGTTGCAGACAGACCGACGCCAACAGCGAGCGCGAGTGCCATAAACGCGTGAACAAACTTCTTGATCATAGGTACCCCCAATGCTCCTTGAGGCATGGAATGTGAGGACAACGGATTTAGGGACGAAACTGTTCCGTGTCGCACTTAAGCGCATGCCAAATGAATAAGGCGTGAACGAGCCCCGCAAGCGTCGGTCAGAAGGCCGTTGCGTGAACATGACATGAAACCCCGGCGTGGACCGGGTGGTGTATCCCGGCCGCAGGGTGTGGCTCTGAGGCTCTTGAGACCCGAGGCGCGGTCCGCTACGTCACGGTGCTATGACAACCAAACCGATTCTGCCCGGACCGGGCCCGATCGAGCCGATCAGCCTCAAGGACGCGCTCGAGGAACGTTATCTTTCGTATGCGCTGTCCACCATCATGGGCCGCGCGCTTCCCGACGTGCGTGACGGTCTGAAGTCGGTTCACCGCCGCATTCTCTATGCCATGCGCGAGCTCAAGCTCGATCCGGCATCGGCTTACAAGAAGTGCGCGCGTGTCGTTGGCGACGTCATCGGCAAGTTCCATCCGCATGGCGATCAGGCGGTCTATGACGCCATGGTGCGGCTCGCGCAGAACTTCGCGCAGCGCTATCCGCTGGTCGACGGGCAGGGCAACTTCGGCAATATCGATGGCGATAACGCAGCTGCCTATCGGTATACCGAGGCGCGGATGTCTGATATCGCCAGCCGTCTGCTCGAAGGCATCGACGAAGATACCGTCGATTTCCGCCCGACCTTCAACGGCGAGGAAGACGAGCCGGTCGTGCTGCCGGCGAATTTCCCGACCCTGCTGGCGAACGGAGCCTCCGGTATCGCAGTCGGCATGGCCACCAACATTCCGCCGCACAACGTCGAGGAGCTGTGCAACGCCCTGTTGCACCTGATCAAGCATCCGAACGCGACCATCGAGAAGCTGGTCGAGTTCATTCCCGGCCCGGATTTCCCGACCGGCGGTGTTCTGGTCGAGCCGCGCGATGCCATCATTGAGGCTTATCGTACCGGTCGTGGTGGCTTCCGTCTGCGCGCCAAGTGGGAGCGCGAAGACACCGGCCGCGGGATGTATCAGGTGGTGATCACCGAGATCCCCTATCAGGTCGCGAAGTCCAAGCTGGTAGAGAAGCTCGCGGAGCTGCTGCAGGACAAGAAACTTCCACTGGTCGGCGATGTGCGCGACGAGTCGGCGGAAGAAGTGCGCCTGATCATCGAGCCGAAGAGCCGGACCGTCGATCCGGTCGTGCTGATGGAAAGCGTGTTCCGGCTGTCGGAGCTGGAAATCCGCTTCGGCCTGAACATGAACGTGCTGTCGGGCGGCCAGATTCCGAACGTGCTGTCGCTGCGCGAGGTTCTTCAGCAGTGGCTGGAACACCGCATTGACGTGCTGGTGAAGCGGTCGCAGTTCCGCCTCAAGAAGATCGAGCATCGGCTGGAAGTGCTCGACGGCTACCTGATCGCCTATCTCAATATCGATGAGGTGATCCGCATCGTCCGCTTCGAGGATGATCCGAAAGCCAAGTTGATCGCGAAATTCAAGCTCAGCGAAGTTCAGGCAGAAGCCATCCTCAATCTGCGGCTGCGGTCTCTGTCCAAACTGGAAGAGGTTGAGATCCGCGCCGAGCATGACCGGCTGTCCGGCGAGAAACGCGATCTGCAGGCGCTGTTGGATTCGGAAGACCTGCAATGGCAGAGGATTTCCGAGCAGGTTAGAGAGCTGCGCGAGGAGTATTCCAAGAAGACCGAGCTTGGCCGCCGTCGGACATCATTCGCTGATGCACCGACGATCGAGGTCGATCTGGAGCAGGCCTTCATCGAGAAGGAGCCGATTACGGTCGTCCTGTCCGAGAAGGGTTGGATCCGGGCCATGAAGGGCCATCTGGACGACCTGTCCAAACTGGACTTCAAGCAGGGCGATAAGCTGAAGCGGGCGGTGAAGGCATTTACCACCGACAAGCTGCTCGTATTCGCGACCAATGGCCGTTTCTTCACGCTCACGGGCGCTGATTTGCCCGGCGGACGCGGTCACGGTGAGCCGGTCCGGCTGATGGTTGATCTTGAGGAAAGCCACGAGATCATCGAGCTGTTCGTCCATGAGCCGGGGCGTAAGCTGCTCGTCGCCAGTACCGGGGGGTACGGCTTCATCGTGCCGGAAGACGAAGTGATCGCGCTGACCCGCAAGGGCAAACAAAGTCTCAACGTCAGCGAGCCGGAGGAAGCACAGCTTTGCATTCCTTGCTCGGGAGATATGCTCGCGACGATTGCTGAAAACCGGAAGCTGCTCGTGTTCCAGCTTTCCGAGGTCAACGAGATGACCCGCGGCAAGGGCATGATCCTGCAGCGCTTCAAGGATGGAAAACTGACCGATGCGCGTGTTTTCGATGCCAAGGAAGGGCTGACATGGCTGGATTCGGCCGGCCGCACGTTTACGCTGTCGATGAAAGATTTGCAGGAGTGGGTCGGGCAGCGCGCTCAGGCGGGTAAACTTGCGCCGAAAGGGTTTCCGCGCTCGAACCGGTTCGGACCGAGCTTCGGTTGAGGGAGCCGGCGCAGAACACCGGCCGCGGATCAAAAGCTTGCGCTCGGCCTGCGTCTGGGCCATGGGTTAAGATGCGACTGCAACGCGGCGAGGGGGGCATTCTTCCAATGTGGCGCGCGCTTGGCCTCCTCATTGTTGCCGTGCATCTGGCCGCTACCGGCGTCCATGCACAGGCATGCACAAAAGCCGATTTCGAGGCTGTCGTGGACGAGGCGGCAGCCGCGCTGAACGATCTCAATGCCAAGCACAAGCCCGACTTCCAGGAGCGCTTGCGCATGCTCAAGGAAAAGAAGGGTTGGGATTACGCCACCTTCATGAAGCAGGCGGCACCGTTCGTCCAAGATGACCGTATCCGCGAATACGACCAGCAGTCTGCGGAATTTCTTGGCCGTATCAACAGTCTCGGGACGGAAGGCGCCTCGGCCGATACGCCCGATTGTACGTTGTTGATCGAGGTTCGCGCCAACATGAACGCCCTGGTCGAGGCGCAAAAGGCCAAGTGGTCGTACATGTTCGGAAAGATCGCCAGGGAGATCGAACCGTAGGCTTCCCGCCGGGCCGTCTCAGTCCTTGGGCGGGACGGCGCGCTCCCAACCGTTGCCGGTCAGACGTTCCTGCGGCTGAAAGCGCGTCTTGTATTTCATCTTGCGCGAGCCCTCGATCCAGTAGCCCAGGTAGAGATAAGGCAGGCCGAGCTGGCGCGTATATTCGATGTGCTCGAGGATCATGTAGGTCCCGAGGCTGCGCTGCGGGGCCTCGGTATCGTAAAAGCTATAGACCATCGAGATTCCGTCCGACAGGCGGTCGCACAGCGCGACGCCCATCAGCGGGCCGTCCGAGACTGGCTTTCCTTGGCCGTGCGACGGCGCCCTGTACTCGGACAGGAACGTGCTGACGATGCTGTCCTCAACCATCATGGCATAATCGAGCACCGTCATGTCCGCCATGCCGCCGTCGAAGTGGCGCTCGTCGATGTAACCGCGGAAGAGACTGTATTGCTCCGCGGTCGGTTGTGGAGAGACGCGGCGCGCCGTGAGATCGGTGTTGGCCTTGAGAACGCGCTGAAACGAGCGATTGAGATTGAATTCGTTGACCGCGACGCGCACCGAAACGCAGGCTTGGCACCCCTCGCAGTACGGCATGTAAGCGATGTTCTGGCTGCGCCGGAACCCGCCCTTGAGGAGGTTGTCGACCAGGGCGGGCGGCTTGTCGTGCGTCAGGTGCGTGAACAACTTGCGTTCGAGCTTGCCTTCCAGATACGGACAGGGCTGGGGCGCCGTGACATAGAATTCCGGGAAATTCTTCTGCTGTTCGGTCATCCGCTCGACGCTCGCGTTCACTCTGGCCTGGAGTCTATGTGAGGCGATCGTACGTAAGCAAGCTCCCTGTCGGGAACAAGGCTGGAAGCTGATTAACGGGCGCCCGGATCACGATTGCGCAGCATGCCCTCCGGACGCCAGATCAACAATGCTGCAAGCGCGCTATAGACGGCCAGGTCGCGGTATTCGATGGGGAAGAGGGCGGACCAGAGGGTTTCCAGCATCCCGATGAACAGGCCGCCGATCAACGCACCGGAGACAGACCCGATGCCGCCGATAATGGCTGCGATCAGTGCCTTGAGGCCGAGAACGATGCCACCCGACGTGCCAAGCCCACCATAGTAGACCGTCGAGATGACACCGGCCAGACCGGCCAGTGCAGCCGCCAGCAGCACGGCCCGATACAACACGTCCAGTGGATTGACGCCGAACAATGCGGCGGCCTCGGCATCATCCGCGCAGGCACGCCAGTAACGGCCGAACCGGGTCGCCCGCATCATCAGGACGAGCCCGCCCGCCGCGACTGCGGCAACTGCCGTGACGAGAGCGCCAATCGGAGTAACCGTCACGACGAAATTCGCATTCCGCGCGAGCGCGACCGGCTGGTTGAGCGTGGGTTCGATCCAGCGCAAAGCAGGGCCTTGGAAAAGCCGGACGTATTCCTGCAGCGCGATGGCGAGACCGATCGTGGCAATGAGAACGTGTTGTCCGCTGGCGCGCCGCAGCGGGGCAAATACCAGGCGTCCGGCGACCAGCCCATGCAGGCCAGCGGTTGCCATGCCGATCACGACGCAAGCGATCAACGCCGCCCATAGAGGGTAGCTGTGTGACATGACGGCGAATGCCAGCACCGCGCCATAGCCGCCGATGACCGCGAATTCTCCGAAGGAAAGATTGATCCGGCCGAGCAGCCCATAGATCAGCGCGTAGGCTGGCGCCAGCATCGCATAGATGCCGATCAGAGGCAGTGCCGACAGCAGATATTGAAGCCCGATGGCGAGGTTGGGAGATAATTCCGGCACGCGGCCCAGGGTGAGGTAAGGCGCGGGATCGGCTGAAGCGGCTTCGGGGGTATTGAGCCAGAAGCGTTTGAGGAACGTCAGGCGGATCGGTCCGATTTCAACGCCGTCGCTCCAAGCCTGAGACAGCCGGTCATCCGGCTTGGATGCATCGCGCGGGAAGGCGCATGTGAGACGCCGCAGCAAGGCGCCGCCATCTGGTGCACGAACCTGATAGAGGACTTCGATGCGCGCCTGCGGCCGCGGCCGGGTCGCCACCACCTCGATAAGACTGTTTGTGGGATTGAGTGCGGGGATCAGCCTGCGGCAGGTGCGGGCCTCCCCGGCATCCGGCCAATCGGCGCAGCCGGTTAGCAGAACTGCCGTCATCGCGCCAAACAGCCACACGACAAACCATGACCTGATGCGGCTCGCCACCGGCCGCAGGCTCAGGTGTGTGCGGAGAGCCAACGCGCCGCACGCGGCGCGAAGTAGGTCAGAACCCCGGCCGCTCCGGCGCGCTTGAATGCCAGCAGGCTCTCGATCATGATCTTGTCGCCGTCGAGCCAGCCGTTCCCGGCGGCCGCCATCAGCATCGCGTACTCTCCTGAGACCTGATAAGCGAAGGTTGGCACTCCGAAAGTGTCGTGGACCCGGCGCACGATATCCAGATACGGCATACCCGGTTTGACCATGACCATGTCGGCACCCTCGTCGAGATCGAGGGCCACCTCGCGCAGAGCTTCGTCGGAATTGGCCGGGTCCATCTGGTACGTGCGCTTGTCGCCTTTCAAGGCACCGGACGAGCCTACGGCATCGCGGAACGGTCCGTAGAACGCGGAGGCATACTTGGCCGCATAGGCCATGATCTGCGTGGACGCATGGCCGGAATCCTCCAGCGCACGGCGGATCGCACCGATGCGTCCGTCCATCATGTCGGACGGCGCGATGATGTCACAGCCGGCATCCACCTGAACCAAGGTCTGGCGGACCAGCGCCTCGATCGTCTCGTCGTTGAGGATAGTCTCGCCGCGCATCAGGCCGTCGTGCCCATGGCTCGTGTAGGGATCGAGCGCGACGTCGAGCAGGACGCCGATCTCAAGGCCGGCATCCCGCACGGCACGCGTGGCGCGACAGACGAGGTTGTCTGGATTCCAGGCTTCGCGGCCGTCTTCGGTCCGCAGTTCCGGATCGGTGTAGGGGAATAGGGCAATGGCCGGAATCCCGAGTTCCAGTGCCTCTTCCGCAGCCGCCGCGACCAGATCGGCGGACAACCGTTCGACGCCGGGCATCGATGGCACGGGCGCGCGCGTATTGCGCCCTTCGACGACGAACATGGGCCAGATGAGATCGGAGGGGGCGAGAGTCGTCTCTGCCACCAGTCGCCGCGACCAGTCCGTGCGCCGATTGCGCCGCATGCGAACCGATGGGAAGGCGCCACGATGACCCGGTTCGCTCGAAGCCGAGCGACCGGCCGGTTGCACGCGGTCTGTGAAGGTGGAGCGCGGCTTCATGGCGAACCTGCCTGCAAGCGAGAAATTGTCAGGCCACAATCGCCGGACAGGCTACATATGGCAAGTGCGCGCGATAGACGCTCACTCGCAGTAGTTGCCCCTGCGCCGCTCTGCCATGTCGAGATGGAAATGGTTGCGGTGCGCCTCGTTGGCTTCGGGCCCCAACACGGTGCCGAAGCGTTTGCAGGCCGCAGAGTGAAGAGAACGCAGGAACTCGCCCTTCTTGTCGATTTGCGGGACGAGAGGCTTCGGCGAACCAGCCGGTAGCGGATGACCGAGATTGCTGGGCTTTTCGAGCGCCGCCGCGGGCTTGCTTTTCGTTCGTTCGCTCGGTCGGCGCGGTGGCGGGATTCCGTCGATCAGCGTGCTTTGGCGAAAACCGAGCCGGTCAGGGAGTGGTGTTTGCCGTTCGAGCGCCACTGGGGGTTGGGTGGATGCGACGTTTTTGGTGTCGCCCGGTTTGGGGTCGGGAGGCGTTATCGCCACGCCAGCCGGTGCCTTCGGAGCAGTCTTTGCCTTCTCTTCTGCCGCGCGCTTTGCCTCCGCGGCACGCTTTTCTTCCGCTTTCAGCGCAGCCGCAATGGCGGCCCGGATGTCGCGCTCCGTTGGTCCCCAGTTGGCCAGGAGATCGATTTCGGTGCCTTTATCGGTGACAAAGCTGCCCAAATCCAAGGCGTTGGCCAGGCCATGTTCGCTCAGGCGTGTCCTTTTGCGCCCATAGGCGTTGCGGCAGGAGTAGGAACTCATCGTCGAAATGCGGATGACGTCCTCGCCAAAGTGCAACCGGGCAAGCGGCTGCACATCCTGCTTGAACCATTCCGCCAGGGTCGCAACCATATCGCAAGTCAGCTTGGCAGGTGGCGAAACTGCGATTTCCGGATTGCTGCCGATGCTGACGAGTTCCACAGGCGCGGGAGTGCCGCACGCGCCGCTTTTGATAGGCTCGGCCGGAACGATGACGGCCGCGACACCGCGCAGAACCTTGGCGCAGTGGGCTTTCGCGTCGGCTATTTCCTGCTCCGACCAGACGTCGGGTGGCTTGGTCGCCGCTTCAGCTTCAGCCTTCGCTTCCGGCAGCGTTTTGGGCCAGCTCGAATCGGGCTTTGTCGTACTGCGGCCGGGCTTGGGCAGGGGCAGCGGAATTTCCGCCGCGGGGACGGCCTGCGACGTCTTGATGCGCGCCTGCGCGAGACGTAACGGCTCGTCGCCGAGCGACGGCTGCGTATCAGAGACAGCCACGACAGCAATTGCGCCGAGAGCGAGCAGGGATAGACGTGTGCTCAGCGTCGCCGCACTCAAACGCATCGCCTGTTCCGACGGATATCGGTTCGATCGACTATCATTGCCTCGTCAGCTTCGATGCCTGAGTCTTGCCTGGCCACGCCCCAACGTATAGGTGCATTCGCGATGCAACTAAGGTCACATCGCGGTGACCGCGTCCGATACATACAAATTTAGATATGGCAGCGCATGACCACTGATGCAATCCGTTCGACCGCGGAACAAGCCGACGTCGTGATCGGTACGTCCGGCGCGATGGGGACGGTGACGCTCGATCGTCCGCGCGCGCTCAATGCCCTCACGGAAGACATGCGTTTGCGGATATCAAACGCGTTTCCGGAATTCGCGCGCGATCCCAATATCTATGCGGTTGTGATCCGTTCGGCGCTTGCTGGAATTTTCTCCGCCAACGAAGATCTGCATGACCTCGCGACACTGGCGCAGGCCGATGCAGAGGCTGCAAAACGCGTGATCCGTGGCAAATATGCGCTGCATTGGCTGCTGGAATGTTTCTCCAAGCCGACAGTGTCGCTGATCAACGGCCTCGTGATGGGATCGGGCGGTGGTCTGACGATTTTCGGCACACATCGGGTTGCTGGCGAGAGTTACGAGTTCGCGACGCGCGAAACGGCGGCCGGCTTCTTTCCTGACGGCGGCCTGGCATCCGTTTTCGCTCGCATGCCTGGTCATGTCGGCATGTACCTCGGACTGACCGGCCGGAGGATCGGGCGTGCGGATGCGTTTGCGCTCAACCTTGTCACGCATTGCATTTCGGCGACGCGCTTTGGTGAGATCGCTGCAGGGCTGACCGAGGCCGACCCCGTAGATCCGCTACTGGATGAGCGCCACGAAGATCCTGGGAGGGGAGAACTGGCCCGCAGGCGCGACCTCATCGAGAGCTGCTTTTCAGCGTCCACGGTGGCGGAGGTGTTCGCACGGCTTCAGGCGCGATCACAACGTGGCGGCGACGATGGAATGTGGTGCGCCGCTGTGCTTGATGATCTGAGAGACCGCTCTCCGCTCGCGCTGAAGGTCACGTTCCGGCACATTCGCGAGTCGGCCGGGCGCGATCTGCGGCAGACGCTCCTGATGGATTATCGCCTTGGCTGTTCATTGATGCAGAACGCCGATTTCCGCGACAGCGCGAAGGCCGTGCGTGACGATAAGGATAACACGCGCATCTGGAGTCCTGATTGTCTTGAAACGATTGACGAAGCAATGGTGCAAAAGTGTTTTGCTCTCTCTCCCGGCGATGAGTTCAATCTTCCGACACGACAGGACATGCAGGCTGCGCGGGTGTAGTGTAAGAGCTTGCAATAGTTCTGAACTTTGCGTGGATATTTACTTATGTTTAACTGTTTCTATTAGCTCGAATTTCAAGTCTTGCTGTCTAACGTCCCCTCGTATTAGCTGAAGGGGCATCTGGCCCGCGTAAAAAAAGCCGGGGACACGCATGACAATGGCATTCAGGCAGACCCACGCTGAAATGATCACGAACGAGGCTCTCAGCGACGGATATTTAGAGGCATTGCGGTCGATCGAGCGGCTGCATCGCTTGTTGCTCGACGTCATCAAGGACGAGTTCGATCGCGATGGCGGCGGCGAACTCAATTCCGTGCAGGCTTTGTTGCTGCACAACCTCGGAGACGAGGAGTTGACTGCCGGCGAATTGAAGGCGCGCGGGTATTATCTCGGCTCCAATGTCTCCTACAACCTGAAGAAGCTCGTCGAAAAAGGGTATATCCATTACAACCGCGGCGCAGCCGATCGCCGATCGGTGCGCGTGCGCCTGACCGACAAAGGCTGGGAAGCCTGCAAGGTTGTCGCGAAGCTCTATCAGCGCCAGCTCGGCTCTCTGGAGACGGTCGGCGAGATCGGGGCTGGCGATCTCGAATCTCTCAACAAGGTGCTGGGACGTCTCGAGCGCTTCTGGGCAAATCAGATCAGATACCGGCTCTGAGGTGTGCCAAAGACGGGTGTGTCGTACGTGCAAGGTTTGTTGCGTCGGCGCATCAGATGAGAACTCCCGATCCGTGTTCCGTCATTTGCCTCTTTCCTCCCGGGAACGAATGGCTCAGGGAATCTGCTGAGCACAGGGAGGCTGGGAGTGGGCGACGTGAGCGGGGCATCGGCGCATAGCCGGAGTGCAGCAGCAGTCCGGAGTGCCACGGCGGCGGTCGGCGCAATTGTCCTGATTTCGCTCGTCAATCCGGTATCGGTATCGGCATCGGACGGCTCGGCGTGGAATCCGTTCGCCACGCAATCCGAAAAGACAGCCGCGCAAACCTATGACCGCACCTTTGTGCGGGAGTGGGAAGCCAATCCACCGCGTGGATATCCGACGGTTTCGTCCGCGAATATCGAGCCGATGAAGGCTGCCATCAAGCGCTACGCCGAGATCGTTGCCGATGGCGGCTGGAAGACGGTGCCCGATGGCACGCTTCAACTTGGTATGACCAGCGCGGCTGTCGCAATTCTCCGCGAACGGCTGCTGTCTTCCGGCGACTTGCGTGAGACGAGCGGCTATCCGGCGGACTTCGATTATTACGTGGAGCGCGCGGTCAAGCGCTTCCAGGCCTCCAATGGCCTCGCGCCGACGGGCATTGTCGACAAACGAACAGTGGCGGCACTCAATGTTCCAGCGTCGGCGCGACTGCGGCAGCTTCGGACCAATCTCAGCAGGGTCGGCGAGTTGGCCCGGTCCTCGGGAAAGAAGTACGTCCTCGTCAACGTGCCGTCGGCGCAGATCGAGGCCATCGAGAATGATCGGGTAATCTCCCGCCATTCGGGTGTGGTGGGGCAATTCGATCGCCAGACGCCCCTGCTCCGCTCGGCCATCCACGAGTTGAATTTCAATCCGATCTGGACCCTCCCGCCGACCGTGATCTCGAAAGACTTGATTCCCAAGGGTCGCGAGATGGAGAAGAACGGCCAGAGTGTGCTCGCAAAGTACGGCATCGATGCCTACGCGGGCGATGGCCGCAAACTCGATCCCAAGAAGATCAACTGGTCTTCCTCAACGCCGAACACGCTCGTCTATCGGCAGCAGCCGGGTAAGGACAATCCGCTTGGCTTCCTGAAGATCAATTTCCATAATAACCACTCCGTCTACATGCACGACACGCCGTCCGAGAGCCTGTTCGGGCGCAATTTCCGCGCGGCCAGTTCCGGATGCGTGCGTGTGCAAGGCATAGAGCAGCTCGCGTCCTGGCTTCTCGCAAGTAATGGTGATTGGAGCGCCCAACGTATCGAAGCCATCAAGAAGGCGGGTGAGCGTCTGGATGTAAAATTGAAGAAGCCGGTGCCGGTTTACTTTGTTTACATCACGGCGTGGGCGACTGAGGACGGCGTGATCCAGTTCCGCCGTGACCTTTATCGCAAGGACGGCCTCGGAGAGACGGCGTCGACCTACTGACCGCGGCGGTCTTTGACGGTCATCAAGGCCGAAAACTCACAGCCAGCCTATTCGCTGCTTCACGCCGGGTGCGTCGATACGGACTCCTTAGAACCGTTCTGAGACCGTTTACGTTGCTCTTCAGACTGGTTACAAAATTGGAAGCCGCGGTTGATCGCGGGGGTTTGCCGTTCCGGCGGCAGATGGATAAGCGCGCAGTTTTTCGCGCGACGGCAAGCGGCAGGTACTGTGGATTACGCAGCAAAATTCCAGAATGCGTTGACGGCCCTGGAGGCCGAGGGGCGGTATCGGGTTTTTGCTGATCTCAGACGCACATGCGGTGCCTTTCCGGCCGCCGAGCACCTGACCCAGGATGCCCAGCGGCCGATTACCGTCTGGTGCTCCAACGACTATCTCGGCATGGGCCAACACGCCGACGTCCTGAAGGCCATGCATGAAGCGGTCGACGCGACCGGGGCCGGTTCGGGTGGTACGCGCAATATTTCAGGCACCACCCATTACCACGTCGAACTCGAAGCGGAGCTTGCCTCCCTGCACGGCAAGGACGCGGCGCTTCTGTTCACCTCCGCCTACGTTGCCAATGACGCGACCCTGTCCACGCTGGCCCGTCTGTTGCCGGGCGTCGTGATCTTCTCCGACGAGAAGAACCATGCCTCGATGATCCAGGGGATCCGGCATGGCGGCGGACCCAAGCGCATCTGGCGGCATAATGATCTCGCCGACCTCGAGGCGCATCTCGCGTCCTTCGATCGCGAGACGCCGAAGATCATCGTGTTCGAGTCCGTCTATTCGATGGATGGCACGATCTCGCCGATCGCGGACATCTGCGATCTGGCGAAGCGCTACGGCGCGTTGACCTATCTGGATGAAGTCCATGCGGTCGGCATGTACGGTGCGCATGGTGGCGGCATCGCGGAACGCGATGGCGTTCTCGATCGCGTCGACATCATCAATGGAACACTGGCTAAGGGCTTCGGCGTGATGGGCGGCTATATCGCTGCCAGCCGTGATTGCTGTGATGCGATCCGCAGCTATGCGCCGGGCTTCATCTTCACGACGTCGCTGGCGCCTGCGATCGTGGCGGGCGCGTTGACCAGCGTGCGCCATCTGAAGACCAGCGGTACGGAGCGTGTCCGCCATCAGGAGCGTGCGCGCACTTTGAAGCGCCGTTTGGCGGCGGCGGGTTTGCCCGTGATCGAAAACCCAAGCCACATCGTTCCGGTGATGGTCGGCGACCCCGTTCTATGTAAGAGCCTCACGGACGTTCTGCTCGATCGGTTCGCTATTTATGTGCAACCCATCAATTTCCCGACCGTCCCACGCGGCACCGAGCGCTTGCGCCTGACGCCGACCCCGCTGCACAGCGATGCCGATATCGATCATCTGGTGGCTTCCCTGGCCAAGTTGTGGCGTGAATTCGGCTTGGTGGACGGTCCGGCCAAGGCTGCCGCCGAATAAGCGACGCGCCATCCCGTCGCCCTATCCTCTGCAAGGTTGTTGGTCTGTGCGCCGGCATGATATGGAGCGGGCACACCCCGAGGCATCGGACTAGCCATCGCCTGTCCCGGCCTCGGCATCACCGGTGAATGAGGACAGCTATGAGCGACAAGGCGACGCGCAGCGGCGCGCCATCGGATTTCTTCGGTCAGTCCCTCGCAGATCGCGATCCTGAGCTGTTCTCGGCAGTTTCCGCTGAACTCGGTCGGCAGCGCGACGAGATCGAGTTGATCGCATCCGAGAATATCGTTTCGCGCGCGGTGCTCGAAGCGGCCGGTACGGTTCTCACCAATAAGTACGCTGAGGGATATCCCGGGCGTCGCTATTACGGCGGCTGCCAGTTCGTTGATATCGCGGAAGAACTGGCCATTGAGCGGGCCAAGAAGCTGTTCGACTGCGGCTTCGCCAATGTTCAGCCGAACTCCGGCAGTCAGGCCAACCAGGGCGTGTTCCTCGCGCTCGCCAAGCCGGGCGACACGATCCTCGGCCTGTCGCTGGCTGCTGGCGGCCATCTCACGCACGGCGCGTCGGTCAACATGTCGGGCAAGTGGTTCAACGCGGTGCACTACGGCGTGCGCCGCCAGGACAACGTCATCGACCACGACGAAGTCCGCGCACTGGCTCTGGAGCACAAGCCGAAGATCATCATTGCCGGTGGCTCGGCCTATCCGCGTCGCATCGATTTCGCAGCGTTCCGCAAGATCGCGGACGAGGTTGGCGCGTATCTGATGGTGGATATGGCTCATTTTGCCGGTCTGGTCGCTGGCGGCGCGCATCCAAGCCCGCTGCCGCATGCCCATGTCGTCACCACGACCACGCACAAGACGCTGCGCGGTCCGCGTGGCGGCATGATCCTGACGAACGATGCCGATATCGCCAAAAAGATCAATTCGGCGATCTTCCCGGGGCTGCAGGGCGGCCCACTGATGCATATCATCGCCGCCAAGGCGGTCGCCTTCGGCGAAGCGCTGCGGCCGGAATTCAAGGCTTATGCGAAGGCCGTGGTTGAGAACGCGGCGGCGCTGGGCGAGGTGCTGCAATCGGAAGGCCTGGATCTGGTCTCGGGCGGCACCGACACGCACGTCGTTCTGGTGGACCTGCGGCCGAAGAAGCTGACCGGCAACATCACCGAGAAGGCGTTGGGCCGGGCTCACATCACCTGCAACAAGAACGGCGTGCCGTTCGATCCTGAAAAGCCGACGGTGACGTCGGGCGTTCGTCTCGGTTCACCGGCCGGCACGACTCGCGGCTTTGGCGTTGAGGAGTTCCGCGAGATCGGACGTCTGATCGCCGAGGTTCTCGACGGTCTCGCCCGCGATGGTGAAGAGGGCAACGCCGCCGTCGAGGCCGCGGTCAAGGAAAAGGCGATGGCGCTGTGCCGTCGCTTCCCGATCTATTGATGCCGGAGGGGCGCCGCATCATCGACATGGTGGATGTGCGTTGCGCCCCGCTCGCGGAGTCCGACGCGGTGAATTAGACTAGGCGGCGGTTGCAGGCCGGCAGTGGATCGGCCGCCCGTACGCCTTCGATGGAGCAATCATCATGCGTTGCCCGTTCTGCGGTAGCGACGAAACGCAGGTCAAGGACAGCCGGCCGACCGAGGAAAGCGCGGCCATCCGGCGGCGGCGCGTGTGTCCGATCTGCGGCGGCCGCTTCACGACCTTCGAGCGGGTGCAGCTTCGCGAGATTACGGTGGTCAAGCGGTCGGGCCGCAAAGTGCCGTTCGAGCGCGATAAGCTGTTGCGTTCGGTCGAGATCGCGCTGCGCAAGCGGCCCGTTGATACCGAACGGATCGACCGCATGGTCTCCGGAATCGTGCGGCAGCTCGAAAGTACGGGCGAGGCCGAGATTTTGTCGTCGATGATCGGCGAGATGGTGATCGAAGCGTTGCGTGGTCTCGATCCGGTTGCCTATGTGCGTTTTGCGTCGGTCTATCGCGATTTCCGCGAGGCGGCGGATTTCCAGGAAGTGCTGACAGAAATTGCGAAAGGCAACGGCGCGAGCCGGAATGCCAATGTCCCCAACACCGCCGATTAACAGCAGCGATCCGGCCCAGATCCTTCGCGACGTCCAGTTCATGCGTATGGCGCTGATGCTGGCCCGCCGCGGGCTCGGCAACACCGCACCCAATCCAGCCGTTGGCGCGGTGATCGTCGACGAGAGCACGGGCGAAGTCATCGCGCGGGGCTGGACGCAGCCTGGTGGACGCCCGCATGCCGAAACCGAAGCGCTGAAACGCGCTGGATCGCGCGCGGCCGGCGCCACCATGTACGTCACGCTGGAGCCCTGCTCGCATCATGGCAAAACCCCGCCATGCGCCGACGCCATTGTCGCGGCCGGGATTTCGCGCGTCGTGGTGGCGATCGAGGATCCCGATGCACGTGTGTCCGGCCGAGGGCTCGACCGGCTGCGCGATGCAGGCATCGCCGTGACGCGCGGTGTCTTGAGCGAGGAGGCGGATTGGGTGACGCGCGGTCATATCCTGCGTGTCAGCGAGCGCCGGCCGTTCACCCAGCTCAAGCTTGCCCTGGCCAGCGACAACACGGTGCCGCGCGGCAGCGACGGCAAGCCGCTTTGGGTCACCGGACCGGAGGCGCGCGCGTTGGGGCATCTGCTGCGCGCCCAGGCCGACGCCATCCTGGTCGGCAGCCGGACGGTTGCCGACGATGATCCGGAGCTGACCTGCCGGCTTCCGGGGCTTGAGGGGCGTTCGCCAGTGCGGCTGGTTCTGGCCCGCAATCTCGATATTTCGTTGGAAAGTAAGCTGGTGCGGACGGCGCGTGAGGTGCCGGTGATCATCTTCAGCGGCCGAGCAGTTGACCATGAGCGCCGACGGGCACTCGAAGCGCAGGGTTGTGTCGTTGAGCCGGTTCGCGAGGTCGACGGCGCGTTATGGCTGCCTGCCGTCATGGAGGCGCTGGTCGCCAGGGGTATCACGCGCCTGCTGGTGGAAGGCGGGGCCGCCGCATGGAGGGCCTTTGCGCGCGCGCATTTCGTTGACGAGGTTGTGATGTTCCGGGCTCCGGGCGGCCAGGGTGAGCAGGTGCCCCATGCATTGCTGCCCGGCCTTGATCTCGTGGCAACAACGAAGCGTAAAGCCGGCAGCGATGATATGATTGTGTTCCGGCGTCGTCAGCCTGTCTCCTGACGGCCGGTTTGGTATCTAGGAAAGAGCGACCGTAGGATCATGTTCACCGGGATCATTACCGACATTGGCGAGATCGTTGCGCGCGATGACGGACGGTTTTCCATCCGCTCGGCCTACCCGGCGGCCTCTATTAAGACCGGCGCGTCGATCGCCTGCGATGGTTGCTGCCTGACGGTGACGACGGTCCAGCCGCAAGGTGAAGGCAGCGTTTTCACGGCCGACGCCTCGAATGAAACCCGCTCCAAGACGACGCTCGATAGCTGGCGGCCAGGGATGCGCATCAACCTGGAACGTGCGCTGACGGCTGGAGATGAGCTTGGCGGCCACATCGTTTCCGGCCATGTCGATGGCAAGGCCCGTATCGTCGATATTCAGGACGATGGCGAAAGCCGCCGCTTCACCTTCGAGGCGCCGGAGCACCTGGCGCGCTACATCGCGCCCAAGGGCTCGGTTGCGCTCGACGGCACATCGCTGACGGTTAACGAGGTGGCGGGCAACCGCTTCGGCGTCAACATCATCCCGCATACCTTGACGGTAACGACCTGGGGCGTCAAAACGGCGGGCCAACTTGTAAATTTAGAAATCGATGTGTTCGCGCGCTACGTCGCGCGGCTCCTGGAGTTTCGCCGGTGACCAAGTCGCTCAACAAAGTTACCTATGCGGAAGGGCAGGGCATCCTCTCCTCCACGCCGGAAATCCTGGAGGATCTGCGCAACGGCCGCATGGTGCTCCTGGTCGATGCCGAAGACCGCGAGAACGAGGGCGATCTGGTCATTCCAGCGCAGATGGCGACGCCCGATGCCATCAACTTCATGGCCAAGCACGGCCGGGGTCTCGTTTGCCTGACGCTGACCCGCGCGCGTGCCGAGCAGCTCCGTCTGGAATCGATGGTGCGCTCCAACGGCTCGCGCATGGGCACGGCTTTCACGGTCTCCATCGAGGCACGTGAAGGCATCACGACGGGCATTTCCGCGCACGATCGGGCGCGGACAGTGGCGACCGCGATTGATCCGACCAAGGACCACAGCGACGTGGTCTCGCCCGGCCATGTCTTTCCTCTCGTCGCCCGTGAGGGTGGCGTGCTGGTCCGCGGCGGACATACCGAGGCATCCGTTGATCTTGCGCGACTGGCAGGCCTCTATCCGGCTGCTGTGATTTGCGAGGTGATGAACGACGACGGCACCATGGCGCGGTTGCCGGATCTCGTCTCTTTCGCGCAGCGGCACGGCTTGAAGATCGGCACCATCGAAGACCTGATCGCGTTTCGCCTGCAGAACGACCGGATGGTCAAGCCTGTTGCGCGACGGCAAATCGAGAGCGTTAATGGCGGCGGTTTCGACATGCACGTCTATGAGACGACGGTTGATCCGGTCGAGCATCTGGCGCTGGTGAAGGGTGATCTGTCGAAGCCAGGGCCGATTCTGGTCCGTGTTCACGCCGTCAATCTCATGTCGGACATCCTGGGCGTCGGGGCTGATCCGGATGCTTCCGGCTCCGTGATCGCGCAGTCGATGCGCGCGATCGAGCAGGAAGGGCGAGGTGTTCTGGTGCTGATCCGCGATCTGCGTCCGCAGTCGGTCTCGAAAGCGATCGGCCGCCACGCTGGCCTGGAACCCCGCAAGCCCGAAGGGCACGAGGGGCGGATGGTCGAGATCGGTATTGGCGCGCAGATCCTACGCGATCTCGGAGTGCGTGACATGATACTGCTGACGAACTCGCCGTCGTCGATTTACGTTGGCCTGGAAGGCTTCGGCTTGAAGATCGTCGAACAGCGCAGGATCGGTTAGCTGATATGGCAGGGCGCGCACCACGAACGACGAGCACAATTGCGTCCGGCAGCCGTATGCGCTGCCGCATTCTCATTATCGAGGGGCGGTTTCACGAGACCATCGCCGACGAGCTGATGGCCGGCGCCATCGCGGAGCTCGACGCCTGCGGTGTGTCCTATGACAGCGTCACCGTTCCGGGAGCGTTGGAGATTCCCCAAGTGCTCTCGCAGGCTGTCGCGGCGGGGCTGACCCCCGATAGTGCACCCAGCACGCGTTACAGCGGCGTCATCGCTCTGGGATGTGTGATCCGGGGAGAGACGTCGCACTACGATATCGTGTGCAACAACGCCAATCATTGGCTGATGGAGCTGGCGATCCGGCACAACATCCCGGTCGGCAACGCAATCTTGACGGTCGATACCGAAGCTCAGGCACTGGAGCGCGCGCGGGGCGGGCGTGAGGGAAAAGGTGGTGACGCCGTACGCGCCTGTCTGAGGCTGATCGAGGTCGCGCGCCAGTTCCAAGGCCAAGTCGAATGAAGCCGACGTCGAAAGTATCCGGCAAGACTGCGCGTAGCGCGTCTCGTGTGGCGGCTGTCCAGGGTCTCTACCAGATGGACATGGCGCAGACCGATCTCAATGCGGTGATTGACCAGTTTCGCGCGGTGCGATTTGAGCAGGCCGAACCCGGGGATGCCATCTGCGGCGCGGATCCGACCTTCTTCGCTGAACTGCTGAAGGGCGTCGTGAGACGTCAGCGCGATATCGATCCGATCGTCGACCAGCAACTGGCAGTCGGGTGGCAGCTCGAGCGCGTGGATTCGATCCTGCGTGCGATCCTTCGCGCAAGCGTGTTCGAACTTCTGGAGCGACGCGACGTTCCCGCACGAGTCGTGATCAACGAGTACATCGATATCGCGCATGCCTTTTTTGCCGAGGACGAGCCGAAGGTGGTCAATGGCATCCTCGACAAAGTTGCGCGGCGGCTGCGCGCGCAGGAGTTCGCCGAGAAGCCGCCGGTCCGCGAAAGTTGAACGCGCAGGAGGGCCAGAGCCCCATGCCGGATGAGGAGGAGATGACGGGCGAGGACAGCCTCATCAAGGCCTATTTCGCTCCGCTGGCTGCCGAATTCCCGGGATCGTTCGGGCTGCAGGACGATTGCGCCGCGCTGACGCCGGAGCCAGGGCATGATCTCGTCTTGAATACTGACGCGATCGCCGAAGGCGTCCACTTTCTACCCGGCGACGCGCCGGAGGATATCGCCTGGAAAGCTGTTGCGGTGAACGTTTCCGATATCGCCGCCAAGGGCGCGAAGCCGGTTGCGTATCTGATCTCGATTGCGTTTCCACGGATGCCGGAACGAGCCTGGCTCGCGGGCTTGGCAGCGGGCTTAGGTGACGCTCAGCGAAAACTTGGCATAGCGCTGGCTGGCGGCGACACGGACCGCAGGCCAAATGCACCGCTGTCAGTGACGGTGATGGCGATTGGAACAGTACTCTCCGGCCGAATGGTGCGCCGAAATGGCGGGCAGCCCGGAGATATCGTCTACGTGTCGGGGACGCTCGGCGATTCCGCGCTCGGCTTGCGGCTGCGATCCGGCGCCATCCCGCCAGAACGCGTGGCACGCGTCGATCCCGAACATCGGGCCGCGTTGGAGGGACGCTATCTGAGACCACAGCCGCGCATCGCATTGCAAACCGCGCTGCTGGACTGCGCGAGCGCTGCCATGGATATCTCGGACGGTCTTGTGAAGGATCTCGGCAGGCTATGCCGGGCATCGGGTGTCGGGGCGGACGTGCGCGCCGATCGGATTCCCTTATCAAACGCCGCGCAGGCCGTGCTGGCCACCGTCGATGATCTTGGCCTGTTGCCTTTGATGGGCGGCGATGACTACGAAATCCTCGCCTGCGTCGCGCCCGGGAATGCAGCGGCGTTCGAAGATCAGGCACGCCATGCAGGCGTACGGATCACCGCGATTGGAACCCTGCGCAAGCCGGCAGGTGTTTCCGTGATCGATGCGCGCGGCCAGACCATGGACCTCACCGTCGCAGGCTACGATCATTTCTAGCGCCCGTTTGCCGCACATTATGTGATCGTATGGCCACACATGGTGGCACATGGTCACATGCAATCGTCATCCTGACCCGCGCGCGATGTTGTGATCATGTTGCAACGGCAGGTGTCTTTTGGCATGGTCCGCGCGCGCAACTCTCAAAACGAGTCTCGAATCCATGGGGGGCGTAGGCGCAGCGTGCGGATCATCCGTATCGCTGGTTCTGCTGCGTCCAGAATAACAGCCGGCATAAAAGGGGAATTCTCACGATGAACAACCTGCTCTGGGTGATCATCGCCTGCGGGGCGGCATCGCTCGTCTACGCCGCCTTCACCATCCAATCGCTCATGAGCGCCGATGCGGGCAATGAGAAGATGCAATCCATCGCGGGCGCGATCCGCGAAGGTGCGCAGGCTTATCTCAACCGCCAGTACACCACGATCGGTATCGTCGGCGTCGTCATCTTCATTCTCGCCTGGCTTCTGCTCGGAAGCTTGACCGCCATCGGTTTCGCAATCGGTGCCGTTCTGTCCGGTCTGGCAGGCTACATCGGCATGAATGTCTCGGTGCGCGCCAACGTCCGCACGGCACAGGCGGCGACCCAGTCGCTGGCCGGTGGTCTCGACATTGCCTTCAAGGCGGGTGCTGTCACCGGCATGCTGGTTGCTGGTCTCGCGCTGCTCGGCGTCGCGGTCTACTACTTCATCCTGGTTGGCGGACTTGGCTACAACACGGCCGATCGCGTCGTGATCGATTCGCTGGTCGCGCTGGGCTTCGGCGCATCGCTGATCTCGATCTTCGCCCGTCTTGGTGGCGGCATCTTCACCAAGGGTGCTGACGTCGGCGGCGATCTCGTCGGCAAGGTCGAGGCCGGTATTCCGGAGGACGATCCGCGCAACCCGGCGACCATCGCCGACAACGTGGGCGACAACGTCGGTGACTGCGCCGGTATGGCAGCCGACCTGTTCGAGACCTACGCCGTGACGGTGGTTGCGACCATGGTTCTGGCGGCGATCTTCTTCCTCGGTCAGCCCAACCTCGCCAATCTGATGGTCTACCCGCTGGCTATCGGCGCGGCGTGTCTCATCACGTCGATCGCGGGCACGTTCTTCGTCCGCCTCGGCGCCAACAACTCGATCATGGGCGCGCTGTATCGCGGCTTCATCGCTTCGGCCGTGCTGTCCATCGCAGGGCTGTTCGTGGCCACCCAGTATGTGCTCGGCACTTGGGATGTCGTCGGGACCGCCGCAGGCCGCGAGCTCACCGGAACCGATCTGTTCCTGTGCGGTCTTGCCGGTCTTGCGGTCACGGGCCTCATCGTCTGGATCACCGAGTACTACACGGGCATCGGCTTCCGCCCGGTGCGCTCGATTGCGCAGTCGTCGGTGACCGGTCACGGCACCAACGTGATCCAGGGCCTTGCGGTGTCACTTGAGGCCTGCGCGCTGCCGACGATCGTCATCGTTGCCGGCATTCTCGTCACCTACAATCTGGCTGGTCTGTTTGGTACGGCTATCGCCACGACCACGATGCTCGGTCTCGCCGGCATGGTGGTGGCGCTGGATGCCTTCGGTCCGGTGACGGACAACGCAGGCGGCATCGCCGAGATGGCCGGTCTGCCGAAAGAGGTCCGCCGTTCGACGGACGCTCTGGACGCAGTCGGCAACACCACCAAGGCAGTCACCAAGGGTTACGCGATCGGCTCTGCCGGTCTCGGTGCCCTGGTGCTGTTCGCGGCCTACAGCTACGATCTGCAATACTTCATTTCGGAAGCCAATAAGGCCGGCTCGACGACATTCCAGTACTTCAAGGGTGTCCAGCCTGACTTCTCGCTGGCCAATCCCTACGTCGTGGTTGGATTGCTGCTGGGCGGACTGATCCCGTTCCTGTTCAGCGGTATGGCGATGACGGCGGTCGGCCGGGCCGGTAGTGCCATCGTCGAAGAAGTTCGTCGTCAGTTCAAGGCCAAGCCGGGCATCATGAAGGGCACCGAGCGTCCGGACTATGCTGCGGCGGTCGACCTGCTGACGCGGGCCGCGATCAAGGAGATGGTGATCCCGTCACTGCTGCCGGTGCTGTCGCCCATCGTGTTGTTCCTGGTCATCTACTTCGTTTCCGGCGGCGGCGCTGCGGGTAAGAGCGCTGCGTTCTCGGCAGTCGGCGCGATGTTGTTGGGCGTCATCGTCACTGGCCTGTTTGTCGCCATCTCGATGACCTCGGGCGGCGGTGCATGGGACAACGCCAAGAAGTCGTTCGAGGATGGCTTCATCGACAAGGATGGCGTGAAGCATGTGAAGGGCTCCGAGGCGCACAAGGCCTCCGTCACCGGCGACACCGTCGGCGATCCTTACAAGGACACCGCTGGTCCGGCCGTGAATCCGGCCATCAAGATCACGAATATCGTCGCGCTGCTGCTGCTGGCTGTGCTCGCGCACTGATCGGCACTTCGCCGCACGATGACGATGGAGACAGAAGGCCCCGTTTCTCGGGGCCTTTTTGCGTTTCGGACTATCCGGCAGCGTTGTTACGCAGGGAACAGACCCGCGGCCCCGGTTGCGCGATGAATGATGTGCCGGCGGGGTGTATGTGGCGGCAGTGGGGTGCAGATCGCTTGCGCGGGGGCTGGCGGTTGCGCCCCACTTTTTTGTGACGGGCTCTGGCAGGTTTCGACGCGAGGTGCTGGCTATCGGGTCTCGTCGGGAGACCGGTGATAGACGTCTCCCGAGCGCAGGATGTCGTCCTCGCCGAGATAGCTGCCGATCTGTACTTCGATCAACTCCAGCGGCACACGCCCCGGATTTTCGAGGCGATGCCATTGCGTGGCGACGATGTAGACGCTTTCGTTCTCACGCACGAGCTTCTCGTTGTCTCCGACGGTGACCTTGGCCGTGCCGTGGACTACGACCCAATGTTCCGATCTGTGATGGTGCATTTGAAGCGACAGCTGGCCGCCCGGATTGACGTGCAGAAGCTTCACCTGAAAGCGCGGACCGATCGATAGGGTCTCGAAGAACCCCCAGGGGCGGTAGTTGCGTACGTGCTGTTCGTGCTCTTTGCGCCCACTTTCCCTCAATTGCCCGACGATCTTGCTCACGTCCTGCGCGCGCGACCGGTCTGCGACGAGCAGGGCGTCCGGGGTATCGACGATGATCAGGTTCTCGACGCCGAGTGTTGCGACCAGCGACTTGTCGCTATGGATATAGCACTCTGACGTATCCTCCAGTACCGCTTGCGCGCCGGCATAGTTGCCGCGCGCATCATGCGGCGCCAGTTCCCACAGGGACGACCAGGAGCCGACGTCGTTCCAACGGATATCGACTGGCAACATGACCGCCTTGTCGGTCTTCTCCATGACAGCGTAGTCAATGGAGATATTCGGTGACGACGCGAAAGTCTCTCGGTCCAGCCGCAGGAAGCCGAGATCCGTCGTCGCGTTCTCGAGAGACTTTTGGGCGGCACCGAGAACGTCCGGTGCAAATTCGGAGAGCTCGTCGAGGAAGGTGCGCGCGTGCAGGACGAAGATGCCGCTGTTCCAGAAGTAGCTGCCGTCGTCGACGTATCGCTGGGCCAATACGGCGTCGGGCTTTTCGGCGAAGTCGTCGACTTTGAACGCGCCGTCAAACCCCTCCAGCGGTTTTCCCCGCTTGATGTAGCCATAGCCGGTGTGGGCCTGAGACGGCTGGATGCCGAACAGCACCAGGCGCCCGGACGCGGCGACGTTTTTCGCGCGGTGGACCGCCGATAGGAAGCGGGGCTCGTCGCCGATCACGTGGTCTGACGGCATGACCAGCAGGACGGCGTCAGGGTCATCTCTGAGCGCACTCAATGCGCCGACAGCAACGGCAGCGGCCGTATTACGCGCCAATGGTTCCAGGATCAGAGCGCGGGCCGGCATCTGTGCGCGCTCCAGGCATTCCTTGATCAGGAAGCGGTGATCGGCGTTGCACAGGATGGTGGGGGGCGCGAAGCTGGCATCCATCTTCAGACGCTTGAGCGTCTGGCCCAGTAGGTTCTCGCTGTCACCGTTGAAGCGGATGAACTGCTTGGGAAACATGGCGCGCGACAGCGGCCAAAGACGCGTGCCGGAGCCGCCGGACAGGATCACCGGAAACAGTCCGCTCATCGACACTCCTTATGCCCGGCGGGCGAATGACACCCGGAGCCGACGCCGCGCGGCGGGTTTTTGCTGATTTTCAGTCTACCAACGCAATCTGGCGCTCTCAAGATTGGCCGGTTCCCATTCTGCCAAGATCCTTACCGCGGCAGCCTGGCTTCTCAGCGGCCGTTCGAGGAGCGCTGCATCAACCGGTCGCGCAGAGAGCGAAGCGCGTCCGCAGTCTGCTGACTGGCTTCGTTAACGGGGGCCGGCGGTGGCGGGACCCCGCGAACCGATGGCTGAGGCTGACGGTGGGAGATCGCCGCAGGTTCCTGCCGCATCGATCCGTCGAAGCGGCGAGCCTGCTTTTGGGAGGCGGCGCGTGCAACGTCCGAGAGATAGGGGTCGTCTGTCCCCTGTACGTGCGGATGCTCGTCCGGGTGGCCGCTATAGACGGCCAGCGAATCCGCCAGCATCGTCAGGTTTTGATTGGCCTCGGCACTCGCACCCGAGGCGCGCCAGCGCTCGACCACCTGATCGAGGAAGCCTTCGTCGCCGACCGAATGCTGCCACTTCTCGCTGAAGCGCGCGGTCGAACTGCGCGGCAGGGCGGATTTCGGCAATTCGTCGAACTTGATACGAACCGGCAGTGTCACGCCGTCGCCAAACGCAATCGCCTCGCGCTGGCCGAGCGCGGGCAAGAACTCAAGCAAGCCGGAGCCGGTATCCGAGACCGCCGACTGGACGATCTGCTGGTCGCGGTCGTTCGACATGCGCAGCGCGAACACCGTGTTGCACTGGGACAGGATCGTCGGGTCGATTTCCGCAGGCCGCTGGGTGACGATGCACAGCGACGCACCGTACTTGCGGCCTTCTTTGGCGATCTTGGCAATGGCGCGCTTGCACGGTTCGAACCCGAGGTTGGGGTTGGCCGGAACATAGCGGTGGGCTTCCTCGCAGACCAGCGTCACGGGCACCTGGCCTTCACTCCACAAGGCGAAGTCGAACGTCATCCGGCACAGCACCGAGACCACGACATTGACGATCTCGGTCGGCAGTCCGGTCAGTTCCAGGATGGTGATCGGCCTGTCGTTGACCGGAACGCGGAAAATCTGTCCGAGGATCTGCGCCATCCCGTCATAAACGGTCAGCGAGCCGAACATGAAAGCATAGCGCGCATCCTGGCTGATGGTGTCGATGCGCGTCTTGATTTGCCGGTAGGGGTGCAAATCGCGCTTGTTTTCGAGTTTGCCCATCCGCTCGTCGATCAGCGCGGTCAGGTCGGAAATGCGATAGGGAACCGGTGTATCGACTGTGAAACGGCTAGGATCCATCGCGCCGCGGCGCAAGCCCGAATGGCCTTCCTTCGCCCGTCCCGTAGCGTATCGGGATTTGGCAATCGGGATGAGTTCCTGCAGGATCTCGACCTCGGACTTGCGTCCTTGCGGGTCGCCGATGAGAACTTCGACCGCTTCCTCGAAGGTCAGCAGCCAGAAAGGAAGCTGCATGTTGCGCGGCGACAGGACTTCAGCCCATTCGGTGAATGCGGTCGCGTATTCGTTGTGAGGATCCAGGAGAACAATGTGCGCCGCCGGGTTCTTCTGCAGAATGGCGCGCAGGATCAGGGCTGTCGTGCAGGACTTGCCGGTGCCGGTCGTGCCGAGAACCGCGAAATGCTTGCCGAGCAGGTCATCGACGCGGACCATGGCCGAGATGCCGGAATCCTGCCGCAGGCTTCCGACGCGCACGGTGCCTTCGAACTCGCCGCAGAAGGCCATCTCCAGCTCGTCCTTGGTTGCAACCCGCACACGATCGCCAAGGGATGGGTAGATCGTCACGCCGCGATTGAAGGAGCCTGCCTGACTATGTGAGCCCTTCCAAAGCTCACCAACCAGGCCGAGTTCGGCAATCCAAAGCTCGCCTTCGCCCTCACGCTGCGCCGGAACAGGAACACTCAGCGCCGAGACGATCGCGAGAACGGCCGTGTTCGTCTGTTCGATGACGAGCAGCGTACCCATCTCGGGCCGCTGTTCAGGGCCACGTGCACGGCCTCTGTCGCTGGCGGCATCCAGCAGAACGACGGCCTTGGAGCCTGTCACGGACACGATCCGGCCGATCGACAGATCGGTCGGCCAAATGTCCTGACCCGTTTCCGGGTTGGCAAGCTGCATGTTCTTCTCCCCTTACCCGCAAGAACCTGCTCAGAGCACCGCTTCACGGCCTTGGGCGACAGAAACGTGATGTTTTCCTGGCAGAATGACAGCGACTTCAGTGCCCTTCGATGTCTCGCTGCGGATCTCCAGCCGGCCCCCATGAAGTTCGACCAGGGCTTTGGCGATCGGCAATCCAAGGCCCGTGCCTTCCCGCCAGCGCGAGCGCGTTCCGTCGACCTGACCGAACGGCAGCATGGCGATTGTGATTTCTTCCTGGCTCATTCCGATGCCGGTATCGCGCACGACCAGTACTGCGCCCCCGGATGCCAATCTGGCGGCCTCGACCATGACGCGCCCGCCTTCATGCGTGAATTTCAACGCGTTGCCGACGAGATTGCTGATGATCTGGTGCATCTTGGCGCTGTCGCCGCGGACCGGCTGCAGCGCCGGATCGATGCGATATTCCAGGCGCACGCCGGTTTCCTCGGCGGCCGGCCGGAAGCCGGCGAGCGTCGATTCGACCACGTCGGCGAGGCTGAAATCGCGCCTGTCGAGCGTGTACCGGCCACTCTGGATTTTCGAGAGATCCAGGATGTCATTGATGACGGACAGCAACTGCCCGGCCGCGCCGTGGATGAGATCGGCGTATTCGACGATCTCCTCATCGCGGAGCTGTCGGTGCTGATGCTCGCGCAGAAGCTTGGAAAAGCCGATAACCGTATTGAGCGGCGTGCGCAGCTCATGGCTCATATTGGCGATGAATTCGGACTTGACCCGACCGGCCAGTTCCGCCTCTATCCGCGCGGAATGTTCTGCAGCCCTTGCCCGATGCCGGAGAATGGCATCGCCGAGCATTGACGAATATTCGCTCATCAGCGAATTCGATTTGCTCGATCCGATCGCGCCATTCAGCATGAAAAAGCCAGATTTGTCTGAGCCGGTCCTTTACAGACGCTAACAGGGCAGGCGCTAAGCCTAGGTTAATCTCAAGACCGGCAAATGCCGGAATCCCGCTAACGCAGGCGCGACAATGACCTTTGTGCCCGAAACGAGTATTCTGATCGCTTACGCCATTGCCTGTGCGATTTTGTTCGTCACGCCGGGGCCGGACATGAGCCTGTTCTTGGCTAAGACAATTTCCGGAGGCCGGCGATCCGGAATAGCTGCCATGCTCGGTGCGTCGATTGGTTGTATCGTGCATACCCTGCTTGCGGCTATCGGCCTGTCGGCTTTGCTTGCAGCGTCCGCAACGGCTTTCACGATCGTCAAAATTGTAGGTGCGGTCTACCTTTTGTGGCTCGCCGTCGATGCGATCCGCTCCGGCTCCGCCCTGAATGTCAGGGTCGAGAGCCGTCGTTCGGAGCCATTTTTGCGCACCGTGATGTTGGGAGCCGGTGTCAATCTGACCAACCCCAAGGTTGTGCTGTTCTTCGTGACCTTCCTGCCGCAGTTCGTGCGCGCGGGGGATCCGGACGCGGCCGGGAAACTCTTCTTTCTTGGCATCTTTTACGTTCTGTTTACCTTTCCTTTCGCGGTCCTGATGATCCTCGGCGCGGAGCGGCTTGTCGGCTTTCTGAAAGGACGGCGGCGCGTTTTGCGCGCGATCGATTGGACGTTCGCGGGTGTGTTCGGGTATTTCGCCGTCCACATTCTGGCGACGCAGGGACGATGAAAGGCACTGTTACAACCCGGTCCGGTTGGTTTAGATTTGATAAAAATCGAATAAGGATCGCCAACTGAACGATCCTCTGAAGTTCAGGAGGAGCACGTGCCGGTCAGCTACACGCCGCGTGACTGGAGCAGCCAGCCCCGCTTTATCGATCCGGGTTATAAATCGACCGTCTTACGCGGCCCAACGAAGCCGCTGATACCGATGCGCCAGTCGCTGTCCGAGCTGACGGGACCGGTCTATGGTCACGAAAGTCTCGGGGCGCTCGACGCGGACCTGACGCGGAATGGCTGTCGCGATGCTGAACCCCTGGGGGAGCGCATCATCGTAACAGGCCGCGTTCTGGAGGAGACCGGTCGTCCCGTCCCGGGCACCCTGATCGAGATCTGGCAGGCGAACGCGGCCGGCCGCTACATTCATCATGCCGACCAGCACGATGCACCGCTCGATCCGAACTTCTTCGGGGGTGGCCGCTGTGTGACGGACGCCGAGGGCCGCTACCGGTTCATGACGATCAAGCCCGGCGCCTATCCGTGGGGCAATCACCACAACGCATGGCGTCCGCAGCACATCCACCTGTCGCTGTTCGGCCCGAGTTTCCTGACCCGTCTCGTGACGCAGATGTATTTCCCGGGCGATCCGCTGCTGGATCTGGATCCGATTTATCAGAGTACGCCGCCCGGTGTGCGCGAACGGCTTATCTCGCGCTTCTCGATCGAGACCACCGAACCGTCCTACGCGCTGGGCTACGAGTTCGACATCATCCTGCGTGGCCGTCACCAGACGCCGATGGAGGCCTGACGCTCGTGCCCTTGAAGCAGACACCCTCGCAAACCGTCGGTCCGTTCTTTGCCTATGGCCTGACGCCGGAGCAATACAACTATTCCTTTGCCAGCATTGCCGGATCGGACCTTGCAGTCACCGACGCCGATGGGCAGCGCATTCGCGTCGAAGGGCGGATTTTCGACGGTGAGGGCAAGACGGTGCCCGATGCCATGATCGAGATCTGGCAGGCGGACGGCCAGGGTCGCTATGCACACCCGTTGGATGAGCGCGGCTCGAATAGCGGTTTCAAAGGGTTCGGGCGTGTGGGGACGGGAACCGATCCGGAGCAGCGCTTCATCTTCAATACCGTGAAGCCCGGCCAGGTCGACGGTCAGCAGGCGCCGCATATCAATGTGATCGTGCTCATGCGCGGCCTGCTGTTGCACGCCTATACGCGCATCTACTTCTCGGATGAGGCCGAGGCGAACGCCCGCGATCCGGTTCTGGCATCCGTTCCGGCCGATCGTCGTGACACCCTCATTGCCACGCGCGCGGACGGTCCGGATGGGCCAGTCTATCGCATCGATATCCACATGCAGGGCGATCGGGAGACGGCGTTCTTCGACGCGTGACGGCGGACGTCACGTCCTGCGCTCGTGGAAGAAATCGTAGATCGTCTGCGCCATCTGCGCGGAAACGCCGGGCACCTCTTTGAGATCGGCGACGCCCGCCCGCGAAACCGCCTTCGCGGAACCGAAATGCTGCATCAACGCGCGTTTTCGCGTCGGGCCGATGCCGGGAATCTCGTCGAGTGGATTGGCTGAAATGGCTTTCGACCGCTTCGCGCGGTGCGTGCCGATGACGAACCGGTGCGCCTCGTCGCGCAGCCGTTGAACGAAGTAGAGGACTGGGTCACGAGGTTCCAGCATGAACGGCTTTTCGCGTCCAGGAACGTGGAAGTGCTCGCGGCCTGCATCCCGGTCCGGACCCTTGGCGACGCCGACGAGTGGAATGTCCAGCGAGAGTTCGCGCAAGACTTCGGCAGCGATGGAGAGCTGGCCGGCGCCGCCGTCGACCAGCACGAGATCCGGCCGGTCGGGGAACTCGTCGGGTTCCACGGTGGCCATCAATTCGTCATCGCCGGCCTCGTCGTCGAAGAGAGCTGGGGATGTATCAATGGCATCCGCATCCGCAGGTGGCTCCTCGACATGGTCGGCCCGCAGGACGCCAAACGGCATGCCATCGGCACCGCGTTCGGTGATGGGCGGCGGTTGCGGCTCTGTGATGAGAGACATCAGCCGACCTTCGTCCGCTGCGGCGAACTCGCTCGAAACCTCGGAACCCGATGAACGGCTTGCGTTCTGCGTCGCGAGACGCTTGAAGCGCCGCGTCAGCACCTCGCGCATCATGGCGTAGTCGTCACCCGGCGTGAGATCGGCCGATTTGATATTGAACTTACGATACTGGCCTTTCACGAAGCCTTCCGGCCCGGCGACAATCATCGCGCCGACGGCGTTGGTGCCCATGATGTGGCTGTTATCGAACACCTCGATCCGGCGCGGTGGTCGTGCCAGCCCGAACCGTTCGGCGAGACCCTCCAGCAGAATGCGCTGGGACGAACTTTCCGCCAGCCGCCGTCCCAGAGCCTCTCGTGCGTTGCGTTGGGCGTGTTCAACGATCCCCATTTTGCTGCCGCGCTGGGGCACTCGAATTTCGATCCGCCGATCGGCCTTGGTCGACAGCGCTTCTTCCAACAATGATAAAGACGGAACCGTTTCCGACAGCAGGACCAGCCGTGGCACGGGCTTGTCATCGTAGAATTGGGCGATGAAGCTTTCGAGAATTTCCGGACAATCCAGGGATTTATCGGCCTTCGGGAAATAGGCGCGATTGCCCCAGTTCTGCCCGCTGCGGAAGAAGAACACCTGGATGCAGGTCTGCCCGCCTTCCTGGGCGATGGCGAAGACATCAGCCTCCTCCACGCCTTCCGGATTGATGGCCTGATCCGCCGTCACGTGAGCGAGCGCCCACAGCCTGTTCCGGAACGTTGCTGCGCGTTCGAATTCGAGCGCTTCGGCCGCCTCTTCCATCAGTTTCTGGTAATGACGGCGGACATTCTGGCTTTCGCCGCGCAGAAACCGTGTCGCCTCTTCGACCAGTGCGCTGTAATCGTCCAGCCCGATTTCTCCGGTGCAGGGCGCCGAACAGCGCTTGATCTGGAACAGCAGGCACGGTCTGGTCCGCGTCTCGAACACGGCATCGGAACACGAGCGCAGAAGGAAGGCGCGTTGCAGCATGTTGATGGTGCGGCCGACCGCGCCGGCTGACGCGAACGGACCAAAGTAGTCGCCTTTGCGGTTGCGCGCGCCACGATGCTTGAGGATCTGCGGCGCGCTATGATCGCGTGCGATCAGGATATAGGGAAATGACTTGTCGTCCCGCATCAGGACATTGAAGCGGGGGCGGAAGCGTTTGATGAGGTTCGCTTCCAGTAGCAACGCCTCGGCTTCGGTGCCGACAGTGACGAATTCCATCGAAGTGGTGGCGGAGATCATGCGGGCGATGCGGTTGCTATGCCCGAACGTGCGGGCATAGCTCGACACCCGCGCCTTCAGGCTGCGCGCCTTGCCGACGTAGATCACGTCGCCGTGAGCGTCGATCATACGATAGACACCCGGCGAACTGGGCAGAGTCTTCAGGTATGCGGCGATGATTTCGGGGCCGGTTTTGCGCAGGGTTTCATCCTGTGCCGGTTCACCCGCATGCCGTGCCTCGGAATTGTCTTGTGGCATAGGCGAACACTTAGGCTTCGGTGGCTCCGCCGTCCAGTGATCGAGGCGTCGTGCTGGCGGTCGAACCGAAATTTAGATGTCGATACCGAGTTTCGGCAGCAGCCAGAGTGCGGCTAGATACAACACCATCGTCAAGATGCAGGACAACGTCATCGCCAGCCAGAACGCAAACCCGTTTTTGAGCATGGCCGGAAACACCAGGAACATCGGCAGGGACGGGAGCACGAACCAGAATGTCGCTTGCGAATGGGCAGCGAGACGCTCTATATCCCCGGTGTCGCGCCACAACCACATGATGCCGAGGATGGAGACCAGCGGCAGGGATGCGATCAGCCCGCCGAAACCCGGACTTTTGCGCGCGACTTCGGACACGATCATGGCAATAATGCCGGAAAGAGCAGCCTTGATCAGAAGATAAGTCACGGCAGGCCCTCGTTTTACTGCAGCGCAGTTGGGGAGCTTACAGAACGCGACGCTTTTCGATCAGACGGCCAGCAGCTTCTGTGGCCGACAACGATCCTTCGAGCACGGCGTCAGATAGCTTGTCGATCCTTGCGGTATCGGCTCCCCGGACTTCCGCCGCAATCAGATCGGCGGCGGCGCGGGCGATCAGGTAGCGTGCCCGTCTGCGTCTTCGCTGGTGGATCCCGGCGGTCAGCCTTGGAGCCGCGATTGCGTGGAGGGCTTTCAGCAGTTCCGGAACGCCCGCACCGGTCGTGGCGGTGGTCTGGAGGACGGGCGCCGATACGGTTCCATCGCGGGTGTGACTGCGCGCGGCGGTCAACTGCTGATACGTGCGTTCCGCCCCCTCGCGGTCGGCTTTGTTGACGACGAGAATGTCGGCGATTTCCAACAACCCTGCCTTCATCGCCTGGATACCATCGCCCAGTCCGGGGGCGGAGACCACGACACGCACGTCGGTGACTTCCGCGATGTCGATTTCGGACTGGCCGGTTCCGACGGTCTCGAGCAGGATGACGTCGAAGCCTGCGGCATCCATGACGTCGATCATGCGCACTGCTGCAGGCGTCAGTCCGCCGAGATGTCCGCGAGCGGCGAGAGAACGCACGAAAACACCGTCATCATCGAGGGCTGCCGTCATGCGGATACGGTCACCCAGGATCGCGCCGCCCGACAGCGGGCTGGATGGATCGACGGCAATCACGCCCACCGTGCGCCCATCTTCGCGCAGCTTGCGGATACAGGCATCGACAAGCGTGGATTTGCCCGCGCCGGGCGGGCCTGTGAAGCCGACGGTGACGGCACGGCCGAGATGGCTTTGCAGGGCTTTCAAAAGCGCGCCGGATGCTGCCGACTGTCGCTCGACCTCGGTCAGCGCCAGCGCGACGGCGCGCCGATCCCGCATCACGACGCGGCTTGCCAAATCGTGCATCGGTATGACGGACGCTGGGTCGGTTTCAGCCATCGCCGCTCAATACCACACACCGGTCCAGTGCCGCCGTGGCGGCACGGCCATGAGGCCGACCGGAGCATATGTGTTCTCGGACGACTGCACGATCGGCGGTGATTTCGGCCGGCCATCCAGTTCGTTCAGGCGCGCAACGCGATCCTCGGTCCGCGGGTGCGTGCGCAGGATCGAGGGGCCGGGGACGCGCCGACCGGGCATGGGGAAGAGATCTTCCCAGAAACGGCCCGTATAGCGCTCAAGCTTGTTCAAGGCGGAGACCAGCCCATGCGGATCGCCCGTCAACAAGGCGCCTTCGAGATCCGCATCATATTCGCGCGCACGCGACAAACCCAATTGCAGGAGACTGGACGCCAGCGGCGCGGCGTAAAGCAGAAGAATCGCGCCCCACGATACGAACGTCACGCCGAACATGAATCCCATGAAATTGAACGCCGCCAGCATCATGGCGATGGTGGACATACCCTGCGTGAACCGGCTCAGCGTATCGGCAAGGCCCATCACCCACAGATCGTTGTTGCGGATATGGCTGATCTCATGGGCAAGCACGCCGGCGAGCTCTCGCAGGCTCAGCGTGCGAAGCAGCCCCTCTGTTATCCCGATAAAGGGGGTGCGCGCGCTGCCGGTCGCGAACGCATTGAGTGTCTGGCTCGGAATGACGAACAGGCGCGGCTGCACCGGCAGTTGGGCACGCTCGGTCAGCACATTGACGACGCGTCCGAGCTGTCCTGCAAGGCGCGGGTCGAGTTCCCGGGCGCGGTACATCCGCATCACCGCTTCAGGCGGCACGCGCGGCGCAAATAATAACAGGAGCACGACAGCCAGCGCTGCATAGATCAATCCAGGCAGTCCCCAGATCAGCACTGCGGAGAGGCCCAGCACCACGCCCAGGCCGCAAAGCAGCAGCACGGAATGAAGCCGGTTGCGACGCTTATGCTCGCGTCGGGTTTTGTCGTCGAGAAGCGCGGTCACAGCGGTACAATATCTTTCCGGAGGAGTGACAGGGGCGCTCAGCGTAGCACCCCCGGCGACCATGGGAAAAGATCAGTCCCCCGCTCATCACATCCGCGAAATGAGAGCCTGATCTTTGGTTGGCTCGGGCTGTTTTGGCGCGGCGGCAATCGCTGCCGGAACGATGTCCTCAGTCCGATCAACGACGATGAAGGACACCTCCAGGCTCTGGCGGATGAACTGGTCGGCGCGCATGTGCTCAAGCAGCTTCAGGAACGGTGTCCAGAAACCGTCGATATTGGCAATGATCACCGGCTTCTGATGCTGGCCGAGCTGCGACCAGGTCAACTGTTCGACCAGTTCTTCCAGCGTGCCGATCCCACCGGGCAGCGCGACGAAAGCGTCCGACCGCTGGAACATCAGCATTTTGCGCTGATGCATGTCCTCGGTGACAATCAGCTCGTCGACGTCGCGCAGCATGTGCTCGCGCTCGGACAGGAACGCCGGGATGATGCCGGTTGCCCGTCCGCCTGCGCCCAGGACCGCGCGCGCAACTTCGCCCATCAGGCCAAGGCTGCCGCCGCCATAGACGAGCCCAATTCCCGATTCGGCGAGGGATCGTCCGAGCGTCCGCGCAGCGTCGGCATAGGCCGGCTTGGCGCCAGCGCCGGAGCCGCAATAGACGCAGATATTCTGGATGCCGTTGACCGGCGTTTTCGTGACCAGCTTGTTCATGGAGGACGGCCGTAGGCTCTTTGTCGTCTTGTCGTTCGTAGTCAAATGCATACCCACTTATATTGTGATTGTTGGCGCGAAGCGTAAGCCCCTGTCCCGTCTGAATTACGACAGGCCAAGCCCTCCTTTCGGCGGGGGCCTTGGCTGGCGGAGTCGCATTCCTGCTGCCGGAATCGTATATGAGCGCCAGCAAAAGGATGACGGCATGGTGGCGCAGGAAGCGGTCAAGGCGGCGGACGAGGGCAACGTTCACCGGCAATCTTTGAACATTGTTGACGGCAGCGACCACTGGACGGTTCTGCGCGGCCTGTTGCCGTTTGTCTGGCCGAAAGGGCGGCCCGACCTGCGGTTGCGCGTCGTCATTGCCTTCGCCGTGCTGTTCGCCGCGAAGGTGGTCACGATCTCGGTGCCGATCTTCTTCAAGGAAGCCACCGATTGGCTGACGTCGCATGCTCCGGCGCAGGGAAGCGTCGGTGTCGGCGAGGGGCTCGGGATTGCTGCGATTGCCCTGATCCTGGCCTACGGGATCGGGCGCGTGCTCATGATCGTGCTCAATCAGATCCGCGATTTGTTCTTCACCAAGGTCGGGCTGCATGCGGTGCGCGAGCTGAACAACCGCACCTTCCAGCATCTGCACCGGTTATCGTTGCGCTTCCACCTGGAGCGGCGCACGGGCGGACTGAGCCGCGTCATCGAACGCGCCACGCGGGGCATCGACTTCATCATCCGCATGGGCATCCTGAACGTGGTGCCGACGGCGCTGGAACTGCTGCTGATCTGCGGTGTGCTGCTGTATTTCTTCAATTGGCTCTACGTGATTATCATCCTGGCAACGGTGATCGCGTACATGTGGTTCACGTTCATCGCCAGCGAGCGGCGCATCGCCATTCGCCGCGAGATGAACGACACCGATACCGAGGCCAACACCAAGGCGATCGACAGCCTGCTCAACTTCGAGACTGTGAAATACTTCGGCAACGAGGCTCTGGAAGCGCGCCGTTTCGACGAGACGATGGCGCGCTATGAGGTGGCGGCGGCCAAGTCTTATCAGTCACTTGGCGTCCTGAACTCGGGACAGGCGCTGATCTTCACAATCGGTATGACGGCCGTCATGGTGCTGACTGCGCGCGGGATCATGGCCGGGCAGCATACGATCGGCGACTTCGTGCTGATCAACTCGGTTCTGATCCAGCTCTACATGCCGCTCAATTTCATGGGCATGGTCTATCGCGACATCAAGCAGGGGCTGGTCGACCTCGAAAACATGTTCACACTGCTCGACGAGAAGCCGGAAGTGGTCGACAAGCCGGGGGCACCGCCGCTGCACGTCGAGCAGGGAACGATCCGTTTCGAGCACGTCAGCTTTTTCTATGACCCCGACCGGCCGATCCTGAATGATGTGTCGTTCGAGATTCCGGCCGGCAAGATGGTGGCTATCGTCGGTCCGTCCGGCGCGGGCAAGTCTACCATCAGCCGCATTCTGTTTCGCTTCTACGACATCGCCAGCGGCCGGGTCACGATCGACGGACAGGATATCCGCGATGTAACGCAGGAGAGTGTGCGCGCGGCGATCGGCGTCGTCCCGCAGGATACGGTGCTGTTCAACGATACGATCTTTTACAACATCAAGTATGGCCGCCCGGACGCGGCGGAAGAGGAAGTCTATGCCGCGGCGCGGCTGGCGCAGATCGATGGCTTCATCCGCCAGCTTCCGCAGGGGTATCGCGCCATGGTCGGTGAGCGCGGCCTGAAACTATCCGGAGGCGAGAAGCAACGCGTCGCCATCGCGCGGACGATCCTGAAGCGACCGCCGATCCTCATGTTGGATGAAGCGACCAGCGCGCTCGATAGCCACACGGAAAAAGAGATCCAGGACGCGCTTGATAAGGTCGCACGGGACAGGACGACGCTGATTATCGCGCATCGTCTGTCCACGATCGTGCATGCCGATAACATCCTGGTTCTGGAGAAAGGTTGCCTGGTCGAGCAGGGTACGCATGCGCAGTTGCTGGCGAAGAACGGCCTTTATGCGGGGCTGTGGAACCGGCAATTGCAGGCTGCAAAAGCGCGTGAGGAATTGGCGCGGCGGCTCGAAGAGGCCGAGGAGGCTGGTGCATTGCGACCTGCCGACAGGCTGCCGTCTTCCAGCGAAGTCAGTGAAATCGGTCCGCAGCGCCCGGTTATCGAAGAGTTCAAGCCGCGCGCCGGCGACGAGAACGACGGCCCGCCATGACGACTGAACGCGATCCTCCGCCAGCATCGCCGGATCGCGCGTCATTGAGCGATCTGCCACGATGGATCGGCCGGGGGCTCGTGCGGATCGCCAAGGGTGCCGTCGACCTGGTCCTTGCGCTGATCCTGTTGTTCGAGGAATGGGGCTGGCGTCCACTCGCGAACCTCATCGGCCGGTTGCGCCGCTTCGAAATATGGGCTCGGTTCGAGAATTGGCTGACGACGCTGCCGCCTTACGGAGCGCTGTGCGCGTTCGTGCTGCCCTCGTGTTTAATTTTTCCGCTGAAGATTGCCGCGGTCTACCTTGTCGCGACCGGGCACTTCCTGACCGCGGCGCTGCTGCTGCTCGGCGCGAAGGTGGTCGGCACGGCGGTCCTGGCGCGCATTTTCGTTCTGACCCAGCCCAAGCTGATGCAAATCGGTTGGTTCGCGTCGCTGTATGATTGGGTGGTGCCGTGGAAGGACGCGCTGTTTGCGCGCATCCGGGCGAGCTGGGCGTGGCGTTATGCGCGTGTGGTCAAGATGCGGGCAAAGCTGGCCGTGAGGCGCGCTTGGGAAACGCTGCGGCCGCATCTGGGGCGTGTGCGCACTTCGCTTCGTGATCTCTGGCGGCGGCTCATGCTGCGCGCGCAATCCTGATCGTCCGTTTCCGCGCCATCTCCATCGCGGGAATGACGGGTCGAGGAGAGGGTGGCCGTGCTTAATCGGTGCGGAATTCGTCCTTCTTGTAGCCCTGCAGGTAGAGAAGGCTCGTCAGGTCGCCGTGGCGGATAGAGGCCTGAGCTTCGGCAGCCACGATCGGCTTGGCGTGATAGGCAACGCCGAGACCTGCGGCGCGGATCATGGCCAGATCATTGGCGCCGTCGCCGACTGTCAGCGTTTCGGGTTCGAGGAGACCTAGCTCCTTGCGCAAGTGTTCCAGCGCGGCAAGTTTTGCCTCACGCCCCAGAACCGGCTTCGTCACGGTTCCCGCGAGTTTGTTATCGATGATCTCCAACGTATTGGCTTGGTGCGTGTTGAAGCCCAGTCGTTTCGCGATCCGTTCGGTGAAGAACGTGAAGCCGCCGGAAACGAGCGCGCAGTAAGCACCGTTGTAGCGCATGGTTGCGATGAGCTCGCATGCCCCCGGGATCAGCGTTACCTTTTCATCGTAGAGCGTCTGCAGCACCGAGGCATCGAGGCCCTTGAGCAGCCCGACACGCTCATCGAGAGCGGTTTCGAAGTCGAGTTCACCGCGCATGGCGCGGGCGGTGATATCCGAGATACGCTCGCGCAGCCCGACGAACTCCGCCAGCTCGTCGAGACATTCCTGGGCGATGATGGTCGATTCCATATCGGCGACCAGTAGCTTTTTGCGAGTCCAGGCCAGCTCGCCGCTGATGACATTCACATCGATGGGCATGTTGGCAAACGCGGCGCGGACAGTCTCGCGGATGCGCACCACCTCGCTCGGGGCGTCGCTGATAAATAACGCCCGCCAGGCTTCGCCGTCAGACAGCCAGTCCTGGTCCAGCTCTGCACCGTTGGGCAGGAGAGCGGCAGCCTTGGCCGCGACCTCAGGGGTGACGGCCGGTACATCCGGAGAGCTGGTCAGGACGAGCGCGTAGCAAAGCATCATCTCAACTGTTCCATCATTTCGCGCTCGCAGGCCCGCCGCTGCTGTTCTAGCAAGGGCGTATGAAATCCTGCCGCGCCATTCTTATTGCCGGACCGACTGCCAGCGGCAAGTCCGCGCTCGCGATCGAGATCGCCGAGCGTACCGGCGGCGTGGTCATCAATGCCGACAGCATGCAGGTTTATCGCGAACTGCGCATCCTGACCGCACGCCCGTCGCCGGAGGAGGAAGTGCGCGTTCCGCACCGTCTGTTCGGCTTCGTGCCGGCGCACGAGGCCTATTCGGTTGGCCGCTACGTCTTGGATGCCGCCGCCGCAATCGCAGAGGTGCAGGCGGAGGGCAGGCTGCCGGTTCTGGTCGGTGGCACGGGGCTGTACTTCAAGGCGCTGCTGGAAGGGTTGTCGCCAATTCCGCCAGTGCCGGATGACGTGCGGCGGCATTGGCGCGGCGAGGCCGAACGACTCGGAGCGCCCGTGCTGCATCGCCTTCTGGCTGAGCGCGACCCCGAGATGGCGCAGCGTCTGGCGCCAGGGGATACGCAGCGGATCGTTCGGGCGCTGGAAGTCATACAGGCGACAGGTCAGTCGCTAGCCGTGTGGCAATCCATTCGCGGACAGGGAGTGCTGAGCGAGGACGAAACGGCGCGGCTCGTTCTGCTGCCGGATCGCGAGGTGCTCTACCAGCGGATTGACGCACGTTTCGATCGGATGATCGCGGACGGAGTGCTGGAGGAAGTGAGGGTCTTACAGGCGCTGAAGCTCGCGCCGGATCTCCCTGTCATGACGGCGCATGGCGTGCCGGCTCTGATGTCTGCTCTGGCCGGGAGCATGCCGATGGACGACGCCATTGCCGCCGCCAAGGCTGATACGCGCCACTACGCCAAAAGGCAGTTCACGTGGCTGAGGCGAAACATGATTTCGTGGAAAAATATTTTTTCGCAAGAAATGGAAAGATCATCAGTCAAAATAGATCAATTCATAAAGAATTGTCGGTTGACCGACCGGTGAAGGCCTTATAGGTTGCGCCGCCGTGACCGCGGGCGATTCCGTGGTGCGCACCCATGCAACTCGAAATATCTTTCGGAGAACCAAGCCATGGCACGCCCGATGACCGGCGCCGAAATGGTAATCAAAGCGCTTCAGGATCAGGGAGCCGATTTCATCTTCGGCTATCCCGGTGGCGCGGTACTCCCGATCTACGACGAGCTATTCCAGCAGGAGAAGGTCAAGCACGTCCTGGTGCGTCAGGAGGGTGGCGCGGTGCATGCCGCCGAGGGCTATGCGCGCTCGACCGGCAGGGTTGGCGTTGTGCTCGTTACGTCAGGCCCTGGTGCGACCAACGCCGTCACCGGGCTGACCGACGCGCTGATGGATTCGATCCCGGTCGTCTGCCTGACCGGTCAGGTTCCGACGCACCTCATCGGTTCGGATGCGTTCCAGGAATGCGATACCGTTGGCATCACCCGCTCGTGCACCAAGCACAACTGGCTGGTGAAGGACGTCAACGATCTGGCGCGCGTTATCCACGAGGCGTTCTACGTTGCCAAGAGCGGCCGTCCGGGCCCGGTTGTCGTCGATATTCCGAAGGACGTTCAGTTCGCCACCGGCAATTACGTCGGCCCGTCCAACATCGCACACAAGACCTACAAGCCGCGCTTGAAGCCCGAGCTGGATGGCGTGCGCGATGCGGTGGAGCTGTTGGCGACGGCCAAGAAGCCGATCTTCTATACCGGCGGCGGTGTCATCAATTCAGGCCCGAAGGCCAGCCAGTTGCTGCGCGAATTTGTGCGTCTCACAGGGGCGCCGATCACGTCGACACTGATGGGCTTGGGATCCTATCCCGCGTCCGATAGGCAGTGGCTCGGCATGCTCGGCATGCACGGCACCTACGAATCCAACATGGCCATGCACGATTGCGATGTGATGGTCTGCGTCGGCGCGCGCTTCGATGACCGGATTACCGGCCGCATCGATGCGTTCGCGCCGAACTCGAAGAAGATCCACATCGATATCGATCCGTCCTCGATCAACAAGAACGTCCATGCGCACGTGCCGATCATCGGCGACGTCGCGTATGTGCTTGAGGACATGATCCGCATCTGGAAGTCTCGGGTGCCTCAGGTCGACAAGGCCGCGCACAAAACGTGGTGGAAGCAGATCGACCAGTGGCGGGCGCGCAAATCGCTCAGCTACAAGCCGAACAGCGATGTCATCATGCCTCAGTACGCGATCGAGCGGCTGTACGATCTGATCAAGGATCGCGACGTCTACATCACGACGGAAGTCGGCCAGCATCAGATGTGGGCGGCACAGTTCTTCAAGTTCGAGGAGCCGAACCGGTGGATGACGTCCGGTGGTCTTGGCACGATGGGCTACGGATTGCCGGCGGCGATCGGCGCGCAGATCGCGCATCCGAAGTCGCTGGTGGTCGATATCGCGGGCGATGCCTCAATCCTGATGAACATCCAGGAGATGTCGACGGCTATTCAGTATCACCTGCCGGTCAAGGTGTTCATCCTGAACAACCAGTACATGGGCATGGTGCGCCAGTGGCAGCAGCTTCTGCACGGGAATCGCTACAGCGAAAGCTACACGGAGGCCTTGCCGGATTTCGTCAAGCTGGCGGAAGCCTACGGCGGCGTCGGCATCCGCTGCGACGACCCGGCGGATCTCGATGACGCGATCATGGAGATGATCAAGACGCCGAAGCCGGTGCTGTTCGACTGCCGCGTGGCGGCGCTCGCCAACTGCTTCCCGATGATCCCGTCGGGCAAGGCGCACAACGAAATGCTGCTCGGTGAGAACGTCTCGGATGAAGAGATCGGCAGCGCCATCGGCAAGGAAGGCAAGATGCTGGTGTAGGCCCGCTGAAAAACTCAGTGATCTGTGAGATGATGCGGCTGGCGCGATGCGTAACGCAGAGCGCCGGCCGTTTGGATCACGGTCTAAATCTCACGATGGCGATAGCCCGGGGAATTCTCGATGCACCTCTACATTGCCAATAAGCTTTATTCGTCGTGGTCACTGCGGCCATGGCTGGCGATGACTGCGCTCGCGATCCAGTTCGACGAGACGGTCATCCCGATGTATCAGCCCGACTCCAAGTCGCGCATGCTGGCGGTCTCGCCGACTGGCAAAATGCCGTGTCTGGTCGATGGCGACGTGACCGTGTGGGAAAGCCTTGCCATCCTCGAATATCTGCACGGCAAGTACATGAATAAGGGCGTCTGGCCGATGGACCCGAAGGCACGCGCCCATGCGCGTGCAGCTTCCAGCGAGATGCACGCGAGCTTCCAGGCGTTGCGCAAGGCGTGCCCGATGAACCTCGGCAAGCAGTTCGCGCCGAGGGACTTCGGACCCGAAATCGACGCCGACGTAGCAAGATTGTCCGCGCTTTGGAAAGAAGCGCGCAAGAAGTTCGGCAAGGCCGGACCGTTCCTCTACGGCGAGTTCTCCGGTGCCGATGCGATGTTCGCGCCGGTCGTGACGCGTCTCGACACCTATCAGATCAAGGTGGACGACGAGATCCGCGCCTATATGGAGCAGATCCTCGAGCTGCCCGCTTTCATCAAGTGGCGGCACGAGGCTCTGCAGGAGCCATGGCACGCCGCGCATTACGAAGAGGGCCATACGCCCGTCGCGGTCTTCCACAAACCGAAAACCTGATCCGCACTCAGCATCCGAGCCAGGACCTGTCATGCCGCAGACCCAGAAGCAGTCGCATTATCCCGATCCCGCCAACAAGCAGGAGATCGTCGCCCGCACGTTGTCGATCCTGGTCGACAACGAGCCGGGCGTACTGGCGCGCGTCATCGGTCTGTTCTCTGGGCGCGGTTACAACATCGACTCGCTGACGGTGACTGAGACCGAGCACCAGAAGCATCAGTCGCGGATCACGGTGATGACCAAGGGCACGCCCGCCGTCATCGAGCAGATCAAGAACCAGTTGGAGCGGATGGTTCCGGTCCATCGCGTCATCGACCTGACCGTGATCGGTGAGCCACTGGAGCGCGAACTGGCGCTGATCAAGGTGGCGGGTAAGGGCGACAAGCGGATCGAGGCGCTGCGGCTGGCTGAGATTTTCCGCGCTTCCGTCATCGATGCGTCGACCGAGCATTTCGTGTTCGAGATCACTGGGCGGTCCAGCAAGATCGAGCAGTTCATCCAGATCATGACCGAGCTTGGGCTTGTAGAAGTCTCGCGAACCGGTATTGCCGCAATTGCGCGCGGTCCCCAGGGTATGTGATCGGCAGAATTTGAGCCGATCTGCTTAACAGGCCGTCAGGCACAGACATGCCATGACGGCTACCCGGATAGCCAAGGAAGCAAAGCGCGATGTGGAGCTATCGGTCCCGTGTCGAGCGCGATCTGCCCCGCTGGCGCGAAGCCGGGTGGGTGACGGACGCGGGAGCGGATGCCATCCGTCGCGATCTGGCGCAGTCATCCGGTCGCGGCATCGGACTTTCAACGGCGCTGGCGGTTCTCGGAGCCGTTCTGATCGGTTTCGCCGCGATGAGTTTCGTCGCCGCCAACTGGCAGGATATGCCGCGCTTCGCTCGGCTCTTGCTGATCATTGCCGGGCTCTGGGGTTGCTATGGACTAGCCGGTGTATTTGCCTCCAGGCGTCTGGACGGCTTCGCGGAAGCCGCCGTGCTGGCAGGCGTGGGCATCTTCGGCGCGGGCATCATGCTGATCGCGCAAATGTACCACATCGACGGCAACCCGCCCGAGGCCGTGCTGGTCTGGGCGCTGGGAGCGCTGTTGGCGGGTGTGCTGCTCAAATCCAATCCGGCGCTGGCGCTGGCCATGCTGCTGATCGGGTTATGGAGCGGCTGGCAGACCATGCTGATCGAGCGCATCCATTGGCCATTTCTGCTTGGGTGGGGTGCGGTTGCGGCGGCATTTTTCTGGCAGCGCTGGCGTCCCGGGCTGCATCTGGCCGCGATCATGCTCGGCGGCTGGATCATCACCAACGGGTTCGTCGTCCGCGAAGGGGCGCACTGGGTGGTGGCGCTGATCGGGCTCGGCATCGTCGGACTGTCGATTGCCGCCGAGCAGTTCGGGGACGTTTGGAAACGTATCGGACCGACGGCATTCTGTTACGGCATGGTGATCGCCTTCGCCGGCTTGTTCGCCTTCACGTTCCTGGAGAAGCGCGATGCCGGCACGCTGACGCTGATGTCCGTCGTGATGCTGGCGCTGCTGCTGGGAGCGGTTTACTGGGGCTGGCGCAGCGAACATCGCTCGATCCTCTGGCTCGGCTACGCTGGTTTCTCGGCCGTTGTCATGGCGCTGTACTTCAAAACCATCGGCACGCTGCTGGGCACGTCGTTATTCTTCCTGATCACCGGTTTGATCGTCATTGGCCTGTCGTGGCTGGCCTACCGGCTGCACGCGCGCACCACAGCGGAGGCTGCGGCATGATCAACCTGTCCTGGCGCAATGCATGGGTCGCAGTCGCAGCGGTGGCGCTGGTGCAGAGTGCCGTGCTCGGCTGGATGGTGTGGGACCGGATCAGCCTCATCAAGAACGGCAAGGAGATCGTTCTGCCGATTGTGCCAGTCGATCCGCGCAGCCTGTTCCGCGGCGACTATGTGCGGCTGAGCTATGACGTCTCGCGCGTTCCCGGCGAGCTTTTCAAGGGGAGCGCGAGTGCGGGCGACAAGATCTATGTGACGATCGAGAAGACGCCTGAGGGTTCATATAAGCCGGTTGCAGCGGGCACGCGGTTGCCGGATGTGGTGGGGCCTGATCAGGTCGTCCTGCAGGGATGGTCGCAATACGGCAATGTGAACTCGGGACGCGTGCCGCCGTTCGTGTGGGTCCGCTACGGCATCGAAAGCTATTTCGTGCCGGAGGATACCGGGCTCGCGCTGGAGGATTTGGCGCGTGAGAAGAAGATGGCGGCTGTCGTCGCTGTCGATCGGGATGGGCGTTCCGCGATCAAAGGGCTGATGATCGACGGCAAGCTGCAGTACGAAGAACCGCTGCTGTAAGCCAGCTGATCGCTCACTCGTCTCTCCGAGCTTCACCATAACGAGGTTGCGGCTAGAACAGGCTGAGTTTGTGGACGCATCCCTGGGTCCCGGCTCTACGCGCTGACGCGCTCCGGCCGGGATGACAGTGACGTCAAGCCAGTCTTCCCATTCTGTCATCCCGGCCGGAGCAGTTGCGCCGCAGGCGCGGTTGCGTAGAGCCGGGACCCAGAGCGTAGGTTCAATCCGCTTCATTCGGACTCGGCCTTTGCGCTGGCAGTGCGGCAGCCACGTGCTAGAACACCCGCGGAACTCAAGAATTCAAGGAGATGAGAATGTCTGTCGTGCGCCACGAGCCCTGGGGGCTGGGAACTGATGTCGTCGAGGCCGGTGGCTTGGTGTTTACGTCCGGTGTCGTTTCCGAAGACAACAGTCTGGATATGAAAGGCCAGACGCGGGACGTTCTCAAGCAGGTCGACCGGCTGCTGGGGCTGGCTGGAACCGACAAGAGCAAGATCGTTTCGGCGACCATCTGGGTGACGGATATCCGCAATCGTGAGGCGATGAACGAAGTTTGGAAAGAGTGGGTCGATGGCAATAATCTGCCAGCCCGCGCCTGCGTGGAAGCCAAGCTTGCCGATCCGCTTCTGCTGCTGGAGATCATGATCGTCGCGGCGAAGTAGGTCGGATCAATGAGCGGGGAGCAATACGTGCTCCCCGTACGTGCAGGGGAGTCCCGGACGTATGAGCAAGCCGCAACGCCAGCAGCCCGCGAAGCGCTCGTCCTTCAAGCATTTCCGCATCATTCAAACGCGGTGGATGGACAACGACCTCTACGGTCACGTCAACAACGTTACCTATTACTCGTACTTCGACACCATCATTAATCGCTATCTGATCGATCCGGGCGGACTCGATATCCATAACAGCCCGTTGGTCGGCGTAGCCGTCGAGACGATGTGCCGGTTTCACGCGCAGATCACATATCCGGAAGACATCGACGCAGCGCTTCGCGTTGGACATCTCGGAATGTCCTCCGTGCGATACGAGCTGGGCTTGTTCGGTGTGGGCGAGGACGAAGCGCGTGCGGACGGGCATTTCGTCCACGTGTTCGTCGATCGTCATACCATGCGTCCGGCTCCGATGACGGAGCAGATGCGCAACGCGCTGGCCGCGCTGCTCGATCACTGATCGCCTGACCGGATCAATTGCCGAATAGCATTTCGAAGAAGTTCTTCGGCTTTTTCCTGCGTGCCGGGGCGGAGCCGCGCTGCGCGTAACCGGGTGACGTGCCCCAGCCCTGTCCCCACGGTGCCCACACTGGAGCACCATAGTCCGACTGCCGCTCGACTGGTCGTCGTTGTGCCACTTCGCGCCGGATTTCGCGGAGTTGCATCGTCTCGGTCACGCCATCGATGCTGGCGATCGTCACGGCGCCTTCGTTCCAGGTCCAGGCCGTTTCCTTCTCGCCCTGCTTCTGAAGCTGAATTGTCACCACTTGGCTCGTAGACAGATCGACGATCGCCGTTTGCTCGACATCCTCCTGACCGCTCTCACCGGTGACGACTCCAGCGAAATAGCGCAGCAATCCGATCCCTTTCAGGGGCGCGTCCTTGAGCTCCCAGTCGAGCAGCTTCGGTTCGCCCTTGCCCACCATTTCGAGAGGCACGCGCAACTTCGTGTTGCCATCGAGCAGCGCGCTATAGCTTCCGGCTTGCAGCACGACGCGCCAGCCATCGATCGCGGCACCGGCGACCTCGGTCGTCGGGTTCGGATCGATACCCATCTGCTGAAGCGCGGCACGCGCGTTGCGATGCCAAGGTTTCAACGTCAGCGCCATCCTGAAACTGGCGATCGCATCGTCATTGCGGCCGAGCGTCTGCTCGATTTCGCCTTTGACCCAGTGAACATCGGCGCGCTTGCCGTCGATGCGCATGGCCTTCTCGACCTCCTTGAGGCCGAGGTCCGGTTGTCCAATCTGTTTGTACAACCAGCCGCGATACGCGAACGCATCGACCGAGCGCGGGTCGATTTCCAGTGCCCTTGCGAGATCGGACTCGGCCTCCTCGAAGGCTTCGATGCGCGCATGAGCGAAGCCTCTGCCGGCAAAGGCGGCCGCTGAGCGCACATCGATCTCCAGCGCTCGGGTAAAGTCGCGGATCGCCGACGACGCATTGTCGGTCATCAGGTAGGCGTGCCCGCGCTGGATGTGCAACTCGAGACTGTTTGGCTCGAAGGCAATCGCGCGGCTGAGATCCTCGATGCCTTCCTCGAATTTGCCGACGTCGATCAGGGCCGACGCGCGCAATTGATACGAGGCCCCTGACTTGGCATCGGCTGCGATAGCGCGTGCTAGGTCCCGCATCGCCGCATACGGGCGATCCTCGTTGAGCAGTGCCCGGCTGCGGCCATTGAGAGGCGCCGCGTTCTGCGGCATCAGGATGACGGCGCGCGTGTAGTCCTTGATGGCGCGGTCCGGCTCGCCAAGTGCCAGTTGCGCACCGGCGCGGTTATTGTAAGCGGCGGCGTATCCGGGCGCCAACGTGATCGCGCGGTCGAAGTCTTTGATGGCTTCCTCACGCAGCCCCAGGGCGAGCAGCGTGTTGCCGCGGTTGTTATAGATCGGCGCGTACTCGGGAAAAAGCTGAACGGCGCGATTGTAATCCTCGAGCGCGAGCTTGGAATGTCCGGAGCGGCTGTAGGCAACCCCACGGTCGTTGAGAATGGCGGCGCGGCGGTCGTTCGCGAGGGTTTCGTCCTGCAACGCTTCCGTGTACGCGGTGATCGCCTGCTCGACGCTCCCTCTGAGGAGGGCGGTGGCGGCTTCCTGTGCCTTCACCGCGGCGCTTTCGCCAGCGGCGCGCACGTGCTGTCCCGAGGCCACAAGCAAGGCTGTGGCCAAGAATGTCAGTCGGACTGCGGCGCCTGTCCGCATTGGGGCTCCCGTTAAGTCGCGTCTCAGCTTTCGGCCTCGCGACCGATCCGCAATATAACGCAATACGGGCCGAAACCTGACAATCGATCTGGCCGCCTTCGGCCGCCAGGCTCCACTCAGCCCTTGACGATCTCGGCAATGGCTTTGCCGAGTTCCTTCGTAGAGGCCTTGCCGCCCATATCAGCAGTCAAAGCCTCGCGTTCGCGAATCACAACTTCGATCGCGCTCACAATAGCATCCGCCGCTTCCTTGTGGCCGAGATGTTCGAGCATCATGGCGCCGGACCAGATCTGTCCGATCGGATTGGCAATGCCCTTGCCGGCGATGTCAGGGGCGGAACCGTGCACCGGCTCGAACATCGACGGGTAGTCTTTTTCCGGATTGATGTTGCCGCCCGGCGCGATGGCGATGGTTCCGGTCGTTGCCGGTCCGAGATCGGAGAGGATGTCGCCGAACAGATTGGAGCCGACGATCACATCGAACCACTGCGGGTTGCGCACCAGATGGGCGGTGAGGATGTCGATGTGGAACTGGTTGGTCTTGACCTTGGGGTATGCCTTCGACATCGCGGCAAAGCGCTCATCCCAGTACGGCATCGAGATCGAGATCCCGTTCGATTTGGTCGCCGACGTCACCTCGC
>JAFAFW010000016.1 GCA_023423275.1 Pseudomonadota bacterium
GTTAGCGGCCGGCGCGCGCGACGGCCGCTCACAGCATCGCAACAAGGCCATGGCGCTGGAGCGGCTCGCCGCGCTTCTGAGGTTGCAAGGTGAATTGACGGCGATCATGGACCGGCAAAAGGTCCAGTCCGGCCACGATCAGCTCGAACGCGGGCGCCCGGTCCGCCGCTTCAAAGGCCCAGGTTTCGCACCTGGATGAGGGAGGAGCAGGTTACTCCCACTCGATGGTTAAAGTTTCCTCTAACGCATTGAATATAATGCGAAAATTAGACCCACTATCAAGAACTGCCGGTGCGGTGACCGTCAGAAATAGATGTTATTGAATTAATTGATAAATTTTTTCTGCTCGCTTGAATCATCTATCGCCTGCTATCGGCACTTTCACTGCCGCGCTAACTGACTCACCGATGTTCCATCCAGATCGAATTCCAGTCAGAAAATACCGTCAGCCGGCTTCGATTCAGCAAGTCCACACACCTGTCAGTCTAACCGTCCTCCCTTCCACCAATATGAAGGAAGAGACACATGACCAAAAAGCCGAGTCGCGTTCGCGTTCTGATGATACCCTATCAGAGGGACGACGATAGCGATCCTGCTGGTTACTCCAGCCCGGCGACGTTTCTGACTGGGTTGCCTCGCGCTATCAGGCGACACGAGCTCAGGCTTATCGTGCCATTGGCCGACACCACGATCTACGAGATGGAGCAGAGAGGCGAGTTCCCGCGCCGTTTTTACCTCACGCCTCGCTGCGTGGTGTGGGATCTCAAGGAGGTCGGAGCGTGGCTCGGAGAGCGCCGCAGGGCCAATACTGCTGGGCACACGAAAATCTCCATCGGTCCAGACGTCCGTCTGCGGAAGACGCGGCCTGTGAAAACGCTAGCCAAATAATCCTTTGGCACGGTGGCTATCGAGCCATTTCTGGCGCGATAGCTTATCAGCGCAGACCGCTATCGGCGCGGGCGCGATTCGGTCTAACAAGAGGATGAATCAGTGCGATGCCCCGAGGCCGGTCGGTGGAGGACTGTTCAGCCGCAGTTGTCGGATCGAGCCGGCAATCTGTTGCTTGTGATAATTACGCACGAAGATCCGTGCCTAGAGCGGACTTTTCATCATAGATTTTTATATGTCACACAATCATGTTGAAAAAGCCGCCCATGAGGCGGATAATACAGCATGATTTACGATCAGCGATCAGCTCTCTCCACTTACATGGCCGACCGCCTGTCGGTGGGGCAAATCGTGTTCACGAGCGATCAAGCCAAGGAGGCGCTCCACATTGCACAGGGGGCCTTCCTCGACGCTTCTGAACGGCTCCAGAAGCGCAAGCACCTCCTGAACCCCCGCAAGGGCTTCTACGTGATCGTGCCTCCCCAGTTCGCAAAATGGGGGGCGCCGCCTCCTGCTTGGTACATCGACGCGCTCATGCACCACGAGGGGGAGGCCTACTATGTCGGCCTCCTGAAGGCGGCCGAAATGCACGGCGCGACGCATCAGGCCGTGATGGAATTCCAGGTCGTCTCCGGCAAGCGTCTTCCCAAGATACGTGCGGGCCGCAACCTGATCGTCTTCTACTATCGCAAAGACATGCAGCCGGTAGCCGGCGGCCTTGAGCCACACAAGACCGATACTGGGAGCATGATGATCTCTTCGGTGGAACTGACGGCTCTCGATCTCTTGCGCTATCCCAAAGCCGCAGGAGGCCTGTCGAACATCGCAACAGTCCTGACCGATCTCGGCCCAAAGATTGATCCGGAAAAGCTCGCGTCACTGTCCCGAAGCACAGAGAAGCCTGTCGTTCAGCGACTCGGCTATCTGCTCGACCGTCTAGGGTTTAAGGATCGAGCCGAAGCGATGCATGCAGCATTGACTGAACGCGGCATGCCGCCATGGACGGAACTTGATCGCAGCGAGATTCGCGATCCGGATTTCACCCCGGAACCTTGTGAGAAGAACGCGCGCTGGCGCGTCATCGTGCGCCGTGCACCGGAGGTCGATGAATGATCCCGGCGCAAAATATCGTGGCCTGGGGCGCCGTCGTGCCATGGACGGAACAGCGGCAGGTGGAGCAGGATCTCATTATCAGCCGTGCCATAGTCGCGATATTTTCCGACGACCAGCTCCGTCAGCAGTTGCGTTTTCGCGGCGGAACGGCGCTCAACAAGCTCCACTTCGCGCCCCCGCTGCGCTACTCTGAGGATATCGACCTCGTCCGCACAAGCGCCGGCCCGATCGGACCGGTGTTGGACCGGCTTCGTGCGGTCTTGCAGCCATGGCTAGGACAGGCACAGTTCGATCAAAGCCCTGTCGCACCAAAACTTAGATTTCGCGCCGACGCCGAGGATGGAGGCGCTCCGATCCGCCTGAAGGTCGAGATCAACACACGCGAGATCAACGCCTACGATCCCCCGGCTCGAATTCCGTTTGGCGTCGACAATCCCTGGTTTGCCGGTAACGCAGATGTCGCTACCTTCTCGCGTGAAGAAATGCTGGCGACCAAGCTGCGCGCCTTGCTCCAGAGAGATAAGGGGCGCGACCTCTACGATCTTGCGCACGCGCTTGAGCTGTTCGACGGCTTGTCTGAAGAACGCGTGGTGGCGATCTTCACTGAGTATCTCCAGGCTGCGGGGCAAGCGATTACCCGCGCCCAGGCGCAGCAACGCATGTTTGCCAAGCTGGCAAACCCGAACTTCGTCATCGATATGAGGCCTTTGCTACCCGCTGCACAGGCAGAACGGCTCACGGAAGAAGGTACGCGGGGCCAGTTCAGGGAAGTTTTCACCCGGTTCATCAACCGTATCCCTGGCGCCCCCTGGGCGCGCACTGACGAAATGAAGGAGAGATTTGAACTCGACTGGTAGTCTACGCGGTGAGACCTCCACCAACGCGATGATCCGCACCGACTACACAGTCAGTGACGGCACTGCCATCGCTACGACGAGCGCTACCAGTTGAGCAATCCCGGCACGCTCCTCGTGTCCGATGCGCAGTTCAAATGCTGAAAACCACTCAACGCCACAAGGCGTCATGGTCGCAGCAGTACGTATCGCCCTCGCCGACGGGTGCCGATGAACTGGACAAGCTCCTTGGTCTTGAGGCTAGCAATGTCGCGCTTCGCAGTCTTCTCCGAGACGTTGAAGACATTCTGAATGGTGCGAGCTGAGACGCGACGCTCATCACCTACCGCAGTCAGAAACCATCGCTGACGATCATTCAGACTTAGGTCGTCAGGAGCGGGCCGATTAGGGTCACGATCAGGGTCATGAATAGGGTCGCGATCAGGGTCAATTCTGGGAAGTCGGTAGCGGCCGTCGTCATCGACGCGCCAGGCAGGACCATATCGCTCACGTTCCGGCGTCGAACCGGAACCCTTTTGCTGAAGAAAGTGCTCCAATAGGTTCACGCGACGGCTCGCGGCTAAGACGGTTTGCAAAGTTCCATCGGAATATCTCAGAATTTGAATGAGATAACGTCCGTACGGTCCTCTTTCCCCGGATAACCAGTTCTTGACCGCGCGCTCACTTGCTCCAGTCCATTTCATCACGGTTTTAGTTGCGCGATGCGTATCGCCGAGCTCGGATCGAAGCGCCGACGAAATTGCCTGCGAGTAATCAATCGGTCGGGACGAGCCTCTGCCGCCTTGACGTAACACCTTGCCCTTCTTCGGCAACTTCATCCCTGCGCCCTCCGCTACAGTTGCACTCTGGGAGCAGAAGCCGTCGGGACGCGCTGTGGTCAGCGCCGCTGATGAGTCCTTGCTCGCCAAGGGGGGCGCGAGAAGAAGAGCGGACGATGACGTCAAACAGTGATGGGAGCGACGAGCGAGTGGGCGACAACCCTGTCCGAGCTGCCGAGTACGTGCGTATGTCGACGGACCATCAGCGCTATTCGACCGAAAATCAGGGCGAGGCGATTCGCGCTTACGCAGCGCGCAGGAATTTCAACATCGTTCGGACGTATCAGGATCAAGGCAAGAGCGGTCTGAATCTTGGTGACCGCGAAGGCTTGAGAAATCTCTTGGCCGACGTTGTCGGAGGTAAGGCGGACTTCAGCGTGGTGCTGGTCTACGACGTCAGCCGCTGGGGCAGGTTTCAGGACGCGGACGAAAGCGCCTACTACGAGTACCAGTGCAAGAGAGCCGGTGTGCGGGTCGAGTACTGCGCTGAGCCGTTTGAGAACGACGGCAGTCTGGGCTCCGATATCCAGAAGATGCTGAAGCGCAAGATGGCCGGCGAATACAGCCGCGAGCTATCGGTGAAAGTCTTCGCGGGGCAGTGCCGGTTGATCGAGAAGGGTTTCCGCCAAGGCGGGCCTGCGGGCTTTGGACTCAGGCGGCAGCTGGTGGACGAGCGCGGCCAGAAGAAAGCTCTCCTGCAACGCTTGGAGCACAAGAGCATTCAGACCGATCGCGTCATCTTGATTCCAGGCCCGGAAAACGAGGTGGAGGTCGTAAACACGATCTATCAGTGGTTCGTGGAAAATGGCGAAACGGAAGCGGAGATCGCCGCGCGGCTCAATAGAAATTCAGTGCCGACCGATCTCGGGCGATTGTGGACACGTGGAACCGTGCATCAGATCCTCATTAATGAAAAATATGTCGGCAACAACGTATGGAACCGCAGCTCCTCCAAGCTCAAGCAAAAACGAATTCGAAATGATCGCGATATGTGGATCCGGGCTGACGGAGTTTTCGAACCGATCGTTGGCAAGCTGTTGTTTGGTGCTGCCCAGGCAATTATTCGCGCTCGATCCCACCGGCTATCTGACGCCGAGATGCTGGATGTTCTGAGAAAGCTTCTCGCACAGCATGGATACCTTTCTGGACTCGTCATCGATGAGGTGGAGGGCGCGCCATCGAGCAGCGCCTACCGCAACCGGTTTGGAAGCCTCCTGCGGACCTACTCGCTCATAGGCTACAGGCCTCCGAGAAATTACGGGTATGTCGATGAGAACAGGCGCTTGCGCGAACGCTTCCCGGAACTGGTAGCTGAGGCGATGCAGGGCCTGCGCGAAGTCGGCGCCAGTGTCCGAGACGAGGGTGGGCTGATTTCGATCAACGACGAAGTCACGGCGGAATTGCTGCTCAGCCGTTGTCACGAAGCTCGAACCGGCGCGCGGCGCTGGATAATCCGTATGGAATCGCGGCTCCATCCTGACCTTAGAATTGTCGTGCGAATGCAGCCCGGTGGGCGTTCTGCACTCGACTACTTCCTGTTTCCTGGATTCGACATTGGCCAAACCGATCTGAGATTGGCCGAACGCAACGAAGCCAGTCTCGATGCCTACAGGTTCGACACCATCCAATCGCTTTACGAGTTGATGCGGAGAGTTCCGCTAAAGGAGGTTGCATGACCGCTCAGGCGAAGCATGCGCGGGTCGCACACCATGTTGGCGACGAGCAGGACGTTCGCCTTATTTCGATCGCGCGCATCCGGATCTCCAATCCACGAACGCGAAGTCAGAAGGTTTTTGCTGGTATCGTTGAGAGCATCGCAGCTGTTGGTCTCAAGAGGCCGATAACAGTGACTGAGGTCGCCGGGGACGAAGGAGGTGCTCGCTATGATCTGATTTGCGGACAGGGACGCATCGAAGCATTTCAGGCCCTCGGCGAAGTCGAAATTCCGGCGATTGTCGTGTCTGCGTCGGAGACCGATGTCTACCTCATGAGCCTCGTCGAAAATCTGGCGCGGCGGAAGCATACAAACCGTGAGCTTTTGACCGCGGTGCGCGTGCTCGATGAGCGCGGTTACAGTGCCACCGAGATCGCGCGCAAGACGGGTCTCGACCCAGGCTATATCTCCTGCATTCTCCAGCTGCTCAAGGATGGTGAGGAGCGTCTGATCGGCGCGGTCGAGAGAGGGTGGCTACCAATCTCCCTCGCATACGATATTGCCAAGGCCGGAGAAGCGGATATTCAGATCGCCATGATGGAAGCCTACGAGCGCGGCGTGCTGCGCGGCGAGCAGCTTCTTAAAGTTCGGCGTTTGATCGATAGACGCCGAGTCCTGGGCAAGAGCTATGGTTCCTGGCAGCGTAAGGCCAATCAGCCGATGACACCGTCAAAACTTGCGCAGGTGTTTCAAGCAGAGGTGCGGCGACAGCAGCTTGTCATTCGCAAGACCGAAGTCGCCGAGCAGCGTTTGATATTTGTCGTCACTGCCCTTCGCCGGATGCTCGGCGACGATCATTTTCGCACGCTCATGCGAGCAGAGAATATCGGCGACATGCCGAAACCATTAGCAGATCGTGTGACTGGGGAGACGCTCAGATGAAGCAGGGCTTTCAGAAGAGAACAAAGACGGTCCCACTTTCCAAGATCCTGCCGACCAGGACGCTCAGCAAGGACATACGTTCTTCGCATCGATCAAGGAAGTTGGGATCATTGAGCCGCTTGCCGTGCATCCCAGTGATCAAAAAGGCAGCTCGTTCATTCTGCTCGACGGTCACCTTCGTCTCGAGGCCCTACGGGCATTGGGGGCTTCGAACGCGATATGCATTGTTTCTACGGATGATGAGGGCTTCACGTACAACAGGCAGATCAATCGGTTGAGCCCCGTACAAGAACACAAGATGATCCTGCAGGCAGTGGCAAAGGGCGTCTCACCGGATCGTATCGCGAAGGCACTCAACGTCAATGTCGACCGGATCCGCGAACGTCAGCGGCTCTTGCAAGGAATCGCACCTGAGGCTGTCGAACTCCTGAAAGATCGCATGGTCAGCCAAGGTGTCTTCGGCATTCTGCGCAAGATGAAACCGATCCGGCAGATCGAAGCCGCCGAGATGATGACGTCAGCCAACCGCTTCACCGTGCCTTACGCAAAAATGATATTCGCCGCGACTCGCCAGGAATTGCTCGTAGAGCCAAAGAAATCGAAGCCGCTGGACGCGACGCCCGAGGATATCGGCCGGATGGAGCGGCAAATGGAAAAGCTTTACCAGGATTACAAGCTCGTCGAGGATACGCTTGGGGAGACGATGCTCGTTCTTGTTGTCGCCAAAGGGTATGTGAGCCGTCTCATGCGCAACGACAACGTCTCTTCGTATCTCGAGATAAACCATCGCGATCTTGCCCGAGAGCTTGCTGGTGTCATGGAAGCGGTGACGAGCGAGGCCCGCGCTCCAGAAAGGGAATAACCGGTGACAGTTGAGCAGGATCCAGCAAGAGAGCATAGCAGCGAAGGAAGGAGATGAGGCGCTCTATCAGGCTGCTTCCTCCATGCGACGTGGTAGTCCATTAGACCAACCCGCCTTTGCGCGGAGGCAGAGATATCCCACAATGGTCTGCCCCTCAAGCTGGTACCAGGCTCTAAGTTAGAATCCGGCCGTGATCGGCCAGCATCTGCTCTGGCCGAAGCGGAGCGTAGGCCAGAGCAGATGCTGGCGGCAAGATCGCTTCTGGCGCCGGAGGGCGATAGCCGAGCGAGGAGTGCGGTCTGACCGCATTGTAGTGGCGTCGCCAAGCTTCGATCAGCACCTGAGCCTCCCGGAGCGTCGTGAAGATCTCACCGTTGAGCAACTCGTCGCGGAGCTTCGAGTTGAGGCTCTCGCAATAGCCGTTTTCCCAGGGACTTCCTGGTTCGATATAGAGCGTCTTGACGCCTAGCCGCCCAAGCCAGTCACGCACAGCAACGGCTGCAAACTCGGGACCATTGTCAGAGCGAATGTGCTCCGGCGGTCCCTGAGCGACGAAGAGATCTGTCAGGCACTGGAGCACGTCGTCAGCTCTCAGCCGTCTGGCAACAACGATGGCCAGGCACCGTCGAGTGAACTCGTCGAGCACCACCAGCATGCGGAAGCTCCGACCATCTTGCGTCCGATCTTGAACGAAGTCGTAGGACCAGACGGGTTCGGCCGCTCTGGCCTCAGGCGCACGCATGATCCGTCATTGAGCCACAAGCGGCCCCGTTTCGGTTGCTTCATCAGCACTTTCAGCCCTTCCCGGCGCCAGATGCGGTAGACCCGCTTGACGTTCACCTGCCAGCCCTCGGTAACGAGCATCTCGCGGATGCGGCGATAGCCGTACCGGCCATACTGGGTGGCGAGCTGCACGATCGCAGCCGTCAGGGCCGCTTCATCCTCAGCTGTCTTCAGCCGCCGCCGCTGCGTCGAACGCGGCTGACCTACGACAGCGCACGCTCGGCGCTCCGAGATGGGAAGGCGAGAGCGGACGTGTGCGACACACGCCCGCTTCCGGGAAGGGCTCAGTATTTTCCCTCAAGAGCTTCCTTCAGGATCAGCTTGTCGAGCGTCAGCTCGGAGACGGCCTTCTTCAGCCGTTCATTCTCGCGTTCGAGATCCTTGAGGCGCTTGGCCTGGTCGAGCTTCAGGCCGCCGTACTCCCGGCGCCACCGGTAGTAGGTCTGCTCGGCGATCCCCAGGCCACGGCAAATCGTTCCGATGGCCTCTCCTTGCCCAATGCGCACCTCCGCTTCTCGCAGAAGCCCGATGATCTGCTCCGTCGTGTACCGCTTCCGTGCCATTCCCTTGTCTCCTCAATCGAGGTTGGAAATAGCCGGATTCGCTTACTCAGCATGGAGCCACTTCAGGGGAGCAGGCCATCAGGGGTACAAGTACGAAGGACAAGTTCGCGATTCAAAGACAGGTGCAGTGGCCGTCGTTTCCGCCGACTTCGCTGCGGTTGCGCCGTAATGGTGGGCGCGCCGTCAGTGCCGCTGCTCATCGGCGAGATCAGTGTCGACGTCACGGTGACCCCACGCGGACAGGAGCAGAAATTGCGGTTGGGCGGTATTGCTCATGCTGCTCGCGGTTTCTGGGCGTCCGACCAACCCTTTGCAGTTGCTGCCGTCCTACCATCCTACCTGGAAGCTAACGCACGGCAGTATATGACGGCATTGGGATGTCTCAAATTCCATGTCCTAGGCTGCGTCACCGGCGCTCCCAATGTGACGCTTATCTTCGATCCCACCGAGGTCGACAATCAAGAATACGATACCTTGCTTCGCGATGAAAAATCGGTGACGTTCAATTCTGGGCTCGCCGCCACCGATCTCGCAGGACACTCAGAAGTTCTTGTCTTCCCCGGCGGTTACGATCTGGTGCAAGCCTGCAGACTTTTGGCCCCGAACGCACGCTTACATATCGACGCTGCATACGACATCGCCAGTGTCGCAACTTTGTCGGATCTCGGACGCCCCCTTTCTACCATCCTCCTCTCGACGTCTTCTGATCTATTCATCAAGATCGGCTCTACCGGCATAGACGAGCTTGTTGCGAATTTTGCGCCGCTCAATGCCGACGTGATTGTACTCAAAGAGAATCGCGGCGGCAGTCGGATGCATGTCTGCTTGACCAACGAGACGCATTCTCTACCTGCTCAACTGTCCGAGACTGTCAACTCTGTCGGCGTCGGTGATGTCTTTGCGGCATCATATATAGTGCATCTACCCACTGGACCTCTACAAGCCGGCTGGCGCGCGACGTATGCCGCCGCGGCTTACGCGCAAACGACCGACCCGGATGTATTCGCTTCTGTCGTTCGTCGCGAAGCTCTCTTAACACTAGAAGAGATGACCGATCTTGGCGGCACGAGTCTGCCCTGGGAAGCACGGCAAGGTGCAAAAATCTACCTTGCCGCCCCAGATTTTGCTCGCGCCGATCGCCGTGCAATCGAGCGGGCCATCTCGTCACTGAAGTATCATAACTTCAAGGTCCGCCGGCCCGTCCAGGAGAACGGCGAGTTGCCGACGAACTCCGACCCTCTCACGCTCGACAAGACGTACCGCATGGACGTCGAGCTGCTCGACCAGTGCAAACTCCTGTTTGCGGTGCCGACCAGCAAAGATCCTGGCACGCTGGTTGAAATCGGCCTTGCGATTGCCAAAGGAATTCCTGTTGTCGTCTACGATCCGGATCGCGAGTGTGCCAACACGATGGTTATCGCTGGAAGCAGCTGCTACTCGGCCGACCTGGATCTTTGCCTAAATGCAGTATTTCGTCTTCTCGGAACCGAAAGACTTGCGCGTCATGGCTGATGTCTTGCTGTTAAGCTCCGGAGGTCTCGATTCGACAACGGTCGCTTTTTGGCTGCGCGACAAGGGGATCTCCTATCTCCCACTCTTCTTCGACTATGGCCAACACTGCGTTGACACCGAATGGATGACGCTGCACAGCGTTCTTCCCAGTGACGCAACGCCACCACAGCGTGTCGATATATCGGGCATTTTCCGCGGGTCCACATCACGGCTTATTGCTGAGCCGGATCTCTGGACAGAAAGGGTAAGCGAAGATGAGCTGTATATTCCCTACCGCACTTTGCTGTTTTTCTCTGCTGGTGCTGCCTTCGCCCAGACCCGCGGCATAACAGACGTGTACAGCGGTTTCATCAATAGCAATCACGCCAAAGAATTGGATTGTACAGCGTCGTTCTTGAACGGGCTTGATGCACTTTCCGAAAACGTTGGCCCAGTTCGCTTCCAAATCCCATTCCGCGACAAAAGCAAAACATACGTCGCCGAACTTGCTAAGCGGCTCGGCGTTCCGATAGGCAAGACTTACTCGTGTCAAGTCTACAGCGATGTTCCCTGCGGCGCATGCCCGAATTGTGTCGAGCGTCTAAATGCACTTCGTGAAGCTGGACTTGCAGCATGACGACTTCCCACACCAACTTCGTGGTGCTCGACATCCTGTCATTGGGACGCCGCGTGGCGGATTATGCCGAGAGTATTGGCTTTTCTGGAGAGACCAAGTGGCAACCAAAATTTAATCCTCATCTTGGGGCGGTGCTCGCCGATGCGATTCTGCAAGCTGGCGTGAACTACAGAACTGTCGTCAAGCCGCGCGTCGAGCGGATCGTTCGACTGTTTCCCGAGAGTGCTAATCTTTCCGGAACGATGAAGATCGTCGAAGCGAAAGCGGTCGGTGACTTTCTGCTTTGGACGCATTCGGAGAAAGTAGAGCGGTTCACACGCCTCCATGACTTGCTCCAAGCTTATCGAGTCGAAGATACTTGTATGCTCCGGCGTTGGCTATTGCACAGGTCGCGGCGATCCGAATTACTGCAAGTGAAAGGGATTGGCCCCAAGACGGTCGACTACCTGAGCTGTTTGGTTGGCATCGATAGTGTGGCCGTTGACCGACATGTTCGCGATTTTGCCAAGCAAGCTGGCGTCGATGTTCGCGACTACGAGCAATTGAGAACGGCCTTCTGCTGCGCCGCCGATCTGCTCGGAACACCGCGTCGGGATTTCGACGCTTGGGTGTGGGCTAACCGCGCGCAGCCCGCAGTTCAGTCGCAGCAGTACGAACTTTTCTGATGCATCGGATTGGGTTGCCATTGCCCGGGCGCTCGACTGTAAAGTCTGGGAATACTGTATTTGCCGGTGTCTGGATGCCATTTGGGGAGGCGCGCACATCCTATCTGGCAATGTCCGCTGATCAAGGCTTAACGGCTGCACTGCCGGCTGATCTTCAGGTGCATCACGTCTCGTTGCCGACGGCCGCTTTCTCTGCAACGGAACCACAACAGCAAATGGTTGGAATCTTCTCGGTCTGTTGAGGGTGCTCAATACCCCTAGACGCGATCGAGGCCACGCGCGCAATCGATTGCGTTCTCTTTTTTTACTCTGGGATACTTCCTCTTATGTACTCCGAGATACTTCGTGAAGTACCGTCAAATATACCGTCAACACTCTCCACTTCCCTACGATCTGGCAACACGCAGCCTTCGAACAAAGGTCCGAAAATCAGTATTTTAGAAGAGACCCGGCCGCCAATTGATGATGTAGACGCAATGATCAACGAGAATTCATAACACATTGTTTTTATTGGTAAATTTTTTAACCCTCATTCCCACTCGATGGTGCCGGGGGGTTTGCTGGTGACGTCGTAGACGACGCGGTTGATGCCTTTGACCTCGTTGATGATACGGGTCGCGGCGCGGCCAAGGAAGGCCATGTCGAAGGGATAGAAGTCCGCCGTCATGCCATCGACGGAGGTTACGGCGCGAAGCGCGCAGACAAAGTCGTAGGTGCGATGATCGCCCATCACGCCGACCGTCTGCACCGGCAGCAATACGGCGAAGGCTTGCCAGATCGTGTCGTAGAGGCCGGCCTTGCGGATTTCATCGAGGTAGATGGCGTCGGCTTTGCGCAGGATGTCGAGCTTTTCGCGCGTCACACCGCCCGGACAGCGGATGGCGAGCCCGGGTCCAGGGAAGGGATGCCGGCCGACGAAGCTTTCCGGCAGGCCAAGTTCGCGGCCGAGGGCGCGCACCTCGTCCTTGAAGAGCTCACGTAGCGGCTCGACGAGCTTCATCTTCATCCGCTCGGGCAGGCCACCCACGTTGTGATGGCTCTTGATCGTCACGGACGGACCGCCGGAGAACGACACGCTCTCGATCACGTCCGGATACAGCGTGCCCTGTGCCAGGAAGGTCGGGGCGCCACGGCCGTCCTCGGCGATCTTGTGTGCCTCGGCGTCGAACACCTCGATGAACAAGCGGCCGATGATCTTGCGCTTGGTTTCAGGGTCAGACACGCCTTCCAGCTCACCAAGGAACCGTTCGGAGGCGTCCACGTGCACGAGCGGGATATTATAATGATCGCGGAACATGCCGACGACTTGTTCGGCCTCGCTTTGACGCATCAGGCCATGGTCGACGAACACGCAGACGAGCTGATCGCCGATCGCCTCATGGATCAGGACGGCCGCGACGGACGAGTCCACCCCGCCGGACAATCCGCAGAGCACACGCTCCTTGCCAACCTGGGCTCGGATCTTGGCGATCATTTCCTGGCGATAGGCCGCCATCGTCCAATCGGACTTCAAGCCGACAATGCGATGGACGAAGTTGGCGAGCAGCTTCCCACCATCCGGCGTATGCACAACTTCCGGATGGAACATGGTGGTGTAGTAGCGCCGCTTCTCGTCGACGGCGATCGCGAATGGGGCATTCTCCGACGTGCCGACGATCTCGAAGCCTGCCGGAAGCTCGGTCACGCGGTCGCCGTGGCTCATCCAGACCGGATAGCGCTTGCCTACCTTCCAGACGCCGTCGAACAGCGGGCTCGGCGCCTTGATCTCGACATCAGCCCGGCCGAACTCAGCGGCGTGTCCGCCTTCGACCTTGCCTCCAAGCTGCAAGGCGAGGGTTTGCTGTCCGTAGCAGATTGCCAGGATCGGTACGCCGGATTTGAAGACCTCGTCGGGAGCACGGGGGCTGCCCGGATCGGTCACGGATGCGGGGCCGCCCGAGAAGATGACACCCTTGGGGTTCAGTTTGGCGAAGGCTGCCGCGCCGTTCTGAAACGGGTGAATCTCGCAATACACGCCGGTTTCGCGCACCCGGCGGGCGATCAACTGTGTGACCTGGGATCCGAAATCCAGGATAAGGATGGTGTCAGTCATGACGAGCGGTTACGACAAAGCTTTCGCGACTGCAACATCTCACAGGGTGCGACTAACAATGTGCATCGGTGTTTCTCATGTTGGCATATAATAGCGGCTCATCCGCCTGAGGTTCGATCGACATGAGCACCGATACTACCAAACCCGCCCACGACCATAGTCACGATCATGCCCATGACGATGGCTGCGGCTGCGGTCACGACCATCACCACGACCACGGCCATCACCACCACCGGAGCGTCGCCCCTTACGTGCGCACCAGCCCCAAGGTCGGCCGCAACGATCCATGCCCCTGCGGTTCGGGCAAGAAGCACAAGAAGTGCTGTCTGGCCGCGTAGTCATGCACATTGGTATCAACCGGCGGTAACCATATTGCCGCATTTTCGCGGGACGATGGGCTTCCGTCGTCTTGAGCCGGCTGCCCGCGACACATGTCCAAACTGCTGATTGCCTTGCGCTGGTACGCTGTTCTCTTCCTGCTGCCCCTTGCGTTGCACGGGGCCTGGTGGATGTCGAAAGACCATCCCGCGAGCTGGGGCCGGGCGGACTGGTCAAGCGCCCGCTTGTTGCAGCCCGCGTCGGCCACCAGGGAAGCGTCAGTCCGCGTGTTCAGCGCGCCTGCGGGACGCTGGAAGGGGTTGTTTTCGCATCACACCTGGATCGTCGTGAAGGAGAAGGGCGCATCGCAGTACACGCGTTTCGATGTGGTGGGCTGGGGGCGCCCGGTCCGGACCAATGGATGGGTGCCGGACGGCCGCTGGTACGGCAATACGCCGGAACTGGTTGCGGCCGTCGAGGGGCCTGTGGCTGAGCGGCTGATTCCGAAGATCAGGGCGGCCATTGCCGGCTATCCGCATGCCGGGCTCGGAGACTACAGGGTGTGGCCAGGCCCCAATTCGAATACCTTTGTTGCGTCGATTCTGGCTGCGATCCCCGAAGCGGGCATCGTGCTGCCGTCGAATGCCATCGGCAGGGATTTTCGCGACCGGCTCTTCTTTGCTGGCCTCAGTCCGACCCGGACAGGTATTCAGATTTCAGCGCTGGGCCTGTTCGGCCTCACGATTGCCTGGCAGGAAGGCATCGAGCTGAACGTGCTCGGACTGGTAGCGGGTGTCGATATCCGGCGATTGGCGGTTAAGCTGCCGGGCTGGGGCCCTCTATCGCTTGTTCCCTGGAGTTCGGCCGACAAGTCCTTGTCTGATAGCTCTCGAGCGGCCTGACGCCATCAGGCGTGACCGGCCGCGTTCACCAGATGCGTCGGGTCGATGCCGATCTTCGACATGGCGCGCTCGTACTTGTTCTCAATATCGAAATCGAAGACCAGATCCATGTCGGCGGGGCAATTCAGCCAGCCGTTGGACTGGATCTCGCTTTCGAGCTGGCCGGGCGCCCAGCCGGCATAGCCAAGCGCGAGAATGGCTTTGTCCGGCCCCTCACCAGTGGCCAGAGCCTTGAGAATATCGATGGTAGCGGTGAGGCAAACCTTGTCGTCGATGGATAGCGTGGAAGAGGGCGTGAAGTAATCGGAGCTATGCAACACGAAGCCGCGCTCCGGCTCCACCGGGCCGCCCAGATGAATAGCCATTTCCTGCAGATGCGGGGCCATGATGGCTTCTGCATCATCCTCGACGAGCTGCAGCCGTTCCAGAAGGTCCGGAAAATTGATGTGCGGGGCCCGCTGGTTGATGATCAGCCCCATCGCGCCTTCTGACGAGTGGGCACACATGTAGATGACAGAGCGCGCAAACCGCTTGTCGGCCATCGCAGGCATCGCGATCAGCAATTGCCCGTCGAAATAGCTGGCGGATGATGATTTACGGCTGCGACGCTTCGTTTTCATCGCTTGAGTCTAGCCCTACCTTCCTTGGCCTGTGAAGCGTTCATTTAAGGAATTGAGCGATATTGCCGCGGGGATCATCGGAACGTGAATTGTCGCGCACCTGTCACCCGATACATAAGCTGGGGAGCCGACTGAACAAGAGGAGGCGCCGTTGGCAGCTTGGAAATACTGGGTTTTTGCCGGTATTGCAGGAGGTATCACGTGGTCCGCTTTGGGCGGCGAGGCCAAGGCCGCGAGCGAGCTCACCACGCCTTGGGTCAAGGGACACAGCTATCAGGTCCGCCTGATCGCCGGAGCCGCCGCACGTGAGATCGGCGCGTCGCCGCACACGTATGCTGCGGTCGAGGTCCGAATGCCGAAGGGCTGGAAAACGTATTGGCGTTCGCCCGGCGACGCCGGCGGCATGCCCCCGCGCTTCGACTGGACTGGATCCTCCAATCTGACCAGTGCAGAAGCCCTCTTTCCCGCGCCCGAACGGCATAAGGATGCGGTCGGAGATGCGATTGGCTACTCCGGTTCGGTGCTGTTTCCCATTGAGGTCCAGCCTGAGGACAAGGCAAAGCCGGTCGAACTGAAACTCGGCATGGAATTCGGCGTCTGCCGCGAGATTTGTATTCCCGCCGAAGCCGCGTTGTCTCTGACGATCCCGCCAGCGGCGGCTCCCGTATCATCGGAGATCGATCGGGCTTTGGCCGTCGTGCCGCGTCATCAAGCCGATCGATTGGCCAGCGATCCGAAGCTCGATGAGATCGTCCTGCGTACCGATGGCGGCAAACCGCGATTGGTCATCGAGGCGACGTTCCCGAATTCGGGCGTGACGGGCGATTTGTTCGTGGAGGCGCCGGATGCGATCTATTTGCCTGTACCCCAGAAGGTTGGTCAGGGGCCGGACGGCGCGCGCTTCGAAGTGGATCTTTCCGAATATCCGGAGGTTCCGAACCTGAAGGGCAAGCCTTTGACGGTGACGATGGTCTCCAGCTCCGGTCAGTCCGAGGCCACCTGGGTCATGAAGTGAATGGTACCGGACTTTGCTGCTGACGGACTTGGATCGTCAGGAAAGAGCATATAGGGTCCTGGCTCGCGCCCGGTCTCGGGCGCCTTCAAATGGTGCGGTTCGGAGGATTTCGATGACGATCAAGGTGGGTGACAAGCTGCCCGAGACGACGTTCACGGTGATGGGAGACGAAGGGCCGAAGCAGGTCAGCACGGCTGACGTATTCAGCGGAAAGAAGGTGGCTCTGTTCGCCGTGCCGGGCGCCTATACGCCGACCTGTCACAAGCAGCATATGCCGGGATTCGTCGCCAACTCGGATCAGTTCAAGGGCAAGGGCATCGACACGATCGCCTGCACGTCCGTGAACGATATTTTCGTGCTGACGCAGTGGTCGAAGGACTCCGGCGCCGACGGAAAGATCACCATGCTGGCCGATGGCAGTGCCGATTTCGCGAAGAAGATCGGTCTTGAGATCGACCTTACCGCGCGCGGCCTGGGTGTCCGTTCGAAACGGTATTCGATGGTCGTCGACAACGGTGTCGTCTCGGTCCTCAACGTCGAGGATGCGCCGCCACAGCACGACAAGTCGAGCGCAACGGCTCTGCTGGCGTGCAAGCTCTGATGTGACTAGAGCGCTTCCTCCTCACTCGGAAACGCTCTCTTGTCATCCCGGAATTTCGCGTGAGCGAAATATCCGGGACCCAGGTGGGATTTCCGTCTGCCTGGGTCCCGGCTCTCCGCTTCGCTCCGGCCGGGATGACAAATGGAAGGTTCGATCTAAATCGGCGGCGTGGGTAGGAGGTTCGCCTTGCTCTCACGCCGTTCCGTTTTCGCGCATCGTGCGAATAGCTTCGCGTGCCAATTCATCCGCTCGTTCGTTCTCGACGTTGCCGGCGTGGCCTTTGACCCAGTGCCAGTTGATCTTGTGACCGCCGAGAGCCGCATCGAGGCGCTGCCATAGCTCGACGTTCTTGACCGGTTTCTTGTCTGCTGTGCGCCAATTGTTGCGCTTCCACGAGTGGATCCAGCTCATGATGCCATTCCGCAGATAGGCGCTGTCCGTATACAGGTCGACGTTGGACGGGCGCTTGAGCGCTTCGAGCGCCTGGATCGCCGCCATCAGCTCCATCCGGTTATTGGTGCTTACGGCTTCGCCGCCGTTGAGCTCCTTGCGGTGCGTTCCCGACGTCAGGATCGCGCCCCAGCCGCCCGGTCCCGGGTTTCCCGAGCATGCGCCGTCCGTATAGATGACAACCGATGGCCGTTGGCTGCTCATCAGGCCTCCAGGCCGTATTCGCTTGGCGTTTTGACGGCGCGGTGGAAGCGCATGCGGCGCAGGTAGTCGATCGGATTATGCGGCTTCACCAGCGCATTCGGCGGGGTATTTAGCCAGTCGTAGGCGCGGGTGAGCAGGAACCGCAGTGCGCTGCCGCGGGCCAACAAGGGCAACGCCTGCCGTTCAGCGGCATTCAGCTCGCGGACGGAGCGATAGCCTTTCAGCAAGGCGCGCCCCTTCGTGAGATTGAAGGCGTAGTCCGGTTCGAAGCACCACGCATTCAGGCATATGGCGACGTCGTAGGCGAGGAAGTCGTTGCAGGCGAAGTAAAAGTCGATCAGACCGGAAAGCTCGTTGCCGCGGAAGAACACGTTGTCGGGAAACAGATCGGCGTGGATCACGCCGGCCGGCAGAGCGTTTGGCCAGTTGGGTAAAAGATCATCGAGTTCACGGCGTATTTCGGCACGCAGGCCGCCAGACACCTCGTCGGCACGGGTGTCGAAGCGCTCGAAAAGGGTGGTCCATCCGGCTGGCCCCAGAGCATTGGCCCGGCGGATTGTGTAATTCTGCCCTGCCAGATGCAGCTTCGCCAGCGCTTGCCCCACGGCATGGCAGTTGTCCGCTTGCGGCTTACGCAGCCAAACTCCGTCCAGGAACGTGACGAGCGCAGCGGGACGCCCGGCAAGCTCGCGCAGCATCGCCCCTTGCTGATCGCGCACAGGGGTGGGGCAAGAGATCCCGGCGTTGGCCAGGTGCTCCATCAGGCCGAGGAAAAACGGAAGGTCCTCACGCTGCACGCGCTTCTCATAGAGCGTCAGGATAAACCGGCCCTGCGTGGCCTGAACGAGATAGTTGGTATTCTCCACGCCTTCGGCGATGCCCTTGTAGGACAACAAATCGCCCAGCCCGTAGCTGGCGATGAAGCGCGCAAGATCTTCGTCGGAAACCTCGGTGTAGACCGCCATGGCTCAAACGCCTGCTGCCCGCTTGCGCGGCGTGGCATCGTCGCGGAGTTCGCGGGGAACGTTGAAGGCGATGTTCTCCTGCGCGGTGCTGACCAATTCGACTTTGACCTCAAAACGGTCCCGGAAGGCATCGACGATCTCGTCGACGAGGACCTCCGGAGCCGAAGCACCGGCCGTTACGGCGATGGTTTGCACGCCCTCAAAGTCGTTCCAGTTGATATCGGATGCGCGCTGCACCAGCATGGCCCGTGGGCATCCTGCCCGCTCGGCGACCTCGACAAGCCGGACCGAATTCGAGCTGTTCGGGGCTCCGACGACCAGGAAGCGCTCGACCTTCGGCGCGACGGCCTTGACGGCGGCCTGTCGGTTCGTGGTGGCGTAGCAGATGTCCTCCTTCGCCGGTCCGACGATCTCGGGGAAGCGCTGCTTCAGAACGCTCACAATGGCCGCCGTGTCGTCGACGGACAACGTCGTCTGCGTGGCGTAGGCCAACATTTGCGGATCGTGCGGGACAAAGACCTTGGCATCATCGATGGTCTCGACCAGCGCGACAGCGCCTTCGGGAAGCTGTCCCATCGTGCCAATGATCTCGGGATGACCGGCATGGCCGATCAAAACGATCTGACGTCCACCTTCGAAGTGGCGGTGGGCCTCGCGGTGGACTTTAGAAACCAGGGGACATGTCGCATCGAGCTGGAACATGTTGCGCGCTTTCGCCGCCGCAGGCACCGACTTAGGCACCCCGTGTGCCGAGAAAATCACAGGGGCGTCGGTTTCTGGAATCTCGTCCAGTTCCTCCACAAAAATGGCGCCTTTCGCCCTGAGGGATTCCACGACGAATCGGTTGTGAACGATCTCGTGGCGTACGTAGACAGGGGGGCCGTACTTGGCCAAGGCAAGCTCGACGATATGGATGGCGCGGTCGACGCCGGCGCAGAACCCCCGGGGGGCCGCCAGTATCAACGTTAATTTTGGCCTCGATCGCCCGGAGTGTAGGTCAGAGGCTTGAGATGCGGACATAACCGTGTGACGGTCCTTGGCAATGATTCCATTTCGTAGCTACGCGCTTGATTGCTCCGTGTCGAGTGAGTTGGCCAGTGGCCTGATCGCTGCGACACGTGCTCCCACGCCTGTTGCCATGCCGCACGACGCGATGGCACTGGATGCGGGTGATCTTTCCGTAGCTTATACAGGTGCAAGTGGTGAACCCGTGAGGCAAATTCATCCATGACGGCTACGGGACGCGCCCTTCTTCAAATCGCGGCTGTCGGCTTGCTTGCCGGCACGCTTGCAGGCTGTGGGATGTCCAGCCTGACGTCCGGCCTCGGCGGAGGTGCATTCGGCGGCTCGTCGACGCCGCAGTCGGCCTCGGTGAGCGAAGAGCAGCTCTTGTCGGCCGCCAAGTCGGATTACGGCGCCACGGGCGCAACCGGCAGCGACGTCGCCATGGGCTGCCCGCGCTTCCTGGTCTGGCCGCGCGATAACAACCTGACGATCTACGAACAGGGTCGCGTCGGCGACGGGATGGCCGTGATGCATCGCGGTGAGATCACCAAGACCGCCCGTGAATGCCAGATCGAGTCCGGCCGCGTGACGGTGAAATACGGCTTCTCTGGCCGTGTCCTGCTGGGACCGCGCGGTCAGGACGGCACCGTCAGCCTGCCGCTCAATGTGTTCGTCACGGATGCCAGCCGCCAAAGGGTGGCGCAGGACAAGGCCAGCGTGAGCGTCTCCGTTGCGGTCGACCGGCCGATCGGATACTTCTCGATGGTCAAGACGGTCAGCTTCCAGATCCCGGAAGGCACGCGGCCGAGCGAATATGAAGTCTTCGTGGGCTTCGATCGCGATGTGCCGAATTCCGGCTGACATCGCCTTTTAGATCGGTGAAAGCGGCGGGCCTGAGATTTCCGGGAAGGCTTATGATCCCGGATTGACTTAGCCGCTGTGCGCCGTATCCTGATCGGATTGCCAGTCGAGACTTGCGGAAGAGGTCGGCAGCGTGTTCGCGTAATGCCGGCGCCGAAGGAGCAACCGCCCCGGAACCTCTCAGGCAGAAGGACCGCAAGTTGATGGCGCTCTGGAAAGAGATCGAGGCGGTTTTCCGTCCGATCCACCGAAGGGGTTAAGGTCCCAGCCGATTCCCAGTATCGGCGCCGGACTGAATCTCTCAGGTCCCGAGACAGAGGGGGCTCGTTAGCGGGTGCAGGTGTGCCCGTGATCTGAGCCCTGTGAGATGTCGGGACCGCGAGAGCATGACTGCACAACAGCCTGCCGAACCCCTCAAGCGCACGCCGCTTTACGATCTTCATGTCGAGCTTGGCGCCAAGATGGTGCCGTTCGCCGGATACGACATGCCGGTGCAGTATCCGCTCGGCGTGCTGAAGGAGCATCTTTGGACGCGCGAAAAGGCGGGTCTGTTCGACGTCTCCCACATGGGGCAGGCGCTCCTGATCGGCCCGGACCATGCGACGACGGCGGCGGCGATCGAAGCACTCATTCCTGCCGATATTCTCAATCTGAAGCCGGGTCAGCAGCGCTATTCGCAGCTTCTGAATGATAAGGGCGCGACCATCGATGACCTGATGGTGACGCGCCCGCTGGAGCCGTCCGAGGACGGAAAGCTCCTGCTCGTGGTCAATGCGTCCCGTAAGGATGTCGACTACCCCTATATTTCAGAACGGTTGCCGGCATCGGTGAAGCTGCAGCCGCTGCCGGATAAAGCGCTGATGGCGCTGCAGGGACCTGCCGCCGGTGCGGTGCTTTCGAAGCTCGCTCCAGCCGCGGGCGAGATGGGCTTCATGGCCGCGCGCAACATGAAGGTGGGCGGCTTCGATTGCCACATCAGCCGCTCTGGGTACACGGGCGAGGATGGCTACGAGATTTCTGTTGCCGCCGATAACGCCGTTGCGCTGGCGCGTGCGCTCCTTGCCGATCCCGATGTCCAGCCGATAGGTCTCGGCGCGCGCGACTCGCTGAGGCTGGAAGCCGGGCTCTGCCTTTACGGTCATGAACTCGACGAAACGACCTCGCCGGTTGAAGCCAATCTCGTCTGGTCGATCCAGAAGCGGCGTCGCGAGGGCGGCGGCTTCCCTGGTGCGGATCGCATTCAGCGCGAGCTCAAGGACGGCACCGCGCGGAAACGTGTCGGCATCAAGCCGGAAGGCCGCGCGCCTGCCCGCGACGGCACCGAGATCCAGACCCTGTCCGGCGAACATATCGGCGTGATCACATCGGGTGGTTTCGGCCCGACTGCGAATGGCCCGATTGCGCTGGGCTACGTTGCTTCGGAACATGCCAAGTCCGGCACCGAGATCCAGCTCATCGTTCGCGGCAAGCCCATGCCTGCGCGCATTGTCGACCTGCCTTTCGTTCCCAACCGCTATCACCGCTAAGCCTGACAACGGAGAGAGACTGACCCAATGGCGATCGAACGTTTCACCAAGGATCACGAATATATCTTCGTCGATGGCGACATCGGCACCGTCGGCATTTCCGTGCATGCCCAGGAGCAGCTTGGCGATGTCGTATTTGTCGAAGTGCCCGAGGTCGGGCGGCAGTTGAAGCAGAAGGATGCGGCGGCTGTTGTCGAATCCGTCAAGGCGGCGAGCGAGGTTTACGCGCCTGTTTCCGGTGAAGTCGTGGAAGGCAACGCCGATCTTGCCGCTAATCCGGCCCTCGTGAACGAAGACGCGGAAGGCACGGCCTGGTTCTTCAAGCTACGCCTCGCTGACAAATCGCAGCTCGACGGATTGATGGATCGCGACGCCTACGAGGCGTTCGTGAAGGAGAACTCCTGATGCGTTATTTGCCTCTCGAGGCCGCCGACCGCCAGGAGATGCTGGCGAAGATCGGCGTGCCGAACGTCGATGCGCTATTCGACGCGGTGCCGGCCGGAAAGCTGCTCAAGGAGCTGCCCAACCTGCCCAAGGCCAAGGGCGAGCTGGAAGTTGAGCGCGAGCTGTCCAGGCTTGCGGCGCGCAACGTGGCGGCCGGATCGGCGCCGTTCTTCGTCGGTGCGGGCGCCTATCGTCATCACGTCCCGGCGTCCGTGGATCATTTGATCCAGAGGTCGGAGTTCCTGACCTCTTACACGCCATATCAGCCGGAAATCACGCAAGGCACGCTGCAATATCTGTTCGAGTTCCAGACCCAGGTGGCGCTGCTGACCGGCATGGATGTCGCGAATGCCTCCATGTACGACGGCTCGACGTCATGCGGTGAGGCGGTGCTGATGGCCAACCGCATCACCCGGCGTAACAAGGCGGTTTTGTCAGGCGGCCTGCATCCCCACTATCGCACCGTTGCAGAGACGCTGGCGCATTGGGGCGGCTCAAACGTTGCTGCGTTGGATCCTGATCCGACAGGAACGGAAGACATTATCGCGCGTATCGACGATCAGACGTCGTGCGTGGTCGTGCAGTATCCGAGTGTCTATGGCAACGTCGTTGATCTGAAGCCCATCGCTGATGCCGCCCATGCCAAGGGGGCACTGCTGGTGGTCGTGGTGACGGAGATCATCTCGCTCGGACTGCTAAAGTCGCCGGGCGAGATGGGCGCGGATATCGTCGCGGCCGAAGGCCAGTCGATCGGCAACGGCCTGAACTTCGGCGGTCCTTACGTCGGTTTGTTTGCGACTCGCGACAAGTACGTCCGGCAGATGCCGGGCCGGCTGTGCGGCGAGACCGTCGATGCGGAAGGCCGGCGCGGCTACGTGCTAACGCTCTCCACCCGCGAGCAGCACATCCGCCGGGAGAAGGCGACGTCGAACATCTGCACCAACTCCGGTTTGTGCGCGCTGGCGTTCACGATCCACATGACGCTGCTGGGCGATGCCGGATTGAAGCGTCTGGCGAAGACCAATCACGCCAATGCGGTCGCCCTGGCCGATCAGCTCGATGGTGTCAGCGGCGTGGAGGTGATCACTCCCACGTTCTTCAACGAGTTCACGATTCGCGTCTCTGCCGATGCGCAGAACACGATCGATGCGCTCGCCAAGAAGGGCGTGATGGGCGGCGTGCCGATGTCGCGGCTGGAGCCGTCGCGGCGCGACCTGCGCGATCTCATCCTGGTCGCTTCGACGGAGATCAACACCGACGAGGATCGCGAGGCTTACGTCAAGGCGCTCAAGGAGGTGCTGTGATGACGATGAATTCCCAAGGTCGTCCGACAGCGCCGGGAACGTCCGCGATGACCGGCGAGATCCAGACTTTCACGGGCAACCGCGGCCTCGACCACGAGGAGCCGTTGCTGTTCGAAAACGGTAGTCTCGACAAAACCGGCGTCGATATGCCGGAGCCGAAGAAGGTGAAGTCGCGGTTGGGCGGGCTTGAGCGTACCGGAGCCATCGGCCTGCCGGGGTTAACGGAACCGGAAACGCTGCGCCATTACGTGCGCCTGTCGCGCAAGAACTACGCGATCGACAGCGGGCTTTATCCGCTCGGCTCGTGCACGATGAAGCACAACCCGCGCCTCAACGAAAAGATGGCGCGGCTGCCCGGCTTCGGTGACGCGCATCCGCTGCAGCCGCAGCAGTCAGTGCAGGGCGCGATTGCGCTGATGCAGACGCTGTCCGGTTATCTGCTGGAGCTGACCGGCATGTCGGCCGTCGCGCTGTCGCCCAAGGCGGGCGCGCACGGTGAGCTGTGCGGCATGCTGGCCATCAAGGCGGCGCATGAGGCGGCGGGCTCCAAGCGCAATGTCGTGCTGGTGCCGGAGTCGGCGCATGGCACCAATCCGGCGACGGCGGCCTTCATGGGCTACACCGTTCGCTCGATCCCGGCGCGCGACGACGGCACGGTTTCCGTCGAAGCCGTGCGTGAGGCGCTGGGGCCGGACGTTGCCGCCATCATGCTGACGAACCCCAACACTTGCGGCCTGTTCGAGCCGGAGGTGGCGGAGATCGCCAAGGCGGTGCACGAAGCGGGCGCCTACTTCTACTGCGACGGCGCCAACTTCAACGCCATCGTCGGCAAGGTGCGTCCGGGTGATCTCGGCGTGGATGCCATGCACATCAACCTGCACAAGACCTTCTCGACGCCGCATGGCGGTGGCGGGCCGGGCTCGGGGCCGGTGGTGCTGTCGGAGGCATTGGCCAAGTACGCGCCGGTGCCGTTCACGATGCGTGATGGCGAGCGCTATCGTCTGATCGAGGACGTGGCGGAGGCCGAGAAGCAGGGCCTGAAGCCGTTCGGCCGCCTGACCGCATTCCACGGCCAGATGGGCATGTTCGTGCGTGCGCTGACCTACATGCTGTCGCACGGTTCGGACGGCATGCGGCAGGCATCGGAAGATGCGGTGCTGAGCGCCAACTACATCCGTGCCGGTTTGCGCGATCTGTTCAGCCAGCCGTTCGGCGATAAGGCGTGCATGCACGAGGTGCTGTTCGACGACCGCTTCCTGAAGGATACCGGCGTCACCACGCTCGACTTCGCCAAGGCGATGATCGACGAGGGGTATCATCCGATGACGATGTACTTCCCGCTGGTCGTGCATGGCGCGATGTTGATCGAGCCGACGGAGTCGGAGTCGAAGGCCAGCCTCGATCAGTTCATCGGCACGCTGCGCTTCTTGGCCAAGGAGGCGATCCACGGCAACGACAAGAGCCGCTTCAAGCTGGCGCCAATGCTGGCCCCGCGCCGCCGTCTCGACGAGACGCGGGCCGCGCGCGATCCAAAGCTGCGCTGGAAGCCGGAGACGGTACAAAAGGAAGCTGCAGAGTAAATTCCTGCAAACTGTCCGTTGTTCATGCAGCGGACAGCTTCATTGTGCATGATCAGGAAGGCGCCCAGTTTGGCTGGGCGCCTTTTTGTATTTCAGTTTCAGCGGTTGGCATGATCCATGGTTCTTCTGCGTTTGGCACTGATCGGGATTGTGGTCTTCTTTGCGGCGGGAGCAGAGGCGCGCGGTGATCAGGATGCCGTCGAGCAGTTGATTGCCAATTGGTATGCCGAACTCAGAAAGCGCGAAGATTCGCGTCTTTACTCCATGTTGGCGCCCGCGGGCATGATTTTGCCGCAGCATTGTCCGGACCGATGCGGGCCGCAGCCCCGCATGCTGAAACTTAAAAAAGGTGAGCAGTTTGCGGATTTTCTCGCCGTTCGCGCTGAGAAATTTTCCTACGAGATCGAGAGATCACAAGTCGAAGCATCGCTCGCGCGCATTGATGTGTGGGAGCGTGGCTGGACGTACGCCTGGGCCGTCAAACAGACCTACCAGAGCGCGGCATCGGCGATGTTCATTCTCGAGAAGCGCGCGGAGGGCTGGAAAGTCCTTGTCTATAAGTCCGAGTCACGGGCGATCCATCCGAAGCATAAGAATGATCCAATGCCGGACCTCGCCCCTAAGAAATAGGACGACTGGAGATCTCCTGGCGCTCGGTCCAGGAGATTGCAGACTTTGGCATCGTAGAAGACGGTCGTACCGGCTATTCGCCGAACAGCGGCCCCGTGCGGCCGAGGTTGCGGAAAATCTGCTTGAACAGGCCGTCTTCGTAGGTATTTGCCGGAGGTGTCGAGCGGCTGATGAAATCAAACACCTTGCCGTCCTTCATCCCGTACTGCGCCACGCGTTCGACGCTGCCGGTGCGCGTGAAATAGACGGCCACGACCTGGCGATCGACTTCCTTCGGTTCGAAGAAGGCTGTCTTCGAGGTCGTGTTGGAGAAATAGTAGTAGGCATCACCCGCTCCGACCGACGATGTTGTTGTCGGCGTGCCAAGTGACAGCTTCACCTGCTCCTGGCTCATACCAGGCTGAATTTGCTGAAGATCCGTTTCCTTGAAGTGATAGCCGTGCTTGGTGATCGTGGCGCCGCAGGCCGCAACCAAACCGCTCAGCAGCACCGCGGCAGCAAGACCCATCAGGCGCTGCTTTTTCGCCGTTGGCCTTGACTGGTTAGCTCGGTCCGTGTTCATCCCCACGCAGTCCTTCCCGGGCATCGGGAATCATTATCGCGTTCCCCTTGCGATCGCATATCCGGCCCACCACACTTTTGCAACGCGAGGCGATAACTTATGCATCGGTCACGGATTTTGCAGTCTCGAGAGCGAGGTTTCTGATGCTTTCCTGGTGGAGAGGCCGCAGCAAAACCGGGAGGACGGCAACAAAGCTTTATGGCTCGATCGTGACCGCGGCGCGCCGGGAGCCGTTCTATGCGATCCACGGTGTCCCCGATACACCAGATGGACGCTTTGCGGTGCTCGTTGTGCATATGTTTCTTGTGATGGAGCGGTTGCGTCACGACGGGGCGCCAGGGCAGGAACTCAGCCGGTCGCTGGTCGAAGCGTTCGTGACCGACATGGACGATTCGATGCGGGAAATGGGCGTCGGCGACCTCAGTGTGCCCCGCAAGGTGAAGAAGGCGGCCGGTGCTCTCTATGACAGTGTCGGCGCCCTGCGCGAGGCGGCTGCCCAGCCCGACGGCTCTTTGGAACGCGCGTTGCGCGGGACGGTGATGCAGGGCGATGCGGAGCCTGCCGCGAGCGCCCTTGCCGCTTATATGGAGAAGGCGGCTGGTGAACTGGCTCAGTCGCCGTCGACGGATCTGCTGGCCGGACACGTCAACTTTGCAGATCTGTGAGTGGAGGAGGCAGCATGGTCACTCAACTCGATTGGTCGTACACCTTGAGCGAGATTCCCGAGGACGGGCTTTCCTCGCGGCGGAGCGCCAGTGCCGAACAGCGTGCTGCGCTCGCTGCTGAACTAGACCTTCTCGATTGCAAGCGTCTCGATGTGCGTTACGAGATTCGCCCCTTATCGCATGGTCGCTATCGGTTGACCGGCAAGCTGGAGGCCGATGTCACGCAGAACTGTGTCGTCAGTCTCGAACCGGTGGACAGCCACATCCATGAGCCGATCGACGTCGAATTCCGTCCCGGTGAGCGCCCGTCCGGCGATTTCGACGCACTCGATGATCGTGAAATCGAGCCGCTGGAGGATGGTGGTGTCATTCCCGTCGGACGTATTGTCTACGAGCTTCTCTCGTCTTCCCTGGACCCATATCCTCGCAAGGAGGGTATCGAGCTGCAGCCCGAATCGGGTGCGCCGGATGGTCCGGAGGCGCGTGACAATCCGTTCGCGATCCTGAAAAACCTGAAGCCGGGGGCCTGATGGAGGGCGGTGTGGCCAATCGATCGCACCGTAGTGGATGCGAACAAGAATTTCATTGTCTCGGCTTCGTAAATCGGTATGTTCCGCAGGTCTGTAGGCGGGTTCTTGCCGTGTTCAGAGTCAGACCTCCCGCCACCCAAACACAATCGGTGATCTAGGCCAACGCCCATGCCAGCGCAGCGGATCATAGCGCTTGACGCGATGGGTGGAGATCATGGGCCCGAGGTCGTGGTTCCAGGCGCGGCGCTTGCCCTGGTTCGACATCCCAACGTCGAGTTCAGATTATACGGCGATGAAGCCGTGGTTGCGCCTGTTCTCGCGGCCCACCCCAAGCTTGCCGAAAAATCCAAGCTGGTTCACACGTCGATTGTTGTGAAATCCGCAGATAAGCCGAGCCAGGCGCTGCGTCGTGGCAAGGGATCGAGCATGTGGCTCGCCCTGGAGGCTGTGCAGAAGGGCGAGGCGGAATGCGCTGTCTCGGCCGGAAACACCGGTGCTCTCATGGCCATGGCCAAGCTTGTGTTGCGGCCGCTCGCGGATATCGAGCGGCCGGCGATCGCGGCCCTTTGGCCGACTGTCAAGGCGGAGTGCATCGTTCTGGATGTCGGCGCCAATATCGGCGCATCCGCGCGGCAGCTTTGCGATTACGCCCTCATGGGTGCGGCGATGTCGCGCGCGCTGTTCCACACCGAACGGCCGAGCGTCGGGCTCCTGAACGTTGGCGTCGAAGAGATCAAGGGCGTCGAGGAGGTCAGGCAAGCGCATGCCTGGTTAAAGGAGACGCAGGATCTTCCAATCGACTATCGCGGGTTCATAGAAGGCGACCAGATCGGCCAAGGCGTGGTCGACGTGGTGGTGGTCGAGGGCTTTGCGGGAAATATCGCGCTGAAGACGGCTGAAGGTACGGCGCGGCAGATTGGCCAGTATCTTCGGGCTGCGATGACCCGGACGTTGATGTCGCGCATGGGTGCTCTGCTGGCGCGGGGCGGTTTTGCCGTACTGAAGGATAAGATGGATCCGCGTAAGGTTAACGGCGGGACGTTCCTCGGATTGAACGGTATTGCGATCAAGAGCCACGGGGGAACCGATGCACTCGGCTTTGCGAGCGCCATCGATCTCGGCTACGACATGGCTGAAAGCAGGCTTGTGGCGCGTCTCAGTGCCGACCTGCAGTCCCTCCACGGCAAGCTTGAGGTTGCCGCTGGTCATTAGCGTGGCATTCTGCTCCCGGGCATCACTGGCCCTGAGTTGATCTCCCTGCGCGCAGGCGTAAGCCCGTCGCAGCCGTAAAGAGAGTAGGGGGAAGATTTGGCTGTCATTCGTTCTGTCATCCGCGGCGTTGGTGCGTATCTGCCAAAGCGTGTGCTGACCAATGCCGACCTTTCCAAGATGGTCGACACCAGCGACGACTGGATTCGCGAGCGCACGGGAATTCGTGCGCGCCACGTCGCAGCAGATGGGGAGCTGACCTCGGACCTGGGAATCGCGGCCGCCAAGCAGGCGCTTGTGCGGTCGAATATCGATCCGATCGAAATCGATCTTGTGATCTGCGCCACCGCTACGCCCGACCGCACGTTTCCGGCCACCGCAGCACGCATCCAGGCCAGCCTCGGCATCACCAAGGGCGCTGCCTTTGACGTGCAGGCCGTTTGCTCCGGCTTCGTATATGCAATGTCGACGGCGGATGCGTTTCTCCGTACCGGCCAGTTCAAACGCGCCCTGGTGATCGGCGCCGAGACGTTTTCGCGCATTCTGGACTGGACCGACCGGTCGACCTGCGTGCTGTTCGGTGACGGCGCGGGAGCGGTCGTGCTGGAGGCCCAGCCCCAGCACGGCGATCGTAATGACCGGGGCATCCTTGCGACGCGCATCCGGTCCGATGGGCGGTTCGAAGAGCTGCTTTATGTCGACGGCGGCCCCGGCTCGACGCGAACGACTGGTCATCTGCGCATGAATGGCCGCGAGGTTTTCCGCCACGCCGTGCAGAAAATTTCCGGCGTGATCGAAGAAACGCTGGTGATGACCGGCTACACCGCCGATGAGATCGACTTGTTCGTTCCGCACCAGGCAAACGCCCGTATTCTCGATGGCATTGCCAAGAAGCTGGGCGTTGACCCGGAGAAGATCGTCGTGACGCTGGGCCAGCACGGCAATACGTCGGCGGCCTCCATTCCCCTCGCGCTCAATCACGCCTACGAGCAGCACAAGCTGAAAGAGGGCAACCTTGTCCTGATGGAAGCCATGGGCGGTGGCTTCACGTGGGGGGCGGTGCTGGCGCGCTGGTAAGCCAGTGCTCCATCGAATGCGGCATCGAATTGAAAGTGTTACGAAACGGCCACGTTCTGGCGTGTACGACGTGAAAATATTCATTCAAAATCAGCCGCTTGGGTAAGTAGCGGATTGACCGCATGAACTCGTGCCGATAGCATCCTCGCTGGGAAGGGTAAGGGGAGGCTACTGCCGTGGGTGGTAAGACGTTGACCCGTGCGGACTTGGCGGAGGCGGTTGTCCATAAAGTTGGGCTGCCGCGTAACGAGTCACAGGAGCTTGTCGAGCTGGTGCTCGACGAAATCGCCTCGAGTCTGGCGCGAGGCGATGCGGTCAAGCTGTCGTCGTTCGGATCCTTCGGGATCCGGCAGAAGGGACAGCGGGTCGGCCGCAATCCGAAGACAGGCAAGGAAGTTCCGATCACGCCGCGCAAGGTTCTGGTGTTCCGGCCAAGTAATATCATGAAGGACCGGATCAACGCCGGGCATGCGCGGCGCAAAGCGGCTGAATAGAGGGTAACTGGCGCCCGCGTCCGCTCGGCGCGGGCCCGAGGAGGCGAGCCACTGTGAGCAAGTCAGCCGAAGCTTTCCGCACCATCAGCGAGGTTGCGGAAGAGCTGGATGTTCCCAAGCATGTGCTTCGCTTCTGGGAGCAGAAATTTCCTCAGATCAAGCCGATGAAGCGTGGCGGCGGCCGCCGTTACTATCGGCCGGAGGATCTTGAGCTGCTGCGTGGCATCCGCCATCTCCTCCATCGCGAGGGCTATACGATCCGCGGCGTGCAGAAGATTCTGCGGACGCAAGGCGTGGATGGCGTGAAGCGATCGTGGATGGATGTTCCTGGCCAGAAGGCGGTCGTAAAGGACGTGCCCGCCCAACCAGCCAAGCGAGCAACCGGCAAGCGTTCCGCGGCGTCTGCGACTGCGGCGCTCCCTGCTGACGTGCGCGCCAGTTTGCAAAAGGCGCTCGCTGAACTCGAAGCCTGCCGCCGGGTGCTCGCGGCTGCTGATCACGGGCAGAGTTCCGGCGCTGCGCGCTCGCGGCGATGACTGCCGGCGGGGTGCCGCTGGAAGTCTGGTTCATCGATTCGCGACGCTCGGCTCATGCTCTGCAGTTCATCGAGGTTACGACACCGCGTCTCAGCGACGATGAAGTAACACCTCGCGCAGCGAGCGGCACGGACCACGACTCCTGGCGCGCACAACGGATTGCGCTCCGGATTTTACTGGAGCGATATACCGGGGAGAGGCTGCGTCGTACCGCATTCGCGACCAGTCCCGCAGGCAAACCCTCTATTCCGTGGCGAACGGACGTTGAATTCAGCTTATCCCATACCGGCGTCTTCGGTCTCATTGCCATTGCCCGCGACGGCCCGGTCGGCATCGACCTGGAACAGGCGCGCGCTCTCAGATTTTCGTCTCCCCGCCGTGCGGCGCTTGTGGCCGCGGCTGCTGACCTTTTGCCTGTCGGACAATGCCGCGATCGCATTGGCGACGACATCTGCGATGACTTCACGGTTCTGCAGGCTTGGGTGCGATTGGAAGCTTGGGCCAAAGCACGTGGGACCGGTATCGGCGCGCTGTTGAGCGATCTCGGTATCTGGGGCTCCAAAGGCGAGCGGGCAACGGGAATGGCTATCGGTAACAGTGCCCGTCAGCTCGCGCAGCGTGACGGTTTCCAGGTTGCCAATCTCGATCTTCCTGACGGTCTGCAGGGGGCGGTGTGCGCTGTGCGACTTTCTCCCCCGGTCATCGTCAGAAACTTTCCTGCCGACCAGTCGCTCATCGCGGAGCTGGCGTGCGCTCCAATAATTTGCTGAAAGCCGGTAGCGGATAGCCGTCTCGTGGCACACGGCCGTCCTGTGTGAGCGGAGCGGGCATCCAGGCATACGGCACTTGCCTATCGAAGCCGTCCAGGCGTGATCTCCAAAAGATCCGTTGACGGATGGGCCGTGGCGGCACGCAATCCTGGACAACTCGCTGAACGACCCTGGCTGCCTTGTCACGTGCCACGATGAGCCGCCGCCGAGGCTGGGTGAAGAGGTCAATAACGCTTGCCACGTCATGACATGGTCATTACATAGGGCATTCTAGCCCATGGACAGTGCTGCCTACGGCAATGTCGGGTGAGAATACATAAGTATTTCAATAGGTCCGGAGCGTAGCGCAGCCTGGTTAGCGCACCAGTCTGGGGGACTGGGGGTCGCGAGTTCGAATCTCGCCGCTCCGACCATTAAATCAAAGACTTAGCGACTGACCAGCCACAGCGCACTGCTTTCGA
>JAFAFW010000026.1 GCA_023423275.1 Pseudomonadota bacterium
TGCTGGAATGGCTCGGCCGTACCAGAGACGACGAGGAGGCAACGCGCGCTGGAAGTAGCATTCGCACCGCCGTCGAGCACAGCCTTCTGTCTTCGGACACGCGTACGCGGGACGTTGGCGGGACGGCTTCCACGACTGAAGTCGCAAAAGCCATTCGCGGGAATCTCGCCGCATAACGCAGAGCACGTCGGCAAAGGGAGTGTCACTTTGCCAAAGCGGGGAGTTTCGAGCAGAGGAGCCAACTGAATTTGGTTTCTCGCTCATCCCCAAGCTTGGAAGAGACGACGCCCTCCTCGCCGCTTTGCACCACAAGTGGTTGAGAGAATACGTGGACCTCTGCCCACGTCGCCAGCTGCGTGAGCTTCCCGCACATCTGCCGCCATACGGCCGCAACGTGGCAGATGCAGTCAGGCACGGAAAAGACGGAGATCGCCGGCTTCCTCGGCATGAGCGAGAAGACGCTCGAGGAGGTCTATGGCCATCATCACCCCGACTTCCAGAGCGATACCGCTGCCGGCGACGGACGCCGCCGCTCACGCCGATAGGCCCGATTTCATGGGCGATTTCGTGGGTGCGAGAATTTTAAGTGGCAGATAACTATCTGATTTTACTGGCGATCCCGGCAGGACTCGAACCTGCGACCCTCTGCTTAGAAGGCAGATTTAATCCCCCTCCGCGCCCTCCTCCGACCTAGTTCAGATCGTTTAAACAGCGTTGAAATTGCAAGATAAATTGCTTTTTCTCCCGTTTGTCCTTATACTGCCGATGTTGCTCAAAATCGCGTTGCTAGTGCTGACCCAGTGCTGACTTGGCGGAGCCACATCCATGCATCTTTCACAGCTCAACGCAGCCACCCTGAAGCGACTGCCAGAAGGCGTCCATTGGTGCGACGATGACGTGATGATCCAGGGCAAGGCCGTGCCACGCGGGTTCGGAATCAAAGTCACCGACAACGGCGCTCGGTCTTTTTTCCTGAACTATCGCGACGCCAACCGACGCGAGCGGCGCTACACCATCGGCCGCTGGCCTGACTGGGACATTCCGAAAGCGGTGCAGCGCGGCCGTGAGCTGCGGCAGGCTATCGACCGGGGAGAAGACCCGCTGAGCCAACGGCGGGTTGACGCTGGCGCGCTGACCGTCTCCGACGTGCTGGACGCCTTCCTCAAGCATCGCGTGCGCGACCGGCTGCGCACCGAGAAGGAGTTTGAACGCATCTTCGACAAGTACGTGCGACCGGAAATCGGACGCGAACCAGTGGCCACCCTGAAGCGATCCGATATCACGGCCATGCTGGATGGCGTGGCCACCACCAATGGGCTGGTGATGGCGGACAAGGTGCTGGCGCGTCTCAGGGCGGCGCTGAATTGGCACGCGACCCGCGTTGATGATTTCATCCCGCCTATCGTCAAGGGCATGAACCGCACCAGCATTGCCGAGCGCGCCCGAGACCGCATCCTCTCCGACAATGAGATACGGGCTCTGTGGGCCGCGCTAGACGCGCCACGCCGTGATCCGGCGTCGGGATGGGAACTTTGGCCAGCCTGCTATCCGGCGTTCGTGCGGGTCCTGCTGATGACCGGGCAGCGGCGCTCCGAGGTGGCCGGCATGCGATGGGATGAAATCGAAGGCGATCCAACGCGGCCCGGCGACGACTGCACATGGATCATTGGCCGGGAGCGGTACAAAACCAACGTTGGCCACGTGGTGCCACTCAGCGAGCCCGTCAAAGCCTTCCTCGGTCCAAGGGGCAAAGGCTATGTGTTTACCTCGGATGGCGGCGAAACGGGCTTCAGCGGCTTTAGCAAAGCCCGCAAGGCGCGGACATGCTGGGCGAAGGCAATGTGTTTTGCTTTCCAGAGGACACGATCTCGCATTGCCTGGACCCGACAACCATTCCACCACATTGGCCATGGCTCTGGGCCTTTGATTTCTCGCACGCGGGCCTGAGTGCCAGCGCGCATCCATTCGCCGCCGTTCTCGTGTGCTGGGACCGGGATAACGACTGCATCTATGTGATTGAAGCTATTCGCATGCGGCGCGCGCTGCCGGCGATGCACGTTGAGCGGATCAAGGCCAATCCCTGCTGGGACGCACCCGTCGCGTGGCCGCACGATGGCCACCGTCAAAACCTGTCGGACGGCGTGACCATCGCCAACATGTACAAAAAGTTGGGCCTGTTCATGCTGCCCAAACACGCAACATTCAAAGATGGCGGCCACAGTTTCGAAGCCGGCATCACCGAAATGGAAAACCGCTTCGCCACCGGCCGGTTAAAGATCGCGCGCCATCTGTCCGAGGCCTGGGAAGAATACCGCGACTATCACCGCGAAGATGGCCTGGTTCAGAAAATTGACGACGACCTGATGTCAGCCATCCGAGTGGCGTGCATGCAAATCCGCAGCGCCAAGGTGCTGGAGACGGTCGGGAGCGGTGCCAACGGCATGCGGCGACAACGTGGTCCACAGATGGCCAGCGGAATTGATTTCGACTTGTTTGAGTGATCGAGGGTGGCAATCGCTTCAGTTAGGGTGTGTAGAGCGGAAAGGCTCCGTTGAATATCAAGTTCCATTTCTGGAATGCTTGACGAATTTTTCCTTCTCTTCGCAGTTCCACAGCGTCGGAAGCCCGTTCAGCCGCCACAGCCAACTTAGATATTGCATCTGCTCGCTGCAAGGCAGTATTGCATGGCAACAAGAATTGATTGTCATTAGGAAACCTAGGATCCACAACAGTCGCCAAGGCATCACTCAACATGAACTGAAAAATTTGCTTCACGTCGACATCGTACAATATTCTGCCTTCACCATATGCATAGTCCGCAATGCGGATCTCTAGATAGAATGACTTTATCGGGACGTTTCTCAAAAACTTCCACGCTTTAGCAAACCGCACCAAAGGTTTCACTGCCCCATCGTGTTTTTGATCAACCACTCGCACATAGTCATTGTGCGATTCTGGTGCGCTGAATTTCCAACCACCGTTACCATCGGGCATTCGGAATTCTCTGAACCCCAACCGGGTCAAGCCTATCTCGTAAACGGGCACAATCTCTGTCGCCTCTGCTCCGTCAAGCCCGAATGGAACGCGCACACTCGGGCCGTTGACGCGAATGTTTGGCGTGGTCGGAAATCGTTCTCTGAGCGCTACTGCGACTTGTTCCAATGTGCGGCCCGAATCCAGGTATGCCTGCTGCTGTGCGATTACCGCAAAATAATCAACGTCACTGCAACCAGCCACGTTTGTTCCGTTGCCAAACGAACCCGTCCTGAAGAAATCAATTCCTCCAAAAGTGTTATCCAGTTTGGACTTGATCGATGTTCGATGCCCCTTCGCAGCATCGGTCTCAGTTGGAGTCGTGCGCAGCGTCCCTAAGAACGACTCGAACCCGGCCTCCACAGTGTTGGGCATCACGCGCCCCCGTTGACGCGTTGATCATATTCAGTCCATCGCGCATTCAAGTCATCGCGACTGCGGGAGTAAAGGCCGGGGAGAAGCATAGGAGCACTCTCAACGGCGGAATTGTAGTCGGCGAACATCAACAGCAAATCAGCGCGGGGATGATCGTCCACATTGAAGGCACCGAGCCGAACCAGAAGGTGCTTGATCGTGAGTGCAGACCGTGTGTAAGCGACAGCCGCGAGGAAAATGTTTGAGGAAACAAACATAGTTAGAAGCACACAGAACAGTCGCAATGCGTCTTGATGCTGTTGTGCTGGAAGGATCGGAGCCAAGGAAACCGCCAACAAGAAGGCCGCACATAATATTATTATCACGACGGACCACGTAATACCGGCACTTCTCTTCATGAGATGGAAGGTGAAAAAGGCACTTTGCTCCAACATTCTTGCAAAGCGTGCATCGCCTGGACGCGCAAGTGAGGAGAAGTAATTGGGATCTTCAAATTTGCGTCCTCGGTCGCGGGACACGGTAAGTTGGCTTTCTAAATCTCTCAGCTCTTGCGCAGATATCTGCTCTCCCAATCCCTCCATAATCAGCGTGGCATGTCGTGCCTGCTCTGCCCCGCCCCGACTTGATTGATAGCAGTAACAGGTCCAAAGCCAGAGGCCGGTAAGTGCCAAAAGCGCAATCGTCGAACCGTAGACAACAGACGTGTCCGATGCAGATGCGCCGACAAGGGACACAACGATTATTGCAGCCTGGATGACAATCATCCAAGCCATGAGGCGGCTGGCGTTCTCAAACTCGGCGCGCTGCATCCCTACCAATTGTTGTTGATTCATCGAAGGACCCGCAATGCAAAGGTTGCACGATGACTGTTCCTGATTCGGCCGCATCACTGAGTGTGACGGATAATCTTTGAGCGTCTTATCCCCGATTTCCACAGCTCGACATGAAACAACCCTTGCGACGGCTCATCGTCCGCGATCCCCGTTCACGACTCTTGAACTGGTCAACTCAGCCATGCGCTGCTGCAAGTGAACGCGGCGTTCTCCGACGATAAGCGCTTGGTGCTGGAGCATTTGGAACATACGCGCGTCCTGTTGATCGGCGCGCAGTCGGGCAACCTTGTTGAGCACGTCCTGGAGCCAGCCCCACTCACGTGCGACCTCATGTTCGCGCGCTCGCAACTCGGTCAACGTGTCCAGCATCGCCCACCTCTGGAAAAGAATTGTTCCCTTTATGTTCCTCAAAGCTTTTCGGCTGTCAAGCACCCAGGCGCTCGCACCACTCACCACAAGTCGATGGCGAGCCGGTTTAAACGCCGCATGTTTACTTTGCTGACTACCTGCTGACTTGAGCAAGAATGAAAAGATTTGCAAAAGAAGACTAACCCATTGAAATCATTTGGCGATCCCGGCAGGACTCGAACCTGCGACCCTCTGCTTAGAAGGCAGATGCTCTATCCGGCTGAGCTACGGGACCGGAGTTCTTCAGGCTGCTAGCGCCGCGTTGCGCGCAGCACAGCAGCCGTCTGACTTGGCCTTGGACAGATACCCTGTTCGCCGCTCAAAGTGAAGAACTTGCACCGCCACCGATATCCACGGGCCAAGCCAACGCTCCGCCTGCCTGTCAAGCGGGCACGCCCACCCCGAGATCCTTCAGCATCGGCACCAGCGCCGCAGCGGCATCCACGTGCATCTCAGGAGACGGATAGTAGGAATTGAGGCAAGTTCGCCGCCC
>JAFAFW010000037.1 GCA_023423275.1 Pseudomonadota bacterium
GAAGGCCCCGGCCACGTGCCGATGCACAAGATCAAGATCAACATGGACAAGCAGCTCAAGGAGTGCGGCGAGGCGCCCTTCTATACGCTCGGGCCGCTCACCACCGACATCGCGCCGGGCTATGACCACATCACGTCCGGCATCGGCGCGGCCATGATCGGCTGGTTCGGCTGCGCCATGCTCTGCTACGTGACGCCGAAGGAACATCTCGGCCTGCCCAACCGCGACGACGTGAAAATCGGCGTCGTCACCTACAAGATCGCCGCCCACGCCGCCGATCTCGCCAAGGGCCATCCGGCGGCCCAACTGCGCGATGATGCGCTGTCCAAGGCGCGCTTCGACTTCCGCTGGGAGGATCAGTTCAACCTGTCGCTCGATCCGGACACCGCCTTGTCCTACCACGACGAGACGTTGCCGAAGGAAGCGCACAAGGTGGCACACTTCTGCTCGATGTGCGGCCCGAAGTTCTGCTCGATGAAGATCACCCAGGACGTCCGCGACTACGCCGCCAAGCTGAACGAAGCGCAGGTCGAACTCGCGCAGGAAACGACGGTGGTCGATCCGCAGGCTGCGTCAGGGCTTGCCCTGGAGCAGCAAGCAAAGGAGGGCATGGAGGCGATGTCAGCCAAATTCCGCGAGATGGGCGGACAGGTGTACGTCGATGCGGATCGGGTGAAGGAGAGCAATAAGGCGTTGGGGTGATAACGCATCTGATCCACTAACGAGCTGCGCTGCTGATATCAGCGCAGCTCACACAAACGGAGTCTCCGAGCAGAACACCTCAATCTCAATGCCTCGGATCTCTAAATATCGGCACAGCCTGTCCCTGCGTCCTTGTTTATCAGCATGGGGACCAACTATTACTTTAGCTATTGGCAAAGACCGGCCCTCTAAATCACCAAAAATATTCACGTACGGCACGAAATTATCCTTGAATAAGATAGTCTTTATATTCTTGTATTCATGCGCACCCGCATAATTGGGACCCCTCTCTCTAAGTTTTTCGGTCATCATTGGATCTCGAGGAGACACGCAAAGCCTGACTTCTTGCTCTTCTTTGAATCCCTGATGTTTAAATCTAGATGCACTCAATACAAACTCAGAGTAAAAGGATGAGAAAACGGCCTGATCATCGGATACCGCACGAATACTATCGCGCACGACACTACCGAGATTGGGAAACTCGGCCATGAATGCCTCTTCATCCCCTGCGTACACCACGTCACCTAAAAATCCATAGTCATATGCGTGACTAGCGGCCTCGCGCAGCAAAAGCTCTTCTAATTTTTCGGCATTGAAAACAATTGCGTATCCGGACGCTGCACCATATCCGCGCCATTGACTGAGCAGCCCGTTAGATCTCTCATACGGCTCGTTATGATTGCAAAATGACGCAATGTACGGCTGGTAAAATTTATGCCTTCCTAGATTGCCAAGCGTTACCGCATAAATTCCATCAACAACTCTTTCGACATCATTCACCACACACGATTCGAATCCACCCTGAGAGTTGATCTCAATCAATCCTTCGTTGCTATTGGCCATTTCCATTAGCAATTCTCTGATTGCAGGGCCAGCAAGCTCACGCAGCTTAGGCGCGATCGCGTGCAATTCACTAGCATCATTCAAATATTTATAGTGAGTTGCGTGAAGTGACTGCGACTCAAGAATGCCCTTGAGCCCACTGCAAGTAGTGTAGTGAAAAAGCAGATCGTGTTTCCTAGATACGTGTTCCATCGAATCCCCCCACCCGTCCCACTTAACACACTAGCTACATCAATAAATCTCTAGTATACTATAACCATGATCCAACCGCTCGAAGATGCTCTCGGCAAGGTGCTCCGGCTCTCCAAGGAGAAGCAGGAGATTGCGGCTGAGCTACTCGAACAGCTCGCGCAGGCTGAAGGCGAGGCCTACATCCTTTCGCCGGATGAGCGCACTGCTGTCAGCGAAGCACTTGCCCGTTCGCAGCGTGGCGAGTTTGCCGAAGACGCGGACGTGGATGCTCTTTTGCGCAAGCCATGGGCTTGAACATCCGCTTCGACGCGAAGGCGGTTAGCGATCTTGCCAGCATTCGAGATTATCTGATCGAGCGGAGCCCGCAGGGTGCCGAGCGTGTTCGTATCCACATTCTCGCAGCCATCAATCGACTAGCTGATTATCCCTTCCTCGGGCGAGCAACCGACACCGAAAGCGTTCGCGTTTTGGTGCTGACGCGGTATCCGTATCTCGTCTTCTATGCGGTAGCCGAGCCGAATGTTGTTATCCTGCACATTCGCCACGCGGCACGTACGCCCCTTGATCCAATGGATCTGTAGCACGCCCTCGACAGTGCCCCATTGTGTAAGCCCTCCCCGCTAGCGCCCCACGAAAATCCTCCGTAATGTCCCCGTCTCGCGACGCACCGAGGCAGGGCTTACACAATGAAATACTTCGCTATTTTAACGCTCCTGGGCAGCATTGCGCTAGCTCCGATCTCCGTGTCGCCCGCTGCCGCGCAGACGCCGTCGCTCACCAAGAAGCTCAATGCGTACGTCGGCTGCATCAACCGGCAGTCGGCGCGCTCCTACGATTCGCGCAGCCGCTATTTCAGTTGGGTCGGGAAGAAAGGGCCGACCGGCAAGGAGCGGATCATCTACGGCACCTACACCATCTACGACACGTCGGACTGCCGGAAGAACGTCGAGATGGCCAACGAACTGGAGCCGCGCAACGCCGAGCTCGAAGCCGCGGCGTCAGCTTATGTGGAAGCGGTGAGCACGCTCGAACCGTTGCTGAAAGAAGCCGACGATTACTACACCCAGCAGGACTACAAGGACGACAAGATGGCCAAGGGCAAGGCGCTGCATCCTCGCCTCGTGGCCGCCTGGGATGCGTTCGCGAAGGCCGACAAGGCGTTGAGCGGCGGCGTCGAGACCATTCGCGACAAGCTCGCGCTCGAAAAGCTCGCCGAGATCGAACAGAAGGAAGGCCGCAAGGCGCGCTATCACATCGAATTGCTGATGATCCAGGCCAAGAACGTCATGCGCACGATGGATACATCCAAACCGAATGTCAGCGAGATCACGAAGACGCTCAACGAATACGAAAGCACCGTCAAGGCAACCGAGCAGATCTCCGGCGAGGCCGATCAGAAAATCGGCTCGTTCTTCATCGGCAGCGCCAAGTCGTACCTGACCACCTCGAAGCAGCTGATGCGCCGCATCCGAGACAAGGTTCCGTACAGCTCAGGCGACAGGATGATGATGAGCGGCGGCGGCGCCTGGATGGTCGAGGGCTCGCCAGCGCGGCTGTTGCGGGACTACAATGAACTTGTGCAGGCGTACAATCGTGGTTCTCGCATTTAGTGCGCGATCGTTTGATGGAGGCCCCATCTCCTCACCAATGCCGTCAGCCCGACGAAGAGCTTGCCCCGGTGCAGACCGGGGTCGGGATCCACGTCAACCGCAGCAAATGCTCCGGTGGTGATAGACTGCCAACGTTGCACATGCTGAAACTTGCGTAGGCGCCGGCCTACGCCGGCATGACGGTGGGGACGTTCTTGGTTCTAGGCATCACACAATGACCAATCCAGAGGAATACAAGCGCTGGCAAGAGCGGTTCTCCACGCCGGACTACGCCTTCGGCAAGGAGCCCAACGAATTTCTCGTCCGCTGCCAGCTGCTGTTGCCCAAATCGGGCAAGGCGCTGGCCGTCGCGGATGGCGAGGGTCGCAATGGCGTGTGGCTCGCACAGCAGGGGCTCGACGTGCTGTCGCTGGACTTCTCACCGGCCGCGCAGGCGAAGGCCCGCACACTGGCCGCCGAGAGCAAGGTCACCGTCACTTTCGTTGAAGCTGACGTTCACGCCTGGCCCTACCCCGACGCGGCCTTCGATGTCGTGGCTGAGATCTTCACCCAGTTCAGCCCGCCGGCCGATCGGGCACGGAAATGGGCTGGCATGCGGCGCGCATTGAAGCCCGGAGGACTGCTGATCGTCCAGGGTTACACCCCCAAGCAGCTCGACTATGGCACCGGCGGCCCGAAGCAGGTCGATCAACTCTACACGCGCGAGATGCTTGAAAGCGCCTTTGGCGACTTCGATAATGTCGCGATCGTCGAGGAAGAACTGGAACTCCATGAAGGCGCATCACATTCAGGTATGTCGGCAGTCATCGGACTGACGGCACGCAAGCCCTAAGGACAGCCTTTCCATGAGCACAGACAAAGACCAGGAACTTTCTGAGATCGAGGATCGGATTGCCATCGTCCGCGACAACCTCCGACAGTTGACGGAGCAGGCTGCGGCTTTTTCCGGCGCTGCCAGTGAGGATTTGGCAGCCGAACGTATCGCCGATCAGGAAGCAGAGTTGCAGCGCCTCCTCGCAGAGCGCGATGCGCTGACGAAGAAAGGCTAGAAAAGCGGATGGCTTGACACGGTCGCCGTCTCTCTGTCGCAGGCCCCGCAATGCAGAAATGCAAATGCCGGGGCAACCCCCGGCATCGCAACTTGGCTATCACGGATGGCCGCAGCCAATCTAGCGCAGCGTGATGGCCAACCCGCTCAAGTCGACGTTGGCAAGCAATCCCACCTGCCGACCAGTCAGTTCCAGAACCGCACCCTTCTGGTTGGTCAGAACGATCGCGCGCGCGCCGCGACCCACTGCAAGGCCTGCTCCTGCCGCGCCATAGACGCCGGCCACATCAGACGGCCTGCCAATGTGCCTGACGCGACCGTGCAGCTCTGTCCTCGATCCGCCGAACACCAGCCCGTAGTCGATACCGCCAACCGAGAGCGGGTACGTTCTGCCGCGGAACGTCAGGGTTCCGCTGCCGCCCGAACCGCCGATGATCCATCCGCCCTTGTAGACGGTCAGCCGCACATATCCGCTGTCGGCGTGCGCCGTTGACAATCCGGCGGTCATAAGTGCGATCAAAGCGACGATTGCGGAGCGCATGAACGTTGGCAATGACATGTGAAGCCTCCCATGTTCCGTGCAGATGGACGATCCCTGTTCCCAGAGTCTCTATCGATTCGAGCAAAATTTGGAACCGATGTGCTATTCACGCTGGCGGGGTGCACATTAGGGCCGCACCGTGTGGGGGAAGTCACATGAGGCTGAGAGCCTATCAGGCCGGCGAACTCTTCGGCATTTCTCTGTTGCTCGCCTCGACCGCCATGCAGTTGTTCTATCTCGAGCCGCTGAAGCGCGATATCGAATGGCGTCTGGCGTCGTTCAGCATTCAGCAGTCGGCGCAGGTTCAGTTGAAGACCACCTATGACAACCAGCTTTCGCTCCTGAAGCTGATGAATGCGCCCGCCGATGAGGTGAAGGCCACCGAAGCCCGGCGCGATGAGATTCTCAAACAGTACAAGGCTTCAGATGCTGACATCGCCGATTTCCTGTTGGCGAAGCAGGATGTGGAGGGATACCTCGAGCTTATTCTCATCTCGTTGTTCGCGGTCGGCAGTTTCCTGACGGGATTGGGGCGCTACATCGAGATGCGAACAGCGACCCAGTTGCAGAAGGGCTGACGATCCGCAATCCGATAGTAGGCATTCCCTTTCAAAAGCGCGTCACCTTGTAAACTGCGCCATGTGCATCATACGTGGTCCATTCTCCGACGCGCTTGCCCTTATCGAAGTTGCCTGAGCGCATCCGTGTCCCATCCTTGCGGAACCACTCCCAGTAGCCGTCAAGCTCTCCATCCTGCAGCCACCCCTTGGCCCGCAGGCTGCCGTCTTTGTGGTAATGTGTTTCGGGGTTCCGGGGCATCGCCTTCGCCGCTGATGGGAATGGTCGCTCCGAGCGTCGGTCAAACAGAGGGCGATCTCAAGGCCTGAGTATCAGGTCGGATGCCTTCTCACCCACCATGATCGCCGGCGCGTTGGTGTTTCCCGAGGGGATCGTCGGGAAGATCGACGCATCCGCGACACGCAGCCCCTCAACCCCATGCACGTTGAGGCGCGGGCTGACGACCGAGAACGCTGGATCCGGGCCCATCCGGCAAGTCCCGCAGGGATGGAATACCGAATAGGCGCGCTGCCTGATATCGGCCAGGAGTTCGTCGTTGGATTGGCACGTCACGCCGGGGTTCAGCTCCTCGACGATCAGAGAAGCGAATGTCGGCGTCTCAGCCAGCCGACGCAGGAATTTCGCGCCTGCCATCATGTCTCGCACATCCTCGGGCGTAGACAGATATCCGGGGACGATCGCCGGCGCGACCGCGGGGTCGCTCGAACGGATTGCAATTTCGCCACGGCTCGTCGGCCGGCACGGCGAGATGCTCGTATTGAACCCTGGAAACGCATCCGGTTTCATCAGCGCACGCACGCCGGGTGTCGCACGCTCATAGCTCAGCGGCGAGAAATAAAGCTGAATATCCGGCCGCAAGACATCCAGCCGGCTGCGGTGGAAACCGCCTCCCTGATTGACGCTCAGCGACAACGGACCTCGGCGGTGCAGCACGTATTCGGTGCCAATGCGCAAACGCGAGATCAACGGCAACAGCACATCGTTGAGACTTGGCTGGCGCGAACGATAGACGTGATCATAACATAGATGATCCTGGAAGTTCCGGCCGACCTGCGGTGATGCCGTGACCACCTCGATGCCGTGCTGCGCGAGAAGCGCTGGAGGTCCGATCCCTGACAGTTGCAGCAGTTGCGGCGAATTGAATGCGCCTGCTGCAATGATCACATCCGCATCTGCGCGGCACGGCACGATCCGCCCGTGCTGCCGGTATTCAACACCCACGGCACGGCGTCCCTCGAACAGGATACGGGTCGCCAGCGCCCGTGTTTCCAGACGAACCCGCCCGGTTTTCATCGCTGGACGCAGATACGCGCGCGCTGCCGATTCCCGAAAGCCGTTGCGGGTGTTGATCTGATAGATGCCGACGCCTTCGCACGTCGCACCATTCAAATCCGCATTGAATGGAAGCCCCGCCTCGATGCCCGCCTTGACGAAGAGCTTCGTCAGCGGATGAACATCGGCCGCGATGTCAGTCACGTGCAGCGGCCCGCCCGCACCGTGCCACTGGGAGCCGCCGAGCGCATGATCCTCCATGCGGCGGTAGATCGGCAGGATATCGGCCCAACTCCAGCCAGCATTGCCGAGCTCCGCCCAACCGTCATAATCCTCCGGCTGACCGCGCACGTACACCATCGCGTTGATCGAGCTCGACCCGCCGACGACCTTGCCACGCGGCTGATAGATCGAGCGACCGTCGAGCTGCGCGACGGGCTCGGTGCGGTACATCCAATTGACGCGCGGATTGTAGAAACTCATGCCGTAACCGATCGGCATGGTGATCCACGGACTTCGGTCCGACGGGCCGGCTTCCAGCACGAGCAGCCGCCGCCCCGCGGCGGCCAGACGCGCGGCCAGTACGCACCCGGCCGAGCCAGCGCCGATGATTATATGATCGTAGGTGTCCACCGCTTCCGCCTTCACGGGGCGACATTAGAGAAAAGCGAGCCTGACGCTCAGATCCATTCTGATCGGAAGACGGGTCCAATCGCTAAGCTCTGCGCCGCAACTCCTCCGGAGGTGCGAGATCCGCGATCACCCGCTTCAACAATCGTGCACTGCCCTGGATCTGCGCAGGCGTAAAACCGCTGAACCCAAGCACGACGCCTTCGCGCGCGATGGGTTCGATGCAGAACCGCGTGATCGTTTCCACGGTGAGATCGCGATCCGCCGCGGCGGCGGCCACATCCGCAGCCTTCAACCCGCCCTTCAGAAAGGCCACGGTGTGCAGGCCGGTCGTCGTCGGAACGATCTCCAGATAGTCAGACAGATGTTCGCTCACGGCATCGACAAGGGTCTGATAGCGCTCGCCGTATAATTTGCGCATGCGCCGGATGTGCGTGGCGAAATGGCCCTCGGCGATGAAGTCAGCGACGATGGCCTGCAGCGCGGTGGGGACGCCAGGCGCAAAAGCTTCGAGGCTGATACCGAGTTGCTCCATCAAGGACGGCGGTGCCAACAGAAAACCAAGACGCAGAGCCGGAAACAGGGATTTCGAGAAGGTGCCGACATAGATGACGCGCCCGGACTGATCGACGCTTTTCAGTGTGGGCAGCGGCAGGCCGGAAAAGCAGAATTCGCCATCCCAGTCGTCCTCGATGATCCAGGCCCCCGCCGTCTCCGCGGCCTGCAGCAGAGCCAGCCTCCGTTCCAGGCTGAGCTTCGCTCCGAGCGGCTGCTGATGCGAGGGCGTGACGAACGCGAGTTTGAACTGGGGCGCACGCGCAATTCCGCAGGCCACATCCAGGCCATCGCCATCCACGGGTACAGGCACCAGGTCCGCGCCGTGCAGCACAAGGCTGTTGCGGGCCCCGATTGCACCTGGGTTTTCAAACCAGACTTTATCGCCCGGATCGATCAGCGTGCTCGCAACAAGCTGAAACGCTTGTTGGGCTCCAGCGACGATATAAATCTGCTGCCAGTCGCAGGCGATGCCCCGGTTGAGCCGCAGGTGCGCCGCGATCGCCTCGCGCAGCGGCTGGTGCCCGTGCGGTTCAGGATAGCCAAGAACGTGGTGACGTGCTTTCCGCCAATGTTTTCCCGACAACCGCGCCCATTGTGCCATCGGGAAGGCGTCGAACGCCGGCATGGCCGTCGTGAACGGTCGCGGTGCGTGCGCGAGCCTCACGCCGAACCGGCGCGAGGCAGCTGTCATCGCATCGGCGAGTTTGGCGCGCGCCGTCACTTGTGGCGCTTCGATGTTGGGTGCAACAGGCCGCTCTGCACGTAGCACTTCGCTGACATATGTGCCCGCACCGACGCGGGTATCGATCAAGCCCTCGGCAATCAGCCTGTCGAAGCTTTCCACGATTGTCGTGCGCGCAACGCCAAGCTCCTTCGCCAAAGTCCGTGTCGCAGGTAGCCGTTCGCCCGCCCTCAACGTCCCGCCGAGGATCAATTCCCTCAAGCCGCTGCATATTTGCACGCTGAGCGCATGCGGCCCCGCGCGATCGAGCACGAGCGACTGAAGCAAGGCGCCTTCGGCCCGTTTGACCATCGCCAACCCTCCCGCCGGGCTGGTCCATTTGGGATATTGGCCTGCCCGTTTGTTCAGAATGGACCTTAGACGCAGACCATTTCCAGCTCATTTTTCATCTGCGAGATCGTCGGAGACCGACGCTTGCGACAGCGATGACGCGATCGGCGGCCCCTCATGAAAATCTCTCGCCTGGAAACCTTTTGTGACCAGCATGTCGGCTTCGTGCGGATGACGACCGACGATGGCCGTCAGGGCTGGGGGCAGCTTTCCCCTTATAATGCGGATATTTCCGCAACCGTCTTTCACCGGCAGATCGCGCCGTGGGCGCTCGGCCAGGATGCGTCGGATATCGCGCATCTCGTCGAGAGCATCCCGGAGCGGGAGCATAAATTCCCCTGTTCCTACCTGTTCCGCGCGCTCGCTGGTCTTGATACCGCCCTATGGGACCTGCGCGGACGCATTGAAGGCAAGAGCGTCTGCGAACTCCTCGGCGGAACCCCGCGGCCGTTTCCCGTTTACGCCTCCAGTATGAAGCGTGGCGAGATCTCGCCGGAAGCCGAGGCGGAGCGGCTGGCGCGCCTGCGCGATGCCCATGGTTTCCGCGCCTTCAAATTCCGCGTTGGCCGCGAATGCGGGCATGATGAAGACGAATGGCCGGGCCGGACCGAGGCGATCGTGCGTCAGGTCCGTGCCGCCCTTGGTGACGGCGCGACACTGCTGGTCGACGCCAACAGCGCCTATTCGCCGGCGAAGGCCATCACGGTGGGCCGGATGCTTCAGGACCAAGGCATCGTTCATTTCGAGGAGCCCTGCCCCTACTGGGAACATCACTGGACCCGGCAAGTGAAGGACGCACTCGATCTTGACGTCACCGGCGGCGAGCAGGACTGCGATCTCACGCTGTGGCGCTACATGATCGACAATCGCATCGTCGACGTGCTGCAACCGGACGTCTGCTATATCGGCGGCGTCACGCGCATGCTGAAAGTGGCCGAATGGGCCCAAATGGCCGGTCTTCCCGTGACGCCGCACTCCGCCAACCAGACGATGGTCACCGTCTTCACCCTGCATGTGATGGGAGCCATTGCGAACGCCGGGCCGTATGTCGAGTTCTCCATCGAGGGCGCGGACTACTATCCCTGGGAGCAGGGCGTACTGCGCAATCCGCTGCAGGTTCGCGATGGTATGGTCGCCATTCCCTCGGAACCCGGCTGGGGTGTTGAGGTTTCGCCGGACTGGCTGGAGCGATCTCAGCATCAGGTTAGCGAGGTCGAACGGTGAGCGCCGAACGAGATTCCCTCGTTGCCGAAGTACGCGCGACCGGCACACTCAGCGGATTGCCGACCGGGCATTTCATCGCGGGAAAGTTCGAAGCCTCGTCCTCCGGCCGTGTCATAGACAGCTACGATCCCGGCCGCGGCCGCGCGTTCAGTACCTTCGCCGCTGGGGATACGATGGACGTGTCGCGCGCCGTCTGGGCGGCCAACCGGGCCTTCGAAGGCCCCTGGCGCAAATCCCGGCCCGCAGAACGGGGGCGCATTCTGCAACGCGCTGCTGAACTGCTGCGTGCGCGGGCGGACCGGTTCGCCGTAGTGGAAGCGCTCGATTCCGGAAAGAAACTGTCGGAGGCCAGCGGCGACGTTGCCGGGGTTGTGCGCGCCTTCGAATATTATGCCGGCGCCGCCGACAAGCTGCAGGGCGACAGCATCCCGCTCGGCCCTGACTATATCGGGCTGACGATTGAAGAGCCTGTCGGCGTCGCCGCCCAGATCATTCCCTGGAATTATCCGTTGTCGACGGCTGTCCGCGGGATCGCCCCTGCGCTCGCAGCGGGCTGCACGATTGTCGCCAAGCCTGCCGAGCAGACGCCGTTCACGGCACTGATGCTGGCGGAGCTTCTGCACGATGCCGGCTTGCCCGATGGCGTGTTGAATGTCGTGACCGGAACGGGGGCAGAGGCCGGAGCAGCGCTCGTCGCCCATCCCGATATCGATCACATCACGTTCACGGGCTCTGTTGCGACCGGGCAGCGTGTGATGCGCGCGGCGGCAGATAACGTCACCCGTCTCGTGCTCGAACTCGGCGGCAAGTCACCAGTCGTTGTGCTCGGCGATTGCGATCTCGACGCGGCCGTCGAAGGCGTGCTCGGGGCGATCTATGAGAATGCCGGCCAGATCTGCTCGGCCGGCTCACGCCTTGTGCTCGAACACACGATTGCGGCTGAGTTTCTCTCGCGGCTCACAGCCCGCGTCTCACGAATGACCGTCGGCCATGGCCTGGACGAACCCGACATCGGCCCGGTCAATTCGCCAGCCCAACTCGCCGGGATCAATCGTCATGTCGCGGCAGCGCGCGCGGCCGGCAATGAGGTGCTGGCGGGCGGTGCGATCGCAACTCCCGAAGAAGCCGGTGGCGGATGGTTTTACCGGCCCACCATCATCGCAGCCCGGTCGAGCGCAGACCCGCTGGTGCAGGAGGAAATCTTCGGTCCGGTGCTTGCCGTCCAGCAAGTCGCGGATCTCGACGAGGCCATAGCAGCGGCCAACGCCACGCAATACGCCTTGGTGGCGGGCATCTACACGCGCGATCTCGGCAAAGCATTCCGGTTCGCGCACGAGGTCGACGCCGGACAGGTTTACATCAACGAATATTTCGCGGGCGGTATCGAAGTCCCGTTCGGCGGAAATAAAAAATCCGGTTTCGGCCGTGAAAAGGGGATGGCAGGCTTGCGCAGTTATTGCAAACTGAAGAGCATCGTCGCGCGGATCTAACCGCTGCGCAGGGGACGTTCAAACGTGACGGCCGATCTATTCACCGCAGATTTCAAGGGCCGGCCCTATTGGTGGGACGATGTCCCGAGACCGGATCTGGGCGTCGTGGATCCTCCCCCGAAAGCCGACGTCGTCGTCATCGGATCGGGCTATACGGGCCTGAATGCTGCATTGCAAACCGCACGCGGCGGGCGCGAAACCGTCGTCCTTGATGCGGAGGCTGCCGGTTTCGGATGCAGCACGCGCAACGGCGGACAGATCTCGACGAGCATCAAACCGGGCTTCGAGCTGCTGGCACGCCGCCATGGTCCGGAGCGTGCCACTGCCATCATCAAAGAAGGCCAGAATTCACTGGCGTGGATCGGACGCTTCGTTGCGGAAGAGGCGATCGATTGCAATTTCGATGTCGTTGGCCGGTTTCATGCCGCCCACAGCCCAGGAAACTATGAAGCGCTGGCCCGGAGCATCGAAAACCAAAGGCCCGAACTGAAAGTCAACGCCCACGTGGTTCCGCGCACCGAACAACGCAGCGAACTCGGGACGGATGTCTACTACGGTGGCGTGGTGCTGCGTCAGCACGCGTCGATCCACCCGGCGCGGTATCATGCCGGCCTGCTCAGCCGCGTGATGGGGGCCGGAGCCAAAATCATTACACATTGCCCGGCCACGAAAGTTGAATCGCACGGGAGCGGCTTCACGGTGTCCACGCCGCGCGGCGTTATCCAGACACGCGATGTGATCATCGCCAGCAATGGCTACACCAGCCCGCTGACACCCTGGCTGCGCCGCCGCGTCATTCCGATCGGCAGCTATATGATCGCGACGGAGCCACTCGCACCGGGGCAGATCGATCGATTGATGCCGCGCAATCGCATCGTCAGCGACAGCCGCAAAGTGGTTTATTACTACCGCGCCTCCCCTGACCGCAGCCGCATCCTGTTCGGTGGCCGCGTCTCCCTGAGTGAGACCGACCCGCGCATCAGCGGACCGAGGCTGCATGCTGAGTTGAGAGCGATCTTTCCGGAACTGGACAGCGTCCGTATCAGTCATTCCTGGTGCGGGTTCGTCGCCTACACTTTCGACGAACTGATGCATGTCGGCCGCCACGAAGGCATGTACTATGCGGCAGGCTATTGCGGATCCGGCGTCGGAATGGCGAGCTATCTCGGCATGCGTCTCGGTCAACAGGTTCTCGGGCTCAAGGAAGGTGCAACGGCACTCGACGGGCTGCGTTTCGAGACGCGACCGCTTTATTCGGGCAATCCATGGTTCCTGGCGCCGTCCGTTCTCTATTATCGCTGGCGAGATCGAATGGCAGCGTGAGATGACGATTGGTCTCTTCGAAATCCCAGAATGGACCTTATGGGCATGCCAATTTCATCGGAACCTCAAGTTTATGAGGCGTGCAGACCGTGCCATTCAAGCCATCGGATTTCAAAAAATGGTGCACGCTCCCGGCCAATAACGCCAGCGCGAGGAGACACACCATGATCAGTAAGCCGATGACCCGTTTCAAGGTTGCAATTGCAGCCGCGGGCTTATGTTTAACAGTCACACTCCCTGCGGCCAGTCAGGAGCTTACGGTCGTTTCCTTCGGCGGCTCCTACCAGGAAGCGCAGAGCAAGGCTCTCTTCGTTCCCGCCGCGAAAGCACTCGGCATCAAGCTCAAGGAAGAGACCTACACCGGCATCGCCGACTTGCGGCTGAAGGTGAAGGCCGGCGCGGTGACCTGGGATGTCGTCACGAGCGGATCGGGTAGCGCTGCCCGCGCGGGTGCGGAGGGCATTCTCGAAAAACTCGATTATAAGGTGATCGACGTGTCCAGCTTCCTGCCTGGCATGGCGCAGGAGTATTGCGTCGGCGGCGACGTCTTCTCGACCGTGCTGGCCTGGAACACCAAGACATACGGCGAGAATGGACCGCAGAGCTGGGCTGATTTCTGGGACGTGAAGAAATTCCCCGGCAAACGCTCGTATCGCAAATCGGTCGCCGGTGCGCTGGAGCCCGCATTGATGGCGGACGGCGTTCCGCCGGAAAAAGTCTACGAGGTTCTCTCCGCTCCTGGCGGAATTGATCGCGCAATCAAGAAAATCAAGGAACTGAAGCCGCATGTTGCCGTCTGGTGGGCATCCGGCGCGCAGCATGCACAGCTCATGAAGGATGGGGAGGTCGACATGACGACCGGCTGGAACGGCCGGTTCGACGTGGCGGCCAAGGACGGCGCAAAGGTCACTTACACGTTCAACCAGGGACTTCTCGACAACGACTGCTATGCTATCGCGAAAGGGGCACCCAACAAGGACCTCGCGATGAAATTCCTGGCCGAGATCAGCAAGCCGCAATATCAGGCGGAATTCACGAAATACATTACGTACGGGCCAACGAACAAGAAGGCGTTCGATCTCGGCACCATCGAGGCCGGCTACGCGAAGAAGCTGCCTTCTTATCCCGACAACGCCGCCAAGCAGCTGACAATCGATCTCGACTGGTACATCAAGAATGAAGCCGCGGCTTCGGCAGCCTACCAGAACATGCTGACCGAATAATCCAACGAGGGGAGCGCTCCGCAGGCCCGGTGCGCTCCCTCATCTTTTAAGCATCACGACCACGGCGGTTCGTTTTATATGGGCGCAAGCGCGGCTCTCGACATCACCATTCGCAAGCTCACCAAATCCTACGGTGCGGTGTACGCTCTCGACCAGGTTGATCTGGATGTCCGCGCTGGTGAATTCCTGACATTGCTCGGCCCATCAGGATCGGGCAAGACGACGCTGCTCATGGTACTCGCCGGGTTTTTACGCCCTGATAGGGGCAGCATCCTGTTCGGCGCGCGCGAGGTCATCCGCCTCGCCCCGCATAAGCGCGACGTGGGCATGGTATTTCAGAACTATGCCCTGTTTCCGCATATGGATGTGACACACAACATCGCATTCCCGCTGCGGCTGCGCGGCGTCTCTGCTGCCGACGCCAGGCGCCGGGTCGAGACCGCGCTCGAAATGGTTCAGCTCGGCGGCTACGGCAGCCGCAAGATCGATCAGCTTTCCGGCGGCCAGCGGCAACGCGTAGCCCTCGCCCGCGCCATCGTCTTCGAGCCGCGCATCGTGCTGATGGATGAGCCGCTTTCGGCGCTGGATAAGCAACTGCGTGAGCGGATGCAGATCGAGTTGCGTCAACTTCACGACAAGCTCGGCACGACCACGATTTATGTCACGCACGATCAGCGTGAGGCCCTGACGATGTCGGACCGCATCGCCGTGCTGAACCAGGGGCAGATCATCCGGCTGGACACGCCGCGCCGTATCTACGAGCAGCCGGGAAACCGGTTCGTGGCGGAATTCATCGGCGAGTCGACGTTTCTCAATGTCGAGACCGGCGGTGGAGCGTGCCGTTGCGCCGGCACGGTCATTCAGCCCGCTGATACCATTATCCCGTCCGGACGCGCACTGCTGATGGTGCGCCCTGAGCGGCTTCGCATTCTCGATGGCAGTGAGACCGAGGCCTTCAATTGCTTCGAAGGACACGTTTCCAATACGATCTACCAGGGCGATACGTTGCTGCTCGAAGTCACGCTCCGTGACGGCAGCACCGTCAACGTCCGCATGATCGCCAGCAGCTATGGGCCGGCGGCGCCCTCTATCGGAGAACCGATCCGCATCGGCCTGCCCATCTCCGATACGGTCTTGCTGGCCGACGATACGGACCGGCCGGCATGACTGCGTCAGCCGGTTCGGCCGGCCTCACGCACGATGATCACGCCGCAGTGCTGCGCCGCGACGCCTTGGTCGAGCGTCTCGCGCTGCTGGGTTTGGCGGCGCCTGCGCTGCTCCTCGTGATCATCACGATGATCCTCCCCGTCGGCTGGCTGTTCGGCCTGTCATTTCTGGATGACAGCGGAGCGCTGAGCCTGGTGCACTACGAGCGCATGATCGAGCAGCCGTCCTACGCGCGCACCTTCCGCACCACGTTCGAGATCAGCCTGCTGACGACGGCGATCTGCATCGTGATCGGCTACCCGCTCGCCTATTTCCTTTCGCAATTGCCGACGCGCGCCGCCAATCTCTGCATGATCGCGGTGCTTCTGCCGTTCTGGACGTCCCTGCTGGTTCGCACCTATGCGTGGCTCGTGCTGCTGCAGCGCAGCGGCCTGATCAACCGCTGGGGCATGGAGCTCGGACTATGGTCGGAACCGCTGCCGCTGGTTCATAACACCGGCGGCACACTGATCGGCATGGTCCACATCATGCTGCCATTCCTCGTCCTGCCGCTTTACGCAACGATGCGCGCGATCGATCGCGACCTGCTGAAAGCCGCCGCCAATCTCGGCGCCAGTCCTACGCGCGGCTTCTGGATGGTCTTCTTCCCACTGTCACTCCCGGGGCTTCTTGCCGGTTCGTCGCTGGTGTTCATTCTCTGCCTCGGCTTTTACGTGACGCCGGCAATCCTGGGCGGCGGCAAAGTCATCATGGTGTCCAACCGGATCGCCAACGACATCGAGCTGTTTTTCAATTGGGGCGCGGCGAGCGCACTCGGAGTCGTGCTGCTGGTCCTGACGCTCGCACTGCTGGCCATCGCGGCACGGCTGGCTCGCGGAAGCAACTTCATCGGCGGCGGGCATTGACCATGAGTTGGCTCGACCACCCCGCCTCGGAAACGCAAATTACTCATCGGGGTCGATTGTGGCTGTATGCGGTCAGCGTGCTGGTGCTGGCGTTTCTCGTCCTGCCAACGCTGATCGTCGTTCCGATGTCATTTTCCGGCTCGCAGTATCTGGAGTTTCCACCGCGGACCTGGTCGCTGCGCTGGTATGAAACCTACATCTCGTCACACACATGGATGTCCGCGACTGCAACATCCCTGAAAGCAGGCGCATTGACCGCGCTGCTGGCAACTCCGATCGGCACTCTGGCAGCGTACGGCCTGTTTCTGTCGCGCTTCCGATTTTCGGGCCTCGTTCATCTGGTGCTTCTGACGCCGATCATCGTGCCTGTGATCCTGGTCGGGATCGCCGTCTTTTACGCCTATGTGCAGCTCAAGCTCGTCAACTCTCTGCTCGGTATCGTACTGGCGCACACCATGCTCGCCACGCCAATCGTCATGATGATTGTCACGTCCGCGCTAAAAAGTTTCGACCTGAATCAGGAACGCGTGGCGCGCAGCCTCGGTGCCTCACGTGTCCAGGCCTTCGTCATGGTGACGATGCCGCAAATCCGCTTCAGCCTCGTCACCGCGGCCGTTCTCTCGTTCCTCACGTCGTTCGATGAAGTGATCGTCGCCATGTTCATTTCGGGCGGAGACAACGCGACGCTGACACGCGCGATGTTTGCGGCATTGCGCGATCAGATCGACCCGACGATCGCAGCCATCTCGACGATTATGATTGTCGTGACCTCGTTTCTGCTTGCCTTCTCGCAGGCCTTTGGCCGTTCAAAAAAACGCTAAAACTGCAGTTTCAGAGTTCCTTATAGCGCCCCGTGTCGCTCCGTAAGCCCGCGTACGTGTTAAACGCGCACCATCAAATCCAGACGAATCGCATATACGTGGCAAGGGTTGATGGTCGTTCTAAAAGAACCGTGGTGATGTCTGGAAATCTTCGGACCGCATTTGGCTTGTTTTCTGCTGCCTGTCTTGCTCTCGGCGCGTCCGACCGGGCCACTGCAACAGAGTACGCTTTTTCCACGTACGGGCTTGGAAGCGCCGCCTTCGGCGCCGGAGTGACGCCCCCTCCAGGAACATACATCACCTTCGTATCGAGCTATTACACAGCCAAGTTAGGCGGCGAAATCGACTTCGGCGGCGTCGCGCTGGACGCTGGCGCCAAGATCAACGCCTTTGCCTCCGCGCTCAATGGCCTTTACGTGCCGGAGCGCAAGGTGCTCGGTGGCCAACTTGGACTGAGCCTGACAGTCCCGGCTGGATATATCGACATAGATGCTACGGCGACTTTAGGCCCGGTTACATCAAACCTCCAGACGGACGGCTGGGGTTTCGGTGATATCACCGGCCGAGTTCAGCTTGGCTGGACTCATGATGAGCTCTCTTATCTGATCTACCTTCAGGGTGTGGCGCCGACAGGCCGCTATCAGAGAGGCTTCAATCCCATTATCGGACTACATCGCCCCAGCATCGATACAGGTGTGGCATTCACGTGGGCCAACAAAGCCACGAAACTGCAGTTCAACGGCTCGCTTGGCTTCTCATTCAATTTCGAGAACACGGAAACCGATTACGACAGTGGAAATGAATTCCATTTCGAATGGGCTGTCGGATACGAGATTTCTCAAGGCTTTGTGATTGGAGTCGTGGGCTACGACTACCGTCAATTGACCGGCGATTCAGGTGGCCTCCTTGGAGCATTCGAGGGGCAAGTCGACGCGATCGGCGCGGGGCTCAGCTATACGACGCTGATCGACAAGAAGCCGGTCACCTTCAATCTGCGTCACTACGAAGAATATAACGCGAAGCGCCGCTGGGAAGGCAACTCGACGATTGCCTCCGGAACCATTCGTTTCTGACGCACGCGACGTTGAACGTCCGCGAATTGCCGCGACGGCCGGAAACTCTTGCCTCTACGCTGGTGCTGAGCGGATTTCACCTGTGCAAGGCCCTGATTGGAGCACTGATGAGAGCCCACGCGGTTCGCCCGGGTGCGTCGGCGCCATGTTTATTGACCGCGCCGGGAGGATCGCCCAATCTCTTGAATTCGGCGTGGCTGCAAACCGGGGCTAAAATCGCAAAATGGCAATCGTCTTGGGCGGCGATAATCAATCGTCGGGGCGGGCATGACACAGGAAACGTCGGGCACTGACGTCAGCACGGACGGTTCGTCCAATAACACGATGCGGCCGAATCCGAGCGACACGAAAGATGTAGCACGGTGGCGCAAAGCTGAGCGCGAACGGCTCATCACGGCGCGGCTCGCATTATCCGTTTCGGAGCGCCAGGATCACGCGCATGCGGTCTCGCGCGATCTCGATAAAATCGTGACCGCCAAGCCCGAAGCCATTGTCAGCGTTTACTGGCCGTTCCGTGGCGAACCGGATTTGCGACCGTGGATGACTGCCGCGTGCGAAAAGGGCATGCGCGTCGCCCTGCCGATCGTCGTCGCCAAGGAGCAACCTCTCATCTTCCGCGAATGGCGGCCGGGAGCACGGCTCGAGCACGGCGTCTGGAATATTCCGTTCCCGGCAGATGGAGATCCCGTCACTCCAACCGTGGTTATTGCCCCGCTGGTCGGGTTCGATCCGAACGCCTACCGGCTTGGCTACGGTGGAGGCTTTTTCGATCGGACGCTCTCATCGTTGAAGCGTGAGCCTATCGCCATCGGGGTCGGCCATCCGATCGGCGCTATCGAAACCATCCATCCGCAGACATTCGATATTCCCATGGACTGGATTGTCACCGGCCATACAACACCGTGCCGTCGGGTCGAGACTGGCCCAGCATCCTAAAAGCAACACTATCGCCCTAATTCCTACTAAAATTCACTTTTAATCTTCCTATCAAGCAAATTTCTGCTACTCCTGCTTCCGCGGACGACACATGAGGCACGTGCCTCCAACCCTCCGAATCACGGGCCACATGTTGAGCTCTCAACTGGTGAGTCACTAGGGCGGCCACCTCATTAGGTGCCGGCGACGAACTCGACGTTCCGTGGGGCTGCCAGCCTCTCTAGCGTTGCGTAATACGTTCTCTGCTCCTGGAAGTCGGCAATCCGCCCCCCGGATTTGCCGACTTCCGTCAGCACAGCGTCCTTCGGTGTTTCTGCTTTTCCGCATCGAATTTCCGAACTCGAACAGCGAAGCGTTTTCACGTGTCCGAAATCTTACGGATTCGCCGTCGGCGACCTGATGTCACCAGCGCAACCGCCTGGATTCCCGGTCGATCCGCAGATTTGTCAGATGCGGCGGGTTACAGCGCGAGAACTCTATGTCCGAGGCGCCCGGTCGATAACCGCCAGTTCCGGATGAGACTCCGGAATGCGCTATCTAGGAGATTGCCGCGACGGCGCTAAGCCCGACGACGGCGAAAAGCTGGCGCGCGTCCGTCCAGATCTCACTGACCTTCCAGCCGCAATCCCCGACCATTCTCTCGATCGTCTCGAGATCATACTTGCGCGAGCTTTCCGTATGAATTGTCTCGCCGGCCAGAAATGGGAAGCGCTTCCCATCGACGTGGACATCGCGCGCATCCACGCTCCTGATATGCATCTCGATCGCTGCCTCTTCGGCATTCCATCGAACGACATGCGCAAATCGATCGATTGGAAAATCGCCGCCGAGTTCGCGGTTCATCCGGTTCAGAATGTTCAGATTGAACGCCGCGGTGATGCCAAGCGCATCATCGTAGGCCGCCCGCAATACCTCGATGTCCTTCTTGAGATCGAACCCGATGATTGCCATACCGCCATCGCGCACATGTCGGCGCATGCGCTTGAGGAAGGTTGCCGCATCGGCGCGATCGAGATTGCCGATTGTGGATCCGGGGAAAAATGCGCAGCGGCGCACCTCTTCGGGCAGATCAGCCGGCAGATCGAAATCGCGCGTGAAGTCGGCGATCACCGGCCGGGTCTCGATAAACGGAAAGCGGCGATCGACGCGCGCAGCCGACAGCTTCAGAAAATCGCCTGCGATATCGATCGGAACGTAAAGAAGCGGCTGATCGAGCGCATGTAAAAGGATTTCGGTTTTGATGCCGGCACCTGCGCCGTATTCGAGGATAACCGCACGGGGACCGCAGAAACGGGCAATCTGTGAAGCGTAAGCTTTCAGGATCTCGGTTTCGGTGCGCGTGGGATAGTATTCCTCGAGCGTTGTAATTTTTTCAAACAGCCGTGATCCGCGATCGTCATACAGCCAGCGGCTCGGAATCGCCTTCTGAGGCAACGCAAGTCCCGCCAGGACATCCGTGCGAAATGTCTCTCGCTGACCGGTTTGCGCTTCGATCACATCCAGCATGTTAAACGTCCTCCGCCAGCCGCAGACCGGAGAATTGCCACCGCGCGTCCGGCGGGAAGAAGTTGCGATAGGTCGAGCGAATATGACCGGCGGGCGTCGCGCAGGAGCCGCCTCGGAGGACGAACTGTCCACACATGAACTTGCCATTGTATTCACCGACGGCGCCCTCAACCGGCTTGAACCGTGGGTACGGCGAAAACGGACTTTGGGTCCATTCCCAAACATCGCCGTACATCTGCTGAAGGCCCTGCTTCGACGCCGTCGCAGGCCTGGGACGCAGACGTCCCGAACTGGCGAAGTTACCATCGAGCGCAAGCCCTGAAGTGGCGTGCTCCCATTCCGCTTCGCTGGGCAACCGCCGGCCAGACCAGCGCGCAAACGCATCGGCCTCGAAATAGGAGACATGGGTGACCGGAGCGCTGCGGTCGACCGGCTGGGCACCACGCAGTGTCATCGTCCAGTACTCGCCATCGCGGTCATGCCAGTAGAGCGGCATCGACCAGCCCGCGGCGCAAACTTTCGCCCAACCTTCCGACAGCCAGAGAAGCGGATCACGGTAACCACCGTCGACGATGAAGGAGATCCATTCGCCATTTGTCACCAGTCTGTCGGCCAGCCGGAAGGGCTCGATCAGTGCGCGGTGCCGCGGCCCCTCGCTATCGAAGGCAAAGCCATCTCCGTCATGGCCGATTTCTACAATACCGCCCTCGAAATCGACGAATTCAGGCGCGCCAACCTCACCTGTGCGGACGACCAGAGGTTCCGGCTCCTTGTAGGCTGGATGCAGCGGGCTTTGGGCGAACAGATGCAGGATATCCGTCAGCAGCAGCTCCTGATGCTGTTGCTCGTGATGACAGCCGAGTTCGATCAGTTCCGCAACGTCTGCCGATATGTGGTGCTGAAAGAGCCGCTCGACCGCAGCGTCGACGTGGTGGCGGTATTTGAGCACGTGCTCGAGCGCCGGGCGCGTGATCATACCGCGTTTGGGGCGTGGATGCCGCGCGCCGACGGTCTCGTAATAGGAGTTGAAGAGGAAATTAAAGCTTTCGTCGAATACGCGATAGCCAGGAAGATTGGGGATCAGAACCATGGTTTCGAAGAACCATGTCGTATGCGCGAGATGCCACTTGGCGGGACTGGCATCAGGCATTGACTGCACGGTGGCGTCGGCATCCGATAGCGGCAATCCGAGATCGCGACTAGCGTCTCGCACCGAACGAAACTGCTCGACGAGGTGCGAAGCTTCGGGAAGGCGTCGGGCGGAGGTTGCGACCATGGCGCTGCCTCTTCATTGTTGGCGATTGTCTGGCGGGCCGGCGTGACCAAAAGGGGTTCGTTAAGGAAGCACCAAAAGGGGCTCGTTAAGGAAGCGCATTCAGCGCGGATAGGTTCCGCAAGTTCTGCGGAGGGCACGCCTCATGCCGATCCGGGATGGCCTCAGAAGGTTGCGGGGATCGAGAACATTGCAGCGCGCCCGCTGCGCCAATCTGCCACCGTGTTCACAGTGACGTCACGTGGAGCCCAAGCGCATCCAGGGCAGCATGCGGCCGCATCCCGGCTTCCGTCATGTGACCTCATTCGAGCAGACGGAGCCACCGCCGTCGTTAATGACAAAATATAGTCCGCATAGATCGCATTAATATCCTGTTATACATTGACAAGGAGCCGCCTGCTTACCAGCGAACCCCGCGTTCCGCTTAGGATGTTTCCATGCCGATTGATCCGAAATTCATGCTTGCAGTGATCCCGTTGCTCGCGATTTCCTCATCCCCGAGCGTCGCCGAACCCCGGCAGATCGGAACAGCCATCGAAATCAGGAAATCTGTTTCGGCGACTTCGCAAGGTGCAGCCAAAAGAGCGCTCGCAAGGAAAGATCCGGTTCGCGAACTGGAGATCATCGAAGCCGGAAACGGTGCGCGCGGCGAATTTGAACTCGCCGATTCGACCAAGCTGGCGGTCGGATCGCAAGGCCGTATTATCCTCGATAAATTCGTTTACGATCCGGACAAAAGCGGCGGGAAAGTCAGCCTCAATCTCGCAAAGGGTGCGTTCCGATTCATTACCGGAAAAAGCAGCAAAGATAACTACGAGCTGAAAACATCCCATATTTCTCTCGGCATCCGCGGCACCGTATTTGACGGCTATATTGCAGCCGATGGGCGGGCGGTTTTTCTGGTGCACGAGGGCGCTGTGCGTGTTTGCACGCGGCGCTGCTATCTGCAGAACAGAAAGCGCAAGCTGGTGTACGTTACCCGCCGCGGCCGGATCATTCAGCGCAACAAATGGGATCCCTCTCTCATGAGAGGAATCGGCATCCGGACGGCATTTCCGTTCTTATGCAGCCGGCTCACGATCGACCCCGGACGCTGCATCCGCTACGCCTCGCTTCTCAGCAAGCCAGCGACGCGTCGCGCTGCTGCGCCTGCTCCCGCAGCGCCGGTCCAGGCCGCATTCGATCCATTCGGCTTCGTAACAACAGGCGGTGACGGCTCACCTGCTGGCTCGAGCGCCGCTGGCTCAGGCGGCAAAGGCGGCCACGGCGGTGGCCATGGGGGACACGGTGGTGGCCACGGTGGACATGGCGGTGGCCACGGTGGCGGGCATGGCGGTGGTCATGGTGGCGGAGGAGGTCACGGCGGAGGCGGCGGTGGTCATGGGGGTGGAGGCGGAGGCCATGGCGGCGGAGGCGGTGGCCACGGAGGAGGCGGCTCAGGTGGTGGCGGAGGCGGTGGCTCGGGCGGCGGCGGTGGCTCAGGCGGCGGCGGTGGCCATCACTAAGGATTTCCAACCGCTACGGCAGCGCCCGAACCCCTCGGGCGCTGCACTGCTTTGACGAACGTCCAAAGTCTCCCGCCCGCTTTACGCGCAACGCTCCAGCCTAAGCGAACCGCACCGCATAAACCGGCGGCAGGTGATGACTGACACATGACCAGCTATCGCCTTGGTCATCCGTCACCCACAGACCTCCCGTGGTCGAGCCGAACGCCAACCGATCCCCGCTACGATCAATCGCCAACGCATGGCGATAAACAATATCGTAGGCGTGCGACTGCGGCAGTCCTTCCGTGAGAACGTCGAAGCTCTTGCCGCCATCGCGCGTGCGCGTGACCACGAGCTTGCCGTCGCGCGGAATGCGCTTCTCGTCCTTGATCTCAGGAATGAACCACGCCGTATCCGGATCACGCGGATGGACGGCAACCGGGAATCCGAACGTCGACGGCTCCACGCCCCTGATCTCCGTGAAATTCCGCCCTTCGTCCGATGAAACAAAAATGCCGTTGTGATGCTGCACCCACATCCGGTCCGGAGACGCCGGACACTGCACCAGACAATGCACATCCTGGGCAATCGGATCGTGCGTCAACTCGGGCGGAACGTGCTCCGCACGCATACCTTCGCCGCGCTGCCCCCACGTCTCGCCCGCATCCTCCGTCAACCAGATTCCGCCTGTTGAAACCGCGATCCAGACCCGTTTCGAATTCCGGGGATCGACACAAACGGAATGGATGCCGGGCAGGTCCGCGCCGCCCCCCATCCATTGTTTGCGTTTCGGATGATCCCACAACGAGCGCACCATCTCCCAGCTCTCGCCGTGATCGGATGACCGGAACAGACCTCCGGGCAGCGTGCCGCACCAGATGACGCCTGGTTCATCCTCGCCGCCGGGATGCAGCGCCCAAATACGCGTCGTGCTCCACGCGAGCGGACGGCCCCACATGTCATTTTCCTCCAAACCTTCCGGCTTTGGCGGATAAGCGGGCGCCGCGATCTCTTCCCAGTCTCCCGTGCCATTGACGCGATGAACCTTGACGCCGAAGTGCCCATGATCGAGCGCCGCATAATGCATTCCACTGCGCGGATCAGACATCGTGAGCGTGACGTTATCTCCGAGAAAATCCGCTTTCTCAATGTTCCATTCGCGCCCTTTTCGGGCGAGCCAGAACAAACCTTTTCGCGTCGATACCAGCAGCGTGTCGTCCATTGTCAGCCTCCCGACAGAGCCTGGAATACGTAGATGGCGCCATGCTCCTCGACCGGGTCTGATAAATGCACCCGGTCGCGCATCACCTCGCCGTTCACGAAAATGATCATGTGCTTGCGCAGCGCGCCCTGGTCGTCGAGGACGTAACCGCGCGCGGCCGGATTGGAGGCGAATACACGGTCCAGGACTTCCCGCACCGTGCAGCCCGGGGCTTCCGTTTCCGGGCACGGCACGTGGCGCTGGATGTTGGGAGTAAAGGCGACCCTCGCCATGTGCGTGTCTCCGGTGGCAGGCAGGCTTCCGAACGGGGATGCAAGCGGCCTATTTCTCGGCAAGCGCCTTGAGGCTGATGAGACCGCGCTCAAATTCGCCGCCGACCATCTTGTCCATGTTGAAGAACAGGCACATGACTTTGCCGATCAGCGGCGCGCGCGCATCCATGGCCCAAGTGACGTCGGTCGTGTTGCCACGCGACTGCAGGGTGAACTGCACACGATTGTCGACTTCCATCGGGCGGATCATGTGCAAGTTCATCACGACCTCGGACGACGGCGACGAACCGGTAATCGCGATGGTTCCTTCGCCGACGTCACGATTACCGTCCCAGGCGTGCACGGCGCCGACGCCGCTTTCCGGACCGCTATAGCTCGCCTTCGCATTCGGATCCTTTTGGGCGAATGGGTTCCAAGTATTGAAGGTCCGCAGGTTATTGATCAGCGGAAATATCTTCTCGGGCGTTGCCGAAATATTCGCGGTTCGTGCAATGCGGGATTCGTCCGGCAACGTCGACGCGTAGGCGACGAGCCCGGCGGCTCCGAGTGCAACAACAGCAAACACAATGCCGATCAGCTTGAGCATACGATCCTCCTCCACCGTCTGGGTAGACGGCAGCTCATCAGAGCTCGATTGCCGGACATTCAAACCTTGCGACGATAGTGTGTTTCCATAAACTGGTTCCACTTGCCGTCGCTCCCGAGAGCGCGAGCCCGTAAAATCCGATGGTTCGGATCGACGAGTTCGATGATGTCCTCATAGTTCTGCATCGTGCCGTCGCCAGCCATGCTGGGACCATCGGCAGCCAGCGTCAGGATGCGTTTATCGGCATCCATACGGCCATCGTACACCCACAGATGCGGCATCATCGATCCGACCCAGGTGCCTTGATAGCGATTTTTTCCGACATCATAGCCGAGCGTCATGATCATCGTCGCATCGCCGCCGCCCGGCATCTGTCCCTTGCCCTCGGCCATCACCCAGAAGCCTCCGAGCGGACGTATCGTTTCCGATCCGCTCGACTTCATGGGCGGCTGGTCCGGTCCTCCGTAGCATTCGCCCTCGTAGGTCCAATCGCCCACCAACTGCTGCAACCAGGCATGCTCTTTGGTCGGTTCCCCAAACATCGTTCTCTCCTAGGTTTTGACTGAAATTGGAATCCTGCGCCGTGTTTCAGTGGCGTGACAGATAGCTTTCGAGCTGATCGAGCGTTCCGGTCCAACCGCTCTTCATGCTGTCGTGCCCGCCGTCGAAGGTGGCCTGTTCCTGCTGCGTCGGATTGAACGTTGACCACTCGACCGTGACAGTCGTCTGGCCGTTTGTTTCCTCAAAAAACACCTTTGTCATCAATTCCAGCGGCCATGTCGGCACCATCGGGTGGCGCGCGATATTGCCGGATTCATCCGTAAACATCGTGATGAAAACAAGACGCTCGGGCGGCTCGATTTCCCGGTAGGCGAGCTTACCCCAAACCACCGTGCCGTCCGCTGCGCGGAGCGCGTAACGGTGACTTCCGCCAGGCCGCAAATCGATCTTTGAGAGGATGCATTCGAAAGTCTTGGGACCCCACCACTTCCGCATCCGATCCGCCTCGGTGAAGGCCGCAAACACTTTGCTCCGCGGCACATCGAAGGTGCGCGATATCACGAACGGAGGACTATCATCCCTAATCCCGGCGGCAGACTGAACCATCGTTTTTTCCTCGCATTGTCGGTGCCTGCCTCAAGGACGACAGGCCAACGCCGGTCCCGACAACGATGTGAAGATTTTTTTTTAGGAGGCCGTCTTTCCTGTGGGCAGGGCTTTTGCGGGCCGCGAGCCGCGGGAGTCGACCAGGCGATCGATCTGCATGCGAATATGGGCTGCTTCGGCGGCCGTATTCGCCCGCGCAATGGCCTGATCGAAGGCGACGCGAGCTTCTTCCTTGCGGCCGAGTTCCATTAAAAAGGCCCCCTTTACACCATAATAGTAGAAGTATCCTGAAAGCTGTTCAGCGAGGGGCGCAATCATGTCGAGGGCCGCTTCCGCCCCGCGAACTTTCGATACAGCCACGGCGCGATTGAGGGTGACGACCGGAGACGGCTGCAACTGCTCCAGCGTTCCATAAAGAAGATCGATCCCTGCCCAGTTGGTTTCGCCGAAGCTCGGCGCCCTGTCGTGGAGTGCGGCGATTGCCGCCTGCACCTGATAAAAGCCCGGCCGTCGATGCCGCGCTGCCTTGTCGAGCAGAACCAGACCCTCGGCGATCATTTTCCGATCCCAGAGTCTGCGATCCTGGTCCTCGAGAAGAACGATGGCGCCGTTTGCATCGAGCCGCGCGGATGTCCGCGCATGCTGCAGCAGCAGAAGCGCCGTCAGCCCCATGATCTCGGGCTCCGCCGGAAACAGCTTCAACAGCAAACGGGCCAGACGGATCGCCTCATCGCAGAGGGGAACGCGCACGTGCGCTTCGCCGCCGCTGGCCGAATAGCCTTCGTTGAAGACCAGATAGATCATCGCCGCCACAGCTCCCAGGCGTTCCGAGCGCTCGGGCGCACCGGGTGTTTCGAAGGGAATGCTGGTTTCCGCGACCTTGCGTTTGGCCCGTGTAATCCGCTGCTCCATCGCGGCTTCGCTGACAAGAAACGCGCGCGCGATTTCGCGTACGGACAATCCGGATACGATCCGCAAGGCCAAGGCGATCTGCTGCGTCGTGGGAAGGTCAGGCCGGCAACAGATGAACAGCAGACGCAGGATGTCGTCGCGATAGTGAGAGTCATCGAGGCGATCGACCATCCCGGACTCGGCATCGTCGAGATCCGATAGCACCTCCTCGTCGGGCAGGCTTTCCTGCTTGCGCTGACGGCGCTTGGCATCGATGGCGACGTTACGGCCGACCATGATCAGCCAGGCAGCCGGGTCGCGCGGCGGACCGTTCTCCTCCCAGTTCTTGAGCGCCCTGAGACATGCCTCCTGCACGGCTTCTTCCGCTGCATCGAGATCTCGGAAGTAGCGCAGCAAAGCTGCAACCGCCCGCGGCCGAGCCGCGGTCAGGGTGGCATTGATCCAGGCGGGATCGGTCACGAGATCTCCTTGCCTTGCCGGAACACGTTCACCGGACGGATCTCATAAGTGCCGCCGGGATTGGCGTCCCCCAGCTCGCGCGTGATCGTCAGGACTTCATCCAGCGATCCGCAATCGACGATATAGAAACCGAGCAGTTGTTCCTTCGTCTCCGCGAAGGGACCGTCAATGACGATTGGCGGATCACGATCCTTGCGCAGGGTCGTGGCCGCGGTCGTCGGCATCAGGCGCGCGACAGGCCCGAGCTTGCCTTCCTTCAGAAGCTTCTCCTGAACCACGGCCAGCCTGGCCATGACGGCATCGTCTTCCTCCTTGGTCCAGGCACAGACGACATCTTCCTTGTGATAACAAAGGATGGCGTAGAGCATCTTCAGATTCCTTGTGTGCGCACAGCCCTAGGACGAACCAGACTAGCCGATCCCGACACGTCCCTGTCGATTGATGTGGGATAATTGCGTCAAAACGCAAAAGGCCCGCAGGATGCTCCCGCGGGCCGTTTTTCAACGCGTCGGCAGAATGCCGCTCAGTTCGAGAAGGCCTGGATACCCGTGATCGCCCGCCCGAGGATCAGCGCGTGGATATCGTGCGTGCCCTCGTAGGTATTGACCACCTCCAGGTTGGTCATGTGCCGAATGACCGGATATTCGTCTGAGATCCCGTTGCCGCCCAGCATATCGCGTGCGAGGCGCGCGATATCGAGAGCCTTGCCGCACGAATTCCGCTTCATGATCGATGTCAGCTCGACGGCGGCAACGCCTTCCTCGCGCATCCGGCCCAAACGCAGGCAGCCTTGCAGCCCCAGCGCGATCTCCGTCAGCATATCCGCGAGCTTTTTCTGGATCAGCTGATTGGCGGCCAGCGGCCGCCCGAACTGCTTGCGGTCGAGCGTATATTGACGGGCCGTGGCAAGGCAGGACTCCGCTGCCCCCAATGCACCCCAGGCGATACCGAAACGGGCCGAGTTGAGACACGTGAACGGGCCCTTTAACCCGGTCACGTTCGGCATCAGGGCATCCTCGGGCACGAACACATCGTCCATCACCACCTGTCCGGTGACCGAGGCACGCAGGCCCATCTTGCCGTGAATCACAGGCGCGCTGAGGCCCTTGGCGCCCTTTTCCAGAATGAAGCCGCGGATGACACCATCATCGGTCTTGGCCCAGATGACGAAAACATCAGCGATCGGCGCGTTGCTGATCCACGTCTTGGAGCCGGTGAGCCGATAGCCGCCATCGGCCTTGCGAGCCCGCGTCACCATCGAGCCGGGGTCGGAGCCATGATCAGGCTCCGTCAGGCCGAAGCAGCCGATCCATTCGCCGGTTGCCAGCTTCGGCAGATACTTGGCCCGCTGGGCTTCCGAGCCGAACTCATAGATCGGCACCATGACGAGAGACGACTGCACGCTCATCATCGACCGATAACCGGAGTCGACACGCTCGATCTCGCGCGCGATGAGGCCATAGCTGACGTAGTTCAGACCCGCACCACCGTAAGCTTCCGGGATCGTTGGCCCGAGCAGGCCCAGTTCACCCATCTCGCGGAAGATGGCAGGATCGGCCTTTTCATTGCGAAAGGCGTCCTGAATGCGCGGCTGCAGTTTCTCCTGAGCGTAGTCACGCGCCGTGTCGCGAACCATCCGCTCCTCTTCGGTCAGCTGTGCGTCGAGCTGAAGCGGATCTTCCCAACTGAAGACCGGCTTCGATCCTGATTGCTTCTTGTTGGCGATATCTTGCATTAACGGATCTCCATGTGCTCCGCGTGGCCGCCTCGGCGGTGACGGCCAAGCGTCAAACTAGGTCAGCTCTGGCAGGCTTGTATCAAGGGACAGCACCAGACACCAGTGCGGCTCGAAGTTGGCGCCCATCGGCCAGGCGTTGTCCTTGTAAGCCTCCAGCAGAGCCGCCTCATAGCGTTTGAACCAGTCCTTCTGGCAGAGAACAAACTTGCTCGCCGCCGTGATGCTTTCCCGATCGATGATGCACAGCACCGTCATGTCCGGATGCCGGTCCAGATAGGACTGCACAGCCAGCATCAGCGTCGGGTACCCAGGATGCAGCATATCGTCCAGGATGAGCACGCCACCTGGGCACAAAACCTGTGTCGCGAGTTCCAGATCGCCGGTCAGCGACCGCTGTGAATGGTCGCCATCGATGTGAAACAGGCGGACGTACCGGCCGTTGAGCTTCGCGAGGATATCGGCGGGGGCCATATCGCGGCTGTCCGCCTTCCAGGTGATCCACTGATCCGGAGACACGCCGTATTGGCGGCAGTTGGCCTCGAACTGGTCCAAAACGGCCGGCGTGGGCCAATCGAACCGGTCGACGCCCAGCGCCTGCTCATTCGCCTGGAGCGCCTTGACCATGGCAATGAAAAAGCGGCCCTGGAAGGTGCCGATCTCGGCAACCGGGCCTGTCACGCCCAGTTCGGATTGGATACGCATCAGGCCGCACGAGATCGCGGCGGCAAACAGGGACGACATGCCGGGAACCGCCAGATACCCGTCGCGCAGATAGGTATCGACATCCTCGATGCCGGCGCGCGGCTCGTTGTCACTGGCCATACGCGAACTCCGCAAGTCCAACCACGTCCTCGACACGCGCAGGCTGCGGCAGCGTTGCCGGAAAGTCCAGAGCCGAAGCCCGCGGGCCCTACGAAGCTGGCCGCTTGCCGGGGCGGGGCGGGAGGGATTTCAGATAAGTTGCCATTGCAGCGCGATCCTCCGCCGACAACTTCGCAGTGTTCGCCACCACGTCCGCCATGGTGCCACCGACCGAGTCGTACTCGGGCGTGAAGCCGGATTCGAGCAGATAGGCGATGTCTTTCTGTGGCCATTCCGCAAGCCCGTCGGCATGGGGCGTGATGTTCGGAACCCAGCCTTTGCCCTCCGGGTCTGGGCCTCCGGCGAAGCGGCTGGCAGCGATAATGCCGCCCAGCTCGTTTCGTTTGCTGTGGCACTCGGCGCAATGCCCCGGCCCCTCCACGAGATAGGCACCGCGGTTCCAAACGGCATCGTGGGCCGGATCAGCCTGGAAGGTCTTCCCATCGAGGTTCGCCAGCTTCCAAAGACCGATCCCGCGCCGGACGCCAAAGGGGAACGGAAGATCGTGCGCCTTGGACGGTTTCGAATCGGCTGGCAGGGTCCGCATGAATGCGAAAAGATCGCGCACATCGCCGAGCTTCATGCGCTGATAGGACGTATACGGGAACGACGGATAAAGATGCTCCCCGCTGCGGCCGACGCCGCGTAGCATGGCATTGGCAAACTCCTGCTCGCTCCAGGCACCAATGCCCTGCACGGGATCGGACGAAATATTCGGCGCGTGGAATGTACCGAAAGCGGTCTTCAGTGCCAGTCCGCCGCCGAGCCGCGTCTTGTCGTCCAGACCCGGCGTCGCGTGGCACGAGGCACACCCGCCCGCATTGAACATCACTTCGCCGTTCTTCAGGTCCGGCGTATGCGCGATGAACGCATCGGCCAGGATCAGCGCCGGACGCGTCAGATAATAGAAAGCCGCCGCGGCGATCACGGCGAGCACCACCAACGCTTTGACAACGGTCACGGGCCGTGGACGGCGTCCCATGCTGCTCCCCTCCTCAACGATGAACCGGCACCCACAGATGGCCGCGCCGGCATGTCTTTCAACCCACATGAGGCCAGGACCGATCCATCACCACGGCGCATCGATGACCGCGGCAATGTCAGTCCCGGCGCCTCGGGCGATCAGCTCGGCTTGCGGTATTCCTTATGGCAGCCTCCGCAGTTGCGCATCAGCTTGGGCCACTCGGCTTTCAAGGTCGCTTCATCGGCAATCTTGGAGGATGCAGCTTCTGTTTCAGCCAGGAATTTGTCGATCAGCGCAATAAACTCCGGCTTCTTTTCCCACACCGCCGGTAGCGCATAGGTATCGCCCGACTTGGAATCGTCCGGCCATAGACCTTTCAACTTCGTCAGTTCCTCGCGATAGGTCGTCAACGTGGCCTTGACTTTTGCGAGATCGAACGACGCCTCCCCCTTCAGCATCGCACCAGGGGCTTTTGTCGCGTTGGACAGCGCCTTCATGGCGTCCTGCCGCTGGCTCACGGCCGCGCTTTGCGCAAAGGCTACGGTGACACCTATCGCCAACATCGCGGCGACTGACAAAGCACGGATCATTCTTCCAACTCCTCAATTGCTGGCATAGGCTGGCTCGAGTCCCGGAGGGCCGGGACGTCTAGCAAGCATCCGCCACGAAACCCCGTCAATCTTGTGCGCTCTCAAGCGGCTTCACACGTCCGTGAGAACAGTGACGATCTCCGAGGCGGATTGCGTTGGCGATCGGCCCCGTCCGGGGTGAGAGGCAAGGGCCATGGGTTTGCAAAGCATGAAGTTATCTGCTGGCTGGACCAGCCCGGAACCCGATCGGGTCCTGCGTCTCAGCGACGGGCGGCGCCTGCAGTATCGGGAGATCGGCGCTGCGGATGGCCGTCCTGTCCTGGCGCTGCACGGTACGCCGGCGTCGCGGTTGATGTATGCGGTCGCCGACAGCGATGCGGCACGGCTCGGCCTGCGCCTCATCGCCCCTGACCGATGGGGATACGCCGGCAGCGATCCGCATCCGCGGCCCTCACTCCATAACTGGGCGGCGGACTGTGTCGCGTTGGCCGATCATCTGGGCCTGCCGCGCTTTTCCGTCATCGGCATCTCAGGTGGAGGCCCTTATGCAACCGGCGTTGCGGCGTTGTTCCCCGACCGCATCGACGCTCTCGCCTTGGCCGTGCCGGTCGGTCCGATTGCCGACACGGGGGCCGCGCGCGATCTCGGCCTGCTGCATCGATTGGAATTCCGCTGGGCAGGCTTGCACCCAACCGTGGTCCGTACGGCGTTCGGGATGTTCCGATCGCAACTCCACCGCTCGCCGCGGCGCGCGATTTCACTCGTCGGCCTTGCCACGTCCAAATGTGACCGTTTGTTACTCAGCATCCCCGAGATCGGCGACTACCTCAGCACCATATTCCGGGACGGGCTGAAGCCCGGTGCCGAAGGTGCCGTCATCGACATGCAGATCTTCACACAACCCTGGAAAGTGCCGCTCGATGCCATCTCCGCGCCAACGCGCATATGGGTCGGCGGACGTGACCGCATCGCTCCCGCCGCTGCTGTTCGCGAACTGGGCAGGCAGATTCCGGGCGCCGAGACGATAGAATTCGAAGACGCGGGTCACTTCTGGATCGTCCGCGATTACCCGCTCGTCTTGCAATGGCTGGCTGGAAAAGGGACTGCAACGAGGTAGGAAGGCGGGGACCGGATGCCCCGCCTCGTGGGTCAGGCCGTAGCCTTGCCCGATACCGAGAACCACCACTCGCGGAATGTCATCGCCGCTCCGGCAAGGCTCGTCTTGTCGGTCGCCGGTTCGGCCTTTTCGGCCGGGCGCCACACCGGGGCGTCGGCTTTCTTTGCGGTCGCGCTCGGCATCAACAGATCCTCGGAGTTCGCCATGGCGTACCCCGCAGCGTTGGCAGCTTGATTTAGCTTATCGATCCCCATGGAGCAGGCTCCAATTGACGCTCAATACCGCAGAAAACGCTATACCGCCGTCATAGTTCCAATATGGTTATGATGAGGCCGAAATATCCCACGTCAAGATGATATTTTTATAATCGACGTTTGTTCACTGAGTTTTTGCAATGCACTCTCCCGTGGTGCAGCGCGAGCAGCCAAGCGGCCGCTTCGGAACGCTCAATCAAAAATGCGGAAGGGTGCTCAACCAACACCTTGTAAACGCCGAAAGAAAATCAGGCTTCAGCGGCGCATCGCATGGATGGACGAGGCGGACACGATGTAGCGAAGTCCTGCCGCCTCATCCTCGTTCAACTTTCGGCGAAGACCAGCGCGTCGAACTCGTTATGGATCTGTAAACAGCCAGCGGTTCAACCGCCTTTTCCGTCGCCCGACTTTGCAAGCAACGCGCGAATCACCCTTGCGCTCGGCGCCGGGCGGCGCGAACATGGTTGTCCTGCCGCGCTCCTCTCAACCAGGCGCGGGGCGCGCGGTGCGCGTCCTCTCGCCTGGGAAATGGAGGAAGCTCATGGGGCAAATTGCCGGCCCAAATGGCCGCTCCGCCCGGTGCATCGCACTGGTCGGCCCTTACCTCAGCGGCAAGACAACACTTCTGGAAGCCATCCTCGCTCGCAGCGGCGTAATCTCCCGCCAGGGGACCACCGCGGAGGGGTCAACAGTCGGAGACGCGAGCCCTGAGTCCCGCGCCCATGGCATGAGCACGGAACTCAACATCGCCGAGGTCGAATTCCTCGGCGACCAATTCACCTTCATCGACTGCCCCGGCTCCGTCGAATTTCAAAATGAGAGTGCAGCCGCACTCACGGTCTGCGACTTGGCCGTGATCGTCTGCGAACCCGACGCCAAGCGCGTGCCGGCACTTCAACTCATTCTCAAGCAGCTCGAAGATCGCGGGATTCCGCACCTGCTGTTCCTCAACAAGATCGACACATTCGAGGCGCCCGTTCGCGATATTCTGCCTCTCCTGCAGCCTGCCAGCGCACGCCCCCTGGTCCTGCGGCAAATTCCGATCTGGGAAAACGGCATCGCGACCGGATTCGTGGACCTGGCCCTCGAGCGCGCGTTCGTCTATCGCGAGCACGCGCCGTCCGAGATCGTCGAGATGCCACAAGGATTGGCCCAGCGGGAGCAGGAAGCGCGCTTCCATATGCTGGAGCAGCTCGCCGACTACGATGACGAACTCATGGAACAGCTTCTGTCGGACATGCAGCCGCCGCGGGACAAGGTGTTCGACGACCTCGCCAAGGAAGTATCCGAAGGCTTGATTTGCCCCGTACTGCTGGGATCGGCCGAGCGCGGCAACGGCATCCTCCGCCTCATGAAAGCATTGCGGCACGAAGCCCCGTTCGTCGATGAGACCGCCAAACGCCTCGGCCTCAACGGTGCGAAGTCGGCAACCTACATCCTCAAGACATTTCACACGCAGCATGGCGGCAAGCTGTCCGTAGCCCGCGTTCTGGCCGGAGAGCTACCCGACGGCACAACGGTCCTGGGTCCGCGCGGCGATGACCGGATTGCGGGCGTCTTCTCGATGATCGGGCAGGAAGCGAAAAAGCGTTCTGGCGCAAAGCCTGGCGACACAGTCGCACTCGGCCGGCTCGAACACATCGGAACAGGCGAGACCGTCGCTGCGGAGAAGCAGACGGTCGATCAGGTCGAAACCCCTCGAGCGCCGCAGCCGGTCTATGGCGTGGCTCTCGTTCTCAAGGACCGCAAAGACGAGGTGAAACTTTCCGCGGCCTTGACGAAGCTGATCGAGGAGGACAGCTCGCTGTCCGTCGAACACAATCAGGATACGCACCAGGTAGTGCTGCTTGGCCAGGGCGAAATGCATCTGCGCGTTGCGCTGGAACGGCTGAACCGCAAATACGGCGTGACCGTCGACCGCGAGCGGCGTCTGGTTCCCTACAAAGAGACCATCCGCAAAGTCGCGACAGTACGCGGCCGGCATAAAAAGCAATCCGGCGGTCACGGCCAATTCGGTGACGTCGTGCTGGAGATCAAGCCGCTGCCACGCGGTTCCGGTTTCCAGTTCTCCGAGACGATCACCGGAGGCGTCGTGCCGCGGCAGTTCATCCCGTCCGTCGAGATCGGCGTGGCCGATTATCTGAAACACGGCCCCCTGGGCTTTCCGGTTGTCGACGTCGCCGTCACGTTGACGGATGGCAGCTATCACACCGTCGACTCCTCGGACATGGCATTCCGGCAGGCGGGCCGTCTCGGCATGTCGGAAGGGATGCCGCAGTGCAACCCCGTGCTGCTGGAGCCGGTAATGTCCGTCGACATCGCTATTCCCTCAGAAGCGACCTCGAAAATCAACGGGATCATCTCGCAGCGCCGTGGTCAGATCCTCGGCTTCGACAACCGTCCGGGTTGGTCTGGATGGGATGTCGTACAGGCGCAGATCCCTGAGACCGAGATGGACGACCTGATTGTCGAGTTGCGCTCCGTTACGGCGGGCGTTGGCACGTTCACCGCCAAGTTCGACCACCTAACGGAGCTGACGGGACGATTGGCGGACCAGGTCCTGGCCAGCCATAAGGCTGCCGCCGAATAGCGCCCGCGCCAGCGGCGGGGGCAGCCATCTCCGGCCGCTGCATTCGCAATTGCATTGGCGCAGCCAAATAGGCCATGGTCCGGCCATGTTGACCGCTGCGCCAAGTTCGCCCTCCCGTCTCACCGCCGATGATCTGCGGCGGCGTGCGCGGGACCGGCTTTATCCTGCGCCGAGCGAATCCGTCTTCGATCCTCGGACGGGGCGAAGCTGGGGGCGCAGCGACTTCGATCTGAATCCCGAGTTGCTGATCGATCTGGCCATGATGAAGCCGCCACGTCCCGCGGCCGTCCTCGTCCCGATCGTGGCACGGGACGACTTGACGATGCTGCTCACCGTGCGCACCGATGGTCTGCCAACTCACGCCGGTCAGATCGCCTTCCCCGGTGGCAAGGTGGAGACAACCGACGCCAGCCCGGCTGCCGCGGCCCTGCGCGAGGCTCAGGAGGAAATCGGTCTCGATGCGACCTATATCGAGCCGCTAGGCTTTCTCGATAGCTATCGATCCGGCACCGGCTTCCACATCATGCCCATCGTGGCGCTGATCGAGCCCGGGTTCACGTTGCTCCCTAATCCTGGAGAGGTTGCTGATACGTTCGAAGTTCCACTGGCATTTCTCATGGACGAGGCCAATCATCAGCAGCATGCGCGTCCTTGGCAGGGCCGGCAGCGGCACTACTACGCAATTCCTTACGGCGATCGCTACATCTGGGGCGCAACGGCCGGCATGATCAAAAATCTCCACGAAAGGCTCTTCGGCGCATGATCCGGATCATTATCGAGAACATGCTGCTGTTCCTGCTGCCGACTCTGATCTACGTCGCCTACGTCTTCCTGAGGCGACGGGCGGAGGGCGGGACCAACAACAACAATCTTCTCGATGATGCGCCTCTTCTCTGGCTGTTTGCCGCGGGTGCCGCGCTGGTCGTTGTCACATTGGTGATCTTTGGCTCGACATCGGGAGGGCGCCCCGGCCAGACTTATTCACCGCCGGTTTATCGGGACGGCAAGATCGAGCCCGGCCAATTGAAGTGAGGGTCGCTCATGCCGCCCGCGAACGCGCCGCCGCAGCTCAATGACGCAGACTGGCTGAGACGCCCGCAAACCCAGGCCGTATTTCGCGCGCTGGAGAAAGGCGGCTTCGCAGCGCGCGCAGTGGGCGGGGCCGTGCGGAATGCGCTTCTAGGTCATCCGGTCGCTGACGTCGATATCGCCACCCCTGCCCCGCCCGAGGACGTGATGCGGCTGGCCCATGCGGCCGGCCTGAAGGCCATTGGCACCGGCCTGAAGCACGGAACGGTGACGGTCGTCAGCGGCCATACGCCCTACGAGATCACCACGCTGCGAGAAGATGTCGAAACCTTCGGACGTCACGCCAGCGTTGCCTTTACGGGGAACTGGGACGCGGACGCACGCCGCCGCGACTTCACGATCAACGCGCTCTATTGCGACGCTCAAGGCGTGATCCATGATCCCTTAGGCGGCTACCCGGACATTCTGGCCCGCCGGGTCCGCTTCATCGGAGATCCCGATGCGCGTATTCGCGAGGACTATCTCAGGATCCTGCGCTTTTTCCGCATGAGCGCCGTGTACGCCGATGGCCCACTCGATGCCGAAGGGTTGGCAGCGTCGGTTCGCGGGCGCGCTGGCCTCCAACAGCTTTCACGCGAGCGCATCCGCCAGGAACTGTTGCGGCTTCTGGCAGCCGCGCGGGCTGCGGAGACGCTGGAGCACATGCAGGAGTATGGCCTGCTGACGGCCGTCCTGCCCATGGCGCCGCGTATTGCGCTCATGCGCAGGCTCGCGGAACTCGAGGCCGCGCTTTCCCTCGACCCCGACCCGATTTTGCGGCTGGCGGCCTTGGTGGTGGAAATCCCGGAAGATGCGCACCGTCTTTTCGAGCGGCTCCGTCTGTCGTCCGCTGAGCACCAGACGCTCGCGACTGCCGCACAGATCCCGCGCAATCTGCGCCCGCCGATCGAGGTCCAGGCCGCGAAGGCATGGCTGTATCGGCTCACTCCGGATCGAATGCGAAAGTCCGTCCTGCTCAACTGGGCACGCTCATCGGCACGCGTCCAGGACACGGAATTTCATGCGCTGTTCAATCTACCAGACCAGTGGCAGGCGCCCCGCTTCCCGCTTACGGGCGCCGATATCACCGCTGCGGGCGAAGCTGCCGGCCCGCGCGTGGGCCAGATTTTGCGGGATATGGAAGACTGGTGGATCGCTGCCGGCTTCCCTACGGATCGCGCAACGATAACAGCGCAACTCGAACGCCGCCTCAGATCCTAGATATGACCTGAGCAACGCCGGTTTCGGCTACGAACGCTTCGACTGACGGCTGCTGAGAGTAGAGGACGCACGCATTAACACGCGGTGCAAACAGCATCGCCAGAATGACTGCTACGACCAAGGTCTTCAGGGGAAACATCCGCTTTCCTCCTTACGTCCGCCACTGGTCGGTGCCTCGTTGGCCCCTACCCTCGACTAACATACCGCCACGAGCGACGGCAATTCCGCTCGCAGCACTCTGTGGACAACCTATGCTGAATTTCCGGTGAACGCGTGAGCTTCGCGAATGGATTGGAGCCGCCAAAAAACGAAAGCCCCGGCTGCGCGGCCGGGGCTCGAAGCGCATAAAAGAGATCGATTTCCACATCATCGTTCCGGATCAATCGTCCGGAACGATGAGAGAACGGATGCGGCAACGCGCAGCCGTGTGCGCCGTCTTCAGCGGATCGAGAAATCCTCGAGCTTGGCGCCCTTGTCGAGCTTGGCGGTCAGCCAACGCGGCTTGCGGCCGCGACCGGTCCACGTCTCGGAGCGATTTTCCGGATTAACATACTTGGCTGCGACCGTACGCCCCTTGGTCGGACTTCCGCGTCCGCCAAACAGCTCGCTTACGGAAAAGCCGGAGTTCTGTGCGAGGGCCTCAATTTTTTGCTTAACTTCGCTGCGTTCGCGCTCGCGCGCATTGGCAATTGCCTTATCGAGCTTCGTCTCGAGGTCGAGCAGTTCCTTCAGCGACATCTTCTCAACATTGACGCTGGCCATTCGTCTCATGTCCTTCCGCTTTGCTTCTTTCACTTTAACTCACCCAGCGCAAATTCATGACAGCGCCACGTTATGATCGGCTTTTAATTGATCGCGACATATAAATAAAACGTTTCCTTTCGGCAATACCACAACATGCTTATAATGTGCCTGCTGGATAATCCTACTCTCAGCGATTATTCGTATTTGCACGGCCACGACCGTGGCTTGGAAATATTCGAAGGAAGGATCGTCTTTTCATCACCGCAGGCATGTTCGAGCTGACGCTCATCCAGCCCCTTGGCGGTTCCCAAATCAACTCCCTCAAGCCGCGTGCGCAACATGTACGCGGTGGAGAAATCCGCTCCGGAAAGCGTGGCCATCCTCAAATCAGCGCGTGCCAAATTGGCATAATTGAGGTTACTGTTGGTCAGATTTGCCTTGCGCAGGTCGACGCGCACGAGTTGTGCCGATGAAAAATCGGCACCCGACAGATCGGCTCCTTCGAAGCTCGCCCGCAGGAATTCCGCTTTATGCAACTTCGCGTCCGACATCCGCGCCCCGCCCAGACGCGTCCGCACTCCGATCACATCTGACAAATTCGCACCTGTCAGATCTGCACCTTTGAAGGTGGCATAGGTTATATTCGCCTTGGCCATATCTGCCTTTTGCAGATTGGCCCCAGTCAGATTGGTCCCATTGAGATCAGTCTTGTTGAGACGCGCGCCGCTCATATTTTCTCGCGCCAGCATCTTGCGCGACTTGGAGCACCCAGACCAGTCCACGCCTGCAGCAGCCGGATCACCGCAAGCTGCAAATCCGGGGCGAGCAAACAGAAACGTTCCGCATATCGCAATCGCGCTCAAAACACGCAGCCCGTAATGCCAAGACATGTCCATCTGCCGCTCCATTCGGTATCTGACCAGTTATATGGCTGGCGAAGCCCAAAATTCCAAATCCCGCCAACTGCAGAAGGCTGCCGATATCGGTGCAGGATCAGAAACCGCGCTATTTCATATTTCGGGAAAGCGTTAAGTTCCTGGGTGGAATCCGAGTCGGGGAATCGAGGGAACCATGCTTGAGCGCTATTTCGAGCTAGATAAGCTCGGCACAACGGTGCGCACGGAGATTTTGGCCGGCGTCACCACATTCATGACGATGGCCTATATCATCTTCGTTAATCCGCAGATCCTCGCGGATGCGGGGATGGACCGAGGGGCGGTATTCGTGGCCACATGTCTTGCGGCCGCCTTCGCCTCGGCCTTCATGGGCCTCTATGCCAATTATCCGATCGCGCTGGCCCCCGGCATGGGTCTCAACGCCTACTTCACCTATGGCGTGGTAAAGGGCATGGGCCATAGCTGGGAGACAGCGCTCGGTGCCGTGTTTCTCTCCGGCATCCTGTTCCTGCTCGTGAGCCTGACGCACATCCGTGAATGGGTGATCAACAGTATTCCCCTGTCGCTGAAGCTGGCCATCGCAGCGGGTATCGGGTTGTTCCTTGCGATCATCGGCCTCAAAAGCGCGGGCATCATACAGGCCCACCCGGCGACGCTGGTCACCATCGGTGACCTGAAGAGCCTGCCGGTCGTGCTGGCGTCGGTCGGCTTTCTGCTCATGGTGGCTCTCGACGCGCGCCGTATCCCCGGTGCGATCATCATCGGCATCCTGGCCGTCGCGATTGCCGGGTTGCTCCTCGGCATCGGGCAGTTCGGCGGCATCGTCTCCCTGCCTCCCTCGATTGCTCCGGTATTCCTGAAAATGGACGTGATGGGTGCACTGGAAATCGGATTGATCGCGATCGTCTTCACGTTCTTCTTCGTCGACGTCTTCGACAACACCGGCACCCTGGTCGGCGTCGCTCACAAGGCGGGATTGATCGGACAGGACGGGAAGCTGCCGCGGATCAACCGGGCGCTGACAGTCGATTCAACGGCCGCGATGGCTGGCGCTGCGCTCGGCACCTCGACGACCACCAGCTACATCGAGAGTGCCGCTGGTGTGAACGCGGGCGGTCGCAGCGGACTTGTCGCCGTGACGGTCGCCGTGATGTTTCTGCTCGCGCTCTTCTTCGCGCCCCTGGCGGGCTCGATCCCGGCATTCGCAACGGCGCCGGCGCTTGTCTATGTCGCCTGCATGATGATGTCGGCAGCCAAAGACATCGACTACGCGGACGTCACCGAATACGCACCGGCGATCGTCACGATTGCAGCGATGCCGCTGACGTTCTCCATCGCCCACGGCATCGCGTTCGGCTTCATCACGTATGCCGGCATCAAACTGTTGGCCGGACGCTTTGCGGATATCAAACCGGCCGTCGCCGTCCTGGCGGTGCTGTTCATTCTGAAGTTTGCGCTTCTTTAGGGGGCCGCCTCAGGCACCTTCGGGCGGCAGCGTCTCGATTCCTGCGGATGCGAGCGTGGCGCGCCCGAAATCATTGCCAGGATCGCGCCACAGCGTATGCACGTGGGTGGCGCGGTCCCGCGTGCTATATTCGATCGATACGGTCGGCCCGCTGAGCCGGTAATAATGGAGGTCCGTGAGCTCAAAGCCTCCGGCCCATTCGAAGTGCAGCGCGTCGCGCGCCTCATCGACAAGCCGCGTCATCTGCGTCTTGGCAAGATCGGCGGGCAGATTGGAGACATACGTCTCCACGACACCAAGCACCAAATGGCGCTGCGTCTCGGTAGTCAACTCGCGGAAAGCGATACCCGCGGGCGCAATCGCCATTGCCCGGCGTGGGCCAGCCCGCACATCATTCGGCACTGTCTCCATCGACATTGCACGCTTCAACTGATCGGCATCGAGATTGCGTGCCAGATCGCAACCCATGTAATCCTCACGGTCGACGGGCATCAGTCCGGCATACTCTCCATCGCGGACCTCGGTCGGATCGGCGCAGACACAATGCGGCGTCGTGGAAATAACCTGGTCGCCGATCGCCGTGAAATGCAGCGAGAGATGGTGTCCCTCGACACGCCATCCCCAGGGCTGACCGGAGTGCGGATCACCGAACACCGCAAAGGCGTAGGCACCCGGACCGCGTCCGAATCCGCGCGTTTGCTGGAGCACGGCCGCGAGCTTCATCACCCCGGTGGCCTTGTTATAACCTTCCGCGCTGAGCGATGCGCCCATCAAGGCCATCGCACGTGCGCGCTCGGCAGTGCTCATATCGTCGAGGAAAACACCGGCCCGCCGACCGGGTACATAGGTCCAGCGATGCCGTTCCGGCGCTGTGAAGGCAAATGCGATCTGACTGTGCGTGCCGGGCTTGAGGCCTTCCAGCAGCGCCCCGGCTGCGGCCTGCATAGCACGGCCGGTCCCGCCGCGGCTGTCATCGGAACTGGCTGGCATAGGAAGTCCCAACGGGAGAGCGGCACCGGCGAGGATGGATGCCAATCCCCGCCGGGAGACCTCAGGTTTCTGTCCTGCAGACTTATCGCTCCGTGACAAGCCTACTCCCTTCCGGATTTACGAGCTGCCTTGAGCGGCGGCATGCCCCGCTCAAGGACAGGACTACGAGGTGTACTTGACGGCGCAGCCGTAAGGTCGCGTCACGGCGTTGGTCACCGGCTGGCCCTTGGTCACCGCAACCATCGCTTCCCGGAAATAGGGCGTCGCCTTGGCCAGATCGTCAGCGCGTGTCGACGGAATGGAATCGATGCCGCCCATGTAAAGTAGCGTGCCCTCGGCGCTGATGATGTACATGTGCGGCGTCGTGCGAGCGGTGTAGGCGCGCGCCATCTTGCCCTCGGGATCGAGCAGAACCGCGGCCGGCGCCGCGCTGCGCTGCTTGGTCAGGTCGTTGGCCTTCTCGCCCGACACGTGTCCTTGCTCGCCCGGCGGCGAGGAGATGACGCTCAGCCAAACCACGCCGGCGTCGGCTGCTTCGCGTTGCAGGGTCTGCATGTTGTCCGCGTTGTAGTGTTTCCGCACGAACGGACAGTCGTGGTTGGTCCATTCGAGAACCACCGTCTTGCCGCGCAAGGCGGACAAGCTCTGTGTCTGGCCGTTGCTGTCGACGGCGGAGAAATCCGGCGCGGGCTTGCCGACCTGCGGTGAGGCGTGTGCGGGTTTGGTGCCCAGTATGGTGAAGCCGCCAACGGCCGCCAACGTCAGCCCGGTCGCGCCGCCCATCAGGAGGGTTCGGCGATCGAGGGCGGCCACAAGCCTCGAAGAAGAACGCTTATCCGACATCATGATCTCCTGCTCTGGTTTGTGCGGGATGCGTCACTCAATTGATGGCGCGCTCGATTTCGCCCACGACCATGGCTTCGGTCAGTACGGGCGGGAGAACCACCGGGTCGCGCCCCCCGGCGGGATAGAAGGCATAGAAGGGCAATCCATCGCGATTGAAGCTGCGCAGAAAGGCTGTGATCTCCGGGTCGCGGTTGGTCCAGTCGCCCTTCAGGTAGGTCACGCCCTTGGCGTCGAATGTGTCCCGGACGCCATCGGTTGACAGCGTCGTCTTCTCATTGACGAGACAGGTGATGCACCAGGCCGCGGTCATGTTCACGAACACCGGCTTGCCCTGCCGCCGCAAATCCGCGAGCCGGGCGCTGCTGAAGGGTTCGAAGTTCTTCGTGGCGTCGGTTGCCGTGCGCGCGGCGATACCGGGAGTCGTGGCACCGTCGAGCTGCAGGAGCAGCGCGAGCGTGGCAACAATTGCCGCGGCTGCTAAGCCTCGCGGAACAAGGCCGCGCCCGCTACCGTGCTGCGCGATGCCAAAAACCCACGCGGCGAGAGCGATCAGCAGAGCGCCGGACAGCGCGATGAGCACGCCAAAATCTCCAACCTGCTGCGTCAACACCCAAACCAGCCACGCCGCCGAGGCGTACATGAGAAATGCCATCGCTTGCCGCAGCCGCACCATCCAGGGGCCAGGGCGGGGCAACAGGCTGGCCAGTCGGGGAAACACGCCCAGCAAAGCATAGGGTGCGGCCAACCCCAGACCCATCGCGAGGAAGATCAGCAGGCAAACCAGAAGTGGCGCCGTCAGAGCGGTTCCGATCGCCGCCCCCATGAAAGGCGCCGTGCACGGAGTCGCCACCACGACAGCCAGCAGCCCTGTGAAAAAGCTTCCCGAATGGCCCGATCTCTGCGTCAGGCTTTGGCCGGTGCCGGTCACGCCAAGGCCGATCTCATAGACACCCGACAGGTTCAGGCCGATCGCCAACAGGAGCCAGCTCATCGCAGCGACGAAAAGAGGCGACTGGAATTGAAATCCCCAGCCGACAGCCGCGCCACTGGCACGCACAGCGAGGAGCGCACCCGCCAGCGCCATGAAGGCCACGAGAACGCCGAGCGTGTAGAACGCGCTTGCAAGGCGAACCTCACGCAACGCACCACCCGAAAGCCTGGCGATGGCCGTTGCCTTGATCGCCAGCACCGGAAACACGCACGGCATCAGGTTGAGGATCAGGCCACCGAGAAAGGCGAACAGCGCCGTCTGCCAAAGTGGCAGCGTCTCAAGCGCTGCAGGCGAAGACGTCAATGCCAGCGGCGTCGCACCGACCTGTGGCGCCGTGTCGAACCACCGGGTCTGACCACCACCGTCAGTGACAGCGAGCAGACCCGCAGCCGACGCTTGCGGGTTGAACGCCTCGCCCTTCGACATCGCCAAGGTGAGCTTGCCATCCGAGATCGTCAGCTTCTGCGGCGCGGAATGGACAATGACGCCCCATTCGGCCGGATAATAGAAAGCCTCCTTCACGGATGCCGCGCTGAGACCGTCGCCTTCCATCGTCAGCGCAAGCGCATCGCCCTCGACCGCCAATCTCGCCGACCATGGACTGGACACCGGACGCCGCGCATCCGAGGCGGCAAATGCGGAAGCGATATCCGTGTTGGCCGGCACAGGCGTATCGGACACCGGAATGTCGAGCCGGAACGTTCCATCCTCGGGAATACATTCCCGTTCGCACACCAGCCAATCGGCATCGGCGTGGATCGAAACTGTCTGGCCGGGTTGGGCGGATTGCGGAATTGTCACCGCGATCGGAAAGACCACTTCGGTCGCGTATCCGAAGCTCGTCACCGGCCCGACCGTGAAGCGGCTGGGTCCCGGCCAGACGATGTCCCCGGACGATGCGCCTTCCGGCAACTTCAGCGCAATATTGGGAGGCGTGCCTGCATCCCCGGGGTTTTTCCAATAGGTGTGCCACCCGGGAGTGAGCTTCTGGCGCAAACCGACGCGGACTGTCTGGCCGGGCGCTACCACAGCCGCATCGCTGACCAGGGTAACGGTCGCGCGCGGGCTGACTTTCGGAGCACTCTCCAAGGCGTGCGCCATCGTCGGAACGAGAACAAGAGCGGTAGCGATCAGCGCGCCAGAGACGCTGGACCACCACCTCCGCTCAATTTCGCCCGCTGCCGCGAAAACCATAAATCTCCGGATCTCCGCTTCCGTTCGTCCCCGAGGGCCCCTGCCATGCCCCACCGGGCAAACAGGCAAGCGTCCCGCATTGCTACGGGTCAACGCCATAACCCGATAACATGCAGTCGGGCGAAGCCCCGCTCAATCCGAAACACAAAGATGTGAGAGAGATCTGCTCAGACCAGCCGGAAATAACTCAGGAAGGTATCGGCCTGCGCATCCAGCATGTCGAGGCCGTTGATGGTCTGGCACCCGGCTTCCTGGGCAGCGCGGGTCAGCGGCGTCACCTTCGGGTACGGAATGATATCGATGACGAGCGTCGCCTTATCGAACTGTCCAAGGGGCGCCGGCAGGCCGTCACCGGGGCGCATGCCGACGGGGCTGGCGTTAACGACAATATCGTGACCGGCCGCGGACGGCCTGCCAACCGCAGCGGCAACGTTCGGATAGAAGCGCTTGACGCGGTCTGCCAGCGCCGACACACGATCCGCCTCGGGATCGGACAGAGTGATCGAACGACACCCTGCCGCCGCGAAACCCATCGCGATCGCACATCCTGCCCCGCCGGCGCCGAGCAGCAGCACGCGCTGATCCTTGACAGTGCGGCCTGCCAGTTCAACGGCGCGTACCAATCCCGCACCATCGAACATATCGCCCGACCAGGTTCCATCCGCCTCAGGGCGAAGCGCGTTGATGCCACCAACCGACTGACCGGTCTCGCCAATCGTCTGGACCATCGCCGCAGCGCGGTGCTTGAACGGCACCGTGATAATGATGCCGGCGAGGTTCGCGACACGCATCAGCCCGCGCATGCCCACCTCGAAATGCGCCTGGGGAATGTGGACCGGGATCAGCACCGCATTGACTTTCGCCCGCGTAAACCGCGGATTGATCAGACCGGGCGAGCCAACCTGCGCGATCGGATCTCCGACGATTGCCACGAGTCTCGTGCTGCCGTTGATCGGCGCGATCCAACCTTCAGTCATGCTCTGTTGCTCTCCAAGGCTCTTCCGCGCGGTTCATCTCCGCTGAGGCTTTTCAAAGGCTGTTTGCCCCTTGCCTCCTGCATCCCGCCGGCTTGTAACTCACGGTCCGTCCGCCGTCGATCCACAATGGACGACATCTGCTCCGCTCTGCGCTCAACGCTCCTATTCGGATTCCAGGTTCTTCTTGAGTCGGTCAAGCGTGTCCACGGCTCGGGCCGCATAGGGGCCGATCCAGCGATCATGGATGTGCTTGATCGGCAGCGGATTGAGATGGTTCCAGCGCTCTCGCCCCTTGCGCGTGGCGATCACGAGATCAGCCTCTTCCAAGACCTTGAGGTGCTGCATGACGGTGCACCGGTCGAGCGCCGGGAAACGGGTGCAAAGGGTACCCGTTGTCTGCGGATGATCCTTCAGGGCATCGAGGATGTCGCGTCGCGTCGCGGACGAAAGCGCTTTGAAAACGCGGTCATTTTCCTCGTTGCCTAACATGTTATGTTTTTATAACATGATATCGAAAGTCACAAGGGAGTAGCGTTCATGGATCTGAAGTTCAAAGTGGCGGCGCGGATCGCCAAGCCGGTGGCCGAGGTATTCGAGGCCGTCGCCAATCCCTCGCAGCTCTCGCGCTATTTCACGACGGGCGGCGCCAAGGGGCGGCTGGAAACCGGGGCCACGGTTTACTGGGACTTCCACGACTTCCCCGGCGCGTTCCCGGTGGAAGTCGCCAAGGTCGAACCGAACAAGGAGATTGTCCTTCGCTGGGCCGCCGCTGACGCATCTGCGCCGCCGGGCTACCAGACGACCGTGACGATGATCTTTGAAGCCCTCGAAGACGGACGCACACTGGTGTCGATCGCCGAAGAAGGCTGGCATCAGACCGAAAGTGGTCTCAAGGCGTCGTACGGGAATTGCCAAGGCTGGATGCAGATGCTCTGTGCGCTCAAGGCCTATCTGGAATACGGCATCAACCTCCGCGAGGGCATGTTCAAGTAGGCTCCTGCGCCGGGCCCTCGGACATCGAAATGCAGGGCGCTACTCACCCTCTCCGAAAGGCGACAAGGTGAGCGTGGCGGGTTATGGTCCCGTCCAATCCGTGGGCCTTTCAGGTCCACTTTCGACGCAAGCGAGGAAACACCATGGCACTGCTGGGCTCAGGCGTAATGACCTTCTGGAACAACATCGCCGAAGGAGGCGATCGGGAATTCGTCGAATGGCATGTCCTGGAGCACATTCCGGAACGTGTCGGCATCAAAGGTTTCGTGCGCGGGCGGCGCTATGTGGCCGTGGATGGAAGCCCGGCTTACTTCAACTTCTATGAGACGGACGATCCGGATGTCTTGTCATCTCCGGCGTATCTCGAACGGCTGAATGCGCCCACCGATTGGACACGCCATAACCTGGGGCAGTTCCGTGATTCCAACCGTACGCTGTGTTCGGTGGCGGCCAGCCTCGGACGCGGAGAGGGCGCGGCGATCGAAACGCTGCAACTGAAAACGGATGCCGATGCGAAAGCCTTCAAGGCTGCGCTATCTGGAACGGTATTGCCTGCCATCCTGGGCGAACACGGCATCATCGGCGTGCATCTGCTCGAGGGGCTGACGGCGGCAAGCAAGGCGGGCACGGCGGAGAAAGCTTTGCGCAGCCAGCCCGATCAGGTTGCCGACTGGGTCGTTTTGATCGAGGCCGTCGATGCCGATGCGCTTCGGGCTGCACGCCAAGGAGCCGCGAGCAACAGCGCCTTCCAGAAGGCAGGTGCTTCCGGTGATATGCTGCGCGGCATTTATCGCCTGCAATATTCGTTGGGCAGCAACGAAATCGAACGCGGCGCGACTGCGCCCTTGCGGTGGGGCCAGTCGGCGTAACCGCCGCTCTTACTGGTTTGAGCCGTCACGCTGAGGCCGCATCTGCGTGACGGCGGCCTCTCGTTGGAGAAATGTCGGCTTGCTTCTCCAGCCACCGCAATACCCCGGGGGCGCGGCTTGAAGCGCCATCCGTTTGTCATCCCGGCCGAAGCGAAGCGCAGAGCCAGGATCCAAAGGCTTCAAAAAATTATAGCCGGATTCCGGATATTTCCGTTCGCGCACAATTCAAGGATGACAACAGGGCGTTTCCGAGTGAACCGGAAAAAGCCCTAGCGCAACCCCTTGCCGTTAACCGGAGGAGAATTGGACGTGTCCGCGGACTTGCGCGGTCCGCTACCCTGACGCGGCGCGGACGTCGGCGTTTCAGTAATCGGCACTCCGGCCAGCTTCGCCAGACTCTCCGCAATCGCAGGCGGCAACGAGGGATACTGTGGCGGTCCTGACGGCCGCGTCGGCGGAACTGTCGGCGTCTCCCCGCGACCGGCGGAGCGGCCAAGAGTGGACGGGTCCGGTGGGGCGGGCGGCATGGTGCGCGTCGGCGGTGGTCCGGGGGGACGCGGCGGAGGAGTCGTCCGGGGCGGGTTCCTTGATCCAGCGCGATGCGAAACCTGCGGCGGCATGTCCGGCCGACCGGCGGGCGGTTGCGGCCGTCCCTGCTGCCCAGGCGGCGGAGACGACTGCGCCGGCGGCAAATTTGGAATCTGCGGCAGCGGTGCCCCACGGTGCGGCGGTGGTGGCGTGCCGGACGCACTGCCGGGTGGTGGCATCGGACCAGAAGACGGCGGCAGGCCAGGTTGAGTTTCCGTTCGAAGCGGCGGCCTCGTGACACTGGGCCGGCCCGTGCGCAATGGAGGAGGCGGGCCTCCGGCGTTGCCGGGCCGTTGTGTCACCGGCGGCGGCGTTGGACGGCTTGATGTCGCCGATGTCCCAGCCGAAGCAGGTACGGCGCTCGCCGGACGATGTGATTTTTCATTCTCAACGCCGACAGCCGCCTTCGCGCGCGGGCGGGTCCGAGTAAAGAGTTGGCGAGCTTTCCGCTTTGGCTTCGTCGCGGCATCCTCCGCCGAAGCCTTGCCGTTGGTCTCTCCCGACCGAAGCACGGATGGCAGGGCCGCGGGATCTGCGATTGCGCCGTCTGTTGAGCCGTTTTCTCCATCGGCCTGAAGCGGCAACAGCTCATCGACGCTGTCCGTCGGAGCTGGAACCTCGGCCACCTCGTGATTGCGCTTCCGGCGACGCTCGACGTTGGTACGGAAAAATCCGCGACGCTGCAGCTTGCGTTCCGACTTGCGAATGATGCGCAGCAACTGCATCACGTCGCGATCCGTCATCGGCTCGCCGTAGTAGAACCCTTGCGCATATTCGCACCCGAGCGCCCGCAGGAAGCCTGCGCTCTCGGCTTGCTCGATGCCTTCGGCGACGACCTTCTTGCCGAGTTCGTGCGCCAGCGCAACGATCGAACGGACAATGGCCGCGCCAGGCCCATCGTCGACGCTCGATTGCACGAGGCCGCGATCGATCTTGATGGTGTCGAACGGAAAACGCTGCAGATAGGCAAGCGAAGAGTAGCCCGCACCAAAGTCGTCCATCGACAGCCCCGCACCGGCGCTGCTGAGCCATTCGAGCATCTGCACGGCCTGCTCGGGATTCTCCATGACCAGAGATTCCGTCACTTCCAGCCGCAGCGCCCCCGGAGGCAGAACCGCACGCCCGAGAATGTGCCGGATCTCCTGGATCAGATCCTGGCGGAAGAGCTGGCGGCTGGATACATTCACGCTGACGAACAGTGCATTGTCCCCACGCGGCAACTCCTTGTGCCACCGGGCCGCCTCCTGCGCGGAGCGGTTCAGCACATACGACCCGAGCTTGACGATGAGGTCGCTTTCTTCCGCAACCGGCACGAATTCATCCGGATTCAACAGCCCAAGTTTCGGATGCTCCCAGCGGACCAGGGCTTCAAATCCCGCAAGCTCCTCGGTCGGAAGATAAATGATCGGTTGATAGAGAATGCGAAGCTGGCGACGCTCGATCGCGCGGCGCAACTCGCTTTCGATCGTCACGCGCTCGTCGGGCTGGTTGCGCAGTTCGGAGCGGAAAATTTCCACGCGATCCGCGCCACCACGCTTGGCGCGATACATAGCGATCTCGGCTTCCTTGAGAAGATCATGCGGGCTCTCCTCGGCGCCGTCGTACATGGCAATGCCGGTGGATGCCGTCAGCACGATCTCCTTGCCGGCAATCTTGATCGGTGAGCGCAGCGCACGCCGCACACGCTCTGCCAGCATGGCCAGCTCTCGTGGCTCCTGCTGCGCAAGCAACAGGATTGCGAACTGATCTCCTGCGACACGTGCCAGCGTATCCTGCGGGCTCAGGTGACGCGTCAGGCGCCGCGCGACGGTGAGCAGCAGACTGTCGCCGACGATCAGGCCGAGCGACGAGTTCACGCTCTTGAACTTGTCGATGTCGATGAACAACACGGCGGGGCGAACGTTCTGCTCCGTCTTGGAGCGCGCAACAGCGACCGTCAGGCGGTCCAGGAACAGCTCGCGGTTCGGCAGGCCGGTGAGGTTATCATGTACCGCGTCGTGCAGCAGCCGCTCCTGCGCGCGCTTGGTCTCGGTCACGTCACGCATCAGGCCGACGCACCGGAGCGCCTTGCGATCCGAGTGCGGCACGCTGGCGGCTTCCAGCTCAAACCACCGATACGAGTTATCGGCATGCCGCATACGCAGGTCGATATGCAGGTTGCCGCCGTTGCGTTCCTGCACGGACCACAGCAGCAGGCGGAAGCGCTCCTTGTCGGCCGCATGCAGATGCTTGGCGAAATCGTCGACCTTGGCCGAAAGCTCGCCCGGCGAAAGACCGAGGCTTTCCTCGATGATCGGGCTCACCTTGATCTCATCACGCCGCGCAAACCATTCCCACACCGCCGCGCCAGCCCCCTCGATGGCGAGCGAACGCAATTGCAGGTCATTTGGTGCGGCGCCATAGAGCGGTTCGAACGACCGGAAGGCGAATTGCGTGACCGTCAATCCGAGAAGCAGGACGATCAAGACCAGTCCCGCAACAAGACCCGAGACCACAATGTCACCGGACAGCTTACCTATCAGCGTCACGCCGGCAGCAAAGATCCAGACCAGGAACAGCATCCATGCCGGGATCAGCGACAGTGCACGATCCTGCCCGCGTACGGCGAGATAAAGCGTCAGCATGGCACCGATGCTGCCGATCGCTGCAAAGGACGCGCGGGCGAACGTCGCCGCAAGCCGCGGATCGATGACGGCGACGGCAACGAGGCCGAGTTGTGCGACGATCCACACCGTGAAGATCATGCGCACGAACGTGTTCCAGTATTTCAATCGCAGGAACACGCCGAGAAAGATAAGAAAACTCGCAGCGATGGCCGCTTCCGTTGCCGCCCGGTAGACGGCATTATCCTCGGCACTGAGCTGCAGCAGCTTGTGCCAGAAGCCGAAATCGACGCACAGATACCCGAGTACGCACCACGCAACGAGCGCGGCTGCGGGGAAGATCGCCTTATGGTTGGCTGCGAAGACGACCGTCAGGAAGATCGCCAGCAGGCCCGTGATGCCGAGCATGATGCCGTTGAAAAGCTGACGGTCGCGCGCGTGCAGCTCATATTCGAACGGCTTCCACAAATGGACGCGTACCGGCCGGTCCGACGACAGTTCGGCGACGTACGTGATGGTCTGCCCCGGTTCGAGCGTGATGCGAAAGATGTCCGCCTTATCGCTTTTGACGCGATCCGGCAGATAGCCCAGCGATGGCGTGACCGCCTCGATACGGCGCGCATCGAGATCAGGCCAGATCACGGATGAGCCGATGATGGTGTAGCGCTCCGCCGTTAACCATCTTTCGATAGGCTTATCCGTTGGATTATGCAGAGCGAACACGATCCAGCCCGGGCTGGTGCCGGCCGTCGCAGCGCGCACGGACATGCGCCCACTGAGGCCATCCGGGCCGGGAGCCGTATCGACCTGCAATGTATCGCCACGCCCGGCATAGATCTCGCCGAGCGTCGTGATCTCGATACGATCCTCGTTGGGATTGACGGGAATGGGCTCCAGCGCATGCGCCGGCATGGCCATCGCCACGCATATGATCGCCAGCAGCAACGGCAGCACGCGGCGGTAAAGCCCCGCGAGCCGCCCGTATCCGTTTGGCAATGTCAGGGAGACGGCCCTCATGCAGAGATCCCGATTGATCGCAGGATATCGTGCGGATCGTCCATCAACGTGGCGTACAGCAAATGATCCTGCCAGACGCCATCGATCTTGAGGTAGCGCCGCGCCAAGCCTTCGCGCTGGAAGCCGTTGCTCTCCAGCACCCGTATCGACGCTGCGTTGTGCGGCATGCACGCAGCCTCCAGGCGATGCAGGTTGAGATCGTCGAAGGCAAACCGCATCGCTGCGCGCAACGCATTCGACATGTGTCCGCGCCTGGCATACGGCAGGCCGGTCCAATATCCGACCGCTGCGGCCTGGGTTACGCCGCGGCGCACGTTGCTCAGCGTCAGCCCGCCCAACAGCGTTTCGTCCGTGTCGCGGTAGATGAAGAATGCATAGCCGAGATCCTCGCGGAGCTCGCGCTGATAGTGACGAATGCGACGGCGGAAGGCGTCCCTGGTCAGCTCATCGCGCGACCATTGCGGTTCCCACGGCACAAGATGCGCCCGGCTGCGCGCCCTCAGCTCCGCCCAGGCCAGGTAGTCACCCATGTGGGGCGGTCTGAGAAACAAGCCTCGGCCGCGCACCACCGGCGCCTCGCCACCTATGCCTGATCTCAGAAAGGCCATTGCGTTCACCTTCAGCTAGCCCGAAAGGCGGTGCTCCGCGTGCAAAGCATAATCAGCCGACCGCTTCCCGGCTCCGACCACCGCGACCGACGGCTGCGTGGACCGGACGACCCGCTCGGCGACCGCCCGGATCCCCTCGGGCGTGACACTCTCCACGCGATCCGTCAATTCCGTGACCGGAAGAAGGCGATCGAAAACGATCAGTTGACGCGCCATCTGCTCGGCACGGGCGGATGAGCTTTCAAGGCTCATCAGCAGGCCTGCCTTGAGCTGCGCCTTGGCGCGCATCACCTCCGTGTCGCTCGGCCGGGATGCCGCCAGACCGGTCAACTCACTACCGATCAGGTCGATCAACTCCTCCATCAGTTCGGGGCTCGTCGCGGCGTGGATATCGAACATCCCGGAGTCGGCCATGCCCCAGGCCGTCGAATAGATGGCGTAGCAAAGACCACGATTTTCTCGAGCGGCCTGAAACAGACGGGACGACATACCGCCGCCCAGCAGCCCCGAAAACACCTGAGCCGCATAGAACTCCTGCTCGCAATAGGATGGCGCCTCGAAGCCCAGCAGCAGGTGACTTTGCTCGAACAGCTTGGCCGAAGAACGACGACCACCGACATATCTCGCTGCCGCACCAGCTTGCGACTCACCGTCATTCAGGCCGCCAAATAGGGCTTCAGCGTGGCGGACGAGCGTGTCGTGCTGGATCGCACCGGCTGCAGAAATCACCATCCGGGGCGCCACGTAACGCGCACTGCGGAAGCTGCGCAGGTCGTCGGCGGAAAAGCTCTTGACGCTTTCCCGCGTGCCGATGATCGGACGGCCGACGGCCTGATCCGGATAGGCGGCGTCCTGCACCATGTCGTAGGCAATTTCGTCAGGACTGTCCTGGATGCCGGCGATTTCTTGCAGAACGACATCGCGCTCGCGCTCCAGCTCATCCTCGGCGAACGTCGAGTTCTGCAGGATGTCGGCCAGGATATCGAGCGCGACAGCCTCGTCACCCTTCAGGACACGCGCATAGTAGGCGGTGCTTTCCAGGCTCGTCGCTGCATTCAACTCGCCGCCGACTTGCTCGATCTCCTCGGCGATCTGCCGCGCCGAGCGGCGCTGCGTGCCCTTGAAGGCCATGTGCTCGAGCAGATGCGAAATGCCATGCTCGCGCTCGCTCTCGTGCCGTGCCCCTGTTGCGACCCAAACGCCGAGCGAGATCGTCTCCAGATGCGGCATCTGGTGAGAGACGACGCGAAGCCCGTTGGCAAGCGTGGTCAGCCCCGTGCTCATGCCGTCAGCCCCGCTGCGGCACGTTCCTCGATGAAGCTCTCGACCGCCGCCAGATCGTTGGGGAGCACCGTGAAGCGTTCTTCGTCGGTCATGAGCGTCGACAGGCGCGGCGGCAGGGCGGGACGCTCACCGAGGATTGCCTGCATGGTATCCGGGAACTTTGCCGGATGCGCCGTGGACAGTACAACGCTCGGAACAGGTCCGTCAGCCAGACAGCGCTCGGCGGCGATCAACCCGCAGGCCGTGTGTGGCTCGGCCGTGTAGCCGGTTTGCGCGCGGATCCGGCGGATCGCCTCCGCAACCTCGCCTTCGGATGCCGACGCGGCCGAGAAATCCCGTGCCAACAGCGCGGCACCACCCTTGACCTCGAACCGGCCCGCCTGCCCGAGGGCGGCCATCTGGGAACGGATCAAAGCCGCGTCGCCGCCCTGGGCTTCGAACAGGTAGCGCTCGAAATTGGAGGACACTTCGATATCCATGGAGGGCGAGGTCGTGGCGGCAACGCCGCGCTTTTCGTAGACACCGCTGCTGACGGTCCGCGGGAGAATGTCGTTGGTGTTCGATCCAATCACCAGCCGTTCAATCGGAAGCCCCATCTGGCGCGCCACATACCCCGCGAAGATGTCTCCAAAATTTCCGGTCGGCACTGCGAACGAGACAGGTCGATGCGGCGCCCCCAAAGCAGCGCCCGCGACGAAGTAGTACGTAACCTGAGCGACGATACGCGCCCAGTTGATCGAATTCACGCCCGCAAGCTGCATCCGGTCACGGAAGGCATGGTGATTGAACATCGCCTTCACGAGCGCCTGGCAATCGTCGAACGTGCCGTCGATGGCAACCGCATGCACGTTGCTCTCGCGCGGCGTCGTCATCATGCGGCGCTGGACGTCGGACACGCGCCCGTCCGGAAACAGGATGACGACATCGACGGCCCGCGAGCCCCGGAAGGCCTCGATCGCCGCACCGCCGGTATCGCCTGACGTAGCCCCCACGATCGTCGCCCGCCGCTTGCGCTGCCCGAGCACATGGTCCATCAGGCGCGCGAGAAGTTGCATCGCCACATCTTTGAAGGCCAGCGTCGGACCGTGGAACAGCTCCAGCACCCAGAGATTCGACCCGATCTGCACGAGTGGCGTCACAGCCGGATGCCCGAAACTGGCATAGGCCGATTCCGCCATGGCCAGCAGGTCCTTGCGGTTGATCGCGCCACCCACGAACGGAGAGATGACCTCAACCGCAACTTCGGCAAACGGCCGGCCGGCGAAGGCTGCAATCTGCCCAGGCTCCAGCCGCGGCCACGTCTCGGGCAGATACAGACCGCCATCGCGCGCAAGGCCCGCCAGCAGAACGTCTTCGAAGCCGTGCGAGGGCGCCGAGCCTCTGGTTGAAATGTATTGCACGAGTGGTCAGCCCTTTTGAGCCCAGCAGCGCGGGATAAACATTCAAAGCTACCCTAGATCGCACATGGGGCGGGAACAAGCAGCGGCGCAGCCAGCGCGCGCCATCAACAGTGAACAAACCTCAAACATCCGGCCGCCAGCCGCGAACCCGGCTCAGCACGAACGCAACGTAAACACCGATCAGGGTTACCGACAGCCCCCACCAGGTCAGCGCATACTCCAGATGCCGGTTCGGGAACTCGATACGGCTGGGACGCGGCGCGGGAAGACCGCCGGGCGGCGTGGGCGAGATTTGCTCGACATACAGTTCCATGGGATCGGGGCCAGCCGTCTGCCAGCCAGGAGGACCGGATTCGGCCGGACCGACCTCGAGCAACTCGCGAGGATTGCGCAGATACCAGACATTGGCTTTCGGACTGTTGTCGTTCGTGAACCAGCTCCGCTGCTCAGTAGAACGAATTTGCCCAACCAGCTCAACGCGATCCGAGATCTGGCCTTCGCTGCGGCCGGCTACTTCCTTGCGGGCCTGGGGGACAAAACCGCGATTGACGAAGATGCGGCTGCCCGGCTGCCCATCAAGCTCGAAGGGCGTGAGGATCCAGTAGCCCGGGCCACCAGGCGCGGACGACACGCGCGGCACATTGGTGAAGATATGCCGCTCTCCGCCGTGATCGAACCGGCCCGACAGGCGAACCATCTTGAACTCGCACGAGGCGGCTAATCCCACCTCCTGCATGGGCCGGCAATCGAGATTTGACCACTGTTCAGGGGGAGTGGGTGTCGCAGCAATCCGTGTATCGATCGTCGCGATCAAATCCTCCTTCCAGGATTTGCGGTGCCACTGCCACGTGCCGAGCCCCACCAGCATGGCGAACGCCAAAAGCGCCGCGAGACTGGGCGCCAGCAGGCCTTTGCCTTGCAATCTGCTCAGCATCAAATCAGGGCCTGTCGCCTTCGGCGAGACGACCCTCCTCGGCTTTGTTGCGATATTGAAGGGCGATCAAGGCTGCTTTCATGGGCCGTAGCATGGCCAGCCCCAACGCGGCAGTCACCACCGGCCAAAGTACCAGGTGGACCCATAGCGGCGGACCAACCTTGAATTCAAGGATGAGCGCGGCCCCCATGACGATGAAGCCAAGCAGCAGAATGACAAACACTGCCGGACCGTCGCCGCTGTCGATGAAACCGTAATGAAGACCGCAGTTCTCGCAACTCTCGCGCACCGCCAAGGTCAGCGGTCCGGTGTAGAGCGCGCCTTGTGCGCACCTGGGGCAACGGCACAGCAGGCTCGCGCGGACAGTCGGAACAGAGTGTGAAGCAGCCGTCATGCGTTGGGTGTGCCGCCTGCGCCGCTTCTTCGCAACGTGGAATTTCGCCACGTGTGAACGCGGTAGCTCTTGAGGGGACCGTGAAACAAGAAACGGGACGGCTTTGGGCCGCCCCGTTTCAACCTGCACCGCACGCTGCAGTGTCAGTGCGTAGCCGGTGTTCCGGCGCCCCAGACGTAGATGCAGGCGAATAGGAAGAGCCAGACAACGTCGACGAAATGCCAATACCACGCCGCAGCCTCGAAGCCGAAGTGCTGCTTGGGCGTGAACTGCCCCTTCAGCGCCCGCATCAGGCAGACGAACAGGAAGATCGTGCCGATGACGACATGCGCGCCGTGGAAGCCGGTCGCCATGAAGAACGTGGCGCCATAGATATGGCCAGCATAATTGAACGCCGCGTGGCCATACTCGAAAACCTGCAGCAGCGTAAAGCAGAAGCCGAGAACGACTGTGAGGGTCAGCCCCCAGACCAGCCCCTTGCGGTCATTCTCGAGCAGCGCATGGTGTGCCCACGTCACCGTTGTTCCCGACAGCAGCAGGATCAGCGTATTGACCAACGGCAGGCCCCACGGATCGAACGTGCCATGGAAGAAGTCGGACGGCGCCGGGGGCCAATGGCCGCCCGTCAACGTGTTCCGCTCGACCAGACCGATGAGTTCGCTGGACTCCCCAATCGTGCCATCGGGCATCGTGATGGGCAGTTGGTGAACGCCACCGGGGAACAGGGCGGCATCGAAATAGGCCCAGAACCAGGCAACGAAGAACATCACTTCCGAGGCGATGAACAGGATCATCCCGTAACGCAGGTGCAGTTGAACGACCGGGGTGTGATCGCCCTTGTTGGCCTCGCGAATCACGTCGCGCCACCAGAAGAAAGCAACAGCCGTGACCGCGGCCATGCCGATGAAGAACACGGTCGGTCCGCTCAGACCGAACAGACCGCCATTGGCCGTGCGCATCCAGATGATGGCGCCGATCGCCAGGACAAACGCGCCAGCGGAGGCCAACAGAGGCCAAGGACTTGGATCTACGAGGTGATAATCGTGATGTTTGGCGTGGCTATCAGCCATGAGTCAGCTCCGTCCCCGTAGAGAATAATGTCGTAACATTTTGAGTGATGTTGCCGCTCACGATCCCTTGCCTCCCGTCGCTGCGTCAGGCGGGGCTGATGTGGCGGCAGGCGGAGCAGCAGCCGACTTCTGCTTCTCCGCCGGATAGAAGGTGTATGATAGCGTGATCTGGCTGAGTTTGCCGGCACCGCTGCTATCCTCGACGATCGCCGGATCGACGAAGAAGCTGACCGGCATATCGATCGACTGTCCGGGCTCCAGCCGTTGCTCCTGGAAGCAGAAGCAAGCGATCTTGTTGAAGTAGCTGCCTGCGATCTCGGGCGTCACGTTGAAGGTTGCGGTGCCCGTGATCGGGCGATCCGACGTGTTCTCCGCGCGATAGAAAATCAAGGTATTCTCGCCGATCTTCACATCGACGGTGTGCTGCACCGGCTCGAATTTCCAGCCCAGCCCCGGCGCGACGTTGGCATCGAAGCGGATGGTCATGGTCTGATCGAGCACCGTATCCGAAGGTGCCTCGGCGCGCTGCGTCGTGCCGCCGTATCCCGTCACCTGACAGAACAGGCTGTAGAGCGGCACGGAGGCGTATGCCAATCCGACCATGCCGACGGCGACCGTTGCGCACCATAAGCCGACACGGCGATGCCGTGCCGCCAGTTCCGATTTTTGCGTCTCAGGGGTCACTGCGAGACCACCCTTTCAAACACCCGGCCAGTTGCCGCCCTAGAGCGGACGGTTGAAAACATTGCCTCCGAGCCGGACGATGGTTGCAACGTAGAAAAGCACGACCAAGGCCGCGAGCGCCAAGCCGATGGCAATCGAACGATAGCGCTGTCGACGTTTGCGCTCCTCGTCGTTCCGATCATCGGGATCATTGGCCGTCAACCTCGCTTCTCCCGATCAAGACATCAGCCGCGTCGCGACATGCTCCGCCAGCAGCACCGCAAACAGCAGGAACAGATAAAGGATCGAATATGCAAACAGACCCTTCGCGGCCCGGTCTGCCTCACGGCCTTCCGAGACCCGATAGACCTTCATCGCGAACATCATGAAGACCGCCCCCAGCGCCACCGACGCCGCGAGATACGTGACGCCGCCAAGGCCGATGAAAGCTGGAACGACAGCAAACGCCACCAGCAGAACACTATACAGAAGGATCTGGCGCCGCGTTTCTTCAGCCCCCGCGGCGACCGGAAGCATCGGTACACCGACACGTTCGTAATCGCGCGAACGATAGAGCGCCAACGCCCAGAAATGCGGCGGCGTCCACAGGAAGATGATGAGGAACAACACGATGCTTTCCAGGCTCACCGCGCCTGTCACAGCGGCCCAGCCGATCATCGGAGGAAAAGCGCCCGCCGCACCACCGATGACGATGTTCTGCGGCGTCCGCCGCTTCAGCCACATCGTGTAGACGAACACGTAGAACGCGATAGTCAGCGCCAGCAGCGTTCCCGCAACCCAGTTGACGAGCAAGCCCAACGTCAGGACGGAGAAAACCGAAAGAACGATCCCGAACGTCAATGCTTCGTCGGCTCTCACGCGTCCACGCGGGATCGGCCTGGCCGCCGTACGCGCCATGTGAGCATCGATATCCGCGTCGTACCACATGTTGAGTGCGCCGGACGCCCCCGCACCAACGGCAATGCAAAGCAGAGCGATGCCCGCCAGTACCGGGTGCAGATGCCCCGGCGCGGCCATCATCCCGACGAGACCGGTGAACACCACGAGTGACATCACCCGCGGTTTCATCAGCGCCCAGAAATCGCCGACTTCCCCTCCCGCGGAGGCGGTCAGGATCTGGGTCTCGGCCTCAATGCTTTTTTCTGCCATTGGCTCGATGCCTGTCGACCGTATTCTTCGTAACTACCCCACCGCAGCCGAGGCGAACTGGTCGGTTCGCCGCGGCGCTGTGGCGCCGCGCACGCTCAATGATGGTCAGTCGCCTTGATGTGCGGCAGCGTCTCGAAACTGTGGAATGGCGGCGGAGAAGACAGTGTCCACTCCAACGTCGTCGCTCCCGCGCCCCACGGATTGTCGACCGTCCGCTGCTTCCGGGCGAACGCGATCACCACACCGATGAAGAACACGATCGTTCCCAGCGCCGTGATGTACGAGCCGACCGACGACACGTAATTCCAGTATGCGAACGCATCCGGATAGTCGGCGTAACGGCGCGGCATGCCGGCAAGACCGAGGAAGTGCTGCGGGAAGAACAGGATGTTGGCGCCGATGAAGGTCAGCCAGAAGTGCAGCTTGCCCCAGAACTCGGAGTACATGTAGCCGCTCATCTTCGGGAACCAGTAGTACCAGCCCGCGAAGATGGCGAACACGGCGCCGAGCGACAGCACGTAGTGGAAGTGAGCGACCACGTAATAGGTGTCATGCAGAGCGCGATCGACGCCGGCGTTGGCCAGCATCACGCCCGTCACGCCACCAACCGTGAACAGGAAGATGAACCCGAGCGCCCACAGCATCGGCGTGCGGAACGCAATGGAGCCGCCCCACATGGTGGCGATCCACGAGAACACCTTCACGCCTGTCGGAACCGCGATCACCATCGTCGCGAACACGAAGTAGGCCTGCGCGTCGACGCTCATGCCCGAGGTGTACATGTGATGCGCCCACACGACGAAGCCGACCAGACCGATGGCCACCATCGCGTAGGCCATGCCGAGGTAACCGAACACCGGCTTGCGCGAGAAGGTCGACACGATGTGGCTGACCATGCCGAAGCCCGGCAGGATCATGATGTAAACTTCAGGATGACCGAAGAACCAGAACAGATGCTGGTAAAGGACCGGGTCACCGCCACCGGACGCAGTGAAGAACGTCGTGCCGAAGTTACGATCCGTCAGCAGCATGGTGATGGCGCCAGCCAGAACCGGCAGCGACAGTAGCAGAAGGAACGCCGTGACCAGAACCGACCAAGCAAACAGCGGCATCTTGTGCAGCGTCATGCCCGGCGCACGCATATTGAAAATGGTGGTGATGAAATTGATCGCCCCAAGGATCGACGACGCACCGGCGAGGTGCAGCGCGAGGATGCCGAAGTCCACCGACGGTCCCGGATGGCCGGTCGTGGACAGCGGCGCATAAACCGTCCATCCCGTGCCTGCGCCTGTCGCCCCTGGCGGTCCCTCGACAAACAGAGAGATGAGCAGCAGAGACAGCGCGACCGGCAACAGCCAAAACGAAATGTTGTTCATGCGCGGGAACGCCATATCCGGCGCGCCGATCATCAGTGGCACAAACCAGTTGCCGAACCCGCCAATGATCGCAGGCATCACCATGAAGAATACCATGATGAGGCCGTGAGCAGTGACGATCACGTTGAACATATGCGGATTGGAGAAGAACTGGAGGCCAGGTTCCTGCAACTCCATTCGCATCGCGACGGACAACGACCCACCGATGATCCCGGCAATCATGCCGAAGATCAGGTACATCGTGCCGATGTCCTTGTGGTTGGTCGAGAAGAGCCAGCGCTTCAGCCCGGTCGGCGTATGGTCGTGATCGTGAGCATGCGCTGTGTCAGCCGTGCTACCCATGTGCAGTCACCTTCTTCCCCCGCTGTCCTCATCATTGCGCGGCCGCGCCGGCGCAAAGTTATTTCCGTTCAGCGCCTGCATCCGCGACCTTCGCGGAAGCCGGCGTCTCCGTCGCAGCGCGCAGGATGGTCCGCGCACGCTCCCAATCACGCGATTTCGCCGCAGCGGCCCAATCGTTGAATGCCTGCTCGCTGACGACACGAACCGCAATCGGCATGAAGGCATGATCCTTGCCGCACAGCTCAGAGCATTGTCCGTAGTATACCCCCGGCCTCGTCGCCCTGAACCATGTCGCAGTGACACGCCCCGGCACGGCGTCAACCTTCGATCCGAATGACGGAACCGTCCAGTTGTGTATTACGTCGTTTGCAGTGACGAGGACGTGCACAACCTTGTTGACCGGCACCGCGATCTCGTTGTCGACCGAAAGCAGCCTCGGCTGTCCCAACTTCTCCCAAAGCGGGGCTGAGTCGTTATACAGGCGCTTCGTCAGTTCCGTACCGGCGAGTTCGCCGTATCGCTTATCGTATTCCGCCTGGCCGAGAGAGGCACGGAGAACATCTTCGTCGCGCACAACGTTGGAGGTAACGCGGACGCCGTCCTGATCGGGGTACTCATACTCCCAGAACCACGTGTTGCCGACCGCCTTGATGGTCAAATCCGGCTTTGGAAAGCTGTACTGCAGGTAAAGCAGCTTGAAGGATGGAATCGCGATGATCACCAGGATGATGATGGGGATCACGGTCCACGCAACTTCGAGCATCGTGTGATGGGTTGTCCGTGACGGCGTCGGGTTCGACTTCTCGCCGAATCGGAAGACGACGAACAGCATCAACAGACCAACCAGAACCGCGATCGCGATGATGAGAATGTTCACGAGGTCGTGGAAGTGATGAATGCTCTCGGCGACCTCGGTCACCGCCCCCTGCATCCCTATCTGCCCCGGCGAGGGCTGCCCCGTTCCAGCCCACCCGGCTGAAGGCAATGCAAGCAACGCGATGACGAACATCGCAATAAGCGCTCTCAAACCCCGGCTCCTATCGACCATTATTATGGCTCCCACCCCCGCTGCGCGCCGCGCGGAATCCGTCGTCGGCCTGATTGTGGCCGCAAACCTACCGACGTCGTGACAGAACACAAGGGTCGCTATTGTCTCAAGCGCCGCTTATGCGGCATTTCCACGCGCGAGTGCCATCGATGAGCCGCCCGGCGGACGCCCGACCGCGCCCAAGTAAATCCCGACTTTCGTCCATGGAAATTCCGAGTGTCCCACTTCGGCCTCAATCCTCAGCGACAGGCCGGATGTCCAGCTTGATGTGCCAACAGTAGGCCAGCCGTGTTCCGCGGCGGCATGGGAGGGCGCGAGTGAATTTGGCAGCGGCGATCCGCATCCGGCTTGTCGCAGGCATCATGGCCTGCGCAATCGTGACAAGCTTGTTCGGTGTTCTCGCCGGTCCATCCGCGGCAGCCGCTCAAACTCCGGACGGCACGGTCAAGGCGCAGCACGGCGATTGGCAGGTCGTGTGCAAGCCGCCGCCACCCGGCGCGAAATCAGAAACCTGCGCCCTGGTGCAAAGCGTCACCGCGGAGGACCGCAATAACGTCGGCCTGACCGTCTACTTCCAGAAGTTTTCCAACGGGACCCAGGTGCTTCGGGTGTTCGCGCCGGTTGGCGTTCTCCTGCCGCCAGGGCTTGGACTGAAGATCGATGACAAAGACGTCGGCCACGCCCCGTTTTTGCGCTGCCACGCATTTGCCTGTTACGCGCAGGTCGTCGCCGAGGACAAGCTGATTGAACTGCTGAAGACCGGCAAGACCGCGATTTTTATTATTTTCCAGACAGAGGAGGCGGGCATTGGCATCCCAATCTCGCTCGCGGGGTTCTCTCAGGCCCTTGCGGCACTGCAATAGTCCACATCGCATTTTCTCTCGGTGATGCTGGTTGCCCAGCATTTGCCGCAAGCAATCTTCGAACAGTCGCAAAGCTGCCCGCAGCAGCACGTTTTCTCCCGCGTTTCCGCCACTTTGAGTGGCTAGTAAGGGCTTGCGGGAGGTAGGGGTCCATGTATCGCAAGCGTTCTTCATCGAGCCGGCAGGTTTTGCGCGGCACGAGCATTCCTGAGCCGGCCGGCAACGATCTGCGCACGCAACGTCTTCAATCGTTCCATACGCCATTCCGCCGGCACGTTACCGATATCGCGCGACGCGCCTCCTGCTTCTCGGATCTCGCGGAGACCTTTCCAGGACTTCTGTTTGCGCTGGCAACGGGATACGGGACGGTCGAAGCACGGCGATCGGCGGCAACCCATGTTGCCGGCGGAGCGCCATTGCGCGAAGCCGCAGATGCACTTGGCCTGCCCTGGTGGACACGCAAACTTCCTCCGCAGGCCTTCACGCAACGCCTCGCAAATCTCCCGCAAGAGGCGGCCTTTGCGACGCGAATCGTCAATCTGCTGCCGCAAGCGCCCGGATTATCGGGGAAATGGCTGGAGCGGGTTCTGCAGGCTTATCGCAGTTGCCATGCCGAGTTTGCACTCTGGGTCGCCAAGCACGATCGCTTCCATAGTCCGCTCGTCGCTGATCCCGCCCTCCCCTACTTGGCCGCCTGGGCTTGGTATTCCGAACACCCGGAGACCATGGGCGGTCGCCTGTTGCGCCGGAAGTGGCAACCGTCCATGAGCCCGAATCGGGCATTCGACGAATTGACCATCTGGCGCAAACGCCTGCGGCTCGCTCTCAGCCTGAGTTCATTGGAGCGCGAGCCCTGGCTGATCAGCGGGGCGGCACGCGGCTACGAGATCGTCGAGTTGCGCACCGTCGAAGACTTCATCGCCGAGAGCGCGGCGATGGATAACTGCCTGGATGCATTTGCCGAAAAGCTTGAGGCGAACGTCTGCTACGTCTTCAGCATTCGCGAAAATGGCGTCCCTGTCGCCGATCTCGAAATCGGAGCGCATCCGCACGAGCCCAAGCTTCCGAGCATCGTGCAGCTCCGTGGACCACGCAACCGCCGCGCAAGCCCCCACGTCTGGCGGGCTGCATATGCTTGGCTGGGGAATCAGCCGTTGCGGCCCGCCCCGCCGCTGCTGATCGACGCGCCGAAGCGCCGCCGGGCATGGCGGGATCTTTGGAAGCCCTATGTCTCCGGTCTGGAATCGGACGACCGCTCAACGTTCGAACAGCTTGCCATCGGCCTCGACAGGCTGAAGCCAAGCCGGTCGAGATCGCGGGCACGTCCCGCTGTAAGGGCACCGCGTACCGCCGAGACCTGAGCCTTCGGCAACGGCGCGCAGCTCGAAACTCCGGTTACATCCCTCCGACGGAACTACTCCGCCGCCTGGCGAAGTACCGGAGCCGCCGCCTTGACGTCAGCGTCGACGTGCGATTCGAACTTGTCGAAGTTCTTGTTGAACATCTCCACCAGGGACCGCGCTTGCGCATCGTAAGCCGCGGGATCGCTCCAGGTCTCGCGCGGATTGAGGATTTTGCTATCCACTCCCGGCAACGAAACCGGCACCTGGAAGCCAAACGTGGGATCGACACGCATCGGTTGGTTCTTCAGCGCTCCCGATAGAGCAGCATCGAGCAGGGCGCGCGTCGCCTTGATCGGCATACGGTGGCCGGCGCCGTACTTGCCTCCCGTCCAGCCGGTATTCACGAGCCAGCAGTCGACGTTGTGCTGCGAGATGAGATCCCGCAGTAGGTTCCCGTAGACGCTGGGATGGCGCGGCATGAAGGGAGCGCCGAAGCATGTGGAGAACGTCGCCTGCGGCTCCGATCCCATACCCTTTTCGGTGCCCGCGACCTTGGCCGTGTAACCCGACAGGAAATGATACATGGCCTGGCTGGGCGTCAGACGCGCGATCGGCGGAAGCACACCGAAGGCGTCCGCCGTCAGCATGACGATATTGCGGGGATGACCGGCCCGGCCCGTTGGGCTGGCATTCGCAATGAAATCAAGAGGATAAGCAGCTCGCGTATTCTCAGTCAGCCGAGCGTCGTCAAAGTCGGGCTCATCCGTATCCGGTTTGAGGACAACATTCTCCAGCACCGTTCCGAAGCGGTTGGAGGCCGCCCAGATCTCCGGCTCGGCCTCAGCCGAGAGGCGGATGGTTTTTGCGTAGCAACCGCCTTCGAAGTTGAAGATGCCAGCGTCCGACCATCCGTGCTCGTCATCGCCGAGCAGCGTGCGGTTGGGGTCCGCTGACAGGGTCGTCTTGCCTGTTCCGGACAGACCGAAGAAGACAGCCGCATCGTCCGCCGGGCCTACATTGGCGGAGCAGTGCATGGGCATGACATGCCGCGCCGGCAACTGGAAATTCAGGAAGGAAAACACCGACTTCTTGATTTCGCCCGCGTAGGACGTTCCACCGATCAGAACGAGGCCACGGGAGAAGTCGCAGGCGATGACCGTCTCGCTCCGGCATCCGTGCCGCTGTGGATCGGCTTTGAAGCTCGGCAGGTCGACGACGGTAAACTCAGCCTGGAAGCCATTGAGATCCGCTGCATCGGGCCGCCGCAGCAGATGACGGATGAACAACGCGTGCCATGCGTATTCGCAAACGATTCGTGTCTTCAGCGAACGCGAAGGATCGGCTCCCGCAACCAACTCCTGGACGTAAAGCCGACGACTGTTCGCATGTGCCAGGAAGTCCTCCTGCAAGCGTTCGAACTGCTCGCGGGTGATGGACTTGCTGTTATCCCACCAGACGGTGTTCTCGGTCGCCTCGTCCTTGACAATATACTTGTCCTGCGCCGAACGGCCGGTATGCGTGCCCGTCTCGACGACGAAGGCCCCCGTGGAGGCCAGACGGCCTTCTCCATGTCGGATCGCATCCGTCATCAACGCGACGATATTGCCATTCCGTCGAACGTCTTTTGCACCATCAAGGGGGAAGAGATCTGCCTTCGTCATCATCTTTCATAAACTTTCTGACACGCCGTAAGGATCCTTCCGGAGCCTCCGACGTGCGGAATTGCCAGACTTGCTGAGAGCCGAACGGCTGTTTCCTCGCCAGAATGGTTTGGGCACGAAATATTTGGCGGGGAAAGGGCCGGTGTATACATTAGCCCGCAGGAGTGCCGGTCACGCGGCCCGGCAGGTCGCGATTGAGACAAGGCGTCCGAAATTTTGAATTTTTGCGCGTTCAGGTCATGCCAGCATGCTGGCAAGGACGCGCGGCACATCGTCTGGATCGCGGATCAGACTGGGAAAATCCAGCCGCCGTACGTCACCATCGAGAGCCATCTCGATGCCGGATGGATCGACCGCTATGACCTGCCACTGTCCCGGCCGGCCGGCTGATGCCCGTTCACCAAGCCGGCTGAGTTTAATCGCCGTGTCCCGATTTAGAGCATTGATGAGTTCGGGCTCTGCGGCGATCAGCGCTTCGGCACCGTCGACGTCGACCAGGATATCCGAGGCTGGCAACGGCGCGATCCGCCCGAAGCCTCCGATGAAATGCGCGCGTTCCACCCTCAACGTAAAGTAGGAAAAATCCGCAAAGCTCGCATATCCGGCAGCCGAGGGATGCCTGGCCAGGAACCGCCGGGCAGCTGTCGCACTGGCCGTCCGTTCCAGCCGCCCGATCAGGGTCACGCGGCCACCAGCCAAGGGATTGCCTTCCGCGTCGCTGCCGTCTATCAGCACGCTCGCGCGCGCATCCGCGTCAACGTTGCGGGTATGCAAAGCCAGCTGAGACATGAGAAAAACAGGCGAACCGTCAGGTTCTGTCGCCACCGTGACGAGCGACGCATAAGGGTGGCCCGTTTCTTGATCTATCGTCGCCAGCGCACCTTTGCGGGCGCACCTGAGAAGCCGGCGCGCACTGATTGCGGCATCCGATGCCGGGCCGCCGTTTGAAGAAGATGTCGCCGAAGTCATCGGGGTTGACCGATTCCTGTTGACCGCGCTGGCTTGCCTCGCTGTGCAGGCTAGCCTATTCAGCTAGTATTCAATCTGGGGTTGGCACAAACGTTAGCGCCATATTTCCCACAAAGACTGGCCATAGAGCCGTCCCCATCACGTCCAGGGCAAGGGACCATGAAAGAAAAAAGCACGATCGCTCTCGTTGATGACGAGCGCAACATTCTAACGTCGCTCAGAATGGCCCTTGAGGCGGAGGGCTACAAAGTCCGTACATATAATGACGGCGTCTCTGCGCTGGAGGCTCTCACGGAAGAGGCCGCGGATCTCGGTATCTTCGATATCAAGATGCCCCGCATGGACGGCATGGAGCTGCTGCGCCGCATTCGCCAGCAATCCGATATGCCGGTCATCTTCCTCACCTCCAAGGATGAGGAAATCGACGAGCTGTTCGGGCTCAAGATGGGCGCCGACGACTACATCGCGAAACCGTTCTCCCAGCGTCTGGTGGTCGAACGTGTGAAAGCCATTCTGCGGCGCTTCCAGCCAAAGGATGCCGCAAACGCGCAGGCTGAAGCCGCCAGGGTTCTGGAGCGTGGCAAGCTGCGCCTCGATCCCGAGCGCCATACGTGCCACTGGGACAGCAAGCCGGTGACGCTCACCGTCACCGAGTTTCTTATACTCCAGGCACTCGCCACGCGGCCTGGGGTCGTCAAGACGCGCGACGCGCTGATGGATGCCGCCTATGACGATCAGGTCTATGTGGACGACCGCACGATCGACAGCCACATCAAGAGATTGCGCAAGAAATTCAAGCAGGTCGACGATGATTTCGATGTGATCGAAACGCTTTATGGTGTCGGCTATAGATTCAAGGAGGCCTGAGCTCCGGGGGGTCGATGGCAATCGAGATCGAGCCGCGCGAACCTGCCGTGGGGATCTGGCAGGCGGCTAAGGACCATGTGCTGAGACTCCATAACGCGCTCCATCCGGTTCGGAGCGCGGTGATTGGTGCGGGTGAGCGCATGATGCGCAGCCGCGCGATGCATCTCGTCACAGGCAGCCTGGCGCGCCGGATTCTGGTATCGAACCTGTTCGGGTTGCTGATTCTGGTCGGCGGCATTCTCTATCTCAGCCAGCATAATGTCTGGCTCATCGACGCCAAGCGCGAGAGTCTGAAGAGCCAGGGCGAGATCATTGCCGCTGCGATCGCCGCCAATGCCTCTATCGACACCGAGCGTATTGTCCTCGATCCCGACAAGCTGCTGACCACCGAAGACGCCATGATCCCATTCCGGGACGACGGCTTTGCAGCGCTGCAGCTTTCCATCCGCCCCGAGCGAGTCACCCCTATTCTGCGTCGCCTGGTTCAGCCGACCGACAATCGCGCGCGCATCTACGGCCGCGATGGCACGCTGATCACCGATTCATCGCAGCTCCTGTCGCGCGGGCAGATCCGCGATCAGGGCAAGTCAGCGTCAAAGCCCAAGACCAAGACCCTGTGGACGCGCCTGACCAAGCTGTTCCTCAACGCCGACCTGCCGGTCTATCGCGAGATCGGCAACGCCAACGGGAACTTCTACCCCGAAGTCCGCATGGCCATGACCGGCACGACGACGCCGATGCTGCTGCTCAACAACCAGGGCGAACAGATCGTCTCGATTGCCGTGCCCATTCAGCGTGCGCGCTCGGTGCAGGGTGTCCTTTTGCTGTCGAGCAAGCCCGGCGAGATCGACGATGCGATCAATCAGGAGCGCTGGACGGTCCTGAAGATCGCGCTGCTCGCGTTTGTCGCCATCATCGCCGCGACACTGCTGCTGTCACGGACGGTCGCCGGCCCCATGCGGCGCCTGTCGGAGGCTGCTGAGCGCGTCAGCCGAAATATTTCTGCGCAGCATAATCTTCCCGATCTTGCCCACCGCTCTGACGAGGTCGGTCAGATGGCGACGGCGTTCCGCAATATGACGGCGGCGCTGTTCCGACGCATCGAAGCCAGCGAGAAGTTCGCGGCCGACGTCGCGCATGAGCTGAAAAATCCGCTGACCGCCGCTCGTTCGACAGCCGAGTCGCTCACATATGCGCGCACGGAAGAGCAACGCCAGCAGCTCATCGTTCAGATCCAGAGCGAGCTGAAACGGCTCAACCGCCTCATCACGGACGTGTCCAATGCCTCGCGGCTGGACGCCGAACTCGCCCGCCAACAGTCGGAGCCGGTCAACCTCTGCAACGTACTGGACGGGATCGTCACGACATTCTCCGACGTGCTGAGCGGCACCGGAAAGAGCATTGCCCTCGAGATCGAGGCTTCCAAACCGGATGACCGCCTGATGGTGAACGGCCACGAAGGCCGCCTGTCGCAGGTCATCACCAACGTCATCGACAACGCCATTTCGTTCTCGCCCGAAGGCGGCATGGTTCTGGTGCGCGCTCGGCGCTGTGACGGCATGATCGAGCTCTGTGTCGAAGATGACGGCCCGGGGATCGATCCGGAAGCGCTCGACCAGATCTTCAAGCGGTTCTACACTTACAGACCGACCGCGGAAAGCAGCCGGGGCAATAACTCGGGTCTCGGGCTGTCGATCTCGCGGGAGATCGTGGTGGCGCACGGTGGTGGGATATGGGCCGAGAACCGTATTGCCGCCGACGCCACCGAGGATGAGCCGCCGCTCGGCGCCCGGTTTGTAATCCAGCTTCCTGCCGGTAAGCCGTGCGCGCCTCAGGTGAGGAGTTACGGCCAGCGTGGCGTCATCCGCTCCTAGCCTTGTCCATGGCACTGCCATTGCCCTGGCAGGGCGCGCGGCACTGATCCGGGGGGCTTCTGGCGCCGGTAAGTCTGATCTGGCGCTACGATGCCTTCTGCAGCCGGCAACCGCGCTCATTCCCGATTGCGCATCACTCATCGCCGATGATCAGGTGCTCGCCGAACCGGCAAACGGTAAGCTTTTGCTCCGGTGCCCGCAGGCAATTCGAGGGCTCATCGAGGTGCGCGGCGTCGGCTTGGTTCAGGTCCCGCCCAGTCAGCCTGCGGAGCTCCAGCTCGTCGTCGATCTTGTCGCGCCCGAGGCGGTTGAACGGCTTCCCGAGCCGTCATACGTCGACATCCTCGGCATTATGGTCCGGCGCTTTGCGCTCGCACCGTTCGAAGCGTCCGCGCCGCTAAAACTGCTGCTCGCGCTTCGCGAAGACCCGGCACGCGAAGGACCAGAAGTAAGCAAGTCAGTGTGAAAGCGCTTGCGATTACCGCGAACTATGCCAAACATGGCGCGGCCCAGGCGTTTCCGGATGCGTGCAAGCTGGATTGCAGGGGGGCCATGCAGGTGCTGCAGGCAGTGGATAACGGCCCGGATAAACAGCACGAGACCAATGATCGGACTTCTGATCGTAACCCACGGCGGCCTGGCCCGGGAATTCCGCGCAGCCTTGGAACACGTTGTGGGACCTCAACAACAGCTTGAAACCGTGTCGATCGGCCCTGACGACGACATGGAGGCGCGACGCCGCGAAATCCTGGACGCCGTGCGGCAGGTTGATAGCGGCGACGGCGTCATCCTGCTGACGGATATGTTCGGCGGCACCCCCTCCAATCTGTCGATTTCAATCCTCGATGAAGCCAATGTCGAGGTGATCGCCGGGGTTAATCTGCCGATGCTCGTCAAGCTGACAAGCGTGCGCGGCGACGCTCCGCTGGCCAAGGCTGTCGATATGGCCAAGGAAGCCGGGCGCAAATACATTAGCGTCGCTCGGCAGGTGCTCTCCGGCGAGGCCTGAACAGGGGGGAATGCTTTGCACGACAGGCGCAAACCGTCGGCGATCGTCACGATTCGCAATCGCAAGGGACTGCATGCCCGCGCGTCCGCGAAATTCGTCAAGTGCGCCGAAACGTTCAACGCCCGTATATCCGTCACCCGCGACGGCAATACGGTAGGCGGAACATCGATCATGGGCCTGATGATGCTGGCCGCCGGGCCGGGGGCGACGTTGCGGCTGGTCGCCGAAGGGCCGGAAGGCCCCGAGGCGATCGAAGCATTGGTCGCGCTTGTAGCGGACGGCTTCGGCGAGGAATGCGTCGACGGAGCCTGAGGCCGACATAAAAAAGGGCGTTCGAAGGACGCCCTTTCAAAATTGCACTCAGCTCGCGATCCTGAGCGTAGAGATCTTGAGCGCGATGTCGCGGAACGCCTGACGCAGCTCATCACCCGTCGTGGTGTCATAGAAATGCGCCGTGGACGTCGCGCAGCTCTTGAGCGTGCTGGTCGCGAGTTTGTTGCCGCCGAGGGCAAAACCGACCGAATAGACGATGATTCCGGTATCCTTCATGTTGTCACAGATACTGACGGCATTGTTGGAAATCGTCTTCGACTGCGAGGAGTTGTCACCATACTGCGTGCCGCCGGAGGTGTTGTAGACACCATCCGTCATCAGGATGACGATCTTCTGCAGTTTCGGCTGGCCGTTCTCGCTCAACGTTGTGATATCGCTATAGGGTGCCGGCTTGCTTTCCCACGGCCAGATGTCCGCCCATTTCGGCGAAACCAGATACCACGCCCACGCCGTTCCAAGCTGGCCTGCGGTCGCGCCGCTCGCTCCGAGCGCATCGATTTTCGCGTTCAGTACATTCTTGTTGCTCGTCAGTGGCAAAATCGACTGTCCCGACGTCGGCGTCGAGCAACTGCCGCTCGAGCTGTAATTGCTGCTGTCGTTGATCGCCGTGTTGCCCGAATTGCCCTTATAGGCACTGAGGTACTTGTTGACCGTAGGCGCAGCGTCGGTGAACGCTTCGCTGCCTTCGCGCTCCGTCACGCACTGGATCGGCTTACGCGTATTGCCGTTGAATTTCTTTGTCGCCGGCAACCCTGTCACGTCGGTGATATAGTCGCCGACGTTGACCCGTGGCGCGAATGGCGCGATCGCGACCCGCGATGTGTATTCCGACTGGTTGTCCCACACGACGATTTTAATCAGGTCTTTCGCCGCGAGCTTCAAGTCCTCGATCTTGCTGCCGGCCATCGAGCCCGTGACGTCGAGCATCATGCCGACCTCGATATTGGTCTCGGTGTTGCCGCCTGCCGCCAACACGGCTTTCGCGGTCGTGTAGACGGGCAACTGATGGATCCCGATGACGTTCAGGAATGGCGTTGTGACCGCGGCATCGCCCACCGCCTCGATCGCCGATCCGTCGTCCACCAGTTCGAACGTAATCGTGTCGACCGACGTGATCTGTGACTTCAGCTGGTCGTAATAGCTTTGGGCGGTGTCGAGCGCCGCACCGGCGTCACCGCCGGATGTCTGCAGAACGCGGCCTGCCGCCAGCACGGCTGCGTCGATCGCATGCTGCGTCTGCTGACGCGCGTTGAGCCAGCGGCCATAGTCGATAGCGCCGCCGACGACACCGAAGATGATCATGATCGTTAATCCGAACATCATGGCGATGTTTCCGGACTGCGACCTTGCGAAGGCCCCCAGAATTCCGCGGGAACTTCGGATCATGCTGAATATGCGCGGACGACGCTGCGCTGGACCGACACACATTTGAAGATGCCTCACACCAATACTTGCCCCTTGCGGTGCAATCTGGCGCCATCATCCTTTCCTTGGTGTAAATGTGGGGGTCATGTTCCAACGCATCTCGGGGCATTTCTTGCCGATTGGTTGATAACTTCTTTCAGCTTCGGCACACGGATTTACCATCACCGCTCGCGGTACGCCTCCACAAGCGACCCACCAGACATAACAATGTCTTTATGTCTTGTTGCAACGGAGTTCGCCGGGAGCTATAGAGGCCCCCAGCCGGCGCGACGTATCCGACGTCCGCGTTGAACCTCCACCGGATAGATTGAGGATCTCATGCCAGTTGCTGCCGAATACGCCGTGAAGGACATCAATCTCGCGGATTGGGGCCGCAAGGAAATCTCCATGGCCGAGACCGAGATGCCCGGCCTGATGGCGACGCGCGAGGAATACGGCCCCAAGCAGCCGCTGAAGGGTGCCCGCATCGCCGGTTCGCTGCACATGACCATCCAGACGGCCGTGCTGATCGAAACGCTGAAAGCGCTCGGCGCCGACGTTCGATGGGTGTCCTGCAACATCTACTCGACCCAGGACCATGCCGCGGCCGCCATCGCTGCAAGTGGTACGCCGGTCTTCGCCATCAAGGGCGAGTCATTGAAGGATTACTGGGACTACACCGCCAAACTGTTCGACTGGCACGGCGGCGGCTATCCGAACATGATCCTCGACGACGGTGGCGACGCCACCATGTTCGTCCACCTCGGCCTGCGCGCCGAAAAGGGCGACACAGCCTTCCTCGACAAGCCGGGCTCGGAGGAAGAGGAAATCTTCTTCGCGCTCATCAAGAAGATGCTGGCCGAGAAGCCCAAGGGCTGGTTCGCCGAGATCGCCAAGTCGATCAAGGGCGTCTCCGAGGAGACGACGACCGGTGTGCATCGCCTCTACGACATGCAGAAGGCCGGTACGCTGCTGTGGCCGGCGATCAACGTCAACGACAGCGTCACCAAGTCGAAGTTCGACAACCTCTATGGTTGCCGCGAGAGCCTTGTCGACGGCATCCGCCGCGGCACCGACGTCATGATGGCCGGAAAGGTCGCCATGGTTGCGGGCTTCGGCGACGTCGGCAAGGGTTCCGCCGCCAGCCTGCGCAACGCCGGTTGCCGCGTGCTGGTCTCCGAGATCGACCCGATCTGCGCCCTGCAAGCGGCGATGGAAGGCTACGAGGTCGTCACCATGGAGGATGCCGCCCCGCGCGCTGACATCTTCGTCACCGCCACAGGCAACAAGGACGTCATCACGATCGACCACATGCGCGCGATGAAGCACCGCGCGGTCGTCTGCAACATCGGCCACTTCGACAACGAGATCCAGGTCGCGGGCCTCAAAAACCTGAAATGGCAGAACGTCAAGCCGCAGGTCGACGAGATCGAGTTCGCCGATGGCAAGCGTATCATCCTGCTGTCGGAAGGCCGCCTGGTGAACCTGGGCAACGCCACCGGCCATCCCTCGTTCGTGATGTCGGCGTCCTTCACCAACCAGACGCTGGCGCAGATCGAGCTGTTCACGAACCCCGGCAAGTATAAGCTTGAAGTCTATACGTTGCCGAAGCACCTCGATGAGAAGGTCGCGCTGCTGCATCTGGCCAAAGTCGGCGCGACACTGACCAAGCTGACACCAGCCCAGTCGTCCTATCTCGGCGTGCCGGAAGCAGGCCCCTTCAAAGCAGATCACTATCGCTACTGAGTGCGGCAGCGGAATATTCCAACAAAACCGCATGCCGATACGCTAGTTGCATGCACCCTGCGAGCACGAGCCTTCAGCCCGTGCTTTTTTTGCTTCCCTCCCGTGCCCCGTCAGCGCTGGCCAGAGTCGCAGAAGCTCCCCATAATCCGATTGATTCGGAGATCTTAATCCTGCGTTAACAGCACCGCGTGTTGCGTTCCCATCGGTGCGATTGGCAAAAGCTTGCACGGAACGCAATGCAGTTGGCAGCCCGCCATAGCCGAACCGACGCGACCCGTCGGGAACTGTTGGCACTCCTGCTCGCGAGTCTGGCCTGCATTGTCGTCCTGACGCTGGCTCTCATTGAGGGCGGCAACGGCGGCTTCGCAGGACTGACCGTAGGGTATCTGCTTGCCATCGCGGTTGGCATCGGGGCGGTCGGCCTGGCCATCAGTCTCGTATGGTTCGCGGTCTGGCGCTCACGACAAGCCATTCGCAATGCCGAGAACGAGGCGGCGGCGCTGCGTCGCAATCTGCTGACCGCCGAAGCGATCGTCAAAGCCGAACCGCAAGTGCTGGTGTTCTGGGAGCAGGGACAAGGCCTGCAGGTCATCGCGCATACTTTGTCCACTGTCGCCGGGTTGCCGGAAGACCAACGCGAACTCTTGCGTTTCGGAACGTGGCTCGATGGCGAGTCCGCCGACGAACTGAAGAGCGGGCTCGATGGCCTGTTCGCGGACGGCCGGCCGTTCAACCTTCTACTGAAGACATCCGCAGGTGGCCATCTGGAGGCCGACGGGCGTGCGGCGGGTTCGCGCGCCGTGCTGCGGCTGCGCGATGTGGCCGGCTATAAGCGCGACCTGCTCCGCATCATCGATCAGCACCGCCAGCTCGCCCGTGACATCCGGTCCAGCCGCGCCCTGCTGAACGCCCTGCCAATGCCGGTCTGGCTCAAAGGTCCCCAGGGCAACATCGAATGGGTCAACAAAGCCTATGTTGCCGCAGTAGAGGCGGTCGACGAAGCCGAGGTTCGCAACCGCCAGATCGAGCTACTGGAATCACGGCAACGCGCCGCCGTCGATCGGGCCCTGATCAAACATGAGGGCTACAAGACGCGTCTGCCGCTGATCGTGGCGGGCCAGCGCAAGCCGCACGATATCGTGGTCGTTCCACTGGAAGATGCAACCGCGGCGGCGGCCATCGATGTCACGGCCATCGAGACGGCGCAGGATGAGCTGGAACGTCAAATCGCCGCCTACGACCGCACGCTGGATCAGGTGGCGACCGCCGTTGCGATCTTCAACAAAGACGAGCAGATCAGTTTCTTCAACGCCGCGTTCGAGCGCCTGTGGGAACTCGACGCCAAATGGCTTGAGAGCCATCCCACCGACAGCGATATCCTCGATCGCCTGCGCGAGACGTCGCGGCTGCCGGCGATGGTCGACTATCGCAAGTGGAAGGGCAAGCTACTCGCGTGCTACCGCACGGGCGCCGACCTTGAGGACTGGTGGCATTTGCCCGACGGCCGCATGCTTCGCGTCACGACTGAACCGCGCCCCGATGGGGGCGTCACGCGTTTGTACGACGACGTCACGGAACGCTATGCGCTGGAGAGCAGCTATAACGCGCTCATCGACGTGCAGCGCGAAACGCTCGACAGTCTGAAAGAAGGCGTCGCGGTGTTCGCCACCGACGGCCGCCTGAAACTTTCGAACTCCGCTTTTGCGGCGATCTGGAAGCTATCGTCCGAGACGCTTTCCGGCGAACCCCACATCGACGAAATCATCCGGACTGCGCGCGACCTCTTCGACGACGATCGGACCTGGGCCGGCATCAGCCGCGCCGTCACATCGATCTCGGATCGCAATCCGGTTGAAGGCCAGATGGTGTGCCCGGACGGCAGCGTCGTTGATTTTGCCGTCGCCCCCCTGCCCGATGGCGCTACGCTGGTGACATTTGCCGACGTGACAGCCTCCAAACAGTACGAACGCGCCCTCGTTGAACGCAATGAAGCCCTGGTAGCCGCCGATCGGCTCAAGAGCCAGTTCATCAGTCACGTGTCCTACGAGCTGCGCACGCCGCTGACCAACATCATTGGTTTCAGCGAGTTGCTGGCCAGCCCGCGCACCGGTACGCTCAACGAAAAACAGCGCGAGTACCTGGGCGATATCTCGGTCTCATCGAAAACCCTGCTGTCGATCATCGACGACATTCTCGATCTGACGACATTCGATGCCGGAGCCCTGGAACTCAAATACGGCCCGGTGGAAGTGCGCGGCGTGCTGGACGCCGCCATCCAGGGTGTTCGCGAACGTGCCAGCCGTGCCCGGCTGACACTGGATATCGCAATTGCCGACGATGCTCTCATCTTCACGGGCGACGAAAGCCGTGTGCGGCAGGTCATCTACAATGTGCTGTCGAACGCGGTGGGCTTCTCCAAGCCCGGTGACACCGTCAAAATCTCGTGCTGGCGGGACAGCGGCATGATGGTGTTCTCCGTAGAGGATCAGGGCGTTGGCATCCCGAAGGACCAGCAGAGCCGGGTATTTGAGCGCTTCGAAACCCGCAGCCAGGGCTCCAAGCATCGCGGCGCTGGCCTTGGATTATCGGTCGCCAAGAGCCTTGTTGAAGCGCACGGCGGAGAACTTCAGCTGGACTCCGAGCCGGGGCGTGGCACGCGGGTCACGGTCCGCTTCCCGGAAGCAGGTATCCGGCGGATAGAAACCGACCCTATCGCTGCGCAGGCTTGACGACACTGCCGCTGGTCGCTTTCTGTCACGGCGAATGGCACATCCCTGGATACATGCGGGCCTTCGCGAGCCCAATCTGCGTCGCATCGCCGAAGTTCTCGCTTTTGCGCTGAGACCCGGTGACGTCGTTGCACTGCGCGGTGACCTTGGTGCAGGCAAGACGACGTTTGCCCGCGTTCTGCTACGCGTTCTGCTGGGGGACGACGAAGCCGAAGTGCCGAGCCCGACGTTCAGTCTTCTGCAGACGTACACGACCGCCCGTTTCCCGGTGTTTCACTTCGATCTCTACCGGCTCGGCAGCGCGGAGGATGCGCTGGAGCTGGGCCTCGGCGAGGAAACAACTTCCGGCGTGGCGCTGGTCGAATGGCCGGAGCGCGCCGAACAGCTTCTTCCCGCTGACAGGATCGAGATTGCCATCACGGACGATCCGGAATCGGACCCATCGCGGCGATGCATGGTCATCGAGGGACGAGGCAAGTGCGCAACACGGATCGAGCGGCTTGAGATTATCGATACGTTTTTGCACGGCGCAGGCTGGTCTGACGCCCATATCCTCTATCTGCAGGGCGACGCGTCCACCCGCCGCTACGCGCGTCTCGTGCGCGGGGACGAGAGCGCCATCCTCATGGATGCGCCTCGCCAGCCGGACGGACCGCCGATCCGCGACGGCAAACCCTACAGCCGCATCGCCAATCTGGCCGAGGACGTCCGCCCGTATGTCGCGGTGGCGGGGGAGTTGCTGAAAGCCGGTCTTTCAGCGCCAATCATCAAGGCGCAGGATCTCAGCCATGGATTGCTGCTGAGTGAAGACCTGGGCGACGAGGTGTTCGGGGCGAGCGTCCAGAAGGGCGCCGATCAGGCCAGCCTCTGGAAGGCTGCCGTCGATGTTCTGGTGCGGATGCGGAGGCATCCGGTGCCGCCGGCAATGCGCCTCGCTGATGACAGCCAACATCGCCTGCCACCTATGGACCGGGCCGCTTTGCAGATCGAGGTCGAACTGCTGATCGATTGGTATTGGCCCGCGATCAAAGGGGAACCGGCATCGCCTGAAGCACGCGCCGACTATCTCGCGCGCTGGAATGCTCTGTTCGACCAGCTTCTCGCGATGCCGACAGGCTGGGTTCTGCGCGACTTCCATTCGCCAAACCTGATGTGGTTACCTCAACGCTCAGGACCGCAACGGGTCGGCATACTCGATTTCCAGGACGCGCTTGAGGGCAACCCGGCCTATGACCTCGTGTCACTGCTGCAGGACGCGCGGATCGACGTGCCTCCAGCCATCGAGCAAGACCTATTCCGCCACTACTGCACGAGCGCCGCGATAGACGATGCGGCCTTTGACGAGCCGTCATTCGCATTCGCCTATTCGGTGCTCGGCGCACAGCGCAACACGAAGATCCTCGGCATTTTCACGCGTCTCGCCCATCGCGATGGCAAAACCCAATATCTGCGCCATATTCCGCGTATCTGGCGTTATCTGGAGCGCGACCTCGGGCACGCCACACTTCAACCGCTGAAGACGTGGTACGATTCACATTTCCCACAACAAGGCCGTATACCGCCGATAGCGGGTTAGGCCGGATCCCATTAAAGATAATCTCTGTAGAGAAACGAGAACGAGATGACGTGGCTTCCGAAGACGGCAATGGTGCTGGCCGCGGGAATGGGCGTACGGATGCGTCCTTTGACAGATGAGAGGCCGAAACCGATGGTCCGGCTCGACGGCAAGTCGTTGATCGATCATGTTCTCGACCGCATCGGGGAGACCGGAATTCCGCAGGCGATCGTCAACGTGCACTATCATGCCGACCTGCTCGAACAGCACGTAAAGTCCCGCGCATCGCCGAAGATCATCATCTCCGATGAGCGCAGGCAGCTCCTGGATACCGGCGGCGGCGTCAAAAAGGCATTGCCCAAGCTCGGCAAAGATCCGTTCGTGATCCACAATTCCGATAGCCTGTGGATCGACGGCGTTCAGTCCAATCTAAAACGGCTGGTGGATGCCTTCGATCCCGATCGCATGGACTGCCTGCTGCTGCTGGCTCTCGGCTCGGCCAGCCTGGGCTATGAAGGCCGCGGAGACTTCCTGATGGGTTCGGATGGCGTACTCCTCCGTCGTCCTGAACGCGAGGTTGCGCCGTTCGTGTTTACCGGCGTGTCGATCGCTCATCCGCGCCTGTTCGATGAAACGCCCGATGGTCCGTTCTCGCTCAATCTCGTCTGGGACCGCGCCATTCAGCAGGGCCGCCTTCACGGCATCCGCCTGGATGGCATCTGGATGCATGTCGGCACGCCGGACGCGCTGGCCGATGCCGAATTGCTGTTGAACGGCGCGGATGTCCGCTGACGCCGGCATCCTCCCTCTCTTTTCCGACACCACAACTGCGTCCGGAGCCGTATTCACAGTCCCTTCCGGGCAACCTTTCCTGCACGCCCTGGCCCACGCGATCCTGAACGGCGATCTGCCGCGCACGGGCGGTGCCAAGCCGCAGCCGCTCGACCTCCCCGCGATCACGATCCTGCTGCCGACCCGGCGCGCGGCGCGGGGACTGCAGCAGGCATTTCTTGACATCTCCGGGGAGCGCGCGCTGCTGCTGCCGCGCATCCGCCCGATCGCCGAGGGGGAGGAAGACCTCACCCTGCTATCCGGCCTCGCCCTATCGCCCGTGGCCACTCCCGACAGCGGCGTCATTCCGCCATCGATCAGCGAGCTGGAGCGCCGTCTGGTCCTGACCCAACTGGTGCAGCGCTGGTCGGAGGCCATGCGGTCCGGCGATACGGAACCGTACGCGGCGGCAGGCGCGCGGACACCCGCCCAGGCCGCCAACCTCGCCCGCGAGCTGGCCCGGCTGATCGACATGGTCGAGACCGAGGGTGGAAATCTCGAAGGGCTCGCTGGTCTGGTTCCGGAAAACTTCTCCGAGCACTGGCAGAAGACGCTGGAATTTCTTCAGATCGTCCTGAACTGGTGGCCTGCGCATCTGGAAGAGCGCAACCACGTCTCGCCGATGGATCGCCGCAACCGTCTGATTCAGGCGGAGGCACAACGGCTTCAACAGTGTCCGCCAACATCGCCGGTGATCATCGCAGGCGTGACCGGCAGCATTCCCGCAACCACCGAACTGATGCGGGCCGTCATAGGTCTGCCGCAAGGTGCAATCGTCCTGCCGGGCCTCGACGGCTCGCTGGATGACGACAGTTGGCAGGCGCTCAGAGATCATCCCGAACATCCGCAATACGGTTTTGCCAAACTGCTCGACAGCCTCGATATCCCGCGCGGTGCCGTGCATCTTCTGGCCGGCGTCAAGACGACGCCTGCATCTCGTCTGCGCGCCGTGACGCTGAACGAGGCGATGCGCCCGGCAGCGATGACCCACCTCTGGAACCGCTTTATCGCCGGGAGCAATGCCGAAGCCACGCGCGAGGCGCTGAACGGCGTCGCCTGCATCGAGACGGCGACGCCGCAGGAGGAAGCGGAGGTCGTCGCTCTCATCCTGCGCGAAGCGCTGGAACAGCCGGGCCGTACCGCCGCGCTCGTCTCGCCCGACCGCGTTCTGGCGCGCCGCGTCGCCGTGCGTCTCGAAAGCTGGGGCATCCGCATCGATGACTCCGCCGGACGCCCATTCGGCAAGACCGTGCCCGGCGCGTTCCTCGATCTGGTCATCGACGCTGTCAACCAGGATTTTGCGCCGCCCGCGCTGATGGCATTGCTGCGGCATCCACTCACACGCCTCGGCCTTCCCGCCCGCGACATCCGGCGCACCGCGCGCATGCTCGAGATCATCGCCTTCCGCACGGATTATCTCGGCCGTGGCCTGGATGGCGTCGACGCGGCGATCGATAACGCCTATCAGCAAGTGCACATCGGAAAAACCCGCCGACAGCGCACCGTGATGCGGCTGTGGGATGCGGACTGGGATGCGGCGCGCGATCTGGCAGCGCGCATTCGAACTGCATTCGCCCCCTTGATCGAACTGTTTCGGCTATCGGGGACTTTCGCTCTAGCTGATCTGGTTCGCGCCCATGTCGCGACCGCGGAAGCTCTGGCGGCGCTGCCAGCCGAAGACGCCTCAGAAGACGCAAGCTCCACGATCTGGCAGGGCGAAGCAGGCGACGCCGCGGCATTGCTGCTCGCGGGTCTGCTACAGCCTGACTTACCGGCTCCGGACGTTACATCCGCAGACTATCCCGACTTCTACCGCAGCCTCGTCGCGACGGAGAATGTCCGCCCTCACCTGCCCGCCCATCCGCGGCTGTCGATCTGGGGGCCGTTCGAAGCGCGCCTGCAGCATCCGGATATCGTCGTTCTCGGCTCGCTCAATGAAGGAACATGGCCTGAAATCACCGACGCCGGTCCGTGGCTCAACCGGCCGATGCGTCAGGTGCTCGGACTGCCTCAACCCGAAGAGCGGATCGGATATGCCGCCCATGATTTCACGCAGCTCATCGGGGCAGAGAGGGTTTATCTGACGCGCGCCCAGAAGGCGGATGGCGCACCCACCGTTGCGTCGCGCTGGCTCCTGCGACTGCGCGCACTCCTCGACGGTATGCAGATTTCGGACGCGCTCGATGCCGACCGGCCGTGGCTGGCGTGGGCGCGCGCGCGGGACAGCGACATCGTCCAGCAGCCGCGCATCTCGGCCCCTGCACCGCGCCCGGCACTGGCGTTACGTCCGCGCAAGTTGCCGGTTTCGGATATCGAGCGCTGGACCGCCAACCCCTATGCGCTGTTCGCAAAATCCATTCTTGGCCTGGAAAAACTGCCTGATCTCGGCGCTGAACCGGGCGCAGCGCTGCGCGGCCGGATCGTCCACGAGGCACTGAGCCGGTTCGCAAAGGATCATCCCGAGCAGCTTCCTCACGATCCGGCCGAGACGCTCATTTCCATCGCCCGCGAGATCATCACCGCCTATACCGGCAGTGCGCGTGTCGCGGCATTCTGGGTACCGCGCCTGGAACGGTTCGCGCGCTGGTTCGGCGAGACGGAGCCCACGCGGCGTCTCGCCGTTGCCCGCACACTGGCCGAGGTGAGCGGAAGCCATGTTCTCGACGCATCCGGCGGGCCGTTCACGATGACAGCGCGCGCCGACCGGATCGATGTCACGGACGGCGGACTTCTCATCACCGACTACAAGACGGGCGGTGAAGCCGCCATCAAGAGCATGGCGGCCAAGGCTGCGCGAGGTGGCTCCCCGCAGCTACCGCTCGAAGCGGTGATCGCGCTGCATAACGGCTTCGCCGGGCTCGACACGCCCCGCATCACCGGCTTGCGCTATATCTCGGCGTCCGGCGGAGAGCCGCCCGGCGTCGAGGTTGCCATAAAGGCCGACGATCTGGAGACATTGGCCGCTGAAACGCGCGAAGGCCTGTTGCGATTGATTTCCGCGTTCGACAATCCGGCGACGCCGTATCGCGCCGTACGCCGAGCCGCCTATGATTATCGCTACGACGACTATGAGCATCTGGCGCGCGTGAAGGAATGGCAGGGCGGCGAATCGGATGACGGAGGCGGCGATGAGTGATCCGCGCCAGCTTCTCGAGGTCACCGAGCGCGCGCAGCAGATGGCGTCCGACCCGCACGCATCGGCGTGGGTCGGCGCGAACGCAGGCGCGGGCAAAACACACGTGCTGAAAATGCGCGTGCTGAAGCTGCTGCTTGCCGGCACGCCGCCAGACAAGATCCTCTGCCTGACCTTCACGCGCGCTGCCGCCGCCGAGATGGCGCAGCGCGTTTTCAACGAGCTGTCGCAGTGGGCGACCTGCGATGCGGAAACGCTCGGAAAACACCTGCTGAAGTTGCTCGGGCGTCAGCCATCAAACGACGAGCTCTCGTTGGCGCGCCAGTTGTTCGCCCGCGCCATCGAAACGCCGGGCGGCCTCAAGGTCCAGACCATCCACGCGTTCTGTGAACGTCTGCTGCAGCGTTTTCCACTCGAAGCCGGTGTGCCGCCGGGCTTCAGCATTCTCGATGACGAGGCGAGCCAGACGATCCGGCGCGAAGCCATCGACGCCGTGCTGCTGTCTGCTGCCCGCAACGAAGGCGGAGAGCTGCATGAGGCCATGCGCAAGATCGTGGCGTTTGCGGCGGACGACAGCTTCGACACGCTGCTGGCGAACACGCTGGCGCGGCGCGAGTGGTTGGAGGCCATGTCCCGGCTTCATCTGCGCGATGACGGAGACATTGACCCCGCGCAGATCTACCGCACGGCTCTGGGTGTCAGAACCGCGACGCTTGCGGACGCGGAGGAGCATCTTGCAAGCGTTCTGACCGATGAAGAACTGACGCGCGCATCATCGGTCCTCGCAACCGGTACCGTCACCGATCAGAAACTCGGAACCGGTTTCAAATTGGCGGCAACGGCTACCAGCTCAAAAGCTCGTATCGCAGAATTGGCGAAATGCTTCCTGACCACATCGGGTGATCCGCGCAAGAACCTGATGACGACGAAGCTCCGGGACACCCATCCGGATCTCGATGGCATCCTCACGTCGGCACAGTCGCAATTCCGCGCCTTGCGTCAGGAATTCGCGGCACACCTCCTGATCGAGGCCACGCTGGCCTTGCTGTGCGTGGCTGACGCCGTGCAACAGCGCTGCACCGATGCCAAGGCGCGCCGCGCCGCCCTCGATTATGATGATCTCATCGCCAAAACCGCAAACCTGCTGCGTGACGGCTCCTCGACCCAATGGGTGCTCTACAAGCTCGACGGTGGCCTCGACCACGTGCTCGTCGACGAAGCGCAGGACACGAGCCCGGTGCAATGGTCGATCGTGTCCGCGCTCGCCAATGAATTCTTCTCCGGCACAGGCGCCAGCGAACAGGTGCGGACGGTCTTCGCGGTCGGCGACGAGAAACAGTCGATCTATAGCTTCCAGGGAGCCGAACCGAGAGAGTTCGCGGCGGCAGGAAAACGGTTTGCCGAGCTTGCCGCAGCCACGGAGCAGACCTGGCGCAACTTGCCGCTGACCTTGTCCTTCCGCTCCACGGCCCCCGTGCTCGAAAGCGTGGACCGCGTGTTTTCCGATGCCGCGCGGACACCAGGGCTGACGGCGGCCTCCGGTCCCGTACGCCATCAGGCTTTGCGCATCGGTCACGCCGGTCTGGTGGAGATCTGGCCGACCGAGACCTGGCAGGACAGCGATCCGGCCGAAGCCTGGTCACCGCTCGCGGAAACCGCGCAACAATCGCCGGTGGCGCGGCTGGCTCAGCGCATTGCCGAAACCATCGCAGGGTGGCTGGAGACGGGCGAGCGTCTTGCATCGAGCGACCGTCCCATCCGGCCGGGCGACATTCTCATTCTTGTCCGCAAGCGCGCTCCGTTCGCCGCGCCGATGGTGTCGGCCCTGAAGGCGCGTGGCATTCCCGTTGCGGGCAGCGATCGCATGCGGCTCAACCAGCAGATCGCCGTGCAGGATCTGATGGCCCTTGGCGAATTCCTGGTGCTGCCGGAGGACGATCTGGCGCTGGCGACGGTTCTCAAATCGCCGATCTTCAATCTCGACGATAACGATTTGCTCTCCATCGCTCCGGGTCGCAAGGGCGCCCTTTGGAGCGCGCTGCTCGAAGCCGCCAAGACGAACCAGCGGCTGAAGCCAGCGGCCGACACCTTGAGGCGCTGGCGCGCCGAGGCCGACTTCCGTCCGCCGTACGAGTTCTTCGCCGCGCTTCTGGACAATGAGGGCTTGCGGGCGCGGATGCTGTCGCGGCTCGGGCCGGAAGCGGCGGATCCCATCGACGAATTCGTCAATCTCGCGCTGACCTACGACAGCCGTTCGCCGCCATCATTGCAGGGTTTCCTGTTGTGGCTGCGCCGCCTGAAGATGGAGATCAAGCGCGATCAGGAACACGGCCGCGACGAGGTTCGCGTCATGACCGTGCACGGCGCGAAGGGCCTCGAAGCGCCGATCGTGTTCCTGCCTGACACCTGCTCGACGGCAAGCCCCGGCGATCGCGGCGGGCTGGTGGCGCTGACCAATGCCGTCCTGCCGGAGAAATTTCCCGCGCCCTGCGTCTGGCCTGTGCGCGACACTGCCCACCACGGATCGGTTCAGGCCGCGCGGCGGGCCGTAAAGGCCGCGGAAGCCGAAGAACGCAACCGCCTGCTTTACGTGGCGATGACGCGCGCCAAAGACCGGCTCTATGTCTCCGGGTTCGAAGGCAAAAGAGCGCGCAGTCCGGACTGCTGGTACGATCTCATGGAAGCCGGGCTACGCGATGATTGCGAGCGCATCGATGCCGCGGACGGACGGGTGATCCTAAGGCTATCCTCGCCGCAGACCGCCGAAGCGAAATCCAGCGAACAGGCCGAGACGGCAACGGGGCCCTTGGCGCCGCTTCCTGATTGGATCGGCCGCCGCCCCCCGCGCGAACCTGTTACGACGATTCCCCTCGCGCCCTCCCGGCTCGGTCCCCTTGAAACCGATGAAACCGGCGATCCGGTCGAACAACCACGTGCCATAACGCGCGAATCCAGCGAACCGGCAAGCGTCTCTCCACTTGTCCTGGCGGCGGACTATCACTTCCTGCGCGGAACGCTCACCCATGCGTTGCTGGAGCATCTGCCCGGCTTGCCGCGCGAGACATGGACGTCGGCGGCCTCGGCGTTCATCGCGTTGCGCGGGCAAGGTGTTTCCAAGCGTGTTCAGGAGGGGATTGTCCGGGAAGTGCTGGCAATCCTTCACGAGCCCGAATTCGGGGCCTTGTTCGGTCCCGATAGTCGGGCGGAGGTGCCGATCGCGGCTGAAATTCCGGATCCGAAAGGGCTGCGGCCGACGCTCAGACTCACCGGCCAGATCGACAGACTCGTCCGCTTGCCTCACGAAGTTATGATCCTGGACTACAAGACCAATCGTCCGCCGCCCTTGGACCCGACCCAGGTGGCCCCCATCTACGTGTCGCAGCTTGCGGCTTATCGGCTTGCTGTAAAACAGCTTTTTCCGAAACTTTCGGTTCGCGGTGCTATTTTGTGGACGGACGGCTGCCGGCTCATGCCACTTCCCTCGGAAATGCTCGACGCGCGGGAGGATCGGCTGTGGGACCAGGGCAGCGCTCGCCTTGACGCTGTGTGACCCCCTTCTTACGTTCGCTCGACGCCGAATAATCGAGTCCCGGACGCCCGGGATGATACGACAGGGAGACGATCATGACGAAGATGGTATCGGATCAGGATTTCGCCACCGAGGTTCTGAAGTCTTCCGAACCGGTGGTTGTTGATTTTTACGCCGAGTGGTGTGGTCCGTGTAAAGCGATGGCACCCGCCCTTGAGCAGGTTGCCAACGAGATGCAGGGCAAGGTCAAAGTCGTAAAAGTCGACGTCGACCAGAACCCCGGCATCACGCAGCAGTTCCGCATCCAGGCGATGCCGACGCTCATGGTGTTCAAGGACGGTAAGGTCGCCAATCAGCACGTCGGCGCGCTGGTGCAGAAGACCAAGCTGGAAGCTTGGATCAATGAGTCGATTTCGGCCTGACGATTCTTGAGGTGAAAGTATACGGGGCCTTCGTGCAGACGGAGGCCCTTTTTCGTGCCAGCATGGCAGTGGACGTCACGCTTAGGGAGAATTGGGATGCGGGTATTGTGCCTGGGGGCCGGCGGCATTGGCGGATACTATGCGGGCCGCCTCGTCGAACATGGGACCGCTGATGTTACGTTCGTGGTCCGGCCGGGACGCAAGGCACAACTGGACGAGGACGGACTGAGGCTCGAGAGCCCGCTCGGCAGCTTTACGCTGATGGTCAATTCGGTGCTGGCCGAGGACCTGCGCGACCCCGCCGATGTCATTCTTCTCACCTGCAAGGCCTATGATCTCGATAGCGCCATAGCAACGGTGAGGCCCGCCGTCGGGCCAAACACCGCCATCGTGCCGATGCTCAATGGCATGTCGCATCTTGATGTTCTGAACGCCGAATTCGGCAAGGATCGCGTGCTGGGTGGCCTCGCGGCGATTGCCATCACCATGCTGCCGGACGGCCTGATCAAACACCTGAACGACTGGCATTCCATAGCGTTCGGCGAACAGGACGGCACCATGAGCCCACGCGTCCTGGAATTGCAGGCGGCTTTCGACAAGGCGAAGGTGAAGGCTGCCGCGTCTCCCGAAATCATTCAGAAGATGTGGGAGAAAATCGTATTTCTCTCCACGCTCGCCAGCATGACGTGCCTCATGCGAGCCAGCATCGGGGAGATCGCGAGCACGGCGCATGGCACAGGGCTGATGCTCGACCTGCTTCAGCGCAATGCCCGGATCGCGGCCGCCGAGGGCTATCCAATTCCTGAAAGTGTCCTGGAGCAGAATACCAAGACCCTCGTCGACAAATCCTCGACGATCACGGCCTCAATGCTGCGCGACGTCGAGAGGGGCGGCCCTGTGGAAGCCGATCATGTTGTCGGCTATCTGCTCGACAAGGCGCGCGCTCACGGGATCGACGAAACGCTGCACAAGATCTGCTACACGCATCTGAAAGCCTACGAGCAGCGGCGAGCGGCTGGACGACTTTGAGCCGCCCAAGCCGCCGCGCCGACGTCATCAGCTTCAGTTGGATTGCTGCGTAACACCGTGCTGCAGCGCCAGCACATGCCCGGCGAGATAAAGCGAGCCACAGATCAAAACGCGCTGCGGCCCGCTCGTTTCCGCCTCGATCCAGCGCAGAGCGGCCGGAACATCCGCGGCGGATACAGCGGCGAATCCCTGCTCAGCGGCAATACTCGCAAGATCATCTGGCGACAGCGGTTGCTCATGGGCTCCGGGAATGGGCACCGTCACGATGCCGCGCACGAGCCCGCGGAACGGCTTCAGAAAGCCAACCGCGTCTTTCTGGCCCATCATTCCGACGACGAGATACAGCGGGCTCGATGAACGCTCCTCGATATCGGCCAAGGTCTGCGCGACTGCCGTACCACCGGCGGGATTGTGGCCTCCATCAAGCCAGAGCTCGGAACCCGGCCGCAACATATCAGCCAAACGGCCACTACTCAGACGCTGCATCCGTGCTGGCCATTCTGCGCTGGCAAGACCGCTCTCGATCGCCTGCTCGTTGAGTCCGAGGTGGCGCAGAGCCAACGCCGCAGCAACGGCCGTGCCTGCATTGACGATCTGATGCGGCCCGAGCAGTGCTGGCTTCGGCAAATCCAGCAGCACATTCTCCTGCTGGAATACCAGCCTGCCGCGCTGTTCGTAGGCGTCGTAATGATGCCCCCAGACGGTCAGCGGCGCATTCACCTGCTTCGCCCGCTCGCAGATGACCTCGAGCGCCTCGTCCTCCTGCTGCGAGATGACAGCCGGGACGCCGGCTTTCAGGATACCCGCCTTCTCGCCCGCAATCTTTTCCAGCGTATCACCGAGCTTGTCCGCGTGGTCCATCGCAACCGGCGTGATGATGGAGAGAGCCGGGCGATCGACGAGGTTGGTCGCATCGAGCCGTCCTCCAAGCCCCACTTCGAGGATCACCGCATCGGCCGGTGTCTCGGCGAACGCCTTGAAGGCGGCGGCTGTCGTGATTTCGAAGAACGTTATCGGGTCGCCATCATTGATGCGCGCGACTTCGGAGAGTAGCGCAACCAGGCCCACCTCGCTGATCGGCCGCGTTTTGCCGTCGTCACCTGCCAGAGCGATGCGCTCGTGGAAATGCACGAGATGAGGTGAGGTATAGAGATGAACGCGGCGGCCCGCGGCCTGCAGCATACCGGACAGGTAGGCCGCGGTTGAGCCTTTGCCATTCGTGCCGGCGATGTGGATGACAGGTGGCAGGCGACGCTCGGGATTGCCGAGCTTGTCGAGCAGCCGCTCGATCCGTCCCAACGACAAGTCGATCAGCTTGGGATGCAGCCGCTTCAAATCGGCCAGAAGTTCATCGCTCGTTGGCATAACGCCTCCGACTGCCGCGCTTCAATTCGTGTAAGGCGGCAAACCAATGCGGTGAAGCATAGAATCCCTCGGCGCGCCGTTGAGGTTGCGACTTTGGCGTCCGCTGAATCGTGACCTGCGGCTCAGTTGCTGTGCGCGCCATCCTTCGGCAAAGCGCGCGGCTGCTTTATCGCCTGCATATCGCGCTTCGACTTGGCATCGAAGCGTTCCGCGTCATCGACGGGTTCGGCCTCGATCGTCACCTCTTTCGCGTAGGGTTCGATCATCTTGCCGTCGACAGACGCCCCGTTGACGTGCGCGTGTCCATTCATTGCTTTGGGCTTGTCCTTCACGCGGCCCTTGGCAGGCGCCAGCAGATGGCAAATGCGCGCCAGGGTCTCACGCAACTTGTGGCGATGCACGACCATGTCGATCATGCCATGGGCGAGCAGATATTCCGCGCGCTGGAAGCCGTCCGGAAGCTGCTCGCGAATCGTCTGCTGAATGACGCGCGGGCCCGCGAAGCAGATGAGCGCGCCGGGTTCGGCAATATGGATGTCGCCCAGCATCGCGTAAGAGGCCGTGACGCCTCCAGTGGTGGGGTCGGTCAGAACGACGATATAGGGAAGGTGCGCATCGCGCAGGCGCTGGACCGCAATCGTCGTGCGCGGCATCTGCATGAGCGACAGAATGCCTTCCTGCATCCGCGCACCACCCGAAGCCGCGAACAGAATGAAGGGTGTCTTTTTCTCAACGGCACGCAGCATGCCCGCGATGACGGCCTCACCGGCAGCCATGCCGAGCGATCCGCCCATGAAACGGAAGTCCTGCGCTGCGGCGACAACCTCGCGGCCATCGAGCCGACCCTCGCCGATCAGCACCGCGTCTTCGAGAGACGTGTCGGCCTTCGCGTCCTTCAACCTGTCGGTATAGCGGCGACCATCACGGAATTTCAGCGGATCCAACGTCACGGAAGGCGCCGGATAGACGGTGTATTCCGCATCGTCGAACATATGCTTCAGGCGCGCATCCGCACCCATGCGGAAATGGTAGTTCGATCCGGGTACGACGAACTGATTGGCCTCGAGGTCCTTGTAAAAGACCATCTGGCCACTGTCCGGGCACTTGACCCAAAGATTGTCCGGAACCTCGCGCTTCGTCGTGAGGAAGCTGCGGATCTTGGGACGCACGACGTTGTTGATCCAGTTCACGCTCGAGCGCTCCTCAAACTCCGAATACCGATGCCATACACCCTCAGCAACTCGTTCCACCTGCCCTGATTCGAAATCCTCAACACACCAGTCTGGAGCCGGGCTACGTCGCCCGCAATCCACCAGCCAAGCTTTTCACCAGATCTAAGACTGCCGGAGCAGTCTTACCAGTCGGCTTGCCTGCCGGATCGAGATTATCCCTGATGGCGTTAACCAGCGCAGAGCCGACAACAGCACCGTTCGCCCCCTTGGATATGGCGGCAGCCTGCTCGGGGGTCTTTATCCCAAAACCGACGACTACGGGAAGAGTTGTCGCGCTCCGGATCCGTCCAACCTGGGCATGGACCGCCTCGACATCGGGCGCCGCCGTCCCGGTGATCCCGGTAATCGAGACATAATAGACGAACCCGCTCGTATTTGCGAGCACCGCGGGCAGTCGCCGGGAATCCGTGGTCGGCGTCGCCAAGCGTATGAAATTCAACCCTTTTTCAAGAGCTGGCAGGCAGAGCTCGTTATCGGCCTCCGGCGGCACATCGACCACAATAAGGCCATCCACGCCTGCGGCCTTGGCATCCTCCAGGAAGGTCTCGGTCGGGTAAACGTAAATCGGGTTGTAGTAGCCCATCAATACAATCGGGGTGCGATCATCGTGCTTCCGGAACTCCGTCACCAGCGCCAACGTCTTGCGCATGGTCTGACCGGCTGCCAGCGCCCGCTGCGAGGAGAGCTGAACGGCCGGGCCGTCCGCCATCGGGTCCGAGAACGGCATACCGAGCTCGATCACGTCGGCCCCTGCCTCCGGCAGCCCCATCAGGATGTCGCGGCAGGTGTCGTAATCGGGATCACCCGCCGTGATGAAAGTGACAAGAGCACCCCGGCCCTCGGCTTTCAGGTCCGCAAAACGGCGATCGATGCGCGTCTGTGAGGTCATTTTCTAAATTCCAGCCCCGCCGCCTTACATCTGCATTCCAAGATGCCCGGCGACGGCGAAGATATCCTTGTCGCCGCGCCCACACATATTCATGACCAGAAGGTCGGATTGCGGCAGAGTCGGCGCCAGCTTGGTCACATAGGCCAACGCATGCGAGGGCTCCAGCGCCGGGATGATGCCTTCAAGCCGCGTGCAAAGCTGGAACGCTTCCAGCGCCTCCTTGTCGGTGATCGGTACGTAGGTCGCGCGGCCGGAATCCTTCAGCCAGGAATGCTCAGGCCCGACACCGGGATAGTCGAGCCCGGCCGAAATCGAGTGGCCCTCCAGGATCTGTCCATCATCATCCTGCAGCAGATAGGTGCGGTTGCCGTGCAGCACGCCCGGCCGCCCTCCCGTCATCGACGCGCAATGGCCGTTATAGACGTCGATCCCATGACCGGCCGCCTCGACGCCGAAAATCTTCACGTCCTTGTCGTCCAGGAACGGATGGAACAGTCCGATGGCGTTGGAACCGCCTCCGATGGCCGCGACCAGCGTGTCCGGCAGCCGGCCCTCTGCTTCCATGATCTGCTCGCGCACTTCGTTGCCGATCACGGACTGGAAATCACGAACCATCGCCGGATAGGGATGCGGGCCTGCTGCGGTACCGATGATGTAAAAGGTGTTGTGGACGTTCGAGACCCAATCGCGCAGCGCCTCGTTCATCGAGTCCTTGAGCGTACCGGAGCCAGAGGTGACCGCATTGACCTTGGCGCCGAGCAGCTTCATGCGGAACACGTTCGGCTTCTGCCGCTCGACGTCCGTGGCGCCCATGTAGATTTCGCACGGCAGATCGAAGCGCGCGCACACCGTAGCCACGGCGACGCCGTGCTGTCCTGCGCCCGTCTCCGCGATGATGCGCGTCTTGCCCATGCGTTTGGCGAGCAGGATCTGGCCAAGGCAGTTGTTGATCTTGTGGCTACCTGTGTGATTGAGCTCGTCGCGTTTGAAGTAGACCTTGGCACCGCCTGTCTTGCCGGATGCTTTGGCGAGGCTGCGGTAATGTTCCGTCAAACGCTCGGCGTGATAGAGCGGAGAAGGACGGCCAGAGTAATGCTTATTGAGAGACTCCAGCTCGGCGCGAAACGCCGGATCGGCCTTGGCCTCGTTGTAGGCCCTCTCCAAATCGAGGATCAGCGGCATCAGCGTTTCGGCAACAAAACGGCCGCCGTACATGCCGAAGAAGCCGAGATCGTCAGGCCCCATGCGCAAGCTATTGGAAGAGGAGGCGGTTCCGGTTGTCATCGTCATGCACTCCCTGTCATTTCGGCCTTGGCGGCATCCTGCTTGGCGGCAGCCAGAAATCGCCGGATGAGCTCTGGATCTTTCTCGCCCGGCTTCACCTCGACGCCGGATGACACGTCGACCATCTGTGCTCCGGTCAAGCGGATCGCCTCGGCCACGTTCTGCGGGTTGAGCCCGCCCGACAGCATGAACGGCACGCGGCCTTTCATGCCACTCAGAACGCGCCAGTCAAAGGTGAGGCCATTTCCGCCGGGTAGCGCGTCCTTGAGATCCGGCGGCGCCTTGGCGTCGAACAGCAACAGATCCGCAATGTCGGCGAACGCCAGAGCCCCGTCGGCATCCGCCTGCGTTGCAACGCTCACCGCTTTCATCACCGGACGGGCCCAGCGCTTCCGGATCTCGGCGACGCGCCCGGGTGTCTCCTTGCCGTGAAGCTGAATGAGATCCGGATTGAGCGCGGTCATGACCTCGGCCAGCAGATCATCGTCCGGATCAACGAAAAGCGCCACGACCCGAGCCTTGCTGCGTGCAGCGGCGGCCAACCGTCCCGCCTCGGCAGGCAAAAGGCTGCGCGGGCTCGGTGGATAGAACACGAACCCGACGTAATCAGCGCCGCCGTCCAGCGCTGCCGCCAAAGCGGCCTCGCTTTTCAAGCCGCAGATTTTTACCTTCACCGACATGAAATGTCGCTTTTTGAGCCCATCGCCGCTCACAGCGGCATCCTGCCCGCTCCCTGGGCTCCTGCTATGTGCCCTGGACGCGCGCGAAACGCAACGTGGTGGCTCATCCCGTCCGTTACTGGGCGCTTTCGTAAACAGCCACAGCGGCAGCCAGATCCTCGATCGATGCACCGACGGACTTGAACATGGTGATTTCGTCGGCCGAGGTCCGCAGCGGAGCTTCGCCGCGCGCCAACGCGAACAAATCGCCCTGGATATCGGCCTCGCGGATCACCCCGGCCTTGAGCGGAATGACCACATCGCCTGCCTCGTGCAGTCCACCCGCCATGGTGTCGACCCAGATCCGGGCACGGCGGACGACGTCATCGTCGGTTTCGCGCATATCCGGACGATAGGCGCCCACACAATCCACATGGGTTCCGGGCTTGAGCCAGGCGCCATGGATCAGCGGCGTCGAGGTGATGGTCGCGGAGGAGACGAGATCGGCCTGACGGACTGCGGCTTCCAGATCGGTGGCCACGGAGACAGCAAGACCGCTATCGGAAAGCCCATCGACGACCGCCTGCGCGCGATCCGGCGACCGATTCCAGATTGCGACTTCCCGGATCGGCCGTACCGACGCGTGCGCACGCACGAGATAGGGAGCCAGTGCCCCCGCTCCCACCATCACCATGCGCGTCGCGTCCTCGCGAGCGAGATAACGCGATGCCATCGCCGAAGCGGCAGCCGTCCGCCACACCGTCAGCGAGGTCGCGTCCATCAGTGCGAGCGGCTCTCCCGTTTCTGTCGAGAGCAGCAGATAAACGCCATAGATGGCGGGCTTACCGAGGCGCGCATTGTCGGGAAACACCGTCACCGACTTGACGCCCATATATTTGCCCGCGGTCTCCGCGCCCGCCGCCGAACTGGTCCAAGCCGGCATCAGCAGGAAGGTCGCGTCCGGCCGACCGTCAAGTTTCACGGTATGATGGTGACGAGGCGGGGAAATGGCCCCCCGGCGGAACGCTTCATCCAGCACGTCCACCAGTTTCGGATAGCCCAGCGCCGCACCTACGGTGGCCGCATCGATGAAGTTCATGCTGCGTGATTTCCTTGTCAGCGACCAGTCAGTGCAAGCTGACGCAAATCTGCCGGCTGGGCGCCAGCCTTGCTCGCCGCCACACGCGCGTCGCGCTCGCGGCCGAGCCGTTCGGCCTCTGCCCGCCATCGTACCGCGTCCTGGGCCCGCGCCCGGGCCACCTTGCGCCAGCGCCCCTGACTGATCCAGGTTGCAATGCCACCCATCACAACGCCGACGATCAGCATCCCGAACAGATAGGCATAGAACGGCAATTCAGCCGCCAGGACCGGATCAGCGGGGTTGAAGGGGTCGAGAACGAGACGTACATCGTGACGATTGGCAACGGCCAGCGTCACCAGAAACACGGCCGCGATAAAGCCGAACAGCAATCCCAGCACCCGGCCGAGCACGATCGAATTCTCCTCAATACGTCAATCGCGCCCGATTTGAGAACGATGCCCGTTTAGCGCGCGTTCGTCCGGTTCAGGCGCTCGCGAAGTTCCTTACCTGTCTTGAAGAACGGAACAAACTTCTCCTCCACAGGAACGGCCGCGCCTGTCCTGGGATTACGTCCCTGCCGCGGCGCCCGATACTTCACCGTGAACGCACCAAAACCACGAAGCTCGACCCGATCGCCGCGCGCCAGTGCGTTGACAATCTCTTCGAATATGACGTTGACGATGCGCTCGACGTCACGGTGATAAAGGTGCGGATTGGCGGCCGCGATCTTCTGGATCAGCTCGGACTTGATCAAGACGCCCCTCCGAACATATGAAAATTGAGTGTTTTCAATCAGTTTCGCGAAGGTTGCCAAACCGATACAAGACCGTCAAGTGCAAAGGAGCCGAGTGGGCCGTCCTTCGCAAGTAAAGTGGCCAGTTCTCCTCCGATTTGCCCCGTCAGAAGCCGGACGATCCCGGCAAGGGCGCCACTCCACGCCCAATCCCTGCCGCCGACCTTCCAATCGACAATCCGCAAGTCCTTCTGAACGCCACGGCCTTCCAGCCAGCGCACGGCTTCCTGCTCGCCACCGATCTCATCGATCAACTTGTATGTCACGGCCTCACGGCCTGAGAAAACCCGTCCTTGCTCAAGGCCGGGAATTGCTGCCGTGTTGACCTGTCTGCGGTCCCTGACGAGCCCGAGAAACCACTGCTGCCCCTCGGCGATCATCGTCTCCGTCACCTGCCTGCCGGCCTCGTCCAACGGCTGGAACGGTGATGGAACAGCCTTCAGCGGACCGCTTTTGATCTCATTCATCTTGACGCCGATCTTGTCGAGCAGCCCGCTGACCTCCGGCCACTGCATGATCACGCCGACAGACCCTGTGATCGAATTTCCGCGCGCGACGATGTGATCAGTGCCAAGCCCGGCGATGTAGGCGGCTGAGGCGGCCACGGTGCCGAATTGGGCGACGACGGGTTTTTTCGCCGACAGTTTACGAAGGCTCTCGTACAGTGCCTCACCACCTGTGGTCGTGCCGCCGGGGCTGTTCACAAACAGGATCACCCCGGAAACGTGGCTGGATTCGGCAACCCTCTCCAGCAGCTTGAGCTGCTCCCGGCTCTCCGTGATCATTCCTTCCAGCGTGATCCGCGCTATCTGGCGCCGATCCGTAAAGCCACCCTCGCCGGAAAACATGTAGGCTCCGATGGCGGCCGCGACCGCCAAAATCGCGGCGATCCGCCAGAATGACAGATGACGCTTCAGACGGCGGCGATCCAAAAGGGTCTCGGTCTCAAGGCTCATGGGCGGCATCTCGCGCGAGGTTGGCTACCGAGCGGCAGCAGATTGCCGACAACGTAGGCTCACCGTCTGCCACGTTCAATGGCTCGGATGCGCCGCAATGAAAAAGGGCGGGCCTAACCGACCCGCCCTTCTCAATTCCGAGAGGTCCTAACGAGAGATCACTCGTCGTCCTTGTCTTCCTCGCGCTTCTTGATCGCGGCCTTGAAGATGTCGCCCAGAGATGCGCCAGAGTCGGTTGAACCGTACTGAGCAACCGCCTGCTTCTCTTCCGAGATCTCGAGCTGCTTGATCGACACGGTAATCCGGCGGGTCGCCTTGTCGACGCTGAGCACTGACGCATCGACCTTGTCGCCGACATTGAAGCGCTCGGGCCGCTGCTCGGCACGATCACGCGACAGATCGGACCGCTTGATGAAGGCCGTCACATCGCTGCCGGCGAGCTTGACCTCGATGCCATTCTCCTGAACGGCAACGACTTCACAGGTGACGGCATCGCCCTTCTTGAAGCGGCTGATCGTATCGATCGGATCGCCGGCAAGCTGCTTGATGCCGAGCGAGATGCGCTCCTTCTGGCTGTCGACGTCGAGAACCACGGCTTTGACGTCGTCGCCTTTCTTGTACTCCTTGATGACCTCGTCGCCAGCGCGGTTCCAGTCGAGATCCGACAGGTGGACCATGCCGTCCACGCCACCATCCAGGCCGATGAACAGGCCGAACTCGGTGATGTTGCGGATCGGACCTTCGACCACGGTGCCTTTCGGATGCTGCGACAGGAAGGCCTCCCAGGGGTTTTCCTGGGTCTGCTTCAGGCCGAGGCTGATGCGGCGCTTGTTCGGATCCACTTCGAGGATCTGCACTTCCACCTGCTGGCTGGTGGAGACGATCTTGCCCGGATGAACGTTCTTCTTGGTCCAGCTCATCTCGGAAACGTGGATCAGGCCTTCGACGCCCGGCTCCAGCTCCACGAACGCACCGTAGTCGGCGATGTTCGTCACGGTGCCGGTAAACTTGGCGCCGATCGGGTACTTCGCCTCGATGCCCTGCCACGGATCGGCCTGCAGCTGCTTGATGCCGAGGCTGATGCGCTGCGTCTCCGGGTTGATGCGGATGATCTGCACCTTCACGTTGTCGCCGACGTTGACGATCTCCGAGGGATGGTTCACGCGGCGCCACGCCATATCGGTGACGTGCAGCAGGCCGTCGATGCCGCCGAGATCGATGAACGCACCGTAGTCGGTGATGTTCTTGACCAGACCCTCGATGACCTGGCCTTCGCCAAGCCGCGCGACGATGTCGGCGCGCTGTTCTGCACGGGTCTCTTCCAGCACCGAGCGGCGGGACACGACGATATTACCGCGACGACGGTCCATCTTCAGAATCTGGAACGGCAGGTCCTGGTGCATCAGCGGACCGATGTCGCGCACCGGACGGATGTCGACCTGGCTGCCCGGCAGGAACGCCACGGCTCCGTCGAGATCGACCGTGAAGCCGCCCTTGACCTTATTAAAGATCACACCCGTGACCTTCTCGCCCTTCTCGAACTGCTTCTCAAGGCGGGTCCAGCTCTCTTCGCGACGAGCCTTGTCGCGGCTCAGAACAGCTTCACCGAGCGCGTTCTCGATGCGCTCCAGGTAAACTTCGACCTCGTCGCCGACCTTGATGTCCGACTGACGACCGGGGGCCGTGAACTCCTTCAGCGCGACGCGGCCTTCCATCTTCAGGCCGACGTCGATCACCGCCATGTCCTTCTCGATCGAGACGACCTTGCCGCGAACGACACTGCCCTCATAGGCATCGTCGGCGGACAGCGTCTCGTTCAGCATCGCTGCAAATTCGTCGATGGACGGCGAAAGCTCTTTGGAGGTCTGTGGCGTGCTCAAATTCGGTATCCTTCTAAAGGTTTCGGAACAGGCGTTGGCCTGTGCGGTTCATTGATGCGCTGAGAAGCCCCCGAGCACCCACGTGCCCGGCTGACGAGGTCAGCGCGCGATATTTCGGATCTTTCTCGGATGCATCGCCGGCAGAGGGGGTTGCCCGCCAACCAGATTAGGGGCGCACCACGTTGGGCACACCCTATTGGCCGATCTTCCTCTTGATCAGTCCGACGGCGACGTCGAATGCGGTCTCTATATCCAACTTGGTCGTATCGAGCAATATAGCATCGTCTGCCACGCGCATCGGGGCGCTTTCGCGCCCGGCATCGCGGGCGTCACGCTGCCGGATCAGCTCGAGAACTTCCTCGAATTGTATATCATCGCCGTGTGCACACCGTTCAAGATACCGTCGCCGCGCGCGGACCTCCGTGTCGGCGGTTACGAAAATCTTAACATCGGCATCCGGGCATACCACCGTGCCGATATCGCGCCCGTCGAGGACCGCCCCAGGCGGGCGCTTGGCAAATGAGCGTTGGAACTCGAGAAGCGCGGTTCTGACCTCAGGGATCCGCGCGACGATCGAAGCGGCCTCGCCAACGCCGTTCAGCCTCAATCCAGGATCAGACAGCGTTGCCGGATCCAGCGCGCGGGCACGCCCTTCAGCCACGCTGACGTCCTCCAGCCGGCCGCCGATGGCCAGTACGTCACGCGCAACCGCCCGGTACAGCAAGCCCGTATCGAGGTGGGCCAGCCCGAAATGATCGGCAATCCGTTTGCCGAGCGTACCTTTCCCGGAAGCCGCAGGCCCGTCGATGGCAATGATCATGCGCGGCTCCCTTGCCCCCTTGTCCGCCCGGCTTGCAGCTCAGACGTAGCGCGCCCCGAGCTTCTCCATCAGCCCCTGGAATTCAGGGAAGCTGGTCGCGATCATTCTCGTGTCGTCGACGATCACCGGCGCCTCGCTTGCCAGCCCCATGGTGAGGAAGGCCATGGCGATGCGATGATCGAGGTGCGTGGCAACCGTCCCGCCGCCTTTCACGGTCGATGCGCCTTCGACAATCAAGGTGTCACCGTCGATGACGGGTGAAACACCGTTGGCGACCAGCCCGGCTGCGGTCGCCGCCAGCCGGTCACTCTCCTTCACCTTCAGCTCGGCCAGCCCCTCCATGCGGGTCGTTCCTTGCGCGAACGAGGCCAGCACCGCCAGAACGGGGTATTCGTCAATCATGCTCGGTGCCCGTTCAGCCGGAACCGTGACACCCTTCAATTTAGAGGCGCGCACGCGGATGTCGGCAATCGGTTCGCCGCCCTCCTCGCGCTCATTCAGGAAGGTTACGTTGGCACCCATCTCTTGCAGGGTCAGATAAAAGCCCGTGCGTGTTGGGTTCACCAGCACACCTTCGATGGTCACTTCGGAGCCGGGAACGACAATCGCAGCCGCTGCCAGGAATGCTGCCGAACTTGGGTCGCCGGGCACTGTCACATCCCGGCCTTCAAGCTCCGCGTCGCCACGTACCGTGATCCGGGTCAGGCCGCCCTCTGACACGGTGCGCACATCCGCGCCGAAATACCGGAGCATACGCTCGGTGTGATCCCGCGTCGGCTCCTTTTCGACGACGGTGGTCTCGCCCGCCGCCGAAAGGCCGGCCAGCAGGATGGCGCTTTTCACCTGCGCCGACGGCACCGGCAGCTCGTAGATCATCGGAATAAGATCGGCGGAGCCCCGGATGGTCAGAGGCAAGGTCTCGCGGTCGTCGACCACCTCCAGGCCCATCTGCTTCAACGGCTTCAGAACCCGCCCCATGGGCCTGCGCGACAACGACGCATCGCCAACCATCTCGACCGTGATGGGGTGACCGGCGATCAACCCCATCATCAGCCGGGTGCCGGTGCCCGAGTTGCCGAAATCCAGCGGCCTGGAGGGCTGGATCAAACCACCGACGCTGCGCCCGAGAACCTCCCAGACATCCCCGGTTTTGCGGGCCTGGGCGCCGAGCGCCGTCACGGCTTTGGCCGTATTGATAACGTCCTCGGCTTCCAGCAGCCCCGTGATACGCGTGCGCCCGGTCGCGATGGCCCCGAACATCAAGGACCGGTGCGAAATCGATTTATCGCCCGGCACGCGACACGTTCCACGCAGCGCGCCGGAGCGCGGGACGGACAGTGGACGAGGGTGAGATGACGTCACGTCGGAACCCAGCTTTGTCAGGGATTTTCAACCAATGCGCCGCCAGATAGACCTCGCGTCGCCGGGCCTGTCAACCGTGGCTGTCCGGCGTCCACTTCGAATGCTTTTGACAAGCCCCGCGGCCCGTGGCAGACCGCACCCCTTCAATTCATGCGAGCATCGAGGACAAGCGATGTCGACCAAAGCAGCGCGTGGCACCAAACGCACCTGCCAGAACCCAGAATGCGGCGCCCGCTTCTACGACCTGAACCGAGATCCGATCGTTTGCCCGATCTGCGAGTCGGCCTACAAGATTGCATCCAACCCAGCGGCCGCCGCAGCTCCTGTGGTCGAAGACAAAGTGCGCAAGCCGAAGCGTCCGGAAGCAACAAGCGACGGCGATGGCGGAGATGCGCCGCTGGTGGAAGGCGATGAGGAACTCGCCGATCTCGACACCGGCGACGATGAATTGCCGGCTGAGGAAGAAGAAACCTTCATCGAGCCGGAAGAGGAAGAGGGCGACGTGTCCGGCATTCTCGGCTCCGTTGCCGAGAATGAAGAGGAAAGCTGAGCCCGTTCCGGCACGGGGATGACGGCTTCTGCCGATCCATCCCCATCGACATTGCAAGCGATCTTGCCGAAGGGCTTGCAGTTTTCATTTCGCCCCTTTATTGAGGCGCACGCAGTCGGGGCTAAGCGCCCCTTCGGCAGACTAGGAAGTTCCCAAAAGGTCGGGGCCGTAGCTCAGTTGGGAGAGCGCTTGAATGGCATTCAAGAGGTCAGGGGTTCGATTCCCCTCGGCTCCACCAGATCTCAATAAACAGCGCATTGATTTCGCTAAATAAATCCGGCGCATCTCACGTAATGCCCTGAATTCTGCCGTTTTCTATCCAACAATCAATCGTTGTTAGATCTTCCTCATGCAGGTGCGCCCCCGATAGTCAACAGATGAGGATGGGCAATTCCCGACGCGCTATATGGAGACGCCAACCCATACGCGCGCTTGCGCGTCGGAAAGCCCAGGTGCTGATCGAAGCCCGGCGATGCCACTACAGTACCGTCAGGCCGCACTCATCATTCGGCTATCGGCCGTCAGCTCAGAAGCCACCTTTGCCGCCCGTATCAGCCCTACGCACCGCTTTTGCCAGATCGAATCCTGGCCGATCACGGCTGGATCCTAACTTAGAAACTGGCACCGCTCCGATGGACAGGCCGGAGACGATCGGATCTTACGAGGCCTGCCGCACAAGTATTCCGGATCAGCGACGGCGGGTGTTCGACTGTTCGAGCAGAGGCTGACGTTTGGAGCACGCGCCTTCTTCTTTGGCGAGCAGGCGACAGGAACGTTCGAGCCGAATGGATTGACCTTGTTCAACTTCGCCCATTGGCGCGCGGCTACGATCGTCGGTGCCTGTAGCAGTTATCAGATGAACGAGAATATGGAGCTGGCCGCCAGCGTCGAGAACGCTTCGAGCTACTATCTGGAGCCTTTGATTATTGCCCACCCGGCCATACTTTGCGCGCCAGCCTGACCATGACGTACTGAGAGAGGAATTCCACAATCCGCCGCTATCCGCTTTAGATAGGCTCTGCAAAAGGACGCTACATAAATAGCACCACCAACAGTGCGACCGGCGGTGTGTAGAAAGCGATCGGGTCACGTCGGGGTCAACAAGACATTACCGCCGCGCCAGGACGGTAGAGCGATCTGTCACGTCCGCCTTGGATCTGCGAACTCCCCGGCGTTCGCTCGAGCTTCCGGCTTCCATAAGGTCTGGTTCCTGCAGCCTCGCCTTCAGGAAGTCGACCAGGGCGCGCACCTTCGGAGGAACGATCTTGCGCCCGCGATAGAGCGCATAGATGGGTACCGCATCGCGGCACTCGAATTCCTTCAGCAGCACCTCAAGACGCCCTGCACGGATATCGTCCCGACCGCGCACGTCCGTGACGCGCCCGATTCCGATGCCGGACAGCAGAGCCTGATAGGCAGCGTTACCGCTGTTGACGACGAAGTTTCCGCGCGCCTTCACGACATCGATGCCGTCGTTGCTCTCGAAGTACCACTCGTTATGCGTGACGCCGAAGCCCCTCAGGGTGATGCAGTTGTGGTTGAAGAGCTCGCTCGGCGTGGCTGGGCGCCCGTGTTCCGCGATGTAGCTGGGCGCCGCGCAGATGATCTGGCGCGTCGTGGTGAGCCGACTGGCGACCAGAGAAGAGTCGGCGAGCCGCCCCCAGGTTATGGCCACGTCGTGAACCTCCAGATTGGGGTCATCCGGGGTGTCCGAAAGGTCGAGGTGGATGCACAGGTCTGGATGCGCACGCATGAAGTCGCGCAGGTGAGGGATGATCTTGTGTAAGCCGATCATCACCGCGCACGTGACGCGCAAAGTACCAAGCGGCTTGGCACCGAACTGGCTCACGGCCAGCTCAGCCTCGTATTGGTCGGCGATGATCCTGCTGACACGCGCATAGTACACGTCTCCAGCATCGGTAAGGCTGATGTGCTTGGTAGTACGCTCTAGCAGCCGGACACCCAGCCGGCGTTCCAGACCGTCGATCCGCCGAGAAACCGCAGAGCGGGTCAGCCCGAGCTGGCGTGCTGCTGCAGCGAAGCTGCCCTGTTCGACCACCGAAACATATAGCCTCATATCGTCGTGATGCATGGACATGCTCGCTCGCACTGTTGAGTTGGACGCACCATGCCGGGTCCATAACGTGGCTTCAAGCTCAACATCACACTCATATAATCGGCACCAACAACAAGCATCTCGCCTGACCCTTGGTTTTGCGAGATTGATGGAAACGCCGCATGATCAAGCTGGTAACGGTTCTCAAGCGCAGAGCCGATATGACACGCCCCGAATTCGAGCAGCGCTGGCTCGGAATCCATGCCCCGATCGCCGCTGAGTTCCCGGATTTGCGGGGCTATGTGCTGTCCTTCTCGATCGCAGAGGAGGATCTGGAGGCCGACGGTGTCGCGCAGTTATGGTTTGACGACCGGACCAGCGTGCAGCGCTCTTACGCATCGGAGATCGGCCGTAACGGGTCGGCGGACGCGAGCAAATACCTCGCACGCCGAGAGCATCTCATGGTCTCTGAGCGGTGGCTTGCAGGTCCGCGCGGTATCGCAGCACACCCCTTCAAGCTTCTGGTTGGATTGAAACGTCCGGAAACCGAAAGTCGCGCTGATTTCGTTGCAAGGATGGCCGAGGTGCCGGTCGATCCGCTCTTGAGCGCTCTTCAGACGGGTGCCGTGCGCCTGTGTATCGACGAGGCTGGCTTGCAGCTCAATTCGGGCGTCAGCGGAAGCCTGGAGCTGTTCGCAAGCGAGGCTGTATTCGATGGTATGCTGGAGGCGTGGTATCCGGATGCGGACGCGCTTCGGCATGCTGCTTCGCGCTTCGCCAGCTCGCCCTCGCATCCCGCACTCGTGGCGGGCGGACACAGCGAAATCATCATGCTCCGTGAGAACGTCGTGGTCGCGCCCCCCGACGACATTCAACCAAGCGAACTCTTGTCTGGGATGAACGCTCAATGACAAAAAAGACGGCTCTCGTGATCGGCGCGACCGGCGTATCCGGCCGTGCCATCCTCTCCCATCTCGAAAATAAAGACGATTGGAACGTCATCGGTGTCTCCCGCAACGCACCGTATTTTGAGACCAAGGCAAAGTTCGTCTCCGCCGATATCATGGATCCTGCGAGCTGTGAGGCAGGGCTCTCGGGGCTGACCGACGTTACCCATGTCTTCTACACGGCCTATTGGGATGATCCTGTATTCGCGAAGACGCGCGAGCCCAATACCACCATGGCCCGCAATTCGATCTCGGTGATCGAGCGTAGCGCTCGGAATCTTCAGCACATCTGCCTGCTTCAGGGCACCAAGTACTATGGGCAGTATCTCGGGCCGTTCAAGACGCCGGCTAAAGAGCGCGATCCGCGTATCTCCGTTCCGCACTTCTACTATGACCAGCAGGATTTCCTCGTAGAGCTGCAGAAAGGAAAGTCGTGGTCCTGGTCAGCCGCGCGTCCTCACGTCATTTGCGGATATGCGCTCGGCAATCCGCTCAACCTGGTCTCGATGATCTGCGTCTATGCCGCAATGTTGAAGAAGCTCGGAAAGCCATTGTTTTGGCCCGGCAAGCCTGGAGCCTTCACATCAGTCTACCAAGCGACTGATTCGGGCCTTCTTGCCCGCGCGATGGTGTGGATGGCGACCACTCCCGCCTGCGCCAACGAAGCCTTCAACATCACCAACGGCGACTACTACCGGTATCAGAACCTTTGGCCGGTCTTTGCCAACTATTTTGGAATGGAGATGGGCGGCGTCGAGACGACGGATATGGTCAAGTTCATGGACGGCCGCGAGGGCCTGTGGGACGAAATCGTCCGTGCGCATGGGCTGCAACCGAATCCCGTGTCGCGCCTGGCGAATTGGCATTTTACGAATTACGCATTCTCCAATGACTGGGATGTGATGTCGGATACCACCAAGTGCCGGAAATACGGCTTCATGGAGTTTATTGACTCCGAGGAAATGTTCCTCGGACACTTCGAAGAACTGCGCCGCATGAAAATCGTACCGTGACGGGGAAATGCAAACATGCCGTTCATAGTAGAAACATGGGACAAGCCCGACAGCCTCGAACTGCGCATGCGTGTGAGGCCAGAGCACATTAAGTTTCTGGAAGCCAACATCAGCAAGCTCCTGGGAGCCGGCGCCAAGCTGTCCGATGACGGCGAGAGGATGTTGGGTACCATTTATATCGTGGATGTCGAAACGCGCGCGGATGCCGAGGCTTTCGTCGCACAGGATCCGTTTTCCAAAGCCGGCCTGCCGGAGCGCATCGTCACCACGCGTTGGCGCAAAGCCTTCTTCAATTTCGAGAACAACATGCACAATCTCTAAGACGGCATTGACCATTCGGGAAGTACGGCCATGGCAAACAGCATTAGCGACCTTTCTGTGGATCTGAGCCGGGAGTACGAGCAAAACCAGTTCAATCCATGTGTCGGCCAGATCCTCGTGTCTGAAAACGAGCGCACGCGCATCTGGTATATTCACCTGAAGCCGGGCGAACGGGTCGGGTTTCACCGGCACGTCCTCGATTATTCCTGGACCTGTCTCACGGCTGGGCGCGCGGCATCCCACATCGGAGGCGGAGCCCCCGTCGAGCGCGACTATACTCCAGGTGAGACGCGCCACATGACATATGCATCCGGGGAATTCATGGTCCACGATCTGGTGAACACGGGCGCAACGGACCTCGCTTTCATCACGATCGAATTGCTGGAGAGTGCGAACACCCCATTGCCGCTGCCGGCTGGCATCGTACCCACCGGGATCATTCCCGCCGATATCCGGTTCATGTCATGAGCACCTCCAAACTTTCAGACTACCGCTTCGATGGCAAAGTCGTTCTGATTACGGGCGCCGGCCAAGGGATCGCCGCAGTCGCGGCCGGCGCCCTTGCCGCTTGTGGTGCGCAGGTTGGCGTCGGTGACCTCGTGCCCGAGCGCGCAGATGCCACTGCGTTGCGCATTCATGAAGCTGGAGGCGCCGCGCTCGCCCTCCCGTTCGATGTCGGCCAGGAGCAACAGGTCGAGAATGCTGTCAAAGCTCTGGTCGACCGGTACGGCAAGATCGACGTACTGGTGAATGCCGCCGGCAGCTACGGCCAGGCATTTCGCAAGACGCACGAGACGCCGGTCGATGAGTGGGAGCACGTCTTCGCCTCGAATGTCCGCGGCACGTTCCTGTGCTGCAAAGCCGTGCTGCCCAAAATGGTCGCGGCGGGCGGAGGTCGGATCGTCAACGTCTCATCCAATGCCGGCCGCAGCGTCAGCCCGCTGCTTGGCTGCTCATATACCGCCGCCAAGTCCGCCGTCATCGGAATTTCCCGGCATTTATCCCGCGAATACGCAAGCAGCGGAATCCTAGTGAACACGCTGTGTCCTGGCCCGGTGGATGGGGCCCGTGTCGCGAATCTATTGCAAGATACGTACCCATCCGACGAGCTCGCGAAATCGATTCCGATCGGACGCCTGCTCACCAACGAGGACATTGTCGCGGGGCTTTTGTTCCTCGCCTCGGATTCATGTCAAGCCATGACGGGCGCCGTACTGGATGTTTCTGGCGGGCTGATCCTCGCCTGAGGCATTCGCCTGGATTCGGATCACTGTAGACTTTCATGCGTCTGATTTGCCGGACCCACGGAGTCTTTGGCTCCACCACAGCCGATATCAGATGACGGACAATTGCCATGATCGCGCGCCACATGAATCGCGGCATCATTCATCAGGCTACCGAGCACAACGGAGTGCTCTATATTGGTGGCATAACCCCGGATGATGCCAGCCTCGACATGTACGGACAGGCCCGCCAACTTTTTGGCAAGCTGAAAGACATCCTCCAGGCATTGGGGTCTGACCTCGACCACGTTCTGATGGTCAACTGCTTCCTGGTTGACATGTCGCGCAAGCAGGAGATGAACCGCGCCTGGGTTGAGGTCTTTCCGCAGGCAACCGCGCCTGCGCGCGTATCACCGGGCATCGTTGTCATCGAGGAGGGAGTCCTCCTCGAAATTTCGGTCATCGCAGCGAAGCTGGAAGCTCGCTAGCCGGACGACCGCGGACGCGTGATAGCCACCCGCTCCATTCTAGTAGCCAAGACTGGCGGGCAAAAAGCTCGCAATCTGCGGGAAAAACACGACCAGCATGATCACGGCGAGGATGACTCCGATGAAGGGGATCACCTCGATCGAGACATCCTTGATGGTGCACCCTGCGAGCGGACAAACCAGGAAGAGACCAATCGCGACGGGCGGCGTGACCAGCGCGATCTGTACTGTCATCACGATCACCAGCGCCATGTGATAGGGATCCACGCCGAACATGGATGCCATGGGCGCCACAATGGGGACCAGCATGATCATCGCCGCCACGCCTTCCATCACGAAGCCGAGCAGCAGGAAGATGATCACAACGGCAATCAGGAACATTTCACCGGAGCCGATCAAAGGCTGCAAGAAAGCGCCGATCTTCTGCGGCACGAGATTAAGCACCAGAATCCACGCGATCAGCTTTGCCGTACCGAGCAAAAGATAGACCAGCGCGCTGGTTTTGGCCGAAGCCAGCAGCGATTCCTTGATCGCGCTGAGGTCGAGCGTGCGGTAGCACAGACCGAGCACGAGCGCGTAGAGTGCCGCCACGGCACCTGCCTCGGTCGGGGTGAAGACGCCACCCAGAATGCCGCCGAGGACGATCACCGGTAATCCAAGCCCCGGCAGCGCCGGCACGAACGTGCCTACGATATGGCTTATCGACCAGCCGTCGCTACTGCGTGGAAAATTTCGCGCCTTCGCGATCAGCGCCACATACAGCATCATGCCGAGGCCGATAAGGATGCCGGGAACCGCGCCGTAGAGGAACAGCTTCGTAACCGACAGGCCGCCGCCCATGATATAAATGATGATGAGCATGGCGACGCTCGGCGGAATGATCGCGCCCATGACCGAGGAGGAGGCCGTGATGGCGCCCGAAAAGCCGCGCGAGTAGCCGTCACGAATCATGGCGGGTATGAGTGTGCCGCCGACGGCCGCCGTATCCGCGACTGCCACGCCGGTGACGCCGCCGAACAGCATGCTGGAGGCGACATTCACATGGGCAAGGCCACCTCGGACCGGCCCGAAGATCGAGCGCGCAAAGTCGATCATGCGCGACAGGATGTCGGCGCGAGTCGCCAGATCACCGGCAAGAACAAAGAACGGGATCGCCAGCAGCGGAAACGAGTCCATGCCGCCGAAGACGACCGTCGGAATGATGCTGAGGGAGGCATCTCCCGTAATCAGCAGATAGCCGAGCGCGACTGCGCCCAGGGCAAAAGCGACCGGCACGCCGAGCGCCAGGACGGCAAAGAACGCCGGGAGGATCGTGATCATGTTTGAACCTTCAATCCTGGGGCTGGCTTAGCGCTTCGCGGGCGTGCGTAACAAGATTGCGAATGCCAAGCACCGCCATCAGAACCCCGGCGATGGGTAGCGCCGCATGAAACCAAACCATGCCGACGCCAAGCGTAATTGTGGTCTGGCCGATAATTTTTGGGAGATTCATGCTACAGGCGTAGATAAATCCAATCAGGAAGAAGAGGACGACGACGTCAGCAAGACAGGTCACCAGCGCAGACAGTCGCCGCGGCAGCATATCCGGGACAAGGCTGATCCGGATATGACCATTCTCGTTCATCAGAAGGACGGCGCCCAGCATTGCCACCCAGATCATGGTGTAGCGCGTCAGTTCCTCGTGGACGGTGAAAGAGAGGTCGAAGGCATTTCGAAGGATGACCTCGATCATCACAGTGCCGGCGACGACCGCCATCAGAGCGACGACGAGCCATTCGACAACCTTCAGCAGTGAGGTCATGTCCGCCCCTTGGTGCCGCATGACGCACGCGGGCCTGCGTCGCCCGCGTGCACCTTGTCGGTGATTATTGATTGGCCGCGACGATGACGTCCACGATGTCCTTGCCGCCAGGGCCTAGATCCGCAATGGCCGCATCGTAGATCTCCCTGGCGATACGGCGGAATTCGGCCAAAGTCTCCGGCGGAACATCGTTGATTGTCATCGACGTGCTCAGGAGCTTCATGAGCTCGGCCGACTTCTCATCGTTGACCTTGCGCTCGTACTCGGTAGCCACCGCAATGGCCTCCTCGACCGCCTTCATATTCTCAGGTCCGAGCTTGGCACGCACGCCCTCGCTCATGACTACGATCATCGGTTCGTTTACATGGCCGGTGAGCGAATAGAACTTCTGCACCTCAAAAATGCGGAACGGATGCACGACGCCGGGCGGGTTCTCCTGACCATCAAGAACCCCCTGCTGGAGAGCCGGCATCAGCTCGGCAAAGTCCATCGGTGTCGGGACCGCACCAAGGGCTTTGAAAAAAGCGACGTGAACACTCGAGGGCAGCGTACGCAGCTTCAATCCCTTCAGATCCTCGACCTTGTTGATCGGCCTCTTGTTGTTGGAGACGTGGCGGAAGCCGTTGTCCCACCAGCCGATGATGCTCATGTTCGAAGACTTCAGGGTGTCCGACAGCTTGCGCCCTGCTTCGCCGTCGAGCACCTTGAACATCGTCTCACGGTCCTTCCACATATAAGGGAACAGGACGGCGTTGAGCTGCGGCGCGAAGCGTGATGCGTGCGCGAGACCGGACAGGACGAAATCGATGTTACCAGCCTTGGCCAGCTCCAGGGCCTCGCGGTTCGATCCGAGCGTGTTGTTATTGAAGATCTGGATCGTGACCTTGCCGTTGGTCCGCTTTTCCAGCTCCTTCTTGAACACTTCCTGCGAAGGAGCCCAAGGGCTCGACTCGGTCGCGACACTGGCCAGGCGCAGTGTCACGTCGGCGGCATGAACCTGGGCTGACAGGCCGATGGCGGCTATCGATGAAAATGCGGCAATGCTTAGAAATTTCATGGCGGCCTCCCAGCCTGATTGTTGTTTCAGTCGGGCGCACTAGTCTCTAATCGGCCCCGCTATCCAAATCGTAGTAGCGCCGAGACGCCGTTCGCAAGCTGCGCAGCGGAAACACATTGGTGTGTAGGGAGCGACAATGCCTGTACGCGCCACGCGCCAATGGGGTTCATCAACTTGCTTTGCAGCAGCCCCGATCGGCTTATTCCCTCAGGTTTGATGAGCCGCCATCATGGTGCCTTCGCCAGGGAGTGAGGACCCGGAAGGCGATATTGCCGCGACACGTTGACGGTTCATCAGTCGTTGGCTGAACAGCGCCTCTTTCGCAGCCGGCCGGAGGCGGCTTTCTGGAGATCGACGCTGGACCAGCCAACAGTACCTTCGATCTCGCGGGCGGCGACCTGAACGGCTTCGATATAGCGTTTGGAGTTCCTCATCGCCCGCCGCTCCGGCAACACGATGCTGATCGCGGCGACGCACTCACCAGCGGGATTGACGAGTGGGGCAGCGATACAGGCCAGTGCGTAGTCCGAAACCCCCAGTTGGATACTGCATCGCCGCTCCAGAGCCAGGCGGGACTCAGCAGCCAACACAACAGGATCGGTTTCTGCACGTCCTGTCGGGGAGGGGAGACAAGCGCGTGCATAGAGGGCGCGCCGCGCCCCATCCGGCAGGTGGCCCGTCAATAGGCGGCCCGATGCCGTCCAGTTGAGCGGCACGCGAGAACCGACGCGGGAGGATACGACGAATGAGCCCGGGCCTTCGACCATGGCGATCACGACCATCATGTTGTCATCGCGACCGCAAAGCTGGACGCTTTCGCCGATCTCCGCACTCAATGTACGCATGACCTTGTTGGCGACACCGATGAACGGCATGCTGTCCTGGTAGGCAAGGCCGAAATACATCAGCCGAGGACCCAGAGCGGCACCGCCTGAACCGTCGCGGATGAGAAGGCCGTGCTCCGTCAATTCCTCAACGATTTTATAGATCGTCGAGGTTGGCGCATCCAAGGCGCGCGCGAGTTCCGCCGCGGTCGATTGCGCGCCATATCGGACCATATGGTCGATGATCTCGATCGTGCGGTCGATACCGCTGGTGCGGGATCGGCGGGAAGTGTTTGATCGGGCGCTCGGCACGGAGTTCTCTGAGCACGGATGTTACGCTTGACGGGGTAAAATACTGCGCATAGTCTTTCTATAACAACGCAACCTATTCTATAATTATGGAATAAAGCAACTCATCTTGAGGCTGCTGCTGATGATATCGGCGGTATCGAATTATGGGCCTTTGCGATTATTCCATGGGCGTTGCGGGAGGTGTTGAATATCCTCCTTCAGCCGCTGCGGCGCCCTCTCGAATAGTCATAGCTTCTGACGTTTAAAAGGGGAGAACTATGAGAAGGCAGGTCTTTAGTTCCGTTATCAGCAATGGTCTACGTCGTGCGTCCGGCGCTGCGGCGCTTTTTTCGGGGATATTGATCGCCAGCGCGTTGATTGCGCAGCCTGCGGATGCCGCGAAGTACAAAATGGCAATCGCCCACCTTTTGCCGGAGGAAATGAACAACGAAGTGCATCCGGCATTGACCCATTTCAAGTCGCTCGTTGAGGCCGGAACCAAGGGCGAAGTTGAAGTCCAACTGTTCGGCGGCGGGCAGCTCGGATCGGAGGTCGAGACCGGCAAGCAGGCGCAGGATGGCAAACTGCTGCAATCGACCGTGATTTCATCCGGCGCGATGTCGTCGTTCTACCCGAAGTATCAGCTCATCACCGCACCGTTCCTTTTCCCGAATTATCAGATCGCGCACGCCTTCTTCGACGGAGAGTGGTTTGCCAACTTCATGAAGGGTTCGGTTGAGTCTTCCGGCTTGCGTTATTTGGGTACGTTTGACGATGGTGGCGGCTTCGTTGCTTTCACCACCAACAAAAAGCTGATCCGCACGGCTGACGACATCAAGGGGCTGAAGATCCGTGTCGAGGAAAATCCAGCCCACGTCGCAACCATGCGTGCTCTCGGCGCATCGGCAACGCCGCTGCCGTGGGGTGAGGTGATCACCGCGCTGTCAACCGGTCTTGCCGATGGTCAGTTCAATGCGCCGGGCGTCAGCAAATTTTTCAAGCTGTGGGAAGTCAATAGTTATACGACGCTCAGTGGCCACGTTTATAACTCCCAGGCTTGGCTGGTCAGCGATAAGTGGCTTCAGTCGCTGCCGGAAGAGTACCGTAAGGTGATTATCCAGGCGGCCCGGGAATCCATTGCTCTGGCGCATGGCATTTCCGCCCTGCAGTCGATCGATGGATGGAACGAATCCTGCAAGCGGTTCAAGGAGTGCTATATTCTCCCCGCCGCCGAACGCCAGAAAATGGCCGACATTGCGCAGCCGGCCTGGAAGAACTGGATCGTGAAGGATTTTGGCCTTGATCAGGCGCTCGTTGACAGCCTCTTCACCGAAGTGAAGCGGATCTCGGATGCAACGGATAAGAGTAACGCGCTGTACGCAAAGTAAGCATTTCCGAAACCCGGAATCACATTGGTTCCGGGTTTCCTTTGAGAACGATGATGCCTTTCCGGTCAGCCTGGTGACCTATCCGCCAAAGCTCTTGGAGCTTACCGTCCCGTGATGCCGCTATCAGAACGTATCAGCAGCGGCGTTGATGCGGCCGTGACCGCATTCTGCGTCGGATGCATTCTCGTCATGCTGAGCATCTCTTTCATCGGCTTCTTCTACATGGTGATCACCGGGGCCGCTCTGAGCTGGACGTACTCCCTCGCCCGGCTATTCATTCCGTGGCTCGGTTTGCTCAGTCTGACCGTCGCCTTTCGTCGCGGCGAGCACATTGCCATGACGTCATTCCGGGATCTGTTTCCTGCACGCGTCGTGTCCGTCATAAAGGGCCTGAACTATGTTATCGTCGGGCTCTTCGCGGTTTTGCTGATCTGGTTCGGCTACGACTACGCAGCCGGGTCGCGCGACTACTTCATGGTGTCGGATCAAATTCAGATTCACTCACGCTGGGTAACGAGCGCAGTGCCGATTACCGGGCTTGTTCTATTGATCCACGTGCTGTGCGGTGCGCGACTCTTCGATCCTCCGAATATTCTCGATGAATCCGACATGACTGTCAGCGAGGACGAATTCAGAGCAGCCGGTCTGGGGCCGGGGCAGGGTCAAGAACCAGAGGAACGGAGCATTCAAACGTGACCTCTGCTGTTGGCATATTCGTCCTGTTGATCCTGTTGGGCACGCCGATTGCGGTTGTGATGGTGATGTCGGGACTATCCGGCGCCATGGAACTTGGCGGTTCCGATTTTCTCGGGATCGTTGCGGAGCGTATGTTTTCCGGCACCAGTGGCTATTTGCTGATGGCCATTCCCTACTTCATCTTCACGGCCGAGCTCATGAACCAGGCGGGGTTGACGGAGCGTCTTATCGCTTTCAACAATGCCTTGTTCGGTCGCATCCGCGGCGCTCTCAGTCACGTCAACGTTGCTGTCAGCCTCTTCTTCTCCGGGCTGACCGGTGCGGCCATCACCGACACGGTGGCGATCGGCAAGATCATGATTCCCGCCATGAAGCGTGAAGGTTACACCGCCGAATATGCAGCGGCTGTAACAGCGTGCTCATCGATCATCGGCCCGATCATCCCGCCGAGCATCGTCATGGTCGTGTATGCCTCGCTACTGCAGAACGTGTCGGTGCTGTCCCTGTTTGCGGCCGGTATCATTCCCGGTCTGTTGATGACGCTTGCGCTGTTGATCACGAGCGGGATCCTGGCGTGGATGTACAAATTCCCCCGGCATGGCGACACTAATTTACGGGCGGCGGCGCGCGCGTTTCTCCCGACGATCCCCGCGCTGCTTGTACCGTTCATCATTCTGGCTGGTATTCTCGGCGGTTTCACCACGGTTACCGAGGCTTCTGCCTTTGCTGCGGTCTACACGATCGCGCTCGGCGTTTTTGCTTATCGCACATTGACCTTGTCCAAGCTCTGGCAGACGCTTGTCGTCACGGTTCAGTTCAGCGGCGTGGTCTTCTTCCTTCTGGCGGCTTCCACGGTGCTGGGCTGGTTTGTGACGCGCTCCGGTATTGCCCGCGAAGCCGCCAGCATGATCGCCACAGTCAGCACCGATGCAACGATCCAGATCATGCTGGTCAATGCACTCCTGATCCTGATCGGGACGGTGCTCGACGTGTTGCCGGCGCTGGTTGTCGTCGGCCCGGTTCTTGTTCCGGCAATGATACAGCTTGGTTTTGATCCGCTGCATTTCGCGATGGTGATGATCCTGGCGCTCAACCTCGCCAATATCACTCCCCCCGTCGGCATGACGCTGATGACGGCGACGCAGATTGCGGGTGTGCCCTATGAACGGGCCATCATCGCGTCGATCCCATTCTACATCACGCATTTGATCGTCTTGATCATGGTCTCACTGTGGCCGGCGCTCGTGCTATGGCTACCGCGCTTGCTTCTCTGACGCGGGAAGAGGATCGCCGTGAAGCTGCGTTGCGTTGATTGCGGGCTGATGATGCCGGCTGGTGCCAGTTATGCCTGCAACGTCTGTCAGGGCATTCTGGAGGTCGTCGCACCGGCTGGAACGTCGACCGAGGGTGATCGCTATCTGGCAGAGACGATGTGGCGCCATGCCGATCGCCTGTCAGTGAGTGAGCGGACTGCAATTGTCTCGTTGGGCGAGGGCAATACACCCCTGCACAGAGGCGAAAGACTGGAACAAGCGCTTCCTGGTTTCACCGGACAGATCTGGCTCAAGGACGAAACGGTCAATCCCACGGGGTCCTTCAAGGACCGGCTGATCAGCGCTGTCGTAAGTTGGGCGAAACAGCACGGCTATGCGGGTATCGTGTGTGCCTCCAGCGGCAACGCAGGCGCCTCGACCTCAGCCTATGCCGCACGCGCCGGCCTGAAGGCGATCGTCGTTGTGCCGACGCATACGCCGGAGGAGAAGCTGACGCAGATTGCGGCCTATGGCGCACTGCTGGTCAAAGTCGACGGCCACTACAGCTACGCGTACGACGTTGCCGGGCGGCTCGCCAGGGACCATGGTCTGGTCAACGTCACGACGACCTTTCTCAACCCGTACGGTGTGGACGCTCTGAAACTCGTCGGCGAGGAACTCGCCGTGCAGCTCGACGGCCGGGTGCCGGACTACGTCATTGTGCCGACAGGTGCCGGGCCATTGGTGAAAGGGGTCATACAGGGATTTGCCGAGCACGGCTCCGGCAAGATCCCGAAGCTTGTCGCGGTGCAAGCGGCCGGCTGTGCGCCGATCGTTCGTGCTTTTGATGAAGGGGCGGAGTGTGTGACGGCCTGGGATGAGCCAAATACGATTGCGTCAGGCATCTCCGATCCACTGATCGGCTACGAACGCGATGGCAGCTATACGCTCCGGTTACTGCGCGAAACGGGTGGTCTCGCCGTTGCCGTCAGCGATGATGACCTGCGTGATGCCATGTCAACGCTGGCTCATCGTATGGGGCTATTGGCCGAGCCGACCGGTGCCAGTTCGTTTGCCGCGGTGCGCGCGATGTTGGGTTCGGGGCGCATTCCAAGCAGCGCCACCGTTGTCTGCATGATGACGGGGCATGGCTACAAGGACATGAAGATCTATCGCGGAATGCCTAATCGCGTGCGCCAGCTTGGCAGTGTTCCGCAAGACGCCGAGCTCGCGCAGCTGCTGGCCGATTGAACGTACAGTTCGAAGTCGATGGTACTATGGTGATTGCCGGGACAATCGACACCTGAGCGTTGACGCGATCCCCACAAGTCTCAAGCCCGCCGATATAGCTTCTGGGATCGAGCCACGAATGTCGCCGACCCACCGGCGGCGAAGGCCGACATCTGGAGTGATACCACGACAAGCGTGAGCGGCAACGAGAAGACCGTCGCCGCTTGTGAATGGCATGGCTTCCGCTCCCTCTGGAGGCTGTGTGAGAACGCGACGTTCGGGAAAAAGCAGGCGGTTTGCCTCCTCAGGGTCAGTAGATTCCCCTCGGCTCCACCAACCGGCGCTATCCCTTCTCAAATATTGAGATTTTTCGACCGGTCTTCCAAACTTTTGGATCAGTAGCTGGACCGTCAGCCGGCTCATGCTGCTTTAGCCAGCTTCTTCCATTCGATCACTTTCGCAGTGCAGCGTCACGGGGCCGCCGACGCGATCTCCGTCCGAGAGGCTGACATTGGAATCTCTGGTGCCGATGTTTGCGGTCACCGGGTAGACCATCTTCGCTGCACGACGCTTCCTCACGCCGGCACCCGAAGTGATCGCCCTGCAGCGCCATCGATCGCGCGAGATATGCGGATCGAGTAGCCGGCTTCTTCACTTAAGCCCCATCCACTGCGATCGGCACAACACGCGAAGGATCGAAGCATACGTGGATTGCCTCGCCTTCCTGTAACAGATCGCGCGGGAAGGACTGGACGCGCAGGGTGCCGCCGGGCCAATCGATGATGTAACTGACGATATCCCCGAGCAGAATCCGGCGCCTGACCGTGGCTTGCCATTGATTGTTTACGCCCGGTGCAGCCGTGCGTCGCAACTCCGGATAGACGGTGCGGACAGCAACCAAATGCCGTCCATCCGCCTCTGGCGCTTGCAGCGGCAGATCGGGCGCACATTCGACGAGGGCATCGCCAATCTTCAGAACCGGTGCGCCAGACGGCGCTGTTCCCTGCCGGGTTCCGGCCAGAATGTTTGCCGCACCGATGAAATCGGCAACAAAGCGGGTTCGCGGCCGGTCGTAGATGTCGAACGGGCGCCCGTCCTGCTCGATGCTGCCTTCGCGCATGACGATAATACGATCCGAGATCGCCATCGCTTCTTCCTGGTCATGCGTGACGTAGATCGTGCTCAGGTCGAAGCGGTGCTGGAGCTCTTTGATCTCTTCTCGCATACGCACCCGCAGGCGGGCATCGAGATTGGAGAGCGGCTCGTCGAGCAGCATGGCCTTGGGCCGCGCGGCATAGCTTCGGGCCAGCGCCACGCGCTGCTGCTGACCGCCACTGAGATTGGTGGCCGGCCGCATCATGAAGTCCTCCATGCCGACCATGCGCAGGACTTCCTTCACGCGCTGCTGGATATCGGCATTGCTCATCCGCTGCACACGGAGCGCATACGCGACGTTCTCGAACACCGTCATATGTGGCCAGATGGCGTAGCTCTGAAACACCATCGATAGCTTGCGCTTTTCGGCCGGCATGTTGATGCGTCTGGATGAGGAAAACACAGGCACACCGTCGATGACGATCTCGCCGGATACCGGTGTTTCCAGCCCTGCGATGCAGCGCAACGTCGTGGATTTTCCGCATCCTGACGGCCCCAGCAGCGATAAGTGCTCGCCATGGCTCACCTGGAACGAGATGTTCTTGACGACGACCTTGCCGTCGTAGGCGGCGGTCAGCCCTCGCACTTCGATATATCTCGATGCTGCGGTGTCCTCCGCCGGGCTTTCCTTGCCCACTGGAGACGCCGCCGTTGCTTCCATCAAACCGACCATTGTCGGCCTCCTCCCTGGAATAGTGAGAGTGTCAGATTTTCATGTCGCGACCGGTCCAGCGCCGGACCGCGTACAGCGCGATCAGGATAATGACAGCCTGAACGATCGCCAGCGCGCTGACGCGCGGCAACCCACCGGAGTCCCAGAAACTGAAGATCGCGGGACCCAGCACCGGGTTGTGCGCATCCGACAGGAAAAGTGATGCGCTGATCTCGCGAACCGACACCATGAACAACAATGCCCATGTCGCGAGCACGCCGGACCGCAGCAGCGGCACCGTGATGGTTCGCAGTACCCGCCACCAGTCCGCGCCACTGACGCGGGCCGCTTCTTCGAGTGCGCCGTCGATCTGGACGACAACACCGCTCATGCCACGGTAGGCCAACGGCAGAAATACGAAGATGTAGGCCAGCAGGACCGCGAACAAAGTCCCATAGAGCGGGATTGGCAGCGTCAGGACCATCCACAGGAAGCCGAACGCGAAGATCAGCCGCGGAAATGCCTGCGGAAGCATCGTGACCTGCTCCAGCAGTTTGCGGCCGCCGCTCTTTGAGCGATAAACGGCGATTGCGATCAGCGTTGCGCAGGCGACACCCAGTGTACCTGTCGCCAGGCCCAGGATGAGGCTGTTGATGATCGCCTGGCGGGTGGTCGGGAACTCGATGACTACATAATGATAGTTGGCGAGCGTCCAGGTTGCCGGATTAAAGCTCAGCTCACTGCTGGTTTGCAGGGAGGCCAGCAAGAGAGCCCCCAGCGGCAGCACCAGTGCGACGGCGATATAGAAGCTCGCCAGACCGAACAGCGGCCACTTCCACTTGCCCATGTCGATCTGGCGCGGACGATAATTGCGACCCGAAACAACGACGAACGAGCGGCCCTTCAGGACGCGCTGAACCAGCCAGACAGCAAGGGCCGTAATGGCGATCAGCACAAGACCGAGCGCGGCTGCGAGCGGATAGTTCGGCGGATAGCCCTGCAGCAGGACATAGATCGCGTTGGTCGCGACGTAAAAGCGCGCGCTTGTCCCGAGAATGGCGGGAATTGCGAACGATCCGAGGATCGATGCGAACATGAAGAGCGCAGCGCTGAGAATCGCCGGTAGCATCAGGGGAAGCGTGATCTTCCAGGCGGTACGCCATTTGCCGCCACCGAAGATTGATGAGCTTTCCTCCAACGCCGGATCCATGCGCTGCATCGCAGCACCGATGATCAGAATGGCGACGGGCGCCTCGAAGATCGCTTCGACGAAAATGATCCCCATCGGCGTGTAGATATCGAAGAGCGGCGACGCTCCTCCTGTCAGCCACATGTAGGCGCGATTGATCAAGCCGTCGCGCGGAGCGCCGAGCTGGCTCCAGGCCAGCGCCCCGACAAGCGGACCGAGCGGATAGGGAATGGCGACAAGAAGCTCAAACCATTTCCGTCCAGCAATATTCGTACGATGGATCAGCCAGGCAAGGCCGACACCAATGGTGATACCGAGCAGCGTGCCGCCGGTTGCGATGAGAAGCGTATTGCCGATCCAATCGAGATGGTTCGTCAGCTCGATGAAGTTGCCGAGGCCATATTCGACCGCCGGTAAGGCTTGAGGATCGCCGACATTGAAGGCACTCGTCACCAACAAAAAGATCGGATACCCCAGGCCCCCGATGATCAGAACGAGGGGTATCCAGACCTCCGGTCCGATGCGCGTCCAGGAACTGACGCGCTCAGGGACCGCCGTCGCGGCGATCGCTCGGTTTGTCATAGGCCGGTCATCTTGTTCCAGATGCCGACGAATTTCTTGCGCATCGCCGGATCCTGGTACTCCTCGAACTTGACCGGCAGCAGAAGCTTCGTGGTTGCGATGTTGGGCACGTGCTCCACCGTCACGTCCTTGCGTGCGGACGGCGAACCCTGAATGTCATTCCAGACCTGCTGGCCTTCGCGCGATGTCAGGTAATCGATAAAGATCTTCGACGCGTTGGGCCGCTTCGTGCCGATAATGCCCACGACCTGATTGACCGAGGGCGTACCGATTTCCGGAAATACCGCCTTGACCGGATTGTTGGCCCGCATCGCCTTGACATACTGGAAGATGCTGACGCGCCCGCCGATCTTCAGATTACCGCGCTCGATATCCTGTTGGATTTGCGTCGAAGACGAATAGGCGCGTGGCTTCAACTCAGCCAGTTTGTCAAAGAAATCAGCCGGCAAAACGTCCTTCATGACGAACCAGAAGGCATAGGACGTACCAGCCGAGGCGTTCTGAAAACCGATCTGACCTGACCAGCGCGGATTGAGAAGATCCGTCCACGTCTTGGGTGCTTCGTCTTCCTTCACGAAGCGCGGATCGTACATCATCGGCCCGGCGTTGATGTAATAGGACGTGTACCAGCCCGGCTCGTCGCTGCGATATTCCGCGTCGAAGGCATCGATTTCCTTGGGCACATAGCGCATCAGGCGGTTCTGTTTGCGCAGATTTTCCATGATGCCCGCATCCGACGTCATATAAACGTCGCCGCTGACGCTGCCCGTCCGATGCTCGGCTTCCAGCTTCGGCACGGCAGCGCCGGGCAGCAACCGCTGCTGCACCGTCTTGACGCCCGTCTTGTCGGTGAAAATCTGCAGGAACTTTACAACGTCCGCCTCCTGATCGCCGTGCCAGACGACGAGCGAACCTTCATCCGCCGCCGCCTTCAGGTCCGGCGCCGCTGTCGCTTGTGCAAGTGCGAAACTGCGCGGAAGACTGAGCGATGCAATTCCGGCGCCAGCAGCCACGAGCAGCTTCCGGCGTGACGTACGCAATGAAACAAGATGAGACTTGGGCGTCTTGGGCTCTGCCATGTTCAGTCCTCCCAGACTGCAATGCGCGCTTATTCGCGTCTATCGGTGTGTCTAAATTCCGCGGCGATTATTGCCGATCACAGGAATGCGTCAAGCCTAAGCATGCGCCCCAGACGCAAATTCGACGAAAATTTTCATCCATGGTGATCTATGATCTGTGATCATTGATTGTTTGAATGACTTGTGAGAACAATAGGCGGCTATGGCCTGCCCCTCCCGCGGCGCAACCGATCCGATAAGCGGTTTTCCGATGAATTTTGCACCGACTGAAGAACAGAGCATAGCCGTCGGTGCGTGGCGGCGCGTGCTCGAGCGGGACATCCGTCCTGTCACCGAACAACACCTCGATGCGCCCTTTCCCAAGGACGTGCTCAAGAAACTGCTGGGTATTGCGAGCGAGTACGGCGTCGGCAGCGGCTGGGTGGCCGAGAGCGGCGGCGGACTGGGCCTCGATTTCGTGACCAGCGGACTTCTTTATGAGGAGCTGGCCCGGGTCTCGGCCGACCTTGCAGGCGCCGCATTTGTCAATGAAGGCGCCGCCCTGAAGGTTTTCAACGCCGGATCGCCGGAACTGCAGGCGCGCTATCTCAAGGACACGATCGCCGGCAAACTGATCGGCTGTTCGGCCATCAGCGAGCCGAATGTCGGATCGCACGTGCGCGGCATGCAGACGCGCGCCGTCCGCGATGGCAACAATTACCGCATCACCGGCGAGAAGCTGTGGATCTCCAATTCCGCCGTCGCCGACTACGTCGTGCTGATCGCCGCCACGGGCGATCAGGAATTCACGATGTTTCTCGTCGATCGTGAAGAACACGGCTTCCGCTCCGTCGAGGTCGAAAAGCTCGGGCTCAACGGATGGTCTCTTGGCCAGATCATTCTTGAGGATGTCGTCGTTCCGGCAACCAACATCATGGGCAAGCTCGGCGGCGGCTTGCGGGAAACCATGAAGGGGTTCGAGCGCTCGCGCTGCTTTATTTCCCTGGTCGCCCTAGGGCTAGGGCGCGCAAGCCTGGATGCGGCCATTGCCTATGCCAAGGAGCGTGTCCAGTTCGGCAAGCCGATCGGCGCGCATCAGCTCGTGCAGCAGTTGGTCGCGGAAATGGCCACTGAGCTCGATGCATCGCGGCTGATGGTGTTTCGTGCACTGTCCATGCTCGATCAGAACGTCGGCTCGAATATCGAGGCGGCGATGGCCAAGGTCTTCACGACGGAGGCCGTGCAGCGGATCACCTCGAAAGCCATCCAGGTGCATGGCGCATTCGGCATCAGCAAGGAATTCCCGGTTGAGCGCTATTTCCGCTCCGCGCGACTGCTGACGATCCCGGACGGCACGACACAGATCAATAACCTCGTCATCGGCCGCAATTTGCTCGGCCTCGACGCATTTTCATAAGACCCGCAGCGCATGTCCACCATCGACCTCGACAGCTTGCAGATCGCAGACGTCGACATCCTCGTTCTCGGCGGCGGGTTCGCTGGCACACGTGCGGCGGTTGCGGCCCGTGAGGCCGGCGCCGAGGTCGGACACGCATTTCTGGCGCGCGGCGCATCGCCCTATGTGATCGGCGCCAATGTGCCGCTCGGTGCCGTCGACAGCCGCGACAGCCCGGAACAGTACATCACCGACATGCTGGAAGGCGGTTATCATCTGAACGATCGCCGCCTATTGAAGGCGCTGGCAGAGAATTCCGTCGCTTCATTTCAGGATCTGGTCCGGATCGGCGTCCCGTTCGCAAAGGATGACAACGGATTTCTGCAGCGGCATCTGTCCGGCAACGTATATCCCCGCTCCGTCTACGTCCCACAGGGCGTCGGCAAGGTGGTGCTGGAACATCTCGCGCGGCGCAGCGAGGAAATTGGCGTCCGCACGTGGTCCGGACATCGTGTTGTCGCGCTGCTGCGCGACCAGGGGTCCGTCGTCGGCGCGTTGCTGGCCGACCGGCGATCCGGAACCATCATGGCCGTTCATGCCGGCGCGGTCGTTCTGGCCATGGGCGGCATCGGCCAGATCTACAGCGACAGCACCTATCCAACCGATGTCGCGTCGGATGCCTACGCCCTGGCGCTCGAAGCGGGCGCAACATTGATCGACATGGAGTTCGTGCAGTTCGAACCCGTCGTCATCGTCGATCCTGAAGGCGCCCGCGGCATGGAAATGCCCACCGCGATGCTTGGCGACGGTGCCCAGCTTCTCAATGCCAACGGCGAGCGCTTCATGTTCCGCTATAACCCGGAGCACGGCGAGAAAAAGATCGAGAAAGCGCGGATGTCCCTGTGCATCCAGCAGGAGATCGACGAAGGGCGCGGTCTCGAGGGTGGCACGGTTCTCTTCGATACGACGACCGTGCCGGTCGACAAGCTCGAGAGCTACGTGTCGCACTGCAAGCGTCTACGCGCATCGGGACTGGAGCCGCGCGAACGCGGGCCCCTGGTGCGCCCCGCCGCACACAGCGAAATGGGCGGCGTTGCCATTGATCCGGACGGGCAGACCGGCATTGCGGGACTGTTCGCCGCCGGTGAAGCGAGCGGCGGCATACATGGCGCCAGCCGGCTGGCTGGCAACGGCGGCGGCGAGACAATGGCCATGGGCTGGCTCGTCGGCCGCGCGGCAGCACGCAATCCCGGACGACCACAGGTCAGTAATTGGGCCGCTGTGCACACGGCGGCACTGAAGGATTTTGTTCCGACACAAAGCGGCGGCGCACCTGATCTCACCGCGGATCAGATCAAGCACGGCATCCGCACGGCCATGAGCGACTGCGCCGGTCTCTATCGCACCGCCATGGGATTGAACGACGGCCTGGAACAGCTCGCCTCGCTTGCCGCGCAGGCTGCACTGCTTCCGGCCACGAAACTGGACGATGCGCTGCAGGCCCGCTCATGCCGCAACATGGCACTGGTCGCGCGCCTCATTCTCGAATCCGCGCTGGCGCGCACGGAAAGCCGTGGCGCGCATCAGCGCCGGGATTTTCCCGCGCGTGACGATGCGCAATGGCTGAAACACATCAGTTTCCGGCGCGATGCGTCGGGCGCGGTAACAATGGGCGAAACGCCCCTGCAATGAGTGCAAGTTCGGAGGATCGGGTGACACAGAAACCGCTTAACGGCATCAAGGTCGTGGATTTCACGCGCATGTTTGCCGGCCCGTTCTGCGCCATGCTGCTGGCGGATCTGGGCGCCGACGTCGTGAAGATCGAATCGCCGGACGGTGATCCGATCCGCCATCAGGGCCCTCCGTTCTACGACAAGGAGAGCATGAGCTTTCTGGCCGTAAACCGGAACAAGCGGTCCGTCGTGCTGAACGCCAAGCAGCCCGAGGATCTCAAGCTCATCCACCGGCTGGTCGAGCAGGCGGACGTCGTTGTCGAAAACTTCCTGCCCGGCGTCATGGAGCGCATGGGCCTGGGCTATGAGGAAGTCTCCAAGAAGCGCCCGCAGATCATCTACGCGGCGATGTCCGGCATGGGCGCGACCGGCCCGTTGCACGATAAGAAAGCATTTGACCTGACCATCCAGGCCGAGGCCGGTTTCATGAGCCTAACCGGCGAACCGGGCGGCCAGCCCATCAAGCTCGGCACTTCCGTGTTTGATCTCGTCTGCGGTCAATACGCGACCAACGCCATCGTCACTGCCCTCTTCCAGCGCACACAGACCCAGCGCGGTTGCCGCATCGAGACCAGCTTGTACGAAGGCCTCGTCAGCTTCCTCGTCGATGCGGGCATGGAATGGCTGCTGATGAATAACCTGCGCGCCAAATGGGGTTCGGAGCACGCCAGCACCGTCCCCTATAAGGCATTCAAGGCCAAGGACGGCTGGATCGTCATCGGCGCGGCGGTGCAGCGGCTCTACGAAACGTTCGTCGAAATCCTCGGCCGTGCCGATCTGGCGACCGATCCGCGCTTCGTCACGCTGAAGGGGCGCGTCTCCAATCGCGCCGAGCTCTACGGCATTCTCGATGCCGAAGTCGCGAAATGGCCGATGGCGGAGCTGGCCGCCAAGCTCGACGCCGCAGGCGTACCCTGCGCGCTCGTCAACACGATGAAGGATGTTTTCGAGCATCCGCAAACCAAGGCGCGCGACATGCTCGTCAAGATCCGCAAATCGGACGGCAGCGAAATGCCGATGATCGGCTCGGCGATGAAATTCAGCACATTCGACATCACCGAGGGCTGGACCGCACCGCCGGCATTGGGCCAGCACACTGGCGAAGTTCTGCAGGAATGGCTGGGCGTCACAGCGCCGGAACCCCAAAAGGTTTAGGAGACGCAAGCCATGACCTACGAGAAAAACCCTGTCGTCGAGATCGGCGCGCGCATTGTCTACGCGAAGACGATCACCGAAGCGGATGTCTATATGTACGCTGGTGTGACGGGAGACTTCTCCCCCAACCACATCGACGAAATGTATATGAGCGAAGGCCATTACGGCCATCGCATCGCGCACGGCACCCTGATGATGGGCTTGATGTCCGCGGCGTCGGCGCGGCTGCGGCTCGGTCGCACGGTGTCACTGGGCTACGACCGCGTGCGCTTCACCGGTCCCGTCTTTTTCGGCGATACCATTTCCACGACCTACACACTGACGCGGATCGATCGCGAGAAACGGCGCGCCTACGCCGACGTCGAATGCGTCAATCAGCATGGCAAGGTGGTCGCGGTGGCAACCAACGTTCGCGCATGGGTCGATCAATGAGCACCGACAACAACATTCTTCTGGTCGAGGAGCACGGCACCACGGCGGTGCTCACCCTCAACCGCCCTCAGGTCCAGAACGCCATCTCGAAGGCGCTGGCTGATGCGATCGACACCGCATTGCAGGCGATCGGCAAGCGCAAGGATATCCGCGCCGTCGTCATCACGGGCGCGGGCGAGAAGGCGTTCTCGGCCGGCACCGATCTGAAGGAACGGCGCGACCTGTCCGCGGACGGCAAATGGGAGCAGTCCGGCGCATTGCGACGCGCCAACGATACGATCTGGAACCTGCCGCAACCGGTGATCGCGGCGATCCAGGGCTGGTGTCTCGGCGGCGGCTACGAAATCGCGCTCAATTGCGATATCCGCATCGCGTCGCGAACCGCAATCTTCTCCTGGCCCGAAATGCAGCTCGGCGCCTATCCGGGCGGCACGGCGGGCGTGATGTTCCCCCGGCTTGTGGGTCGCGCGCGCGCCAAGGAAATGTTTTTCACCGCCCGCAAGGTGAAAGCCGAGGAAGCCTTGACGCTCGGCATCATCGAGCGGCTTGTCGAGCCCGGCCAGCATCTGCAGGCGGCGCTGGACATGGGCGAGGAGATCGCGGTGAACTCGAGCCCTCTGGGCGCGGCAGCGGTCAAGCGCATGGTCAACCTCGGCACCGACATGAGCGTCGGCGAGGCGCACGCTTTGAACGACCTGCTGCGTCGCCCGCTGGAAGGCACGAAGGACTACGAAGAAGGCATTGCAGCGTTTTTTGAGAAGCGTCGTCCGGCCTGGCGCGGCGAATAGGCGGGGCCCGGCCGCGGTGTGTGCATATCGACGTCGTGTCGAATAGCTTTGCGAAAGGCCAAATGCTATGGCCGCGGCTTGGTTGATAAGACTGCGCGTTTCGGGGCGAGCGGCATTCCTTCGCCCCGGGGAAAGGCCTGCCTATGCTGCATAAGATTGATACCTCCCCGCTGCACGAGCGCGTGTATCAGCAGCTTCGGCGCGCCATCCAGGCCGGGATTTACGCCCCTGGCCAGAGCTTCAACTACGGGCAGATCGCCGAGGAGATGGGGACGAGCATCATGCCCGTCCGCGAGGCGCTGAACCGGCTCGCCGCCGATCGCGCTGTCGATATCCAGCCCAAGCGCGGTGTCGTCATCCCGACCATGACACCGGAGAAGTTTGCGGAACTCAGCCACGTCCGCCTGAACCTCGAAGGCATGGCCGCGGAAATGGCAGCCAGCGAGACCACATCAGCGGACATCGAGGCGCTGGAACGCATGGAAGCCAGAATGGCCGTCCTGTTTGAGAAGGGCGATCCCTGGCAGGAGTACGTCCTGACCAACTACGACTTCCACTTTTATGTGTACGGAATAGGCCGTCCGCTGGTGCTGCTGCCGATCATCGAAAGCCTGTGGCTACAGTCCGGCCCGCTGCGCAACGTCTACAAGGACGTCGGCATCATGCGAAACGGCAACCGGCATCGCAACATCATTGCCGCCTTGCGGCGCAAGGATGCGGCCAAGGCCCGGGCCGCGGTGGTCGCCGATCTGACCGCGGGCCTGATCTTCATGTGCAAGGCGCGCGGCTGGAAGGTCGATTTTCTGAGCTGACGGACGCGCATTGAAACATGCCTCGGCGCCGCCATGCGGCAAGCCGTGCCTGGAGGAAACGACATGACAGACGCAAAGCCCCCTTTGGGGTTTATTGGCCTTGGCCTGATGGGCTTTCCGATGTTGGAACGCCTGTTGGCTGCCGGTTATCCCGTGACGGTTTGGAACCGCGCTCCCGACAAGATTGCCCGTGCGGTCGCCGCTGGCGCGACAGCGGCGGAAACACCGGCAGCAGTTGCGCGCGCAGCGGACATCATATTCACCTGCGTGACGGACGACCGCGCGGTGAACGAGATCGTGTTCGGCGACGGCGGCATCGCGTCAGCCGCCACGGACCGGAAAGTTCTGATCGATTGCTCGACCATCAGACCCACTGCCGGACGCGAGATGGCCGAAAGGCTCCGGCGCGAGACGGGCATGGCCTGGATCGACGCACCTGTGACTGGCGGCGTGGTCGGCGCGCGCGCTGGCAAGCTTGTGATCATGGCGGGCGGCAGCGAAGCGGACATCGAACGCGCCCGCCCGGTTATGGCGGCCGTTTCGCAAAGCTTCAAACGGATGGGACCGCAGGGCGCCGGGCTGGTGACGAAGCTGTGCAATCAGGTAATCGTCGCGTGCGGCAAGGTGGTGCTGTCGGAAATGCTGCTTCTCGCGCGCGACGGCGGCGTGGACGGTGCGATGATTCCCGAAGCACTTCGTAACGGCTCTGCCGATTCCACACAGTTGCAGCGCGAAGCGCCGCGCATGGTGGCGCGCGATTTCGACAATCCTCACGGCACGGCCAGCACGATCCTGAAGGATCTCGATATCATCGGTGAATTCGCGCGCGATACTGGGGGGACGATGCCGCTGACAGGGCTGGTGCATGATCTCTTTCGCGCCCACATCACCGCCGGCAATGGCGGACGCGATTCAGTCTCGATTTTCGAGGCTGTCGAGCAAAGATGGAGCTCGGCGACTTAAGGCAAGCTGATCCGGATGCACAGCTCACTGTAATCCTGAACCTCGGTATCGTATTCGACATCTTCGGATCATCGACGGCCGGCCACGAGGGGAGGCCGGCCGTCGTTGCGACTATGGTAACTGGAGGAAGATACCGGGTCGCAATGTCCTCGCGTCCGGGGGGACGGCTGCGAGGATCTCTATCCACGAGCGTCTTTTGGGCTGTGGTTTCGTGCTATTGCGCGGTCCAACCGCCATCGACGGGAATGCTAGTCCCCGTAATCTGGCCTGCCGTATCCGAGCACAGAAAGGCGACGGTTCCGCCGAGTTGCGACGGAGTAACGAACGTCAATGAAGGCTGCTTTTCCGCCAGCAACTCTTTTGTTGCATTCTGCGGACTGATTTTCTGTTCTTGTGCGATGGCGCTGATCTGCTTTTCCACCAGGGGCGTCAACACCCAGCCTGGGCAAACCGCATTGCACGTAATACCGCTGCCCGCAGTTTCCAGTCCGACAACTTTCGTCAAGCCAACGAGGCCATGCTTCGCGGCGACGTAAGCGACCTTTTGTTTCGATCCCACGAGGCCATGAGCCGACGCGATATTGATGATCCGCCCCCATCGCTGCCGTCTCATATGCGGGAGCGCGGCCGCGATGCCATGAAATGCGGCCGAAAGATTGATCGCCAGGATCGCATTCCATTTCTCGGTCGGAAACTCCTCGACAGAGGCCGTAAATTGAATACCGGCATTATTGACCAGAATATCGACGCGCCCGAGCTTACTGAGCGTTGAGTCAATGAGGCCGCGCACGGCATCGCCATTTAGCATATCGGCGCTGTCATAGAGCATACGAACGCGATGCTCGCGCTCCAGATTACTGCGAAGTTTCTCTATTTCTGCGCTATCACCGAAGCCATTCAGAACCACGCTGGCGCCGAGACGCGCGAGTTCCGTGGCGATACCGAGACCTATGCCACTGGTCGATCCGGTGACGATGGCAACTTTGTCTTTCAACATGTCGAATTCCTTAAACGAGGTAGCTCTGACGAAACGCGATGGATCTCAGTCGCGACGATGGACGTCATGCGTCACGATTCCGAGTTCGGGTGCAGGCGGATCGAGGCGACGCGGATCGGCGAGCGTACGCCGGATATCTTCCAGACCACTCTGCCAATGCGCGCGCATCGCGCTCATTCCAAACTCGTAGTCCTTCGAGTGCCCCTCGTAGATCTTGGACTGATAAATGAGATGGACGATATTGTAGGCGCGATGGCGAGCAAGATCCGCGATGTCACGGATCTCCGGACGCTCCCGCGTGGCCTGCGGCAGATCCTCCATCACACGCTGCAAGGCCTGACGCATTTTCTGCATCTGCTTCACCTGATCGGTGATGGCGCGCGTGCGGCTGGAGTACTGAATATCCTTCTGGCGACTGGACAGCTCCATCAGATCATTGGGCACCCGCCCTCTGGCTGACCAGAGGTCAACCTGGAATGTGAGTGTGTCGCGCGGTTCGCTCGAAAGCACACGCGAAAGGGGCGTGTTGGAAACCATGCCGCCATCCCAATAATGCTCGCCTTCGATCTCTACAGCGGGGAAACCGGGGGGCAGCGCACCGGATGCCATGAAGTGCTTCGGTCCCAGGCGACGGTTGGCGGTATCGAAATAAATGAGATTTCCGGTGCGCACATTGACGGCGCCGACGCTGACGCGCACCTCGCCCGAATTGAGAAGGTCGAAATCGACAAATCTTTCCAGCGTCTGTGCCAACGGAGAGGTGTCGTAGAAACTGGTCGCGGCGTCGCCGGAAAAGGGCGACCAGAATGGCGGCGGGAAACGGGGCTTGAAGAAGCCCGGCTGACCGTGAAGCAAGGCACGCATCGCCGCCGCGGCGTTGTGCATGGAGCGCAGGTCGAAGGCGAACGGCATGGCATCAGCAAGGCCTTCTCCGGCTGGCCATTCCACCGAGGCCGCACAAATGGTCTCCCAGAATTCGCGTAGGCGATCGACGCGCTGCTCCTCAGGCGAGCCCGCGATGATGGCCGCATTCAGGGCGCCGATCGAAATTCCGGCAACCCAGTTCGGCCGGATGCCTGCCTCATGTAGACCCTCGTAAACTCCGGCCTGATAGGCGCCCAACGCTCCGCCGCCCTGCAGGACCAGGGCGACGACATCGTAGGGCAGCGGCGCGCTCCGTTTGTGGACGAGAGCTTCTTCACGCATGACATTCAGCATTATCCGATCTCCAGGCATTCTGTTGGATACGTGGCGATTACGCGATCATCCCATCGCAACCTGATCCCGCGACCTCAGCCGTGAGACGCTTGCGCCAGCCGCGAGATAGTCGAGCACGACCGTTCCGAGACCTAGCGTGACATCGGCCACCACATGCTTTGCCGACAACACCTCGAGCACCGGAAGCTCGGCGACCGGCGCCAACGCATGTGAGGAGAGATCCAGAGCGGCGGGGCCGGTCCACGCACCTTTCACCGTGACGTCTTCGAGATGAAAGCGGACGAGCTCGCAGATGCGAGGCGTGCCATCGACATGCGGTATGATCTTGATCAGGAAATTCGGTGTCGCGAATTTTCGTGCTTCAGCCACTGCGTCGAGCGCGCGATGCTTGTAGCCCATCGTGCCTGTTGCGATGCGCACAGAGCCGTAATTCAGCGTACCGACCAGCGTATCCGTCTCAACGGCGAGCGACGGCTGCGCCAGTTTCTTCGGAAAACCCCACAACTCGCGTCCTCCCGCGATCGGCGGGTGGTCGTTGAGAAACATCTGATGGACATAACTTCCGGCCTGCCCCTGATAAGAGACCGGAATGACCTGGCCGCTTTCCGTATAGTTGCCGAATCCGGTTGAATCCGGCATACGAATGAATTCGTAGTTCACCACGGGTTCGGTCAGCGCCAGGGGTTCCGGGACGACACGGCGCAATGCCTCCGGATCTGTTCGATACTGGATGATGAAGTACTCGCGGTTGATGAACCGGTAGGGACCGGTCGGGAACGCCGGGCTCGTCAGCGGCATGGCAAAAGCCGTCGAGCGGACAGTTTCTCGCTGCATGGTGTCGTCTCCGGAAACAGGCTGAAATGCTCAAAGATCGGTGACACGCTGCGGATCTGCCGACGCCAGAGCCGCGGCGCGCACAGCTTTGGGCGGATAAATCCACACGGTATTGATCTCCTGCTTGAGCTTCTTCGCCTCCGCGCCGACGTGTTCGATGGCCCGATCCCAGCCGCGCGTGAAGATCGCGCCGGCTGCGCCGAGATCCAGGCAAGTCGTGTAGACTTTCTGGTGATAAGGGGTCGGCAGGTCTCCCAGCAGCTCGGCCGCTGCATTGTTGCCCGCGAACGCGCCCATGCGCGTGGCGTGCTGGCATGACATCAGCGCGTAGTTTCCGAGGTCATCGCACGCGGCTTTGGCGGCATCCCCTGTTGCGAACACGCCGGGCACGCCGGTGACACGCAACTCGCGGTCGACGAGAAGTCGCCCGAAATTATCGCGTTCGCCGGGGATCTGCTGCGTCAATGGCGCAGCGCGAATTCCGGCAGCCCAGATGACCGTCTCGCTTTCGATACGCTCGCCATTCGAGAGGACAACGCCCCCTTCATCCACAGCGGCGACGCCTGCGCCGAGCCGGGTTTCAATTCCGAGCTTACGAAGCGCATCTTCTATGATGGGTCGGGGGCCTGCCCCCATGTCCGGCGCGACGGTTTCGCTGCGATCGACGATAATGACGCGGATGTCGGCCTTTTTGCCGAGCACCGCTCGCAACCGCGCGGGCATCTCGGTTGCGACCTCCAGTCCGGTGAAACCGCCACCAGCCACGACGACGGTATTGCGCGCTTTGGAGACCGGCCGCTCAGCCAGATTTTGCAAATGGCGGTCCAGAGCAATGGCGTCGTCGAGTTGATCTACGCTGAGCACATGCTCCGCGAGGCCTGGAATGTTCGGACGGAACAGTCGGCTGCCCGTGGCGACAACGATCCGGTCGTAGGAAATCGTATTCCTCAAACCCACGTTGTCGACGACCACGATAGAATGGCAATCGGTGTTGATGGTTTCCGCGTGACCTCTCACGTAGGTCACGTCGATCGCCTTGAGGACAGGCTCCAGCGATGCCGTCAGTGTTTCCGGCTTGGGCTCATAAAGGCGCGGACGGACAACCAGTATCGGCTCCAGCGCGACGAGCATGATCTCCAGCTCCTTCGGTGAAACACCTTTGATATCGCGCAGCCGGGCGGATGAGAGAGCGGCATACATGCCGGCAAATCCGGCACCGATGATCACAAGTCGCATGGAATTCACTCCTGGTTTTTCGATCCGATAAGGCGCAGTTGTCCGGCCCTCGCCGTGGCTTGGATTGTGTGGACCGGCATCTGTCTGGATTCGTCAGTCGTTGATGAAAGCGAGCAGATCCGCGTTGATGAGATCGGCATGTGTTGTCGCCATGCCGTGCGGCAGTCGCCTGTAGATTTTGAGCGTGCCGTTTCTCAGCAGTTTCTCGGAGAGTGGCGCCGACGCGACGATAGGCACGATCTGATCGTCGTCGCCGTGCATCACGAGCGTGGGCACGTCGATCATTTTCAGATCCTCGGTGAAATCGGTCTCCGAGAATGCCCTGATACCGTCGTAGTGCGCCTTGGCTGCACCCATCATACCCTGCCGCCACCAGTTCCAGATGATGGGCTGCGACGGCTCGGTCCCCGGCCGGTTGAAGCCATAAAAGGGGCCACTCGCGAGTTCCACATAGAATTTCGAACGATTGGCGGCAAGCTGCGTGCGGAGGCCATCGAACACCTCGATCGGCAACCCTGCGGGATTGGCGGCCGTTTTCACCATCAACGGCGGCACGGCGCAGATCAGCACCAGTTTTGAAACGCGGCCCTTTCCGTAGCGAGCGACATAGCGTGTCGCCTCACCGCCTCCTGTCGAATGCCCGACGTGAATTGTATGGCGCAGATCGAGATGCGACACGAGTGCTGCAACGTCTGCTGCATAATGATCCATATCATGGCCGTCGCTGACCTGGCTCGAACGGCCATGGCCGCGGCGGTCGTGCGCGATGACGCGATATCCTTTGCCCACGAAATACAGCATCTGGGTGTCCCAATCGTCGGAGCTCAGCGGCCAGCCGTGGTGAAATACGATTGGCCGTGCTGTTTTCGGACCCCAGTCCTTGTAGAATATTTTCAGGCCATCTCTCGTCGTAACGGTGGTCATGAACGTGTTCCTTTCGCCGAGGGGGATGTCGTTCCTTTCGTCCAGCCCTTGAAAATGATCTAGCGGAATATGTCCTGCGGTGCGCGAGCGTGATTGCTGCGTTTGAAGCGCAATTGCTGTTTAGCGCGTATTGCGCCGCCATTCGCTCGGCGTAACGCCGGTCAGGCGTCTGAATGCAGCCGCGAAAGCCGTCTGCGAGCCATAGCCAAGCGCCACAGCGACCGACAGGACGGACACACCTGGATCGCGCAGCATGGCCATAGCTTGCTCGATCCGGTACTGCCGCAGCCAGGCATGCGGTGACAATCCCGTGCTTTCCTTGAATGCGCGGCAAAAATGGAAGCGGGATAATCCCGCATCCATTGCCAATGCCGCGAGAGATACGTCCGCATCATTTTCCGAGCGCAAGCGCTCGATGGTGCGACGGAGCACATGGGGCGACAACCCACCTGACACTGGTTCGTTGACTGACGGAATGCCCGTGTGTGCAGCCAGGATACGCGTCGCCAGGAGATCGGTCAGTTGCTGCCGGAAAAGGGCATCCAGCGCGCCGTTCCCCTCAAGCGCATCGGCAGCAGTCGATAGCAATCGCGACGTGATTGGATCGGAATGTCCCGTTCTCTCCAGAAGATCCGCAGGCGTGCCTTTTGTCGCCTCGGCCGCGACGCGCATCAGAGTCGCCTGCGGAAGATAGAGCTGCACCACATCGACATCTCCCGGGATATCCCATCGGGCGCTGGATCCCGCCGGAATGATCGTCAAGGTCCCTGGCCGCGCGATCCCCGATGCAATCGCTCTCCCGGAACGCCGCTCCAGGCGTTGCATCGTACCGATATACGTCATCACGACGTGATCGCTCATCGGCGCCACGACATCGTGCAGCGCGCCATGCTTCCAATGCGCGATGGAACCTGCAGCCGGATCACCCCCCGAAACCATACGGAGCGGCGCCGTCTTGAGAACCCGCGCCATCTCCACATCCGCGGGGCGCTGCTCGATCGCGTCGTCATTGTCCATGGTGCATGTCCGGCTTATCTGGAGAAAAATCGGCTATGTCACGCTCAGGCCGCCGTCGATCGAGATCACTTGTCCAGTCACCCAATTGGAATCCGGCTCCGCCAGGGAGACAATCCATCGCGCAACATCGATCGGGGTGCCGCGACGCTTCAGCGGAATTTGATCGCGCTCGTTCTGCTCAATCGTTGCGGCCATCTCCGGGGACAGGCCCATCATTCCCGTCAACGCACCGGACTCTGTCGGTCCCGCCGCAATTGCGTTGACGCGAATACGGCGGGGGGCGAGTTCAAGTGACCAGCAGCGGGTCAGGTGCTCCAATGCCGCCTTGCTCGCCGCATAGTGCGAGAGCCCGGCGACCGGTTTGTGCCCATACGTGCTTGATATGTTGAGGATGGAGCCCTGGGTCGCCTCCAGATGCGGAAGCGCGGCGGCGGCATGCAAGCTGGGTCCGATCACATTAAGGGCAAAGATATTTTCAATCCGATCGGCCGTCGCTTCAGCCAAGGGCAGGATCGCTCCGGCGCCGGCATTGTTTACCAGCACGTCCAGCCGCCCCCACATATCAACCGCTTTGGCTATGGTGCGCGTCACATCGCAAGAGCGCGCAGCATCCGCAACCAGACCAACGATATTCGGGTGAGAAGCAGCGGTCTCTTCGACTGCACCCGCACGACGTCCTGTGATGAGAACCCTGGCGTCCCGCTTCGCAAATTCCAAGGCGGCGGCGCGGCCAATTCCAGAGCTTCCGCCGGTGATGACGACGACACCATCCTTCAATGTCTTCATGTCGCATCTCCACGGTTCGGTAAAAGAGGCGTGGAGCGTGACTGCGCCAGCGCCCAAATCGTCAACACAAGCGCAACAAGTGCCGGCAGCGTGACGGCTGGAAAATCGCGCGCGAGGGCCGAAGGTGAGCAGATCCCGACGGCCACTTCCCAGAAGTGGAAGAGCGCATGACCTGATAACCAGATCGCGGCAGCACCCCAAAGCAGGACTCGAAGCTCGGGGCGCATAACGCCAAACAGGAAGCCACCACCGAGAAATAGAAAAATCAGGCCGATATCCCGGATGAAATGCTGATTGAATGGTCCTGTGGTCGTCACACCGGGCACTGCGAAATACCAGCTTTCCGGCCCGACGAGCATGAAGACACCGTTGGCGATCATAGTGAGGCCGAGCAACGCGGCCACAACGAGATAAGCTGAGTTCAGCATTTGGGATCCTCCCGGTTGATGCGCCATCATCCGACGGTCAATCCCGCGTCGCCGGACGGTGCAGCCACTCTTCGAAACCGATGGACCCCAGATGTGGATGAGCGCCCGGTGTCAGCGATCTATCGTTGAGTTCGGTACCGAAATAGCGGGCATGCACATCGGCGACCACAGCGCGCGCATCGCGATGTGCCGCAAGATACTGGCGCGCCATCGCATCGAGCGGTATCAGCTCCGGTCCGGCAACTTCGATGGTCCGGTTCGCGGGTGCAGCCAACACGATATCAGCCAGCACTGCGACAACGTCGTCGGAAGCAATAGGCTGCAAAAGAGCCGGAGACAGCCGAACGATGTTCCCGTTCGTTCCCGCCTGGATGATTCCGGGTACGAACTCGAAAAACTGCGTCGACCGCAGAATCGTGTAGGGAATCCTGGACGATTTGATAAGGTTCTCCTGCGCCACCTTCGCGCGCAGATAGCCGCTATCAGGCAAGCGATCGCTTCCTACGACAGAGAGCGCGACGTGATGACCAACTCCGGCAGCCGCCTCTGCCGCCAGCAGATTGCGTCCGGATGTTTCGAAGAACTCCAGAACAGCCTCGTCTTCGAACGACGGCGAATTGGCCACGTCGACGACGACTTGCGCACCCGAGAGAGCTTCAGCCAGCCCCTCACGCGTGAGCGTGTTGACACCCGATGCAGGAGAGGCCGCGACGACCTCATGCCCCTTCTGTCGAAGTCGATTAACGAGTTTTGAACCAATGAGGCCGCTGCCTCCGATCACGACGATTTTCATGGCCGCTCCTTTTGTTGCACGCTCATCGCGTTGGATGGAGCGTGCCTTCAAGCCGGCCGGTAGTCATTGCGGAGATCTTGAAATACGCTTGAGTTTACCTTGATTTCTCGTCCAGATGCGTCATCTACCTGCCATTTGTGTTTGGATAAGATCCGCGTGCCAACAATGGCAGTCTCAGGGCCCCATGATTTTGGAGCGCCAGCGTGCGATATGCGTTCAAAGATTGTGTGCTCGACCTTGAACGACGGGAGCTGACGCGCGGATCGGCGCCGGTCTCGATCGGCCCTCAAGCGTTCGACCTGCTGGTTTATCTCGTCGAAAACCGTGAGCGTGTCGTCAGCAAGGATAATGTCCTGGATGCGGTATGGGAGGGGCGTTCGGTTTCCGAGTCGACGCTGACGAGCCATATCAATGCGGTGCGCAAAGCGATTGGCGACAGCGGTGAAGAGCAGCATCTGCTGCGTACGATGCCTCGAAAAGGATTCAGGTTTGTCGGCGACGTTTCCGAAACCCAATCTTCGAATAACCCAGCACCGATATCGGAAACACCACCGGTTCGACCGGCTGTTTCACGTCCGACGAAACCATCCATTGCCGTCCTGCCGTTTCACAATCTGAGCGGAGATCCCGAGCAAGCCTATTTTGCCGATGGCGTCGTGGAAGACATCATCACGGCATTGTCGCGGGTACGCTGGCTGTTCGTCATCGCGCGCAATTCGAGCTTCACCTATCAGGATCGCAGCGTGGATGTGAAACAGATCGGGCACGAGCTTGGCGTTGGATATGTCTTGGAAGGGAGTCTGCGCAAGTCTGCGGATCGCATCCGCATCACCGGACAGCTGATTGAAGCCGGTACGGGCGCGCATCTTTGGGCAGAACGCTTCGAAGGAACGTTGGACGATATCTTCGAATTGCAGGATCAGATTGCGACACGCGTCGCTGGCGCAATCGCGCCACAAGTCGAATTGGCCGAGATTGAACGCGCCAAGCGCAAACCAACGGCCAGCCTCACAGCGTATGACTGCTATCTGCGCGGTCTGGCACATCTTCATCGCGGCAACAGAGACGCAATAACTCAGGCTTTGCCGCTTTTCTATAAAGCTATTGAACAAGATGCTGAGTTTGCATCGGCTCATGCAATGGCAGCCTGGTGCTATTTTTGGCGCAAGATCAACGGCTGGACAGCCGATCGCGCCTCGGAGATGACCGAGGGCGAAAGAATGGCGCGTCGATCAATTGAATTGGGCCGCGATGACGCCGTCGCCCTCACGCGCGGCGGTCACGCGCTCGCACATTTCACGGGAGATCTTGATAGCAGCATCGCGTTGCTCGACAGAGCTGCATTCCTCAATCCGAATCTTGCGTCCGCATGGTTCCTGGGTGGCTATTTGAGAACATGGCGCGGTGAATCCGAGGGTGCCTTGGCCCATTTCGAGCGAGCCATGCAGCTCAGTCCGGTCGATCCGGAACTCTATCGGATGCAGGCTGGAATCGCGATGGCGCACCTCTTTGCAGGCCGTTTGGATGCAGCGTGGACTTGGGCTGAAAGGGCATACACAAACCTTCCCGGTTTCGTCATGGCAATTGCTATCGCGGCAGCGAGCCGAGCACTTTCTGACCGACAGAAGGACGCGCGACGTGCCATGGATCATCTCAGGGAGTTAGATCCGGAACTGCGGATTTCAAACCTCCGGGACTGGTTGCCAATTCATCGCGACGAGGATCTCGCCATATTTTCCGATGGCCTGCGGAGAGCGGGATTGCCCGAATGACGATCGCAGCAGAAATTGCCGCCGCGTGAAGCAGGAATTTGGGACATCTGCTTCAGACAAGAAGCCGCACAAACACAACTTCGAGAGAATACAGCAACGAGTTGCATCACCAGGACGATCAAATCGCACTGGCCCGCCGCTGACCGGGCCGCAGATTCCGCCACACTCGATAAAAATTTGCGGCGCACGCAACCAGCCAAGCGCCTCCTGCGTTTGATCAGGCGACTGAAGTCATCCGGTTCAAGCCAGGGACAGCAAGATGCCTATTCTGACCACTGCCATTTTGACGTTCATCATCCTGATCGTGATCGGCATCGCCGTTGGGCTGATTTTCAACCGGCGCGGCCGGAGTTGGCTGGGCCGCCGAGTGGCGGAAACGACGGGCGTCGGCGATATCACGTACTGCCTGGTGGGTATCGCCGGCTCGTTCATGGGTTACCACGTCGGCGTCATCCTGGAACTGCTTCCCTCGATACTGTTGTATCTCACAGCCGTCGTTGGCGCCGCTCTCACAATCTGGCTCTGGCGGGGGCGTTAAAGTTTTCTCGATTCAGATCACTCTATTCCGTTTGTCACCTCGACCGAAGCGAAGCGGGGAACCGGAAGCCGCCACGAAATCACGGCCTGGATCCCGGATATTCCGCTCACGCGAAATTCCGGGATGACTCCAGTAGTCCCAACCAAGTCGATGATCGGTCACTTCAACAGCCAATTCGGAAGTGCCAATGAAATCTCGGGAAAATAGGTAATCAACAGCAAGGCGAAGAGCAGCGGTACATAGAACGGCGCGACCGCGGAAAGCGCCTTGTTGATCGGGACATTCGCCACCTTGGCAACCGCGAACAGCACCATCCCCACCGGCGGTGTCAGAAGGCCGATCATCAAGTTGAGCACCATGACGATCCCGAAGTGAACGGGATCCACGCCGACGGCCACGGCCAGCGGCAGCAGCATCGGTGTGAAGATCGTGATCGCCGCATTCGTCTCCATGAACAGACCGATGATCAGCAGGAAGACGTTGATCGCCAGCAGCAGTATCAAAGGACTGAGGTTGAGCCCGTCGACAAGGCTGACGAGTTGCTGCGGAATTTGCGTGAACACCAGCAACCAGCCGTAAAGTGCTGCCGCAGCGATGATGATCATGATCACTGCCGTCTCGCGCATTGTTTCGCGAAGAACCTGGATAAGCTGAGAGACCGTGATCTCGCGATAAACCAGCATCGCGATGAAAACCGCATATGCGGCGGCGATGGCCGCGGCCTCGGTCGGTGTGAAGACGCCCGTCGTCATACCGCCGATGATGATGGCCGGAGTGACCAAAGGCGGAAGGGCCCTGAAGAAGCTGGCAACGAGAGCCCTGAAGCCCTGCCATTTTTCCGTTGGCAGATTGCGTCGTCTCGCTTGCCACCAGACGAGCGCCATCATCAGCGCGCCCATCAACAAGCCGGGAAGGATACCAGCCACCAGCAGAGCGGTGGCAGACGCATTCGCGACGACGGCGTAAACGATCAGCGGAATGCTTGGTGGAATGATCGGCCCGATCGTTGCCGATGCCGCGGTTACACCGACGGAAAAATCATCCGGGTAATGCGCGCGGCGCATCGCGCGAATCTCGACTTGGCCGACACCGACCGCGTCCGCGACCGCAGAACCGGACATGCCCGAGAAAATGATAGACGCCGCGATATTCACCTGACCGAGTCCACCACGCATATGGCCTGCCAGACGATGCGCGAAATCATAGATGCGATCGGTAATTCCCCCCGTATTCATGATTTTTCCGGCGAGGATGAAAAACGGAATGGCAAGTAACGGGAAACTATTGACCCCATAAACCATCCGCTGCGCCAGAATGGTATAGGGAATGGCATCAAATCCACGTTCGACGACCGTCACGATGAGCGCGGACAGGCCGAGTGCAAAGGCTGCTGGAATTCCGATGACAAAGAGAAGGACAAGACCGCCGATGAAAAGTGACAGGATCATACGTCGGCTTCCTTGGAGCTGCCGGCCATGCGCATGGCGCGGTCAAAAATGTCGAGAATGACGAGGAACGTCATGACGAGTATGGAAAAACCGACAGCGGCGTAAATATACCCCATGCGGAACCAGTCCATGGTCGCCGTGAAGGTCGTCCAGGTCGCATTCATCAGGAGCCAGCAGCCGTAGGCGACGGACAGCAGGAACCACGCGATCAGCACGTCGACGATCATCGCAAGAATGTCCGCCGCCCGTCCCGAAAGAACCCCATCAAGGATATCGACGCGAATATGTTCACGTGCAAGCAGAACGACGACCCCGCCGAAGTATGTCGTGAGGACACACATGAGCCGGGCCAGCTCCTCCGTCCATTGCAGCGGCATTTCCAAAACGTAACGAAAAAACACCTGAAGCAACGATGAGGCGAGCATGATGAGAAACGCGGTGACCGCCAGTGCCTCGAACGAGTAGTAGATAATTCGGCGGATACCCCCGAGCTGTTCCATGACATGCTCCATTTGTTGATTCCGGTCGCGCGCGACGATAGAGGCAGTCGCGGCCGCCTCCATCGCGCGCGATGACAAGATTACTTGAGATACTTCGACACCGCCTCGACGACGCTCGGCGCCCACGCCTTGGAGAGCTCATCGATTGCCGGACGCGCTTTGGTGATGAAAGCTGCGCGATCAACTTCGACTGCCGTCATCTTATGTTTGTCGACAAGCATCTTGCACACCGAGTCGATCTGCTTCTTCGTAACATCGTCGCCATACTTTGCGGCATCGACAGCAGAGCTGATCACAGCTTCGCGCAATTCCGGCTTGAGGCTCTCGAGAAAAGCCGAGCTAATCGTCCAATGCCACACGGCGGGAACGTGCGCCGTGTAGATCAGGTGCGATTGAACCTCATAAAGCTTGGCCTGATTGACATTGAAGCACGGGTTTTCCTGAGCCTCGACGACGCCCATCTGCAAACTGCTGAAGACCTCAGGCCAGGCAACCGGCGTCGGGCGCGCACCAAGCTCCGACCACACGCGAACCCACGATGGAATCTCGGGCACACGCATCTTCAGGCCCTTGAGATCGTCGGGCGTCTTGATCGCCTTTTTTGCGGACAGATGCCGGTCGCCGCGCCTGAAGAAGGCCACGAGATCCAGCTTTGCCTTGTCCTTGATCAGCTTCTTGCCCTCGGCGCCAGCAGAGCTGGACCAGAATTCAAACACCTCCTCAGGCCCCGGAAAAACGAACGGAACGACCGTTGCCGCATATTCCGGCGCGACGACATTAGGCAGCGTGTCGCCGAACAGTGTCATCTGAACCTGATTGACTGTGAGCTGTTCGAGATTGTCGCGCTCACCACCCAGAACTGCCGAATGGAATACCTTGACGTTGATCTCGCCCTTACTGCGCTCCTTCACCAGCTCGATGAATTTATCGACAGCTTCGAATTCGGGACCTGGGGGCGAGGTATGCAGCGCAAAACTCAGATCAATTGCCTTGGCGCCTGTCGCGGCACCAAAAGCAAGTCCGATCGCCAACAGCGATGACGCAAGCGTAGTTCTCAGCACTTCTGTTTCCTCCAACGTTGGTGATTATATTCTTCGTCCGCAGCCGGTCATTATTCAGGATCGGCCTACTGCTTTCTCGACCGCGTCTTTGACGGTCTGCCCGGGCTTAACGCCGATTTGCTGGGCGGCTTTTCCCGAAGCGCTCACGGTACCGTTGAGCCAGGCATCTTCGGCATCACCGATGCGCGCGGTGTCGTGGGAGATTGTCGCGCAGGCGATGCCCTTGGCGTCCAGCATTTCAATCGCCGCCCGCCCGGCATTTGACTTGCCGCCACCCGCATCATTGAAAAAAACGAGATGCGGTGGATGCAAGGACGCAAATGCTCCAGAAATCGGGCCGCCATGCGAACCGCACACGATAACGGTCCCCTTGTCTCCGGGGGCAATCAGAGAAATCGAATCCATGAGCGTGACACGACGCCCGGAAATTTCGGCAATAGCTTCATTCCTCATGGCGTCCCACCTCCAAATACACGCTGCACGGCTTGCCTGACAGGTTCGCCAACGACAAAGCCGGCTTTCGCCGCACGCGCATTGACCGCCGATACGATGCCGTGGTTCCAGGTTTCCCGCGCATTGCCGATCAGTGCACTGTCATGTGAGACAGTCCCAGCCAGGATGCCGAGATCTTCCAGATAAGGCAGGGATGCGGTGCCGGCCTTGTCTTTTCCGACGCCTGCATCATTAAAAAATACCGCGGTGATCGGCACCTTGCCTGCATACTCGCCGGAACTGATGCCGCCGTGAGACCCCGTCATGATGACCTGGCCCGCGTCTTCCGGCTTCACGTGCGCGATCGTATCGACGGCAACGACGCGACGGCCGCCAACGGTCTCGACGACATCGCGGAACATTACGAAATCTGGCACATGCGCCGTCATGCGTTAGTCCTCTTCGTGATCCCCGACATCTCCTGCAAAAGCAGAGCGAGCGAAGAATTATCGAGATCGGCACGGCCGGTGTTCGACAACACACCGTAGAGCTGTTGCACGAGCGCCGTTGCCGGAAGCGCCGTGCCCGTAGCACTGCCATTTTCGAGAGCCAGCTTCAGGTCCTTGCGCTGCAGTGTTACGCGGAATCCAGCGGCATAGTTGTCGTCCAGGACGCGCTGACCGTGGAGATCCAGGGCCTTGCTCTGCGCAAACCCGCCCAGTAGAGCGGTGCGGATCTTCGCGGGATCGACGCCATTCTTGCGTGCCAATGTCATTGCTTCGGCCACAGCCTGAATATTGATCGCAACGGCGACCTGGTTGCAGACTTTGCAAACCTGTCCCGCGCCCGCATCACCGATATGGCTGATGGTTTTGCCCATGGCCTCGAGCACCGCGCGGCAGCGTTCGAGGACCGCCGCTTTGCCGCCAATCATGATCGATAGCGTGGCGTTCTCCGCGCCCTGATATCCACCGCTCACCGGCGCATCGAGCATCTCGATGCCTTTTTCCGCCAGCATCGCGGCCATCGCTTGCGTCGCGGTCGGTGAGATCGAACTCATGTCGATGAGCACGCTGCCCCGGCGCATCGTAGCGGCAAGTCCCGTATCACCATGAACGACCGCCTCGACATCGGGCGTATCGGGCAGCATCGTGACGACGATGTCCGCAGCCGCGGCACCGGCAATCGACCCCGCATCCGTTGCCCCGGCCTCGACAAGTTCCGCGACAGTCGCACGATTGAGGTCATGAACCGTCAGCGTGAAGCCTGCCTTGCGCAGATTGATGGCCATGCGGCGGCCCATCACGCCGAGACCGATGAAGCCGATCTTGTCTGATTTTGCCATGCGCCCCGCTCCTCAATGCGTCTTGCAGTGCAGGCCGCCATCGACGCACAGATCGATGCCGGTGATGTATTTCGATTCATCGGACGCCAGGAAGAGAGCGGCGTAGGCGATATCCCATCCCTCCCCCATACGCTTCATTGGCGCTACCGCCGCGCGCTGCTTCTGCATTTCAGTGAAGTCGGAGTAATGATCCTTCATCGCTTGATAGATATGCGGCGTATCCATCAGGCCGGGCAGAACCGTATTCGCGCGGATGCCCTTTTCCGCATACTGCAATGCGATGGCGCGCGTGAAATGGTTCACGGCCGCTTTTGACGCGTAATAGGAAATGTAATTGAAATGCATCCAGCGGATCGAGGCCAACGACGAGATATTGACGATCGATCCCTTGCCCTGCGCCTCCATGATGGGCAGCACGCATTTGCACGTGAAGAACATGCCCTTGAGATTGACGTCCATGACGCGATCCCACTGCTCTTCCGTCGTATCGACCGGGCCACCCTCGATGTTCATGCCGACGTTGTTATGCAGCACGTCGATGCGGCCCCAGGTATTCTTCACCGTATCGACCACCTCGCGAACGCGATCGAGATTGACGATATCGGCCTGCAGCGCGATCGCGGTTCCGCCTTCGCTCTCGATGATCTCGCGCGTGCGTTCTGCAGCTTCAGGATTGATATCCACGCAGGCAACCTTCGCCCCTTCGCGTCCGTAGAGGACCGCGGACGCCTTGCCGTTTCCCCATCCTTCACCGACTGATCCCGCGCCGAATACGAGTGCGGTTTTATTTTCGAGGCGATTGGGCATTGCCTTCCAGATCCTGTTTTCGAGTTACGCAGCTATTTGACGTGCCGCTTGTACGTATCGACGGCCTTTTTCAGGTCGGGATGATCCCGTGCGGCTGTGTCCAGTGGAACGCCGGCTCTCGCAGCCTCCCAGGCGGCACGCAGGGCACGCGTCCCGGCGGCAATGCCATCCGGATGTCCAACGATACCGCCGCCACACGCATAGATGAGGTCGGTCGATCCCAACGCCGCGTACGTGTCGTGCACCTGCAAAACCGTCTGCGCGCTGGAAAACACCGGCATGACGCGCCGATCGCCATCGTGCAGCGGCGTGAGGCAGGCGCGGGCGGAGGCCAGAACCGATTCATCGCTCTCGGAGAATTTGTTGCGCAGGCCGTTGACATGGATGTGGTCGACGCCCGCCAGGCGGTGAATCTTCTGATAAACGCGATAATCCAGGCCGAGCATCGGAGCGCGTGAAAAAAGCCCCCATCCGTTGCGATGACCGTGAATGAACAACGGAAACTCGCGGCGCAGCGCAAGAACAGCCGGCGTTCCGACCCAATTCAGGCTGAGCATCGCGCAGTCGCCACCCGCCTTGAGGATGGCCTCGGCGCCGCGCCGCATCTGATCGAGATCACCGGTGATGTTGAACGCGTACATCACGCGCTTGCCGGTCCGATCCGCGTGGCGATCGAGCACAGTCATGACGGCGGCGATGCGTGCTTCAAGTGGCGCGTACAGCGGGTTCGCGCTCAGCTCGTCGTCTTTGATGAAGTCGATCGTGCCTTCGGCGAACGCCGACACGGCGGCGGCGGTCTCATCGGGCAACATGCCGATGCTGGGCTTTACGATGGTGCCGATGGCGGGAAGGTCTTTGAGATCGAAGCGCGCACGCGTTCCTTCGACTCCGTAGCGCGGCCCCGGAAAGGCATCGATAAAGACCCGAGGCAAATCAATGTCGAGCAGGCGAATTCCGCTCAGCTCGCTCAGCTCGCTGAGGTTGCCGCAAACCGTCGCCATCAGCGTTTGGAGATCAGGACCGACATTGGCATATGGCCAAACGATGTCGACACGTCCTTGGCTATAGCGAGCACGCGACGAGGCCCGTGCCCCGGGGAGGCTGGGCGTTGCGACTTCGGCGATCCGCTCGAGTTTCGCGACGCGGGCGCCGGCACGGGCGGACACGGCATCGGTTTCCGACGCCAACTTCATGAACGTGCCCGTCGATTGCTCGCCCGCAATCGCCGCCGCCGCCTGCTCCAAGGGCAGCGGCGTCTCGATCAGATACTGGGCGCGGATTTCGTCGGCCATGCTCAATCTTAAGGTATAAGGTATGATGTTTAAGGATGAAAAGATGCAGTCTTACAGACCTCGAGGGCTTACATCACCTCGCCTCCGCTCACGATCAGCGTGTGGCCAGTGATGAACGCCGAACGCTCGGACAACAAGAACGCTGCGGCTTCGGCGATATCTTCCGGCATCCCGAGACGACGCATCGGCATCGCAGCGATACGCCCCGGCAGAATGCTCTGGTCGAGTTGCCGGACCATGTCCGTATCGGTCAGTCCCGGCATCACGGCATTGACGCGGACTGCAGGCCCGAGCGCCTGGGCATAGCAGCGCATCATCCCCAGGATCCCAGCCTTCGCGGCCGCATAATCGATCTGGCGGGCCCTTGCGCTCACGGCTGCAATAGAGCTGAGACAGACAATGCGGCCGAAGCCGCGCGCAAGCATGTCGTCCTTGATCTGATTGATGGAAATGAACGTTCCATCGAGATTTACGCGCATTGTCTCGCGCCAGGCCGCAAGAGTCAGCTCGCTATGATCATGGACGCTGGTCGTACCGGCACTGACGATGAGCAGGGAGATCGGGCCGAGCTTTTCTCGTGCCGCGGCGACGGCTTGGGCGAACGCGCCCTCATCTCCGACGTCAGCCTGGAAGAGCTCGCAAACGCCGCCCGCATCCTCGACCAGCCTCTTGGTCTCAGCCGCCGCAACGTGATTGCCGACGTAGTTGAGCGCGATCTTTGCACCTCCGCGCGCGAGACGAACGCAGCAGGCTCGTCCGATGCCACGCGCTCCCCCCGTCACCAGCGCGACACGCCCGGCAAATTCCGACGCGTCGTCGGTCATGCGTTTCCATCCCTTCCCATTCCCGCCTCATAGTGATGGACGAGTTATAGCGAAAGGTATGATGTCTTGATCACACAGGCTATGTCAAGATAGACGTCACACCTCTGATCGCCTCACCAGACGAACTACGCGGAGACCACCTTGAGCACCAGGGACGAGACAGCCGGCAAGCCGCGCAGCCGTTTGGAAATCGTGCTGGATCACATCAAGCGCAGCATTGCCGATGGCACCCTAAAGGCCGGGGCACAGCTTCCGCCGGAAATTGAGCTGGCACGCGAATTGGGAGTGAGCCGCACGCCGGTCCGCGAAGCGGTGAAGGTTCTTGCTGCCTCCGGAATCGTCGATGTCCGTCACGGGCACGGAACGTTCATCGCCAACGGCGCGCAGGCTTCTCTGGGGCAATTGCTGCTGTTCGAGATCTACCTGAAAGATACGACGCCGCAGAAATTGATGGAGGTCCGGACGATTTTCGAACGCAGTTGCGCGGAACTCGCCGCGCAACGGCGCACTCCGGACGACCTCGCCGCCATGCGCGCCTGTATCGAACGTCTGCGCCCCCTGGTCATCGCAAACCCGATCAACTTCGACGCAACCCTCGAGGCTGATCTCGATTTCCATCGCGCTATTTACCGAGCCGCCAAGAACGAGCTTGTGGCGACACTTGCCAATTTCGTTCTCAACATGGTGTCGGGCTGGTTACGCAGATCGCACGAGAACGGTGGACTGGAAGATACCGTCCGCCTGCATGAGGTCATGTACACGATGATCGAAACCCGCAATAGCGGCGGCGCGCGCGAATGCTACGGGGTGGAGGCCAACATGGAGCATTTCCGCAAGATGCTCGAAGAGATCGAACAACGCGGCAGGTAGAACGGGCGCAAAGCGATGAGCAATCCGGCAATCTGTTTCTATGGCGACGATTTCACAGGGGCTTCCGAAAATCTTGCGCAATACCATCGGCACGGACTGAAAAGTCGCCTCTATTTCGAGCCCGCCGATCCCCAGCGCGTCAAATCCGAAGCCGTCGACCTCGACGTTGTCGGAATTGCGGGTGTGGCGCGCTCACGTGCTCCGGCGGAGATGCGGTTACTGCTCGATCACGCCTTCGAACTTTTCGGGGCACTCGGCACCCGGCTCAATCAGTACAAGATCTGCTCGACGTTCGACTCTGCCGTCGACGTCGGGAATTTTTCCGTGGCGATCGATGCAGCGCGCCGCGTTTGGCCGGACGCCCTGACACCGGTGCTGCCGGCAACTCCGGATTTCGGACGCTACACGGCATTTGCTAATCATTTTTCGCGGCATCGCGGCGACATTCTGCGTCTCGACCGTAATCCTGCGCTCGTCAATCATCCCTCAACCCCGATGCATGAGGCGGATCTGCGGCGCCATCTTTTGGAGCTTGGCGTTGCCGCGGTATCGGCGATCATGGTGCCGGAACTCGGGAGCGATCCTGATGCCATTGCCTCGTTGATCGCCGACCGGTCGACCGGCCGTGCATCCGTCGTATTGGATACGATCGATAACGCGCAACTTGAAATCGTCAGCACGGCCATCTGGCGTCTGGCGCGCACGCGTGAGGTCTTCTGCCTGGCCGCGCAGGGGTTGCCACAAGGCTTGGGCCGGGCGGTTGCGGCCGACCTCGACCGCAGCCCACCGCGTCTGCGTGCCAACGCCGATCGGCCCAATCTCGTGTTGTCGGGAAGCTGCGCGGTCCAGACCGCCACCCAGCTTGCCGTCGCGGAAAGCGAAGGGTGGGCCATGATCCGCTTGCCGATTGAGCACATCAAGACAGGTGACGATGCCTTGCGCATCGCAAACTCCATTTCGCCCGAGGTTGCAGCCGCTCTGAATAGCGGACGCCGCGTTGCCGTCTTCACGGCACGTGGCGAGGCGACCCAAGCTTTCGATTCTGACCGCGCACCGGCCGTCGGGAGTGCCTTGGCCGCGGTATTCCAGCATGCCGTACGACATGCCGGCGTTCGTCATGCAATTTTCGCGGGGGGCGACAGCTCGAGCTACGCAATGCGTTCATCCGGCGCTTATGCGCTGGAGATCGCCGCCTCGACCGGCCGCCAAGCCAGCCATACATGCCGGCTTCTCGCGGACAATGAACTGAACGGCGTCGAGGTCATGCTCAAAGGCGGGCAGGCCGGCGGCGACCGCTTCCTGGTCGATCCGATGAGCGGCTGACCCATTGCTTGCGAATGGAAGAATGAGCGTCGCGCTGGCAATTGTCGCGACGCTCGCAGTTCGTCAAATGCGGAAGATCGCTCCGGAAACGGAACGTGCGCGCTCGCGCACCCGGCCGCCATCGTTACCGGACTTCACGATCCACCGGCCGTTCGAGGCGCGCCCTGTGATGATGCCGACGTGATGCCGCCAGACAACAACTGCGCCAACCTGCGGAGATGTCGGACTTCCGTAGTTGCGCCAATTCCAGGCGACATTATAGGCCGCTCCCCCGCCGAGCTGCGTGCGCATCCACCATCCGCACCACTTTCCGGGACGCGGACCAACACCGCTGGCGCTCGCGACATAGCCGCTTGACCGGCGGCGCGAGGACGAACGAGCGGTCCGATACTTCCTGTGGCTTCGTGCAGTTGCACGCCGCGCATGGCGACGGTGTGTAACCTTGCGGCTCTTGGCGACCTTCTTGCTGCGATAGTCCGATTTCCGGCTGACCTCGGAGCGCTCGCCACGATCCGGGCGAGCTTCGGCTACGGAGGTCACGACAAACACCCCAAGCAAAGCGACCAGGGACAACACGAGTTTCTTCATTTTCCGTTCCTGTACCGACTTACAACAAGGCGGCACAGCGGCGAGAAACTTGGCCGAATCAAGATATTGCACAGTTATTGCGACAATCCGTCTACACGCAATAGTAGAGGCGATTGAGAGCGTACGGTCACAACCTATTGAAGTTCAATAGTGAATTCCGCCTACTGAGCACAAACACTGACAGGCCACCCGAAAGCCGGTTTTGATATTTATTTCCATTTCTATCAGTGTCCTGTGTGTGCGTATGACGGGTGCAGATGAACTTGTCCGTCATCCGCCAACAGGGCTAATCGCGAGGTCCACGCTTCATCAATTCGCGGGCAATGACCGTGCGCTGGATTTCGTTGGTGCCCTCATAGATCTGTGTGATACGCGCATCCCGGTAGAGCCGCTCCACCTCGAAGCCGCGAATGTAGCCGGACCCACCGAACATCTGGAGCGCGTTCGAGCTTTGTGTGACGGCCATGTCGCCCGCGTAACACTTCGCGATCGAGCACGCGGCATTCGCAGGCTCGCCGTTGTCCAGCATCACCGCCGCCCTGTGCACCAGCGTGCGCGCTGCGGTGATCTCCTTCGTCATGTCCGCAAGCCGCCACTGCACACCTTGGTTCTCGATGATCGGCTGTCCGAACTGTCGGCGTGTCTGCGCATAGTCGAACGCGGCCTCAAGGCCAGCCTGGGCAATGCCGACAGCGAGCGCGCCGATGCCGATCCGGCCCTTTTCCAGCGCGCCCATCATGATGTGGAATCCACGCCCTTCTTCGCCGAGCATCGCATCGGCCGGAAGAGCGACATCCTCGAAACTCAAAGCGCCGACCTGGCTGGCGCGCTGCCCCATCTTATGTTCCTTCGGACCGCGCGAAACACCCTTGGCATGAAGGTCGACAATGAAGATCGACATCCCGCGATGCCCGGCCTGCGGATCGGTGCGCGTGAGCACGAACCCGAGATCGGCGACCGGCGCATTGTGAATCCACATCTTCTCGCCGTTGAGGATCCAGCCACCACCATCGCGGCGCGCTGACGTCCGGATCCCAGAGACATCCGACCCCGCCTCGGCTTCCGTGATGCAATACGCAGGCTTCAAGCGGTACGAGAGAAGGCCTGGCAGGTAGCGCTCCTGCTGGGCGGATGTTCCGTGTTTCGCCAGCAGCGTCGTCAGGAGTTCGACGAGACCGCACTGATCGGCGACCGATGCATAGCCGCGCGACAGCTCCTCCATCACAAGAGCATAGGCGTACGCGTCGAGCCCCGCGCCGCCCTGCTCTGCCGAAACCGAGATCCCGAACAACCCCAGCTCCGCCATCTGCTCGTAGATGTCGACGGGAAACCGCTCATCACGATCGAGATCATTTGCCACTGGCCGGACGACGTCATCCGCAAACCGGCGCGCAAGATCGCGTACACCCACATATGTTTCCTGATCGAGGCGCGGAATTGGCAACATGTGAGGTCTTCCTGAGTGACGTTCGGAACTGGACTAAACGCGCGGTAGCGGCTTTTCATCAGCGCTGCGGGCGGCCGTCAAAATCCCGTCGAGCAAAATTTGCGTGGCCAGCCCATCCCGTCCTGAAGACAGCGGTGGCCGGCCCTTTGCGACAGCATCGACGAAGTCCGCGATCAAATCGCGATGCGCTTCATGGCTGAAGGCCATCGGATCAGCACCCGAGCCCGTGTCGGTCGCAAAATTCTCGGCCTCCGACCGGCCGTCGATCCCATCGAACGCAAGGCTGTCGCCCTTGAGCGTCAGCACACCGAGCGTACCAATGATATCGATCTGTTCCGATCTGCCGGGATAGGCCGCCGTCGTGGCCATGATCGAGCCGGGCGCGCCATTGCCCAGGCGCACCAGCGCCGTCACGAAATCCTCACACTCCATCCTGTGCACGCCGGTCGTGACCGACAGCGCGGAAACGACCCCGCGGACCCCCACCAGAGAGCGAAACACGTCCAGGGTATGGATCGCCTGTGTAATGAGAACGCCACCACCATCGCGCGCCATCGTGCCCCGGCCGGGCTGATCGTAGTAATCCTGCGGACGCCACCATGGGATATTGGCCGTCGCCGCTTCGATGGTGCCGAGTCGGCCCTCGGCAATCAGGGCGACCGCCCGTCGTGTCGATTTGCGGAAGCGATGCTGGAACACGACGCCCAGCGTCCGCTGAGCGCGCTCCGCCGCTTCCACGATCGCGGTTGCGCGCCGGACATCGAATTCCAGCGGCTTTTCGACCAGGACATGCTTACCGTTTTTGATGGACTGCTCGGCAAGGTCGAGATGCGTCCCCGGCGGTGTCAGCAGGATCACGGCATCGACCTCGGGATCCTCGATCGCCTGCGTCACGTCGGTCGTCACGGGAAATGGATACCGGCTCGCGAATTGCTCTGTGCGCTGCTGCGATGGCGAGGCTGCCCAACGAACCTCGACCTGATCCTTGAGATCGAGCAGACTTTTGGCGTGAGGTTCAACGGCCATGCCGAGCCCCACAACGGAGATGCGCAGTCTTGCCATAGGGGCTCCTTGTTGGGTCAGTTCCGGCGTTTCCAAATGCTTTTCACAAGCCTTATCGTACCACTCCGCTCTCTCGCAAGAGCTTCCGGCGTCCAGGCGGCTACCGGCTCGATGTCATGCAAAAGCTTGCGGGCAGAGCGATCGCATGACAGTCTGCACACCCACTTCACAATCGGAAACGACCATGGATTTAGCAGCAAGGTTTCTCATCAAACCTGGCGACAAGGTTGATCTTGCCCGGCGCGACGCTGCGGATAAATCGGCCTTTGCCGATCGCAAGGCGGCTGAAAAGCAGACCCAGGAGGATGCAATCGCAATCAACGACCTCCAGGACAAGCTTTACGCGGAACGAAAGCGTTCCCTTCTTATTGTGCTCCAGGGCACGGACACCGCCGGCAAGGATGGCACCATCCGCAATGTCTTCAACCAGACCGGTCCAATCGGAGTCGTGGTGACGGCTTTCCGGCAGCCAACCGAATTGGAGTTGTCCCACGATTTCCTGTGGCGGGCGCACATCGCCTGCCCCCGTCGCGGCTTTATCGGTATTTTCAATCGATCCCACTACGAGGATGTTCTGGTTGGCCGGGTGCGCAAACTGGCGCCCTCTGAAACCATCGCCCAGCGCTATGGCCAGATCAACGCGCTCGAAAAGACGCTGGCCGAGAATGGAACGACCATCCTGAAATTCATGCTGCACATCTCCAAAGACGAGCAGCGCGAGCGGCTGCAGGATAGGCTCGACAAGCCCCATAGTCGCTGGAAGTTCAATCCGGGCGATCTCGAAGACCGCAAGCTGTGGGACGACTACACGAAGGCCTACGAGGTGATGATGCACAAATGCTCCACGACGTGGGCGCCGTGGCATGTCATCCCGGCCGACCGCAAGTGGGCACGGAACGCGGCCGTCGCCGCGATTGTCCGCCAGACCCTCGAAACCATGGACCCGCAGTATCCCCAGCAGGACTGGGATCCCAAGAGCTTTGCGGTGGAATAGACCTGAGCGTCCGTGCCGCCGCGCCAAAGGCTTCTTACGGTCCTTTGCCCAGCCATGCGAATGCGAAACAGACCGCCAGCATCAGCAGAGCGGCCTGCGACGGCCGATCGCGCAGCAGAAATTTGACGGGGTCGTCGTTCATCTCGCCGCGGACCGTGACCAACCAGATGCGGCCGACGATCAAGAACACCAGCGGCGGGAAGCCCCACAGAAACAGCGTATTGCCGTAGAAGCTCTGCCGGAACGCATCCTCGATGATGTAGAGCACCATGATAAGGACGGCCCCAAGTCCCGCCGCCACGCCGACAGCCAGCACCAGCGGCGTGTCTTCAGCGCGATACCCACGCCCGGCGACAACCTCGCCACGGCCGACCTCGGACCGGACAAGTTCCGTATAGCGCTTCGCAAACGTCAGCGACGAGAACAGGAAAAGTGAGAACACGAACAGCCACGACGACGGCGGCACGTCGGCTGCCGCAACGCCGAGAGCCAGACGCAAGCTGAACAGGATCGCAAGCACCAACCCGTCGACAAGCGGGATGCGCTTCAAACCGAGCGAATAAGCCAAGGTCAGCACGACGTACGCCAACAGAACAGCGACGGCGACCCACGATACGCTTGCCGCGATACCAAATCCTGCGATCAATCCAAGTGTTGCCGCGATCGCAGCCGTCGAAACCGGCAGACGTCCGGCTGCAATGGGACGCTCACGCTTCGACCAGTGGCGGCGATCGTCGGGAGCATCGACAATATCGTTGATGAGATAGGTTGCCGAGGCGACCAGACCGAGCGCGACGAACGCCGTCAGCGTCGAGACAACAATCGGCGCTTCATCAAGGCGCCCCCCGAGCATTGCCGGCGCAAACACCAGAACGTTCTTCGTCCATTGATGCAAACGAAGGCTTGCGCCGATTTCCCGGAGCAGTGACCACCAGGTGTGTCCGATCCTCATAATTGCTGGTCGTCACGCATGCCGATCTCGTCGGGATCAGGAATGAGAATGAAACTGCCGTTGGCTATCAGCAAGCCAAGCAGCAAGGCAATCAGGACAAGCCGCTTTGCAGGAAACGTCGACGCCATAAACGGAATCGCGATGATCAGGAGATGCGCCAGGGTGACCGCAGGACTGAACAGCAACGGTTCAGGTGGATTGAACACGAAAAAGAAAGCCCCCCGCACGACCGTGTAAGCCACCAAGCCGAGCAGAATGCCTTTGTCGCTATCGCGATTGCCCGTTCCCAGCCAATCACCCCGAAATAGCGTCCGCGCACACACGGCAATGATGATGGCAAGGGCAATTGCAGGCACGACTGTCGCGGGCAGAAGGACATAGTTCAGCAGCGAAGGCTCGAAATAGCCGCTGTAGAATTCGCCGAGCGGAACACCATAATCGGCACGGGGGGTGGGTGCAGAAATATTGAAGAACAGCCAATTGTTCAAAAACGCGTAGAGTTCAGGCCAGCCGTGTGCATTTCGGGTGACATAGTAAAGCAGCATGCCGACGTGCGACGCGCCCTCATGATCCGTGGCGCTCGCCGCGAACCAGACTCTGAAGACCGTCTCCAGGACCAGAAGGGACATTGGAGCAGCAAGGGCGTGCAGGACGATCCAGATTTGATTCCGCGGATCCCAACCACGCCGCACCAACGCATCGACAGCCGGGATGATGACGAGGAAGCCAGAAACAATTTCATTGAGGCACGCGATGGCCAAAATGACCGTCAAGCCAATGGCCCCACTAGGGGACCAGTTCTCGCGCAATCTCAGATAACCAGCGATGTAGATCGTCGCCAGCGTGGCGGTGATGATCTTCGATTCCTCGATGCTTGAGAAATACCAGATCCCCAGCGAAGCAGCATAGATCATCCCGAACAGGGCCGCGTAGCTCTTCGACATCACCCGTGAGAACGCAAGCGTCGCTGCGAAGACGCCGACGGCTCCGATCGCTGCAAACAGAGCCTTCAGCAGCACGGCAGGACTGAGTAACGCCGTCAACGGCTTCACCAACGCCATCCACGTCGCGATCAATGCGATCGTCGTCGGATGGAAACGTGCCAGGCGGCTGAGGGACTCGTTCCCGGCAACGCGAGCCCAGACATCGCCCCCGGTCAGCGCCGCGTACGACCAGGTATCAGCACCGAAGTGGGTGGTCGCATCACGTGCCTCGAGGATCACGGCCGAGAGCCAGTAAAGTCCAAACGATGCAAACGCGATCAGAACGAACGCGAGCTGCCAGCCACGCTTCTCCGAAAATAAGGTCAGGGTTTCTCGCGGGCGCGAGAGACTGACGTCAACCGGGTCGTCATAGGTGTCTTTCATGGGGTACTATCTGTGACGACGATTGACGCTCGCGGGCAAACTCAAGGCGCGGCAGCGCCGCTCCGCCGGACAATTCACAGTCGACCGCCGCCATGAATGCGTCATAGGCGCACCCCTTCTCACCCGTCGGCCTACCATCTTCGCAAAAGCCTGTTAGATCAACTCCTTACAGCGCTGGCCCTACTCCCTACAGCTTAGCCAAGGCTAGCCTGTGCCACATCAGCATCAGTAACACACGGATATGAACACAAGCTGACTTGAGCGCGACGGCTTGGCGGTCATCCCGGCCTGACCGCCCTACGCCATTCGCGCGGGGTTACGATGCGTAGCTCGGATCTTCCTCGTCCAGCATCGCCTTCAGTGCATCGAAATGAAGATCGGCGTTGACCGTGAAGCGGGCGAACTGATCGTGCGTCATCTGCGCCATCTCATCGGACATGACATGGAGCGGGCGTCCAGTCTGCATGGCCAGCACCTGCACCTGCGCGGCACGCTCAAGGTAGTAAAAATCATCGAACGCCTGCGCGATGGTTTCTCCCACCACGACGACTCCATGGTTGGCAAGGAACAGGATGCGCTTGTCGCCCATCACCTCGGCCATGCGATCACCCTCGTTAATATCAACCGCGACGCCGCCGAAATCGTCGTCGTAGGCGATGTCGCCGTAGAAGCGGGCCGCATTCTGGTGCACCATTTCTAGGCGGCCGCCCTTGATGGCTGTGATTGCCGTTGAGTATGGAGCATGCAGATGCAGCACCACCTTCGCACGAGGGTGCCGCAGGTGGACGCGTGTATGGATGGAGTGTCCGGTGGTCGGGGGGCGCCCCGTGCCTTCGAGCGTCTTGCCTTCCTCATCCATCAGAATGATGGAACTGGCCCTCATGCGGGCAAAATGCAAACCTTTCGGGTTGATCAGGAAACGTCGCCCCGGCAGCATGACGGAAAAATGGTTGCAGACCCCCTCGTGCATGTCGAGGCGTTCGGCCATCCGGAAGGCAGCGGCCAAATCGATGCGGGCCTCGATGGTCTCCTGCTCGTTTGTTCTGGGCGTGGACATCGCGGATCATCCTGTTGCATGTGAAAGATCACTCGGAGCCTGATACGATACCCGAGATGATCGCAGGATGCCTACGCCCCATGTTCCTGCCGCTTCGAGGATCGGGCATGACAGCGATAAGCAGTGGCCGATCGCGCTTCCGGATTACTCCGCGGCAACGACCGGATCCTCGATGCTCCCCTGACCGCCGAGCACTGGTGCGAAACCCAGCCAATCGAAAATCGAGAGCGATGTTCTGGTTTCGAAATTGCACCGGCTTGGCGCGACGGATTGCGCAAGGTCATCGCGGAGGGCCGTCCTTGGGATGAAATCCGGTAGCCGGGCAAAGCCACTTTTGTTCCGGTCAAATGTCCCGAATTTCATGATCGATATCGACGTTCGCGAAATGAAATTCCGCCCAATAATCATCGCCGAGCTGCTTGCCGATTTCCGCCGCTTCCTCACGAATGCGCAAGGAGATCCTCGAACGTATTTCCGCATCGACATCGGCAATCGGATAAGCCAGGGAAATAGCCAGGAACTCATTTCTGCTTGGATCGCAAACGGCGGTTGCTGCTGTCGCCACGCCACGTGTTGCAGCATTCGTAACGAAGCACCCGCCCTCCCGCCGCACCCGCGCCAGTTTCTGCGACAGCCTATTCGGTGATGGTGCTCCATCTCCACCGTGTAGGGCAACGATATCCAGCGCCTCGCTCTCGGGAAGGCGCGAAAGAAGCACCCATCCGCCGGCCGATTGCAGCAATGGAGCACGCTGCCCGACATCCCACATCAGCAGCGCCGGATGACTGCCATGGCGGCGGCGAATGATCAAAAGTTGGCTATCGGCAATCATGCCGATGTAGCACACGAACCCGAATTCCTGGATGAGCCGTTCGGCTGCGTTTTCAACGAGATCCAGCAAGCCGCGCCGCGTCAGAGACAATTCTCCCAGCTTGCGCGCGAGTGGGCCTGCGACATAGCCCATTCCATTCACTTCGCGGGCGAGAAGACCGTTTTCGGCCATCGTTTTTAGCAGCCGCGAAACGGAGCTTTTCGGCAGGTCCAAACTTCGACCGACCTCCCCGACCCGCAGAACCGGGTTTTGCCGATCCAGCAGATTCAGAATTTGCAGGGCGTTCCCGAGCGAGCTCACAGCATGTCCCATATATGACAACACGTTGACAACTATGGAACCTGTTTCTAGCCTGAGGTCAAGCCCGCAATGCGCGGACGCGGACATCAGCCACATGAGGTGAAGGACTTGTTCAGGATCGGCGTGGACATCGGCGGGACATTTACGGACTTCGCCATCTGGAAGGACGAAGGTGACGGGTACGTTGCCATTGGCAGCCACAAGGCGCCCACCTCGCGACCGAACTTCGCTGAAGCGGTCATGACCGGCATCGACGATCTCGTGAAGCTGCACGGGATCGATGCCAAAAGCCCGATTCTGGTCATCCACGGCACGACCGTGAGCACCAACGCGGTGATCGAGCGGTCACAGTCGAACGTGGCCCTCATCACAACACAGGGCTATCGCGACCTCCTGCGCATCGCGCGCCTGCGTCTCGACAAACCGGTCGACATCTTCAATCGCCGGACGACACCATTGGTGCCGCGCGAGAGCGTATTCGATATCAAGGAGCGCCTTCTCGCTGACGGCTCGGTCGACACGCCTCTTGATGAGAAGGAACTCCTGGCCGCGATGCAGAAGATTTCCAACCAGGGCATCACCGGAGTCGGCATCTGTTTCCTGCATTCGCACCGCAATCCCGTCCACGAAGCGCGTGCGGCGGAGCTGGCGCGCAAGCATTTCCCCAACATCGAGATCATGGCCTCGCATGAGGTTTGGCCGCAGCAGTCCGAGTATGAGCGGGCGATGCTGACGCTGCTGAACGTCTACGTGAAACCGTTGATGGAAGGCTATCTTAGCCAGATCGACGATTTTCTCGCCAAGAAGTATCCGAACGCGAAACTCTACATCACGAAGTCCAACGGCGGCATGATGTCGGCGACAGAGGCGCGGCGCCTGCCGATCCATACGCTTCTGTCGGGGCCGGCCGCCGGTGTTACGGCCGCGCAAACACTCGGCTCGTTCCTGGAACTCGACCAGATCCTGACGTTCGACATGGGCGGTACGTCGACCGACGTTTCGCTGATCGATGGCGGACGTCCGATGATCACCGGACACGCCGAAGTCGGCGACTTCCCGATCATCATGCCGGTCACGGCTGTCGAAGCCATGGGCGCGGGCGGCGGCTCGATCGTCTGGCTCGACGGCAATGTCATGAAAGTCGGGCCTCGCAGCGCGGGCTCGAAGCCTGGGCCGGCCTGCTACGGCCTTGGCGGCAAGGAACCGACGCTGTCGGACGCCTATCTGATCACGAACTTCCTGTCACCCAAGGGTCTTCTGGGCGGTCAGATGAAACTTGATCGGGCCCTTGCAGAAAAGGCGTTCAAGCCAATCGCCGACAAGCTCGGCATGGACATCGTCACTGTTGCCGAGAGCGCGATCAACGTCGCGACCTCCAATATGCTTGCCAAGATCACACCGTTCCTCGCGCGTCTGGGTGTCGGTGCAGCCGACCTGACTTTGATGATCTTCGGCGGCGCGGGCGGCGTCCACGGGCCTATCCTCGCGGATGAGGTCGGCATCTCGCGGATGATCGTCCCGCGCATTCCCTCGGTGTTCTGCGCATTCGGCGGCGTCGTGTCCGACCTGGTTCACGATGCCGTGCGCAGCGTCAACGGCATCGCTCCGAACTTTGACGAGATCTCCGCGATCTACAAGGAGCTGGCCGAAGACGGCAAAGCCTGGATCGGAGAGCAAAGCCTCGAGGGGCAGGTGAAGTCAGTCGACCAGTCCTATCTCGCGGATATGCGCTACGCGGCGCAGTCCTTCACAATCACGATCGATGTCACGTCGATGTTTGCTGACGGCAAAGGTGGCATGGAAGCCGTGCTCGCCGCCTTCCACGCCGAGCATGATCGTCTTTTCGGCCACGAAAACGTGCATGCTCCGGTCGCCTTCGACACGCTCCGCGTTCGTACGCATGGCGTTCAAGCGAAGCCATCGGCAGCACCAATGGCGGTTGACGGCAAGACGGTCGAGCCCGACGAACGCCGCAAAGTCCGCATCGACGGCGAATGGATCGAAGACGTGCCGATCTACGCTTGGCGCGATCTCACCCCGGGCTGGTCGACCCAAGGCCCCGCCATCATCCAACAGGATCTTGCCACGATCCTCGTCCCTGCCGCTTACACCGCTTCTCTTGGCAAGCTGGGCGACCTCGAACTCGTGAAAGGCTGAATCCACATGACCGCAGCACCGACTTTCGACATGGATCCGATCCAGACCGAGATCATGAAGAACCGTTTCTCGGCCATCGCCGAAGAAGCCTCCACCGTCGCGATGCGCACCGCGCACACGACCTTCGTCAAGCAGACGCAGGACTTCCAGGTCGCGGTGGCCAATCTGGACGGCTATTTCTTTGCCTTCCCGATGCTGTCCGGCGTGGTCTCCGGCGGCGGCCAGACGATGTTTGGCCTGGTGAAGGGCTTCAACTTCGATGAACTCGAACCGGGCGATGTGATCGTCTCGAACTGCCCATTCAGCACCGGCGGCCTCGTCACGCACCAGATGGACATCCATATGGCGCGTCCGATCTTCGTCGACGGCAAGCTGACCGCCTTCGCCTGGGCCTTTATTCACGCGTCCGACATCGGCGGCGCGGTTCCCGGAAGCATCTCGCCTGATCTTTATGAGTGCTTCCAGGAGGGGTTCCGCATTCGGCCGTCAAAACTCGTCAAGGCTGGCGTCCTGAACGAAGACCTCGCCAACGTCATCAAGGACAATTCACGCATCAGCGACGCGATCTGGGGCGACCTTGAAGCGCTTATGGCCGCGATGCGTCTGCTTGATCGCCGTATCAACGAGATCTGCGCCAAGGTCGGCATGGATACCTTCAAGCGCGGTGTCCGTGACGTCATGGCCTATGCGGAGATGAAGGCCCGGCGCGTTATCTCCAACATGAAGGACGGCACCTACACGTTCGCCGACTACCTCGAAGGCAACGATGCGAAAGAAGCCGTTCACATCCATTGCAAACTCACCATCAAGGGTGATCAGGCGGAGATCGACTACACCGGCAGCTCTCCGCAGATCCATGGCGCCTTCAACTTCTCGACCGGCAGCCGGACTCATCCGTTCCTGTGTCTCGGCTTAACCAACTTCATCCAGACCATGGAGCCGGACATCCCGCTGAACGGTGGATTCATGCGTCCCGTAAAGGGCTTCGCGCCCTCCGGCACGATCATGAATGCCGAGTTCCCTGCGGCAATGGGCAATCGCTACGTCGCGGTCATGCGTACCTATGATGCGCTGATGGGGTGCATCAATCAGGCGCTACCTGATGGCATCGTGGCATGCGGCGCCGGCCAGGCCGGTATCATCAGCTCCTCGTGGGTCGACCCCAACAGCGGCCGCAACTGCGTGGCCGTGATCGAGCCGTTCTCGGGCGGCTCGGGCGGCCGCATCAAACTCGATGGCGTGGATGCCAATGACACGATGATTGGCCACCTCAAGAGTACGCCGATCGAGCACGTCGAGGTGGAGACACCTCTCATCATTCGCAGTCACGGCCTGCTGCCTGGCCGCTTCGGTCACGGCAAGCACCGCGGCGGCGCTTCCGTATGCATCGAGATCGAGTGCCGGGGCCCGGAAGCCAAAATCACCGTGCGCGGCCTGGATCGCTTCCACTTCCAGCCGTGGGGCGCCTTCGGTGGCCTGCCCGGCTACAATTCGGAAGTGACCGTGCGTCGCGAGGACGGCATCGAGGACATCGGTCGCATCAAGGTTCTGACGCTGAACCACAAGGACATGGTGCGGATGGTGTCGTCATCTGGTGGCGGCTTCGGATACCCGACGGAGCGCGATCCTCAACTCGTCCTGCGTGACGTGCTCGACGACATGCTGACCGAGCAAGTGGCCGCGGAAATCTACGGCGTGGTGATCACGGATCGCGCGGTCGACGAACAGAAAACGGCAGCCCTGCGCAAGCAGATGAAGAGCGACGAGAAGGGCTTTTCCGTCAAGCATGGCCCGGCGCGCCGGGCTTATGAAGAAAAGTGGTCGATTGCCTGCAGCACCACGCTCGCCAACGAGGTCCTGGCGCTGCCACCCGGCTTGCGTCGGATCGCGCTGTCGGAGGTGCGCAAGCAGTGTGACGCGAGCAAGACGCCGCTCACCGAAGAGGTGGTCGCTGCAGCCGTTGCTGAAGTCGGCAAGCGCTACGGCTCGGCAACCCAACACTAGAGGTCAGAAGATCCAGATGTGATCCACCTCCAGGCTTGATCTGGGGGTGGATAAAAAAACTCCGTCCACATCACACAATAGGAGAGGTTTGCAATGCGTCGTCGAGAATTTCTGGCATACGGTGCGGGAGGCGCGACTGCTGCGCTCTTTCCGTCTTGGGCAATAGCACAGTCGGCGAGCTCCGATACGTTGACGATCGGCCTCGGTGGCGCCGTTCAGTCGCTCGATCCCCACATGCTTGTGGGCATTCCGAGCAACACGGTCACCATGCATATGTTTGACCGCCTGGTTGACCGCCAGCCGTTCGGACAATTGAAGCCCGGCTTGGCCTTGAGCTGGCGCAGTGTGTCGCCGACGCAATGGGAATTCAAACTGCGGCCGGGCGTCAAGTGGCACGATGGTTCCGACTTCACCTCCGATGATGTCGTCGCCACCATCGAGCGCATCCGCAACATGCCGAAGGGTGCCGGCGGCTATTCGGGCTTCCTGCGTCCCATCACCAAGGTGGAAACTCCCGATGCGCTGACTCTGGTGGTCGACACCGATGTCCCGAGTCCGACGATCCCGCGCGATCTGTCGAACGTCAACATCACCTCGCGCAAGTACGGGATCGGGTCGACCACGGAAGACTATAATTCCGGCAAGGCAGCCATCGGCACAGGTCCTTACAAATACGGCAGCTATGTCCCCGGCGACCGCGTTTCGTTCACGCGCAATGATGCCTGGTGGGGCACCAAACCGGACTGGAAAGAGGTAACGATCAAGATCATCACCAACGCGCCGAGCCGCACGGTGGCGATCCTGTCGAAGGACGTTGATATCATCGAAAGCCCCTCGGAAAATGATCTGCCGCGGCTTGAGGGGAGCCCCGATGTCGAGATCAAGACCGCGCCCGGTATTCAGGTGTATTATCTTTACACCGATTACTCTCGCGAGGGCGAGACGCCGTTCGTCTTTGACAAGAATGGCAAGCCGCTGCCCAAAAACCCGCTCCGCGACGTACGGGTACGCAAGGCTCTCTCGATTGCCATCAATCGCCAGGCGATCGCAGACCGCATCATGCTGAAGAAGGCGAAGCCGACGGGCCAATGGCTATTGCCCGGCAGCTACTCCTACGCACCAAGCGTCGAAGTGCCGAAATACGACCGCGAAGCCGCCAAAAAAATGCTCGCCGAGGCTGGATATCCGGAAGGCTTCCAGATCACAATCCATACGCCGAGCGATCGCTACCTGAATGACGCCCGCATCTGCCAAGCCATCGCGCAGATGTGGACTCAGGCGGGCGTGAAGACATCCGTCGAGGCCCTGCCGTGGAACGTCTACGCCTCGAAATCCCAGGCGCAGGAGTTTGCCGTCGGGTTCGTCGGCTGGACCAGTGTTTCGTTCGACGCAGCCTATATGGCCACATCCAACATCGCGACCAACAACAAGGAGCGCGGCACCGGTCTCTATAATCGCGGCCGGTACAGCAATCCGGAACTCGATGACTTGCTCACGAAGGCCGCCGTCGAGATCGATCCGGACAAGCGCGAACAGATCCTCATAAAAGTCGTGGAAATTGCCTCTGCGGACGTGGGCGTCATTCCGCTTGTCATGCCGGATAGCGTATGGGCCGTTCGCAAGGGTATCGATTTCAACGCGCGCTCCGATCAACGCACATTGGCTGTCGAGGCCTCGAAAGCTTGACTCCGTTTCGACCCAACGACGACCAGACCTCTTGGAACTCCCGCAGGCACATGCGGGAGTTCCGTTTATGGTGCGCGGGTCGAGAGGCTACCGTGCTGGCGTATCAGGCCAGCCCCCACCCACTCTCGTCATACTGCTGGCAATAAGTTTCGAGGACTCTGCCCCTTGTGGCCGCAATAGCTCTCTGTCCCATAAATAGGTTATACGGTCACGGCCTGCTGAGTTCGCAGTGCAAAGTGCAAGCTTGACCCTCACCACGGATTGGCCTGTAATGAGGAGACCAAGCAGGCGCAACTGACGCAAAAGCTAAGCATTTGATTTACAATCGGATCCCGTAGCTCAGCCGGATAGAGCATCTGCCTTCTAAGCAGAGGGTCGCAGGTTCGAGTCCTGCCGGGATCGCCATTTGCCCGTTACGTACGCAACGGGCTTCTCCAGTTCCGGCAGATCCTCCCCCCACTCCTGCGTGCCCAGGCAGAGAGCAAGATGGTATCCTTCCGGCCTGCGTCGTCCGGCACCGGATTCAACTGAGCCGCCTCAGGAACGTGATTTCCATATCTCCCATGTCTGTGTCGTGGCTGGGGCAACGCGCGAGGTCGACACTCAGAAGTCCCGCAACTGCAG